>NZ_JCAFTF010000006.1:0-345925 GCF_059369995.1 Stenotrophomonas sp. YJH_SMC_53 | reverse complement strand
CTCGGCGTTCTGGCGCACGGTGGAGGTCAGTTCCTCCATCGAGGCCGCGGTTTCCTCCAGGTTGGCGGCCTGCTGCTCGGTACGGCGCGACAGGTCGCTGTTGCCCGAGGCGATCTCGCCGGCGGCCAGGGTGATGCTGGAAGCGCTGGCCTGGATCTGGCCGACGATCTGGGTCAGCTGCGCGACCGTGGTGTTGGCATCATCCCGCATGCGGGCGAACACGCCATTGAACTGGCCTTCCATGCGTGCGGTCAGGTCGCCGGTGGCGATCGACTGCAGCAGCTGCGAGAGCTGGCCGAGGTTGCCGTCAGCCACCTGCATCATGGTGTTGAGGTGCTCGATCATCACCTTGAAGTCGTGCTGGAACCGCTGTGCGTCGCCGCGCTGGCTGAAGTCACCGGCGGCGGCCGCCGCAGCCAGGTGCTGGATCTGCGAATTGATGGCCAGCAGGCTGGCCTTGGCCGCGTCCATGGATTCGTGCAGGATCGCGCGGCTGCCGGGCAGGCGGCGTGCATCCGGGCTCAGGTTGCCGATGGCGTACTGGTTGAGTACTTCAATGGCATCGACGATCGCATCGAGGTGTTCGAAGATCACCGTGTTGATGCCGTTGGCCAGCTGGCCGTAGACACCCGGGAAATCTTCCGGGATGCGATGGCTGATGTCCGGGCCAGCGTGCATCTGTGCCATCAGCTGTGTCTGCTCGCTGAAGCGTCGCAGCATCGCCGTCATCTCGGCGGTGGCAGCCAGCATCCTGCCGGCTTCATCCTTGCTGGTGGCCTGGGTGCTGACGCTGAGATCACCGCGGGCAACGGCCTGGATGGCATGCACGGCCTTGCCGAGTGGGCCGGTCACTGCCCGCGAGATGACGATGGCCAGCGCGGCAGCGACCAGCGACAGCAGCACGATGCAGCCGATGATGGCAATCATGCTGGTGCGGTGGGTGGCGTTGGCGTCGGCAATCTTGCCGTCCATCTGGCCGGCGATGTGGGTTCCCAGTGCCTTCATTGCAGCGAAGAGGTCGCGACGCGCCGGGCGCGACTGCTCGTCGGAGATCTGCTGGGCCTGTGCGCCATCACCGGCGGCCACGGCGTCGCGCATCGCCTTGTTTGCGGAGAAGTAGCGGTCCAGCTGCGCGCTGGCCGCGCGATACAGTTCACGCTCCTTGTCCAGCGCCGGCAGCGCCGCGTACGCCGCCAACTCGTCATGCACGGCCTTGGCGGTGTCGTCCATGCGCTTGTTGTAGTCGGCGACCTTGTCCGGCTGGTCGAGCATGCTCAGCTGGGCCAGTTCGTAGGTGCGGAACTCGCCCAGCTGCGAGCGTGCCTCGCCCAGATGCTGGACCGAGGGGATATCGTTGCCAGCCATCTCGCGCAACTGCGCGTTGGCCTCGCTCAGGCGCAGCAGTGCGAAGGCGCCGAGGATCAGGGTCATCAGGGTGGTGAGGGTGAACCCCACGGCCAGCTTGCGGGCGATGGGCAGATCTTGGAACCACTTCATGCAGGGTGCTCCAGGTGGGCAGAGTGCCGGCGTCTGTGCGCCGGTTTGGGGGTGGTTGCAGAGCGAACGGGGGTGCCCGGTGGGGTTCGGTGACGACCGTCAAAGCGAAATAACGGCGCCGTCCGCGCGGACTTTATGGACGCAGATCACATTCGGTTGCGTAGGGATGACAACGCGAAAGTGCTGGTCTGGCGGGGCTTGCGCTCGGATGACGTGGTTGCGCGCGAAACCATCGCCTCGACGGAGTTCACAGAAGGGATGGGGTCAGATCCCTTTTCCCTGAAAAGGGATCTGACCGCGGCTGGAATGGAGCACACAAACAAAAACCGCCGCCCCGAAGGGCGGCGGTCCATGACCCGCATGCGGCGTGGATCAGGCGGCCTGGGGCATCCGCAGCGAGCGCACCAGTCCGCCGATGTCGACGATCAACGCGACGCGGCCGTCGCCAAGGATGGTGGCACCGGACACCCCGCCGATACGGCGGTAGTTGTTCTCGATGTTCTTCACCACCACCTGCTGCTGGCCGACCAGTTCGTCCACTTCCAGCGCGATTTTCTGGCCATCGCCTTCCACCACCACCACCAGCGATTCGCTGCCCGGTGCGCGGTTGCCGTAGCCGTAGTACTCGCTCAACGACAGGATCGGCAGGTACTCGCCGCGCACGCGCAGCACGCGGCCTTCGCCGGCCATGCTGCGGATATCCTCGGGCTGCGGCTGCAACGCCTCAAGCACGTAGGCAAGCGGCAGGATCAGGGTTTCGCCGGCCACGGCCACCGTCATGCCATCGAGGATGGCCAGGGTCAGCGGCAGGCGGATCAGCGTGCGGGTGCCGGTACCAAGGCTGCTTTCGATCTGCACCTCGCCGCCCAGTGCCTGGATGTTGCGGCGGACCACGTCCATGCCGACGCCACGCCCGGACAGGTCGGTGACCGCATCGGCCGTGGAGAAGCCAGGTTGGAAGATCAGGTCCCAGACCTGCGAATCGGTCGGGTTGTCCGGCACGGCCAGGCCGCGTTCGTGAGCCTTGGCCAGGATCTTGGCGCGGTCCAGGCCGCGACCGTCGTCGCTGACTTCGATGACGATATGGCCGCCCTGATGCGAAGCTGCCAGCGTGATCGTGCCGGTCTCGTCCTTGCCCGCACCGCGGCGGACGTCGGGCATTTCCAGGCCGTGGTCGATCGAGTTGCGCACCAGGTGCACCAGCGGATCGGCGATCTTTTCGATCAGGCCCTTGTCCAGTTCGGTGCCTTCGCCGACGGTGCGCAGGCGCACCTGCTTGCCCAGGCGGCTGGACAGGTCTCGAACCAGGCGCGGGAAGCGGCGGAACACCGCATCGACGGGCAGCATGCGCACGCCGATCACCGCTTCCTGCAGGTCGCGGGTGTTGCGTTCAAGCTGGTCCAGGCCAGCGAACAGGCTCTCGGCGTGGACCGGGTCCAGTGCGTGCGAGACCTGCTTGAGCATGGCCTGGGTGATGACCAGTTCGCCAACCAGGTTGATCAGCGCATCGACCTTGTCCACGCTGACGCGGATCGAGGTTTCCGCTTCCTGGCTGGCACCACCGTTGGCAGCAGGCGTGGCAGGTGCAGACGGGGCCGCTGCGACCGGAGCGGGAGCCGCTGCGGCCGGCGCCTCGGTGGCCAGGCTCGGCGGCGCGGCGGGACGGATGTCCAGCTCGCAATCGTCCAGCACCCAGGCGAAGGTGTCTTCGATCTTGCTGCGCGGCACCTTGCCAACCAGGCCCAGGTCCCATGCAAGATGCGCTTCGAGCGGATCAAGCTGGGCGAAGCCCGGCAGGCGCTCCATGCGCGCGGCGACCTGCAGCGAACCGAGGTGTTCCAGTTCGCGGATGATGCGCAGCGGGTCGTTGCCGCTCATGAACAGCGACGGCGCTGGAGTGAAACCGATCTGCCAGGCTTCCGGCGTATCGTCCACCTTGGCTGCGGCGGCCGACGGGGCGCTCGCTGCGGCCTGGCCGGAAAGAACCGCTTCCAGGCGCGCCTTCACCGCAGCGACTGCAGCCGGATCGGCAGCCTGGCCGTGTTCGGCTTCGCGCAGCAGGGCGCGCAGCACGTCCACCGAGGACAGCATGGCGTCGACGGCGTGGCCTTCCAGGGCCCGCTTGCCGGCGCGCAGCTCATCGAGCAGCGTTTCCAGCACGTGGGTCAGGCCGGCGATCGCGTCGAAGCCGAAGGTGCCGGCGCCGCCCTTGATCGAGTGGGCGGCGCGGAATACCGAATTGATGATCTCCGCGTCCTGCTGCCCCGATTCCAGGGCCAGCAGGCCAGCCTCCATCGCATCGAGGCCTTCGCGGCTCTCCTCGAAGAAGGTGGCGTGGAAGCGTTGCAGGTCCATGCTCATGGCAGTGGTGATCCGGAAGCGAAGAGGGGGAGCGGCGCCGGGCGATCAGCCCAGCACTTTCTGCACGGTGGCGACCAGCTGTTCGGGATTGAACGGCTTGACCAGCCAGCCGGTGGCACCGGCGGCCTTGCCTTCGGACTTCTTGTCGGCGGCCGATTCGGTGGTCAGCATCAGCAGCGGGGTGAACTTGTAGTCCGGCAGCTGGCGCAGTTCGCGGATCAGCGCGATGCCGTCCATGTTCGGCATGTTGACGTCGGTCACCACCGCATTGAAGCGCTGGCCCTTGGCACGACCGAGCGCGACCGCGCCGTCTTCAGCTTCTTCGACGGCAAAACCGGCCGAGGTGAGGGCGAAGGACACCATCTGGCGCATCGACGCCGAATCGTCCACCACCAAGATACGTGCGCTCATGCAGCGTTCTCCACAGATTTCAGGTTGTCATGGGTTGCGTCCAGGCCCAGGGCCTGGGTGACGCCCAGCAGGCGCGCGGCGTCACTGAAGGTTGCAGTGCAACCGTGGAAGCCGGTGCCCAGGCCTGCCTCGCGGCGGGCCTGCACGAACGCACACAGCACCTGCAAGGCGGCCGTGTGGATGCGGGCGACCTGGCTGGCATCCAGGGTCAGCTCGCCAGCCTGGTCCACGAGTGGGGCGAGGCGGTTCTTGAGCTCGGTAGTGCTCTCGATGCCGAGATCCCCACCCAGTTCGACAGTGCTCATCGTTGCTCCGGACAAACGGTTCCGTGATCCATAACGGCACCCCGGTGGGGTTCTTTAGAAGAATCGACGCGGTACGTCGATGCGGTCGCTGCTTAAAAGGGGACGGAGGGAATTAAGTCGCAATCGACCTGGCTCTACTGCAGCTCCCTCGGCAACGGCGACCGCGCAGTGGGGACGTAAGGTGTTGATCCATCGGCGCAAAGCGCCGAGCCACTTGCGACTTAATTCCCTCCGTCCCCTTTTTCTTGGCGGCTCAGCTCAACAGCCGGGTGGCGTCGAGCAGGATCATCGGCCGCTGGCTGACCCGGGCCACGCCGCGGAACAGGTCGTTTGAGATCTGGCAGATGCGCGCTGTATCGGGCGGTTCGATCTGCGAATCGGTGAGGTTGGCGACATCTTCGACCGCTGACACGCGCAGGCCGATGGTCTCGCCGTCCTCCTCCAGGACCACGATGCGGGTCTGTGCGTCGTCTTCGGCGGCCGCGGCGCCAAGGTGCAGGCCCAGATCCATCACCGGTACCACCTGGCCGCGCAGGTTCATGATGCCGAGCATGGCCGCTGCAGTGCCACGCAGTGGCAGCAGCGGCACCGGCAGCACCACTTCCTGCACCTTCAGCAGTTCCAGCGCATAGGCCTGGGTGCCGCAGCGAAGGCGCAGCCAGCGCGAAGTGCGTTCGCCGGCGCGTCGGTTCTGCGGATGCGGGCTGCGAGCCGGTTGGTGGGCCTGCGCTTGCAGCTCCTGCCAGGTGCCGGGACGGTTGCCTGCCGGGGCATCGACGGCGGCGCGCGGCGGCGCAGTGGCGGTGCGCGCGGCCGGGGCTGCAGGTGCAACCGTCGGGGCCACCGGAGCTGCGACCACGGCGGGCGGTGGCGTGGCTACGTCTTCGCCACCGGCGGCCGCTTCGAAGGCGGCCTGCAGGCCGGGGCTGTCGGTGTGGGCGAGGCGATGGCTGTCGGCCGGATCGGTCTCGTAGATCACCTCGTCCGGCAGGTCGTCCCAGGTAGGTTCCGGACCGGCGTTTGCAACGATGGCGGGTGCCGGCGCGGTTTCGTGGATGACCTCCTCAGGCAGGTCATCCCAGGTCGGCTCGCGTTCGGAAACCGCTTCTCCCGCCGGACCCTGCCCAGCGCTACCGGAAGCGGCAGCGCTCTCGAAGGCCGCTTCCAGTGCTGCGTCGTCCCGGCTTTGCGCGGCGGCGACGGATTCTGTTTCGTAGATCACCTCGGCGGGCAGGTCATCCCAGGTGGGTTCGCGTTCGGCGACTGCTTCGATCGCCGGGCCCTGCCCGGTGCCTGCGGGCGGCAGCACGGCAGGCGGCGGCGCGACCATCGCTTCGCCCAGCAGTTCGTCCAGGTAATCGTCGAGGATGCCGGTGCTGTTCATGCGGCCTGCTCCAGGGCGCGGGCATCCTCGCCGAGGATCCAGTTCAAGGCGCGCCGGTAGGCGGCCAGGCCACGGCCCGGGTAGTCCTCGCCGGCGCTCGGCAGGGTCAGCCCGGCGGCGTTGCTGATGCGGGTATCGATCGGAATGGCGTCTTCCCACACGCGGCTGCCATGGCGGTCCTGCATGGTGCGCAGCGACTCGTTGCCGGCGCGGGTGCGTCGGTCGAACAGGGTCGGCAGGATCGAGATCGGCAGCGGGCGGCGGCGCGAACGCTCGACCATCTCGCCGGTGCGGACCATGCCATCCAGGCCGTGCAGGGCCAGGGGCTCGGCCTGGGTCGGGATGATCAGGCGATCGGCGGCAGCCAGTGCGTTGATCATCAGCAGGCCGAGGGTGGGTGCGCAGTCCAGCAGGATGTAGTCGTGCTGGCCCTGGTGGCGCGCCAGCGCGTTCTGCAGGGCCAGGCCGAGGCCGGGCTGGTTGGCGCTGCGGCGTTCCAGCGTGGCCAGCGCCGACTGTGCGCAGACGTAGTCCAGGCCATGGATGTTGCTTGCATGGCACAGGCTGGACAGGTCCGCTGGCGGTGTGCCGAACAATTCCAGCACGCCGGCCGGCGGCGGGTCCACCGGCACGCCGAAGGCGCGGCTGAGCGAGGCATGCGGATCGAGGTCGATCAGCAGCACGCGATGGCCGAGCGCGGCCAGGCCGCGGCCGAGGGCGAGGGTGGTGGTGGTCTTGCCGACTCCGCCCTTCTGGTTGGCGACTGCCCAGATGCGCATCGGATTACTCCTTCATTGCCGGGGGAACGGCGGCGCCGACGCGGCTGCCAGCCGGCACCGGCGGCAACTTCACCGGTGCGATGGGGGAGGTGGGGGCGCTGGCCGGAGTTGCGTCGGCCTGTTCGGTGACGGTGCTGTCGGTGGCGCCGGTGGCTGCGTTCAGGCGTTGGCCGAGCGGATCCACCGAGTGCGACGTGTCGGCCAGGATGATGACCATCACCCGGCGGTTGCGGTTGCGGCCCTGCGCGCTGTCGTTCTCTTCGCGCGGGCGGAACTGGCCATAGCCGACCATCGCCAGCCGCGACGGCTGCACGCCCTGGTCGGCGAACAGGTGCACTACGCTGGCTGCGCGCCCGGCCGACAGTTCCCAGTTCGACGGGAAAGTGGCGGTGGCGATCGGCACGTTGTCGGTGTGGCCTTCCACGCGCACGCTGTTGGGCACGTCGCGCAGCACCTCGGCCAGGCTGGCCAGGGTCTGCCGCGCATGCACGTCCAGCGCGGCCGAGCCGGTGGGGAACAGGATGTCGCTGTTGATCTCGACTTCGATCCACAGTTCGGTGCGGCGCACGCTGATCATGCCGCGGTCGATCAGCGGCGCCAGTGCGGCGGTGAGGCGATCGGCAATCGTGTTGAGCTGGCGCTCGGCACGGGCGATCTGCTCCTGGTTGTGCACCGACACCGGCATGCGCATCTGCGAGGCCATCGACGGCAGCAGGGTCGGGTCGTGCGAGGGCGCCGGCGCGGAGGGACCGATCTTGGTGCCGGACTTGATCACCGAGGGGCTGTCCCAGCCGCCGCCCTGCACCTGCTTGTTGCCCACCTGCACCGGGTTGATGGTGCGCGGTGCGCCACCGAAGGCATCGGTCAGCGCGTCGGCCATGATCCGGTACTTGCCCTCGTTCACCGAGGAGATCGCGTACATGACCACGAAGAAGGCGAGCAGCAGCGTCATCAGGTCGGCATAGGGGATCGCCCATGCTTCGTGGTTGGCGTGCTCTTCGTGGTGCTTGCGGCGGGCCATGTCAGTGCAGGAAGCCGGAGAGGTTGGTTTCGATGTTGCGCGGGTTCTCGCCCTGGGCGATCGAGATCAGGCCTTCGATGACCATCTCGCGGTCGCGCGTGTTGTGCGAGATCACACTCTTGAGCTTGGCGGCGATCGGCAGGAACAGCAGGTTGGCCGAAGCGATGCCGTAGATGGTGGCGGTGAACGCGGCGGCGATGCCGTGGCCGAGCTTGCTCGGGTCGGCCAGGTTCTTCATCACCGCGATCAGGCCCAGCACGGCACCGATGATGCCGAGCGTCGGTGCATAGATGCCCATCGCCTCGAACACCTTGGCGCCGGCCTGGTCCTGGTGCTCCTGGCTGCCCAGTTCGATTTCCAGCATGTGCCGCATGGATTCGGGCTCGACGCCGTCCACCAGCAGCTGCAGGCCCTTGCGCAGGAACGGGTCCTGCTGTGCTTCCACCTGCGATTCCAGGCCCAGCAGGCCTTGGCGGCGTGCGATGTTGCTCCACTCGACGATCTGCTGGATCAGCTCGCGGCGGTCGCTGTGCGGTGGACGCACGACCCAGCGCACGATGCTGAACGCGTGCTTGAACACCGCCGGCGAGGTGTGCAGCAGGATCGCGGCGACGGTGCCGACGATGACGATCACGAACGCCGCAGGCGACCACAGCGACGCCAGGCCGGCGCCCTTGAGGATGCTGCCGCCGACCAGCGAGGCCAGGGCGAGAAAGAGTCCAATGAGGCTGAGTCTATCCATGGATCCGGTATCGGCTTGTATGAATGGGACTTGAGACACCGGTACGGGCTACTGGTGCGACTTCACGGTTTTACGGGTTCAGCAAGCGGGTCAGTCGTGCGGGCTGCGCAGGCCGTCCACATCCAGGATCAGCGCCATGCGACCATCGCCGATCAGGGTTGCACCGGCGTAACCGCGCAGGCCGCGCAGGGCTTTCGGCAGTGGCTTGATGACCACTTCCTCGCGCCCACGGACCTGGTCCACGACCAGGCCGAAGCGCGCTTCGCCGGCCTGCAGCACCACGATCGTCAGCAGGGTCGAGGCGGCGGGCGTCACATCCAGCCACTGGCGCAGATCCACCAGTGGCAGCGTGTGCGAACGGCGGTCGAGCACGGCGCGGCCATCGAACCAGCCCAGCGAGGTGCGCGGTGCGTGCAGCACTTCCATCACGCGCGCCAGCGGCAGCGCATAGACGTCTTCGCCGGCCTGCACCAGCAGGGTCGGCAGGATCGCCAGGGTGAGCGGCACGCGGATCAGGAAGCGGCTGCCGCGGCCCAGCTCCGACTGGATCTGGATCTGGCCACTCAGTTCGCGGATGCGCGACTGCACCACGTCCATGCCAACGCCGCGGCCGGAGATATCCGTGACCTGCTGCTTGGTCGAGAAGCCGGGCAGGAACACCAGGTGCAGGCACTCCTCGCTGCTCAGGCGGGCGGCGGCCTCCGGATCGATCAGGCCCTTCTCGCGTGCCTTCGCGCGCAGCTTCTCCGGATCGATGCCGGCGCCATCGTCCTGCACTTCGATGCTGACGTAGTCGCCTTCCTGCTGGGCCGACAGGCGTACATGGCCCATCCGCGGCTTGCCCTGTGCTTCGCGCAGGTCGGGCATTTCCACGCCATGGTCGATGGCGTTGCGGACCAGGTGCACCAGCGGGTCGGCCAGCGCTTCGACCAGGTTGCGGTCGAGCTCGGTCTCGGCGCCGATCAGCTCCAGGTCCACTTCCTTCTTCAGCGAGCGGGCAACGTCTCGGGCGACCTTGGGGAAGCGCGAGAAGACCTTGCCTACCGGCTGCATGCGGGTACGCATCACCGCCGACTGCAGGCGCGCGGTGGCGATGTCCAGGGTGGACACGGCGCGGTCCAGTTCCTCGTCGCGCAGGCGCGCACGCAGGGTCTTGAGCCGGTTGCGTGACAGCACCAGTTCGCCGATCAGATTGACGATCGCGTCCAGGCGCTTGGTGTCCACGCGCACGGTGTGTTCGGCTTCGGCCAGCGGCTTGGCGGCCGGCTTGGTCGCCGCTGCAGGTGCCGGTGCGGCCGGTGCGGCCAGTGGGCGTGGTGCCGCGATCGGTGCGGGCGCTGCCGCAGCGATGGGCTTGGCGCCGGGTGCGGCGCCACCGTGCAGCTGGTCGAGCAGGGCTTCGAACTCGTCTTCGCTGATCAGGCCGTCGTCGGCCTTCTTTGCTGGCGCCACCGCAGTCGGTGCGTTGCCGCCGTGCAGCTGGTCGAGCAGGGCCTCGAACTCGTCGTCGGTGATCAGGTCGCTGCCACCCGCAGCGGGAGCTGCTGCGGCGGCGGGTGCAGCCACGGCACCGCCATGCATGTCGAACTGGGCGATCAGCTCCGGCGGCGCATAGCCCGGCTCGGTGCCGGAGGAAACTGCATCCAGCATCGCTTGCAGGTAGTCCAGCGATTGCTGGGCGGCATCGAAGTGATGGGCCTGCAGCACGGCCTGGCCCGCGCGCGCGATGCCCAGCGCTTCTTCGGCGGCGTGGCACAACTCGACCATGGCGGTGACGCCGAGGAAGCCGGCGCCGCCCTTGAGCGTGTGGTAGCCCCGGAACACCGCGTTGAGTTGCTCGGTGTCCTGTGGTGCCTGCTCCAGCGACACCAGCTGTTCGCCCAGGCGATCCAGGATTTCCTGCGCCTCGATGATGAAATCGGCAGTGATGTCGTCGGATACCGCGCTCATGCTTACAGCCCCAGGTCCGACAGCAGGTCGTCGGCGTCGTTCTGCGAGACCGCGTGGCGGTCCAGTCCCTTCAGTGCCGGCCCGGCCAGTTCCGGATCGGTGCGATGCTGTTCCGGCGGCAGGCCGAGCGCGCCGAAGCCCTCATGCACACGGCGGACGATGCCGACCACGCGACGGATGATCTGCCCCGTCAGGTCCTGGTAGCTCTGGGTCAGGGCGATCTCGGTGAGGTTGTGGCGGATGCGCTCGAGCTGTGCATCCTGGCCCGGCTGCAGGCCTTCGGCGCGCAACTGTTCGGTCAGGCTGCGGCATTCCTCGGCCAGGTCCAGGGTGCGGTGCGTCGCCTGTTCGGTCATCGCCACCACGTGGTCCAGGCGTGCGCAGGCATCGTCCAGTTCGCCGGCCTCGCTGGGTACGGTCGGCAGTTCACCCAGGGCCTGCCCGAGCTCGCGGGCCAGCCGCGAGAGGCCGCTCATCATCGGCTGCGTGCGCAGCGCGACCAGTCCGTCGATGCGTTGCCGCCAGGCGGTTTCGTCACCGGACTCCAGTGCGTCCAGTGCTTCCTGCAGGCGCAGGGCGAGGGCATTCTTGTCGACCGTGGTATCCATCAGGCACTGGCCGCCAGGCGTTCGAAGATCTTGCCGAGCTTCTCTTCCAGCGTCTGCGCGGTGAACGGCTTGATGATGTAGCCGTTCACGCCGTTCTGGGCCGCTTCGATGATCTGCTCGCGCTTGGCTTCGGCGGTGACCATCAGCACCGGCAGGGTCTTCAGCTTGGCGTCGGCACGGATCGCCTTGAGCAGCTCGATGCCGGTCATTACCGGCATGTTCCAGTCGGTGACCACGAAATCGAACGGCTGGCTCTGCAGCAGCGACAGCGCGGCATGCCCGTCCTCGGCTTCGGCGGTGTTGGTGAAGCCCAGATCGCCCAGCAGGTTCTTGACGATGCGACGCATGGTCGAGAAGTCGTCGACGATCAGGATGCGCATGTTCTTGTTCAAAGCAGAGTTCCTTTGTTGTTCATTCCGGGCGGCCGGGGGCAGCTGCCTCGGGGATGTTCATTCTTCGAGGCCGGCGTCGACGGCCTCGAATACCTTCAGCCGGCCGCGCAGGCGCAGCACGGCCTGGCCGTGGATCTGGCAGACCCGCGACTCGCTCACGCCGAGCACCGCGCCGATCTCCTTCAGGTTGAGTTCCTGCTCGTAGTAGAGCGAGAGCACCAGCTGTTCGCGCTCGGGCAGATGGCCGATGGCCTTGCCCAGCTCGCGGCCGAACTCGCTGCGCTCCAGCACCTGCTGCGGGGTCGGGCCACCCTGTGCGACCGTGTCCAGCTCGCCCTGGTCCTCAATGCGCGACTCCAGGCTCAGCACCTGGCCACGCGCGGCGTCTTCCATCAGGCGCAGGTATTCGGGCAGTGGCATCTCCATCGCGGCGGCCACTTCGGTGGCGCTGGCGGCGCGGCCGCTGCTCTGTTCCAGGCGGCGGATGGTGGCGGCAGCATCGCGTGCACGGCGGTGCACCGAGCGCGGCACCCAGTCGCCACGGCGGATCTCGTCGATCATCGAGCCACGGATACGGATCGAGGCATAGGTCTCGAACGAGGCGCCCTGGTCGGCGTCGTAGCTGCGCGAAGCCTCGATCAGGCCCATCATGCCAGCCTGGATCAGGTCGTCGACTTCGACGCTGGCCGGCAGGCGCGCGGCCAGATGGTGGGCGATGCGCCGCACCAGGTCCGAGTGCTGGGCGATGACGTCGTTGGCCGCCGAGCGCTGGACTTCCCTGTACTGGGCCGCGCCTTTCATGCCGCCACCCCGCGCTGCTTGAGGATGCGTTCGAGGAAGAACTCGACGCCGCCGCGTGGTTCGGTCGGCGCCTGCCAGCGGGCCGTGCGGCGCGCGATCTCGGTGATCGCCAGTGCGGACGGGCTGGACGGGTAGGCCTTCACCACCGGCTGCTGGCGCTGCACCGACAGGCGCAGCCAGTCATCCTGCGGCACGCAGCCCAGGTAGTTCAGCGAAACATCGGCGAGGAACTTCTCGCAGACGCGGGTCAGCTTCTCGTACAGCACGCGGCCCTCATTGGGGTCGCGCACCATGTTGGCCACCACCTGGATGCGGTCCACGCCCCGTTCACGCGACAGCACCTTGATCAGCGCGTAGGCGTCGGTGATTGAAGCCGGCTCGTCACAGACCACGACCACGGTGTCCTGCGCGGCCTGGCAGAAGGTCAGCACGCCGTCGGTGATGCCCGCGGCGGTGTCCACCACCATGATGTCCAGCTCGCGCTCCAGCTCGGAGAACACGTTGACCAGGCCGACGTGCTCGGCCGGGGCCAGCTCGGCCATGTGCCGGCGGCCGGACGCGGCCGGGACCACCAGCACGCCGTTCGGGCCTTCGACGATGACATCGTCCAGCGAGCAGCGGCCGGCAACCAGGTCGGCCAGCGTAAAGGTGGGGTTCAAGCCCAGGATCACGTCGATGTTGGCCAGGCCGAGGTCGGCGTCCAGCAGCAGCGTGCGCTTGCCCATGCCGGCCAGCGCCACGGCCAGGTTGGCCGATACGTTGGTCTTGCCCACGCCGCCCTTGCCGCCGGTCACGGCGATGGTGCGCACAGGGCCGAGCGGCTCGCTGCGGGTGGCCGACAGCGGGAAGGTCTTGGTCAGCTTGGCGTACTCACGCGACGGCATGGTTCAACTCCGGGTTGCAGGGCATATCGGCCGCTCGGCGCAAATCTTCAAGGCGAAGTACGAGATTGGCCGCACTGGCCCGGTGCAGGTCGTCCGGAACGTCCTGGCCATCGGTCACCCAGGTGATCGGCAGGGCATGGTCCACGGCCACCGACAGGGCGTTGCCGAAGCGGCCGGTTTCGTCCAGCTTGCTCAGCACCAGGCCCTGCAGGTTGGCGGCACCGAAGCGGCGGACCACCTCGTCCATGTCGCCGAAGCTGGTGTTGGCCGGCAGCACCAGCAGGGTGCGCACCTGGCGGGCGGCGCGCAGCCACTGCAGCTGGGCGGCCAGCGCGCGGTCGCGCGGGCCCAGCCCGGCGGTGTCGATCAGTACCAGCTTGTAGTCCTTCAGGCGTTCCAGCAGCTGGTCCAGGTCGGTGCCGCTGTTGGCCTCGTGGACGGCGATGCCGAGCTGCCTGCCATAGCCATACAGCTGCTCGCGGGCGCCGATGCGGGTGGTGTCGGTGGTGACCAGGGCGACGTCACGCGGCGCGTGCTTCTCGGCGAAGCGCGAGGCCAGCTTGGCGATGGTGGTGGTCTTGCCGGCGCCGGTCGGGCCTACCAGCGCGATCACGCCGCCTTCCTCCAGCGGGTCGACCGGGGCGATCGGCAGCTTGCGCGAGATCAGCCCCAGCATCAGGCCGCGGCCTCGGTGCGCCTCGGTCTCCAGCGGAATCTGCATGGCGACGTCGCGGGCCAGGCCAGCATCGAAGCCGTACTCGTCCATCAGGTCCAGCGCGGTGGCGCGCACCGGGCAGCCGCGCAGGCGCTCGTCGGTGAAGCGGTTCATTTCGCGCTCGATCACCTGGCGCATGCCGGCCACTTCCTGGCGCAGCTGGCGGATCTCGGCGTCGTCCTGGGCGACCACGGTCAGGACCGGGGCTGGGGCGAGCGTCGGCGTCGGCGCGGTTTCGACGGTGGCATCGGCCAGCGCCGGTTCGCTTGCGGCGACCTCCGGCTGCGTTTCGGCCAGGGCTGCGGTCGGCAGCGGCGGCGGCTGCACGGCCGGGGCCGCGCTTTCGTGATGCGCCTCGTGCGGCGGGTCGATCTGGAAGCGGGCGCGGTTGGCCGGCGTGGCGCTGGCGGGTGCCGGTGCGACGATGGCTTCGGCGAACGGGGCGAAGATCTGGTCCGGCAGCGCCGGCTCATTGACGGCGGCGCGTGCCAGCGTGGCGGCGAAGCCGGTGCTGCCGCGGGTCGGCACGATCTCGTCGGCGCTGTCCAGGGTGCGGCCGGTAGCGCCCACTGCTGCACGGGCGAGGGCGGCCACCGCCGAGGTGGTCGCGGCAATCGGTTCCGGTGCCGGGGTGCTGCTGCGGCGGCGGGTGACGGCGGCGATCACCGCGTCGGCGGCGGTGCGCGGCTTGGGTGCCGGCGGCGGTGCGACGTCACGGCGCGAGGCTTCCAGCGCACGCTGCACCGCGCTCTCGTCGTAGTTGGCGGCGGCGACGATCTCGATGCCTTCCTCGATCCGGCGGTTGGACAGGATCACGGCGTCAGGACCATGTTCCTTGCGCACCAGGTTCATGGCCGAGCGCATGTCGGCGGCGACGAATCGTTTGATTTTCATGCTGTGGTCACGGGGCGAAGACGGCGGGGTGGCGGTCGGGGAACTCGGGTGGTCGGTGGTCTGCACGGTGCGGGTTCCCCTTGGTGTCTGTCAGTTGCGTTGGTTCGAAAGTGGTGTCTGTTTTCTGGCGCATCGGCGGGCGGGCGTCAGCTGATCGTTCCGACCAGCTTCAGGCGCTTGTCCTCCGGCACCTCGCTGTAGGCCAGGACCGACAGCGACGGAACGCTGTGGCGGACCAGGCGGGCCAGCGCGGCGCGCACCGGGCCAGGTACCAGCACGACCGCGGGCTCGTTGCGGGCTTCCTGCTTGCTGACACATTCGGCCAGGCTCTGGTGCAGTCGCTCAGCGAGTCCGGGTTCCAGCGCGGCGCCGTTGCCCTGCGTGGACTCCTGCAAGACACGTTCCAATTGCGGGTTGAGGGTGAACACCGGCAGCTCCGCCGACATTCCGGCGATCTCCTGCACGATGAAGCGGCCCAGTGCGGTGCGCACCGCGGCGGTCAGCACGGCCGGGTCCTGGCTGGCGGGCGCATGTTCGACCAGCGCTTCGGCGATCTTGCGCAGCTGGCGGATCGGAATGCGCTCCACCAACAGGTTCTGCAGCACGCGCACCACCGCCGACAGCGGCAGCGCCTTGGGCGTCAGATCTTCGACGAGCTTGGGCGCGCTCTTGGCCAGGTTGGCCAGCAGGTGCTGCACTTCTTCGTGGCCGAGCAGTTCCGGCGCGTGTTCGCGGATCAAGTGCGACAGATGGGTGGCGACCACGGTGGCCGGGTCGACCACCGTGTAGCCCAGCGTTTCGGCCTGGGCGCGCTGGTGCGGCTGGATCCAGGTGGCATCCAGGCCGAACGCGGGATCCTTGCCGGCAATGCCCTCCAGTGCGCCGAGTGCGCTGCCTGGATCCAGGGCCAGCTCGCGGTCGGGGTGGATCTCGGCGGTGGCCACCGGTACGCCGTGCACCAGCACGCGGTAGCCGTTGGCGGGCAATTCCAGGTTGTCGCGGATGTGCACCGACGGGATCAGGAAGCCGACATCCTGGGTCAGCTTGCGACGCACGCCCTTGATGCGCGCCATCAGTTCGCCGCCCTGGTTGCTGTCCACCAGCGGAATCAGCCGATAGCCGACCTCCAGGCCCAGCGGATCGACCGGGCGCAGTTCGTCCCAGCTCAGTTCGGCGGTGGGGGCCGCGGCGGCCGGGCGGCCGAGCGCAGTGAGCGCGGCGGCATCGGTGCCACTGCCTGTCGCATCGGCAGCCGGTGCCTTGGTCTTGCGATACAGCTTCCAGGCGATGAAGCCGAGGATCGAGGCCAGCGTCAGGAAAGCGACGTTGGGCATGCCCGGCACCAGGCCCACCAGGCCGATGATGCCGGCGGTGATCGCCAGCGCCCGGTACTGGCCGAACACCTGCCCGGTCATGGCCTGGGCCATGTCCTGCGAGCGCGAGGCGCGGGTGACCAGCATCGCCACCGCGCTGGAGACCAGCAGCGCCGGCAGCTGTGCCACCAGGCCGTCACCGATCGACAGCAGGGTATAGGTGGCGGCGGCTTCGCCGAACGGCATGCCATGCTGCAGCACGCCCACGGCCAGGCCGCCGAGCATGTTGATGAACAGGATCAGGATGCCGGCGATGGCGTCGCCGCGGATGAACTTGCTGGCACCGTCCATCGCACCGTAGAAGTCGGCTTCCTCGCGGACTTCCTCGCGGCGCAGCTTGGCTTCTTCACGCGTCAGCAAACCGGCGTTGAGGTCGGCGTCGATCGCCATCTGCTTGCCGGGCATCGCGTCCAGGATGAAGCGCGCGGTCACTTCCGAGACGCGGCCGGCGCCCTTGGTGATGACCACGAAGTTGATGATGGTCAGGATCGCGAACACCACGATGCCGACCGCGTAGTTGCCGCCGATCACGAATTCACCGAAGGCGGCGATGACCTTGCCTGCGGCATCGTGCCCGTTCTGGCCATTGAGCAGGATCACGCGGGTGGAGGCCACGTTCAGCGCCAGCCGCAGCATGGTCGTGATCAACAGCACGATCGGGAAGATGGTGAAATCCAGCGGGCGCTTCACGTAGACCACCGCCAGCAGCACCATCAGCGAGATGGCGATGTTGAAGGTGAACAGCGCATCGAGGACAGGCGCGGCCAGCGGCACCACGACCATGGCCAGCAGGGCCAGCACGATCAGCGGCGCGCCAAGGCCCTGGCGGATCATTTCCAGGGCGCGGCGGGTGTTGAATCCGGTGGCGGGCTGGGCGCTCACGGGCGGCCTCCCTTGCCGAATTCATCCACCTGGATGTGCGGGGCGTCCGGCATCGGGCCAGTGCGCCAGGCGCGCAGCTGGTAGACGTAGGACAGGACCTGGGCGACGGCCGAATACAGTCTCACGGGAATTTCCTTTCCGAGTTGGCCTTCCCGATACAAGGCGCGTGCCAAAGGCGGGGCGGAGACGATCGCGACCTTGTTGCCGTCGGCCACTTCACGGATGCGCAGGGCGGTCTCGTCCACGCCCAGCGCGACCACGGTGGGGGCGTTCATGGCGCCGCCTTCGTACTTCAGGGCCACCGCGTAATGGGTGGGGTTGACCACCACCACGTCGGCGGTGGGCACCGCTTCCATCATCCGGCGGTTGGCCATCTGCTGCTGCAGCTGGCGGATGCGGCCCTTCACCTCGGGGCTGCCTTCGCTTTCCTTCATTTCCCGGCGCAGCTCTTCACGCGTCATCTTCAGCTTGCGCATCCAGTTCCAGCGCTGGTACGGGGCATCGATGGCGGCCAGCACCAGCATGGCGCCGGCGGTGGCCAGCAGCAGGCGCAGGGTGAAGCCGAGGCCGTCGGTGATGGCGGTCTCCAGCGGGTGGTGGATCAGCCCGCGCAGGGTGTCAAAGCCGGTCCAGACCACCAGGCCGGCGGCCACACCGACGAAGGCCACGCGCAGCAGCGACTTGGTGAACTCGGCAATCGCCTCGGGGCCATACAGGCGCTTGAGCCCGCTCATCGGGTTCATGCGGTTGATGTCAGGCAGCAACGCCTTCTGCGACCAGCGCAGGCCGCCCATCACCAGCGGGGCGACGAAGCTGGCCAGCAGGCAGACCAGCACCAGCGGTGCGATCACCAGCATGAACTGCAACAGCAGGTCGCCGAAGTGGCCGAACAGTTCCTTCGGGTTCTGCCGCAGGCTCTGTTCCGGGCTGAGCGCCTGCTTCATCCAGGCCGTGGCGCCACGGCCGATCGAGCCGCTCATGGCCATCACTGCCAGCACACCGGCGCCGAACACGGCGGCGGTGCCGAGTTCGCGCGAGCGCGGCAGGTTGCCCTGTTCACGGGCGTCGCGCAGGCGTTTTTCGGTGGGTTGTTCGGTCTTTTCGCCGGCGGATTCGTTCTCGGACATCACGGGCACTGCGGCAGGGGTTGCCCAGGTGCGTGCAAGAACTGTTCCACGCATGGCGTGGTGCTGCCGACCGCCGGTGTTGTAGGGCCGAGCCCACGCTCGGCTGCGGTTGGGTCCAGGCGAGAAGCGCAGCCGAGCGTCGGCTCGGCTCTACAGGAACGTGTCGCAGGAACTGTTGCGTGATGGGGCGCGCGCGGCCCGGTGTCAGCCGGGCGGGTGTTGCGGCGGTGGGCTCTGCGCCAGTTCCACCCGCGGCCGGGGCAGGTCGTGCAGCTGCATGAAGCGCGCCGCGTCGACCGGGCGGCCGAGCAGGTAACCCTGCAGGAAGTCGCAGCCCAGGCGCTCCAGGTAGGCGCGCTGCGCAGCGGTTTCCACGCCTTCGGCGACGATGTCCATGTCCAGGGCATGGCCCAGCGCCACGATCGCCGAGACGATCACCACGTCCTCCGCACTGTGTTCCAGGTCACGCACGAACGCGTGGTCGATCTTGATCTCCGTGGCGGGCAGCCGCTTCAGATACAGCAGGCTGGAATAGCCGGTTCCGAAATCATCGATGGAGATGCCCACGCCCAGCGCCGACAGCGCCTGCAGCAGGCGAAGGCTGGTATCGGTATCGCGCATGACCGTGCTTTCGGTGATCTCCAGCACCAGGTGGCGCGGGGCAATGCCATAGCGTTCGATCACTTCACGCACATCCTGCAGCAGGTGTGGCGAACTGAACTGCACCGGCGACAGGTTCACCGACATCGACCAGCCTTCATGCCCGGCGTCGCGCCAGCGCCGCAGCTGCTGGCAGGCCTGGTCCAGTGCCCAGCGACCGATCTCGTTGATCGCGCCGCTGCGTTCGGCCAGGCGGATGAAGCGGTCCGGTGGGATCAGTCCGTGCTCCGGGTGTTTCCAGCGGATCAGCGCTTCGGCACCGGCCACCTTCTGGGTGGCCACGCGGATCTTCGGCTGATAGTGCAGGAACAGCTGCTCGCTGCCGATCGCACGGCGCAGGTCGGTCAGCAGCCGGAACTGCTGCTCGGCACTGTCGTTCATCCAGTCGGCGAACAGCACGAAGGCGTTGCGTCCGGATTCCTTGGCCTGGTACATCGCCGCGTCGGCGAAGGCCATCAGCTGGCGCTCGCTGGCAGCGTGGTCGGGGCAGATCGCCACGCCGATGCTGGCGGTCACTTGAAGTTCGTTGTCCGGCAGCAACGGGCCGCTGCCCACCGCCTGCAGGATGCGCCGGGCGAGGGTGGGCAGGTCCTCGTCGTGCTCGATGCGCACCACCAGCACGAATTCGTCGCCGCCCAGACGGGCCAGCATATCGTTGGGCCGGAGCAGCTGCCGGGTACGCTCGGCCACCGCCACCAGCAGTGCGTCGCCGGCCTGATGGCCGTAGGCATCATTGACCTGCTTGAATCCGTCCAGGTCCATGAACATCACCGCGAAACGGCTGCCGCCCTGTTCGGCTTCGGCCAGCGCCTGCACGATGCGCCGCTGCAGCAGCAGGCGGTTCGGCAGGCGGGTCAGCGGGTCGTGCAGTGCGGCCTGGGTCAATTCCTGCTGGGCATCGGTCAGCGAGGTGCTCAGCATCGAGTTGCGAAGCCGCAGCAGCTGCGCCTCCACACGCTGGTCCAGCCACGAGACCACCAGCACCACCGCCAGGATCGCAACCGTCAACACCACCACCAGCATCGCCAGCCACTCGCTCTGCAGGCCATCACCGACCGCGGCGCCGCAGATGCTGCCTTCCGGGAAACGCGCGGCGGCCATGCCGGTGTAGTGCATGCCGACGATGGCCAGGCCGAGCAGGCCGGCGGCCGCCAACCGGTCACCGACGCGGGTGCGCTGCGCGCGCAGGCGGAACGCCACGTACAGCGCGGTCCACGAAGCGGCCACCGCCACCACCAGGGAGAGCAGCAGCCAGCCCGGGTCGTAGTCGATCCCGGGCTGCATGCGCATCGCTGCCATGCCGACGTAGTGCATGCCGGCAATGCCGGTGCCCATCAGCAGGGCACCACCGGCCAATCGAGGATGGGGCAGGGTACGCAGTGAGACCAGCCACAGTGCGAACACCGACGAGGCGATCGCCAGGGCCAGCGAGAGCAGGGTGATGGGCAGGTCGTAGCCCAGTGCAATGGGCAGATCGAAGGCCAGCATGCCGATGAAGTGCATCGACCAGACACCCAGGCCCATGGCGAATCCGCCCCCCAGGCGCCACCACCAGGCGGCTGCCCTGCCCGGGGCGGTGACCGTGCGCCCTGCCATGGCCAGCGCCGTGTACGACGCCATCACGGCGACCAGCAGTGAGATCGCCACCAGCCATGGGTTGTACGTGCCTACCAGCATTCGTCAGTCTCCCGGACCTGCCTGTCGACGGAAACCACGGTGGGGCATGCATGAGGCAGGCCGACGCAGGCGCCGGCCAGGTGCGGCATCCCCCCGGTTGCCGCGCATTCACTCTAACGCGCGGACCCGGGGGAAGGGCAAGCAGTAAAACGTGAAGTTGCGCCCGTGTAGAGCCGAGCCCATGCTCGGCTGCCGCTCCTGCCGATGACAGGCGAGCATGGGCTCGGCTCTACAGAAACAAAGGCATGGCAAGCAGCAAAACGTGATGACCGGGTCAGCGTGTGACCGCGTCCGCGGCCTGGAAGGCGGCGTCGAACAGGCGCTGTACCGGCGGACCCATTTCCCCGGCCAGCAGCGCCAGGAGGAACAGGCCCAGCAGCAGCGAAACCGGCAGGCCCAGCTGGATCGGGTTCAGCGCAGGGGCGGCTCGCGCCAGGACACCGAAGGCCAGGTTCACCGCCAGCATCGCCACGGTCAGCGGGATGGCCAGGGTCAGCGCACCGCGCAGCACGGTCAGCAGGAAGGTCGGAGCGATGCTGAAGAACGCATGGGGATCCGGCAGCGGGGCGCCAATCGGCAGCGCGCGATAGCTGTCCACCAGCAGCGAGATCAGCGCCAGGTGGCCGTTGGCGGTGAAGAACAGCAGCCCGAACAGCAGATAGAACCACTGTCCGATCACGCCGGAGGTACCACCGCGCAGCGGGTCGCTCATCTGCGCAAAGGCCAGGCCGGTGCCCTGCGCGATCAGTTCGCCCGCCATCGCACCGGCTTCGAACACCAGCCGCAGCAGGAAGCCGATGGATACGCCAATGGCCAGCTCGCGCGCGATGGTCAGCACCGTGGCGGCGTCGAAGCCGGTCCAGTCCGGCACCGGGGGCAGCAGCGGGGCCAGTGCGATGGCCAGGGTGCCAGCCAGCACCACGCGCACCCGTGACGGGACGGCGCGGGTCCCGACCATGGGCATGGCCATGGCCACAGCGCCGATGCGCAGCATGGTCCACAGTACGGTGCCGATCATGCCGAAGGCCTGAAGGCCGTCGGCAGCCATCTGGGTGGCGGCGTCCATCGAAGCGGTGTCCTAGCCGATCAGGTGCGGAATTCGCTGGAACAGCAGCGTGGTGAATTCAACCAGGTGGCCGATCAGCAGGCTGCCCAGTGCGAACAGCACTGCGGTCAGCGCTGCAGCTTTGGCGACGAAGGCGATGGTCGGTTCATTGAGCTGGGTCGCGGCCTGCACGACACCAACCACCACGCCCACCACCAGTACGGTGAGCAGCAGCGGGCCGGCCACCCACAACACGGTGATCAGGCCGCCACGCAGTTCAGTCAAGGCAAGTTCGGGAGACATTCGGATTCCATCTGCTCATGTAGAGTCGAGCCCTGCTCGACTGCGCGTTACGGGGGATATCAGGCCGGATTGAAGCTCGCCGCCAACGTACCCACGGTCAGCACCCAGCCATCGACCAGCACGAACAGCAGGATCTTGAAGGGCGCCGATACCAGCATCGGCGACAGCATCATCATGCCCATCGACATCAGCACGCTGGCAACGACCAGGTCGATGATCACGAACGGGATGAAGATCAGGAATCCGATCTCGAAGGCGGTCTTCAGTTCACTGGTGATGAACGAAGCGACCAGCACCGGGAACGGGATCGCGTCGGGGCTGGCGTAGGTGCCATGCCCGGCGATGCCGGCAAAGGTCATCAGGTCGGTCTCGCGGATCTGCGCCAGCATGAAGCCGCGCAGTGGCTGCGTGGTCAGCGTCCATGCGGTCTGGAAGTCGATGTCGCCGTTGAGGTAGGGCGCCATGCCCGCGCTCCACGCCTTGTCCCAGGTCGGCATCATCACCATCGCGGTGAGGAACAGGGCCAGGCCCAGCAGCACCTGGTTGGACGGCGTCTGGCCGGTACCCAGCGCCTGGCGCAGCAGGCCCAGCACGATGATGATGCGGGTGAACGAGGTCAGCACCAGCAGCATCGACGGGATCAGGGTGATCGCGGTCATCAGCAGCAGGGTCTGCAGCGGCAGGCTGACCGGCTGGCCGCCGATCTTGCCGACGTTGACGTCCGGCAGAGGGGTGGCCGGAGCGCCGGGTGCGGCGAACGCCAGCGCCGGCAACAGGCACAGGGCAAGCAACAGCAGCCACGGCGTCAGGGTGGCGAGACGGGTATGGGGGACACGCATGTCAGGGATCCTTGCGCAGCCGCTGCTGCAGCAGCTGGGCGAAATTCGGCAGGTTCTTGAAGTCCGGCACGCGCACCGGTGCAGGGGGCGGCAGCGGCTCGGGCAGGGCGTGCAGGGTGTTGATGCCGCCGGCGGTGACGCCCAGCAGCAGTTGCTGGCCATTGACCTCCACCACCACCACGCGCTCCTTGGCGCCGACACTGAGGCTGGCTACCAGCTTCATGCCTTCGGCCGGGCGGAAGCCACTGCCAGGCATGCGCTTGAGCAGCCAGCCCAGGCCGATGACCAGGGCCAGCACCGCCAGCAGCGCCAGCACCGCACCGAACAGGCTGGGTGCGGCGGCCGCATGCTGGCCGATCTGCGGACCAACCGGGGCGGCGGCCTTGCCGACCGCCAGCAGGGTGGAGGCCAGCAGGCTCAACGCAGTCTCCGGATACGCTCGCTGGGGCTGACCACATCGGTCAGGCGCACGCCGAAGCGGTCGTTGATCACCACCACTTCGCCGTGGGCGATCAGGGTGCCGTTGACGAACACGTCCAGCGATTCGCCTGCACCGCGTTCCAGTTCCACCACCGACCCCTGGTTGAGCTGCAGCAGGTTGCGGATCGGCAGGCGGGCACGACCGACTTCCAGCGACAGGGTCACCGGCACATCGAGGATCACGTCCAGGTTCAGGTCCGGACCATTTGCCTCATCGGCCTGCAGGCTGCTGAACTGGGCCGGGGTCGGTTCGAGGGCGTCGATATCGTTCATTGCGGGTCTTCCTGGATGACGGGTACGCGCGGGCGGGTGCCCGGCGGATGGGTAGCGGTGATCTTCACGGCGTTCATGCCGTTGGCGATGCCGAACTCGCCGGTGAACACGGGGATGTTCTCCACGCACAGCGGCACCTGCGGGCTGAGCTCGATCGGCAGGATGTCGCCGACCTTCAGCTGGGTCAGGTCGCGCAGGGTCATGCGCTTGCTGGCCAGCACGCTGGACAGGGTGACTTCGGCGACGTTGAGCTGCTCACGCAGGGTCTTGCCCCAGCTCTCGTCGCGGTCGTTGCGGTCGCTCTGGATGCCGGCGTCGAGCAGTTCGCGGATCGGTTCCAGCATCGAGTAGGGAAGGGTGACGTGGATGTCGCCGCCGCCCCCGTCGAGCTCGACGTGCAGGCGGCACACCACCACATATTCGCGCGGGGTCACGATGTTGGCGAAATGCGGGTTGATCTCCGAGTTGATGTACTCGAAGTCGACATCCATCACCGGTGCCCACGCTTCGCGCAGATCGGCGAAGGTCTGCTTCAACAGCAGGTGGATCACCCGCATTTCAGTAGCCGTGAACTCGCGGCCCTCGATGCGGGTGGGGTAGCGCCCGTCGCCGCCGAAGAAATTGTCGACGATGGCGAACACCAGGGTCGGCTCGAACACGATCAGGCCGGTGCCGCGCAGCGGCTTGAAGCGGATCAGGTTCAGGTTGGTCGGTACATACAGCGAGTGCATGTAGTCGTTGAACTTGATCAGTTCGATGCCGCGCACCGACAGTTCGGCCGAGCGGCGGATCAGGTTGAACAGGCCGATCCGCCACAGGCGCGCGAAGCGCTCATGGACCATTTCCAGGGTCGGCATGCGACCACGGATGATGCGGTCCTGGCTGGCGAAGTCGTACGAGCGCGCTTCGCCAGACGGGGGTTCCGCATCGGTCTCGACCGCGCCACTGTCCACGCCGTGGAGCAGGGCATCGATCTCGTCCTGGGACAGCAGATCATTCATCGGTGGGCCCTTACTGGGTCACGAAGCTGGTGAACAGCAGATCGTCGGCGCCGTTGCTGCCGGTCTCGGCCTTGAGTACCTTCTGCACCTCGGCCAATGAGGCGGCCTGCAGCTTCTGCTTGCCGGCGACATCGGCGATCTGGTCCGGGCTGACCTGCGAGAACAGCATCAGCAGGCGCGCACGGATGGCCGGGGCGTGGGTCTTGATCGCTTCCAGCGCGGCCGGGTCGCGGGTCATCAGCTGGACCTCCAGCTGCAGGTAACGCGGGCCGTCGACCGGGCCATTGAGGTTGACCACGAAGGCCGGGTCCAGCGCGAAGTACTGTGCCGGGGCTGGGGTCGCGCTCTTCTTCGGCGCCTGCGCGGTCTTCTCTTCGTGCTTGGACTGGGTGAAGAACCACACGCCGCCACCGGCGGCAGCGGCGGCCAGTACGGCCACCAGCGCGGTGATCAGGATCGGACTACGCGGCTTGGCGGCCTTGTCCTTCTCTGCGGTCTTCTTGGTTTTGTCAGCGGCTGCGGCCACGGGTGAAGCTCCTGAGGGTTGCTTCACCGGGATATGCAAGGGGCGTGCCGAAGGCCGGGCAGCGGGACGCGACGGAATTCCGTCAGGGTGTGGGTGGGGCCGAGCGGAGCAAGCTCCGCACCCACCAACGCGATACCGGTGGGTGCGGCTCTATTGCCCGGCTGCCCTGGTGGGCGCCGACCGCTCTGCGCTGGTGGGTGCCGACCCTGGTCGGCACGGCTGTCAGGCGTAGGCGTCCAGCAGTCCGCGCTGGCGGATCAACTGCGCCGACGACACGCTGGCATCGCCCGGCGTCGGTTCTCCGTCGCCGATGATGCCGCTGCCACCGGGCTGGCCCGGCGCATTGCCGTCACCACCCGGTGACTGGTGGCCGACATCGGCGTGGGCCAGCTGGAAGCCCTGTTCGCCCAGCAGCTCGCGCAGGCGCGGCAGGCTGCTTTCCAGCGCTTGCCGCACGTCCACGTGCGGGCTGCTGAAGCTGGCATGCACCTTGTCGCCGTTCAACTGCAGGCGCACGTCGACCGGGCCCATGTCGTCCGGGCTCAGGCGGATGTGGGCGTGGCCGATCTTCTGGTCGGCCAGCCAACCCAGGCGTGCGCCGATGGCCTGGTCGAAGCCATCGTCACCCAGCACGGGTTTCGGCGTCGGCTCGCCATTGAAGATCGCATTGCCGGCGGCGAGCGCCGCCTTGAGGTCCTGTACGGCGGCTGCTGCCGGGGCGTGCAGCAGGGGTGTGCTGGCGCGGTCGCCAACGGCGGCCACGTCACTGCCTTCGCCGTGCTCGCTGCGCTTGCCGGGCAGGATCATCTCCGGCAGTGGCAGCGCCGTGGCATCGTCCGCACTGGTCGCCGCCGGTTTGGCGTCAGCCGCCACTGGGGTTGTGGTGGCCGTCGCCGGCGCGTCTGCAGGCAGTGTCGGGTTCGTGGCGGGGGCAGCAGCAAGCAGCGCGCTACCGTCGCTGGCCAGCGACGGTGCAGCGGTGGTCGGCAGAGCAGCGGCCGGATCGGCAGGCATCGGCATCGCCAGCACCAGGCCGGCCAGGCCGGGCGGTGGCCACGGGGCGTCCTCGGTCGCGGCGGGCTTGTCCTTCTCGGTGCCGGGTCCCGCTGGGGTCACGGCAACGGGTGGCAGCGACGGCGTTTCAGCAGTTGCCGCTTCGGCGCCCGCATTGCGTTCATCCGGTGCCTGGCCATTGCTGTCGGCAGTCGATGGCGGGCTTGGCGTGGAAGGCGTCGGCGTCGTGGCGTTTCCCGCAGACGCGGGCGCGCAGGGCGCACCGCCCTGCAGCAGCTGGCTGAAGTCCTTTCCGCCTTCGCTGCGCGAGGCACGTGCGGCACTGTTGCTGGTGGCGGGCGTGGCCGTGTTGGCGCTGCTGGCGAGCGGGGCGGGCATCACGAGCGGCCTCCCTGCTCGGCGCCGTCCTGGTCTTCGGCCTGCACCAGGCGTGCACGCCGTGCACCAATGTCGTCCATCTCGCGCTGGTCGCGGCGGTCGGTCACCACCTTTTCCTGCGCCCGGTAGCTGGCGGCCAGCTGCTCCAGCACCGCCTTGTCACGGCTGGCCAGGATCAGGCGCGCGCGCTCGGCCTCCACTTTCTCTCGGTTGCCATTGACCGTGGCCTGCTGCTGCTCGACCGCGCTGTCCAGTCGATCGAGGAAGGCGCGGCGGTTGAGCAACTGTGCCGGGCTGGTCGCCGCCATCTGTGCGTTGGCGTACTCCTCGGCATAGCGGCGCAGTTCGTCCAGTCGCGAAAGATGGGTGTCGAGCACGCGCTGGCGTTCGGCCAGGTCGCGGGCGACTGCGTCCTCATGTTCCTGGGCTCGCTTGAGCAGGGGATCGATGCGCTTGGACTGGTTCATGGCTTAACTCTCTTGTTCCACCAGGCGCTGCAGCGCCGCCTGGCTGTGCGGGAGATCTGCGGCCTTGGCAACGTCCTGGCCGAGGAACTCCATGATTTCCGGCCAGCGTTCCAGGGCTTCGTCGGTGGCCGCGTCGTTGCCGCGCTGGTAAGCACCGATCGCGATCAGGTCCCGGTTGGCCGAGTAGGCCGAGACCAGTCGCTTCAACTTGCGGATGCGCAGGCGCCACGGTTCGTCGGCGATTTCCGTGACCACGCGGCTGACCGACGACTCGACGTCGATGGCCGGGTACAAGCCGCTGTCGGCCACGCGGCGCGAGAGCAGGATGTGGCCGTCGAGGATCGCGCGCGCGGCATCGGCGATCGGATCCTGCGGATCATCGCCTTCGGTCAGCACCGTGTAGAACGCGGTGATCGAGCCACGGCCCTTGGCGCCATTGCCGGCGCGTTCGACCAGTGCCGGCAGCTTGGCGAACACCGACGGCGGATAGCCGCGGGTGGTCGGCGGTTCGCCCACCGACAGGCCGATCTCGCGCTGCGCCTGGGCGAAGCGGGTCAGCGAGTCCATCAGCAGCAGCACGTTCAGGCCCTGGTCGCGGAACCACTCGGCAATGGCGGTGGCGCGGTAGGCACCATGCAGGCGCGCCAGCGGCGGCCGGTCGGCAGGGCTGGCGACCACCACGGCGCGGCGAAGGCCTTCCTCGCCCAGCGTGGTCTCGACGAAATCGCGCACTTCGCGGCCGCGTTCACCGATCAGGCCGACCACGATCACGTCGGCGGCGGTGTAGCGGGTCATCATGCCCAGCAGCGTCGACTTGCCGACGCCGGATCCGGCGAACAGGCCGACGCGCTGGCCGCGGCCGATCGGCAGCAGCGCGTTGATCGCGCGCACGCCCACGTCCAGCGGCTGGGTGATCGGTTCACGCGCCAGCGGATTGATCGACACGCCGGCCATGCCGACGTGGCCTTCGGCGCGGATCGGGCCCTTGCCATCCAGCGGCACGCCGTCGCTGTCGATGACGCGGCCGAGCAGGCCTTCGCCCACTTCCACGCCGCCCCGGCGCGCCGATGGCACCACCCGGGCATTGGGCAGCAGGCCATGCAGTTCGGCGCTGGGCATCAGGTAGGTGCGCTCGCCGGCAAAGCCGACCACTTCTGCATCGACCCAGCCACCGTCGACCACTTCCACCTTGCAGCTGGCACCCAGCGGCGCTTCGCAGCCGACCGCTTCCAGGGTGAGCCCGACCGCACGGCGCAACACGCCCTCGCGGATCAGGCCGCGACCATGCGCGGTGTCCACGCGCAGGCCATCCAGGCGCCGCGCCAGGCGCAGGTTGCGGGCTACGGCCCAGTCGGCCGGCGGCGGAGTGGTTTGCGGTCCGACGCTCATGCGGTGGCTCCGGTCTGGCGGATCACCGCATCCAGGGCCCCGCGCAGGCGGGCTTCCAGGGTGCCGTCGATGCGCACGGCTTCGGCGTGCACGCGCAGGTCGCCACGGCTGAGGCTGGTATCCGGTACCAGGCGCTGCGCCGGTGAAAGGTTCAGCAGCGGGGCGAGGGCAGCGATGTCATCCGGGTGCAGCCGCACTTCCACCTCGCGGGTGCTGCCCCCCACGGCGTCGATCGCTTCGCCGACCAGCTGCGCCAGCAGTGCCGGCTCGGCTTCGTAGGCGCGGCCGACCAGTGCGCCGGCGATGCGCACCGCCAGTTCGCCGAGGGCGCCGACCACTTCGTTCTCCAGCCGCACCAGCGGCCGGCTGAAGTTGTCCAGGATCCCTTCGATCTGTGCGGCGAGGCGACGTACTTCGGCCTGGCCCTGGCCGTAGCCGTCGGCATGGCCCTGTTCGAACCCTTCCTTCTCGGCGCTGTCCTGGATCGCCTGGATCTCTTCAAGGGTCGGCAGCTGCAGCGGCGGCTCCGGTTCGTGTTCCGGATCCGGCTCGGTGAGTTCGAACGCATCCTCCTGCTCCAGCACTGGTTCGGGCTGGGCCAGCAGGTCCGGGGCAAGCCAGCGCACGACGTTGCTCACAGCATGGCCTCCGCGCTGCCACCGATGGTGACGGTGCCTTCATCGGCCATGCGCTTGACGATCGCCAGGATCTCGCGCTGCGCGCCTTCCACGTCGGACAGGCGCACCGGGCCGCGGGCTTCCATGTCCTCCAGCAGGATCTCGGCCGCGCGCTGCGACATGTTGCGGGTGATCTTGTCGCGCACCTTGATGTCGGCGCCGCGCAGGGCCAGGCCCAGGCGCTCGCCGCTCACCTCGCGCAGCACCAGCTGCATCTCGCGATCGTCCAGGTCGACCAGGTCGTCGAACACGAACATCAGGTCCTGGATGCGGTTGCTCAACGGCGCATCGATGCGCGCGATTTCGCCCAGGATTGCCTGGTCCTGGCCGCTGTCCATGAAGTTCAGGATGTTGGCCGCGCACTGCACGCCGCCGATGTTCGACGACTTCAGGTTCTGGTTGCCGGCGAACTGGCGCTCCATGATCTCGTTGAGTTCATTGAGCGCGTTCGGCGGAATACCGTCGAGGGTGGCGATGCGCAGCAGCACATCCACGCGGGTACGGTCCGGCAGCAGCTTCAGCGCGTCGGCGGCCTGGTCGGTTTCCAGGTGCGCCATCACGATGGCGATGATCTGCGGGTGCTCGTTGCGCACCAGGTCGGCCACTGCACGCGGGTCCATCCACTTCAGCGCGTCCAGGCCGGTGGTGTTGCGGCCGAGCAGGATGCGGTCGATCAGGTTGCCGGCCTTCTCGCTGCCCAGCGCCTGCACCAGCATGTTGCGGATGTAGTCATCCGAGCCCACGCCCAGCGAGGTCTTCGAGCCCAGTTCCTGGCCGAACTGGTCCATCACCCGCTCCACCTGCTCGCGGGTGATGTCGGTCATGGTGGCCATGGCGATGCCGATCTTCTGTACTTCCTTGGGTTCCATGTGGCGCAGCACTTCGGCCGCATCCAGCTCACCCAGGGAAAGCAGCAGCACGGCCGCGCGCTGTACACCGGTCAGTTGTGCCTCAGTCATTGGCCACCCAGCCTTTGACCACCTGGGCCACGCGCTTGGAGTCGGTCTTCACGGCTTCACGCGCCATCCGCAGTCGTTCCTCATATGAATCCACCGGCAGAGCGAGCGCATCCGGTCCGCCCAGGCTTGCCCGGTCGGTGCCCAGCGCTGGCAGCGCAATGCCATCGTCATCGACCAGCTGCACATCCGCCGTATGCGGCTCCAGCGCCTGCTCGTCTGCCTTCCTGCTCTGGCCGGTGATCGCGCGCAGCGCCGGGCGCAGCACGCCGAACAGCAGCGCCAGCACCACCACCGCCCCCAGCAGCATGCGGCCGGCATCGTGCACCCACGGCAGCTCCCACCAGGCCGGGCCTTGTTCGGGCGTGGTCTCGCGCACGAACGGGGCATTCATCACCGACACGGTGTCGCCACGCTCGGCGTTGAAGCCAACGGCCTGCTTGACCAGCGCCTCGACGCGGGTCAGTTCGGCGGCCGACAGCGGCTGCGGGCTCATCTTGCCGTTGGCGCCGGCGCGCGGCACGTTGTCCACCAGCACCGCCACCGACACGCGCTTGATGCGGCCGGCCGGCTGGCGGGTGTGCTGCAGGGTGCGGTCCAGCTCGTAGTTGCGGGTGGCGTTCTTGCTGCTTTCGGTCGGGGTCTGCGCGGTGGCCGGCGCGGCCTGCTGGCCCGGCGGACTGTTGCTGGTTGCACCCGGCACGCCCTGCGGACCCGGCGTGCTGGTGGTGTTCTCGCTCATCTGCTCGCTGCGCAGCTTCTGCGGTTCACCGTTGTAGAGCTCACGGGCTTCCTCGGTCACCGAGAAGTCCATGTCGACGCTCACTTCCGGGTTGACGCGGCCGGGGCCGGTCATCGGCTCCAGCAGTTCGCGGATGCGCTGGTTGAAAGAGGTTTCCTGGCGCCGCACCTGCTCGAACTGCGCGGCGTTGACCGCCGCCTCGCTGTTCGGGTCGGTGATGCTGAGCATGCGCCCGCTTTGGTCGACCACGGTCACCCGTTCCGGCGCCAGGTCCGGAATGCTGGCCGCGACCATGTGCACGATGGCGTCCACCTGGCTGCGTTCCAGCTGCTGGCCGCCCCGCAGTTCCAGGGTGACCGAGGCGCTGGCCACGTCACGCTGGCGGGTGAAGGCGCTGGGCTTGGGAATGGCCAGATGCACGCGTGAATCACGTACCGGGCGCAGCGTGTTGATGGTGCGCGACAGCTCGGTTTCCAGCGCGTGCTGGTAGCGCGCGCTTTCCACGAACTGGCTGACGCCGAAGCCCGGGTCGCGTTCCATCAGCTCGAAGCCGAGCTTGCCACTGTCGGTCAGGCCGGAGCCGGCCAGCTTCAGGCGGGCGTCGTGCAGGTTCTTTTCCGGCACGGTGATGCCACCGGTGGCCGGATCGAGCGCGAACGGAATCTGCGCGGCGCGTAGCAGGTCGGTCGCCTCAGCGGTCGCCTTCTGGTCCAGGCCGGTGTACAGCGGGACCATGCCCGGCTTCTGTGACCAGAAGAACACGGACAGGCCTGCCGCCACCGCCACCGCGATCATCGCCATCAGGCCCAGCCGACGGGTGATCTGCAGACTCTGCAGGCGGTCGAACCATTGCCCGGCCTTCTCGGCGTTCAGGCTGTCCTTGGAGAGCGTCAGTGCCATGCGTCAATGTTCCTTACAGCGGCATGTTCATCACGTCCTGGTAGGCCTGGACGAGACGGTTGCGGACTTCCACGGTGGCGCGGAAGGCGATCTGGGACTGCTGCGAGGCGACCATCACCTTGGCCAGGTCGGCGCTGGGGTCGCCCATTTCAAAGGCCTTGGCGAGGGCGCCGGACTTCTGCTGCGCATCGTTGACGCCGGCAATCGCACCACGCAGGGTTTCGGTGAAGCTGGCCGGCTGGGCCTGCGGCGCGTCCAGCACCGTGCCCGGCAGGGCGTTGCTGCGCGGCGTTTCGCCCAGCGGGTTGAGCGCCGGCTGCCCCATCTGGGTCTGATAGGAGCGGATCTGCGAAAGGATCGAAGTGACGGAGTGGGACATCTGCAACGGTTCCAGAAACAGGGATGGGGTTGTCTGCTGGAGCAGGTGCAAGTGCCGTGCCGAAACCGGTTTTCGATTCAGTGAAGTGAGGAGGTTGGGTGTGCGTGCGGGGTTGCACCCCGCTCCCCGCAGTAGTGCCGGTCGCTGGCCGGCAACCTCAACAGCAACAGCTGGGCTTTCCGTGGGATGGCGGTGTGGGTCCGGTTGCGGGGGACGCCGTAAACCCGTCCTTGGGGGCTTGGCCGCGGCATCCATGCCGCGGACACCCCCGCAACCGGACCCGCCCCGCTTTCGACAGTGGGCCGCGATCTGTTGGAACCTGCTGCTGTTGGTGGGTGCCGACCGTTGGTCGGCACTGATCGGATGGGGTCAGAGCCCGTTGCGACGCAACGGGCTCTGGCCCCATTGAAGGCGCCATTTATCCGGCGTCGGTTTTCTGGCCTACGGCTGCAGGGTCCAGTGGCCGGAATTCTGGCGCTGGCGCGGCGCGATGGGGCCGTCGTGCTGGGTGTAGATGAAGCGGCCCTGGCGGTCGCTCTGGCAGGTCAGCAGCAGGGTGTAGTGGGCGGGACCGGCCGGGTGGGCCTCGGTCATCAGGATTTCCGCGACATGCGGGGCCAGGCGCTGGTAGCGGTAGCTGCCGCCGATGCGCAGGTCGGTGCCGAGGATATCCAGCACGTACTGGTTGCCGGTGAAGCTGACCTGCACCATGCGTCCGGCGTTCGGATTGTCCGGCGCATACAACGGGTCGCTGAGGTTGGTGAAGTGGCGCTGGTCCAGTGTGACAGGCAGCGTGCAGTTGGCCGCGGTGGCCAGGGCCGGGCAGAGCAGGGTGGCGAGCAGGGCGAGGCGACGCATGGTGGAACCTCCTTGGGGGTGTCCTCGCCATGCTCCGCACTGCGGCGGTGTTGTCTCTAGGAAAACGTGCAAAAGCAATGGGGTCAGATCCCTTTCCTGGGGAAAGGGATCTGACGCCCGGGCGACCGCGGGCGCCAAAAACACCAACGCCCGGGCAAGCCCAGGCGTTCGTGCCCCCTTCATGCTGGCAATGCGTTTCAGCCGGCCAGTTCGGCCTGCTCGCGCTCGATGCCGTACTTGCGCAGCTTTTCCACCAGGGTCGTGCGGCGCAGGCCGAGCAGCTGGGCCGCGTGGGCGACCACGCCCTGGGTGCGTTCCAGTGCTTCGTTGATCAGGCCCAGTTCGATGTTGGCCATGTGGTTGCGCAGGTCCATGCCTTCGTCGGGCAGCGCCGCCGGTGCCGCCGGGCGATTGACGGCAATGCCGTGCTCCAGTGCCGGCTGGTTGCCGCTGCCCGGGGTGTGGAAGGAGAAACTGCGCAGGTCCAGGCGTTCTTCGCTGGCGGCCGGCTGTGCCGGTGCCGGCGTGGCGGCCAGTGCCGCATCGCCACGGTAACGGGCCGGCAGGTCCTGCACGCGCACCGAACCCCCCGGATGCAGCACCGCCAGGCGCTCGACCAGGTTGGTCAGCTCGCGCACGTTGCCCGGCCATTCGTAGCCGGCCAGCGCCTGCAGGGCTTCCGGGGTGAAGCGCACTTCGCCACGGCCAGTGCGGGCCAGCTGCGCGGCGATGGTTTCCACCAGTGCCGGCAGGTCTTCGCGACGCTCGCGCAGCGCGGGTACTTCAATCGGGAACACGTTGAGGCGGTAGAACAGATCCTCGCGGAACTTGCCCTCAGCGATGCGGGTCTCCAGGTCGCGATGGGTCGCGGCCACCACGCGCACGTTGCAGCGGATGGTCTGGTTGCCACCCACGCGCTCGAAACTGCGCTCCTGCAGCACGCGCAGCAGCTTCACCTGCATCGGCAGGCTCATGTCGCCGATTTCGTCGAGCAGCAGGGTGCCGCCCTCGGCCATTTCGAAACGGCCCTTGCGCGCGGTGAGCGCGCCGGTGAAGGCGCCCTTCTCATGGCCGAACAGTTCGCTTTCCAGCAGGTCGGCCGGAATGGCGCCGCAGTTGATCGCCACGAACGGTCCGTCACGGCGCGGCGAACGCTGGTGGATGGCGCGCGACACCACTTCCTTGCCGGTACCGGATTCACCCAGCACCAGCACGGTGGTATCGAATGCGGCCACCTGCTCGATCATGGTGCGCAGGGCGCTCACTGCCGGGCCGTTGCCGGTGGGTCCCTGGTCCTGCGCGGCGCCGGCCTGATGCTCGGCATCCAGGCGCTTGAGGCTGGCGCGGCGCAGCAGGGCTTCCATCTGCGCGTGGCGCAGCGGCGTTTCCAGCGGCCAGATATTCGCTTCATGCAGCCCGTGCTGCTGGGCAAACATTGCGGCATCACCATCGGCCAGCAGCACCGGAGGCGGCAGGCTGCTGCCGCCCAGCCAGTTGTACAGCGCGGTGCTGGCGGGGCTGTCGTCCAGGCTGCCGACGATCACCGCCATCCAGTCGTTCTGGCGCTGCCGGCCCAGGTCGAAGTCGGCCGCGTCGGAGACCCAGCGCGGATTGAAGTCCATGAATTCCAGCAGGGCAACGGTGCGCTCTGCGCGCACGGCGTCGTTGTCCAGCACCAGGATGCGCGATTCACTCACGACTGTTCCTCCCTGAGGCCTTCCAGGATCGGCATGACTTCCTGGATGTAGGACAGCTTGCTGACAAAGTTGTCGGCACCGGCACGCAGCGCGTGTTCGCGGTGCTCGGCGTCGTCGAAGTGGCTGGCGATCACGATGTACGGTGCATCGTCCTGCGACTTGATCAGGCGGGTGGCCTGCAGGCCGCCCATCTCCGGCATGGCCAGGTCCATCAGCACCACCTGCGGGCGCAGCGTTTCCGAGCGCTCGATCGCTTCCAGGCCGTTGCCGGCACTGCCGACGATCTGCAGCCAGTCGATCTTGCGGAAATGGCGCATCGCCGCGTTGATGAAGCCCTCGTGGTCATCGACCAGCAGGACCGTGAGCTTGTTCATGTCCAACATCCTTTTCAGCCCACCCGGGCCAGCTGCGGTTGCCTGGCGCTGAGCCGGCGCCGTTCGCGGGCCGGGGCGATATCCAGTTGTTCTCGGTATTTTGCGACGGTTCGGCGGGCAATGTTCACCCCCTGGCGTGACAGCAGGCCGGCAATGGCCTCGTCGGCCAGCGGACGGCCGGCGGGCTCGGCGTCGATCAGGCGGCGGACCATGGCTTTCACCGCCTGGCCGGAGACGCTGGCGCCTTCCAGGCGCACCGCGAAGAAGTGCTTCAGTTCGAAGGTGCCGCGCGGGGTCTGCAGGAACTTGCCGGTGGTGATGCGCGAGACGGTGGACTCGTGCATGCCGATTTCCTCGGCCACTTCCTTCAGGGTCAGCGGGGCCATCGCCTCTTCGCCACGCACCAGGAAGGCGGCCTGGCGCTCGACGATCACACGCGCGGTGCGCAGCAGGGTGTCGTAGCGCATCGACAGGCCGCGGCTGAACCAGCGCGCCTCCTGCAGCATCTCGCGCAGTGCCGGCGCGGCTTCGCTGGTTTCGGCCAGCGCCTGTTCGTACTGGCTGTTGATCGAGACGCGGCGGCTGGTGGCCGGGTTCAGTGCCACCTTCCACTGCCCATCGGCATGCCAGGCGACCACGTCCGGTACCACCACCGCATTGCGTTCGGGCAGCAGGCTGTCGCCGGGGCGCGGCTGCAGCGAGAGGATCAGGCGCACCGCCTCGCGCACGTCGTCGATCTCGGCGTCGTGCTGGCGGGCGAGGGCGGGGTAGTCGTGTGCGGCCAGTGCCTCGAGCGCGCCATCGAGGATGCGGGCGGCCAGGTGACGCGCGGGGACCACGCCGTGCAGGCTGCGCAGTTGTGCCTGCAGGCCTTCGCGCAGGTCCTGCGCAGCCATGCCAGCCGGTTCACCGTGCAGCAGCTGCTGGCGGATGGCCTCGACGCCTTCGGCGGCGATGTCGAACTGGGCGCTGGCCAGCAGCTGCAGCTGCGCCAGTGGCGCCTGCAGGTAGCCGGCCTCGTCGCAGTGGTCGAGCCAGAACGCGGCCACCGCCAGTTCGCTGTCGTCCATGTCCAGCGCCAGGCGCTGCAGCACGCGCAGCTGAGGGTCGGTCGACTCACCGGCGGCAATGCGCGCCATGCGGTCGTCGTCGCCGTCCTGCCAGCTGGCGCCGGCCACGTCCCACATCGAAGACTCCGGCAGCTCGTCGAACGCGGCGGTTTCCAGCGTGGTGGCGCTGACCTCGGTGGCATCAGCGGCAGGCGCTTCGGCCTCTTCGATCTCCAGCAGCGGGTTGGAGTCCAGCAGGCGCTGGATTTCCTGTTCCAGGTGCAGGCCATCAAGCTGCAACAGCCGTATCGACTGCAGCAGCTGCGGGGTGAGGTGAAGTTGTTGGCCCAGCTGGGTCGAGAGTGCAGCCTTCATCGTGGTTCCCCGGCGCCGCTCCCCGGCGCCTTGTGGAACGCATCTTGCTTTTGATCCGGCGTGGGCGGAATCGGGGGGTTCCTGAGGGGATTCGTGGTTGTCCCGACAGGATGTAGGGGTTATCCCTACATTGGCTCGGGATATTGACGAAACGGGCCGCCAAGTCATTGATTCGTCGTGCCGACGCGGCGGGTTTTGCAGCGGCCGGTGTACGGATTCCTGTCAGGGAATGTCGGGGTGACGGGAATTCGTCGCCGGTGCAGTGCCGGGCAGGGGTCAGATCCCTTTCCTGCAGAAAGGGATCTGACCCCATTGGCAGGCAATCACTCCAGCTCGTGCTGGTGGCGCGCGGCCAGCAGCAACAGGTCATTGGCGCGGCGGCAGCCCAACGACTCCATCATGCGTGCGCGATGGGTTTCCACCGTCTTCACGCTGATGCCGAGGTCCGCAGCGATTTCCTTGTTGCTTTCGCCCTTGCCGATGCGGCGCAGGATCTCGCGCTGACGCGGCGACAGCGCGGCAATGCCGGTAGGCTTCTCGCGGCCCAGCATGGGGGCCAGCATCTTGGCCGAGATCTGGGGACTCAGGAACACCTGGCCGGCATGCGCGGCGCGCAGCGCCAGTTCCAGCTCCTGCGGTGCTGCATCCTTCACCACGAACCCGACCGCACCGCGATCCAGGGCGTCGCGCACATGGGCGGCATCGTCGTGCATGGTCATCATCACCACCCGGGTGCCCGGGGCGCGCAGGCGGATGTCGCTGAGCGCTTCCAGGCCGGTGCGGCCCGGCAACGAGAGATCCATCAGCACCACATCCGGCGCATGCTGCAGGGCCAGCTGCAGTGCCTGTTCGGCGTTGCTGGCCTCGGCGACGAGCTGCACGTCGGCAAACCCCTGCAGCAGCCGCGCCAGGCCGGCGCGGACGAGGGTGTGATCGTCGACGATGAGAACTCGCACAGGCACGCAACAGATCCGTGTAGGGGAGTCCACCTTAACTTAGCTGAACGGGCGCGCCAAGGCTTGCCCGCCAAGCGTGATGGTGGCAGCTTTCAGCGCGCCCGGCGCGCCTCGGCCACCTGGCGGCGGTGCAGTCGGAACAGGTGCCGTTCCATTGCCATTTCCAAGCCGTCGCCCAGGCGCTGGAAGCGCAGCCACAGGAAGTGGCCGCCGCTGCCGTCGGCTGCCTCGGCGATCACTTCCACCGGCAGGTCGATGTGGTCGGGCAGCCAGTCGCTGGGCTGCAGGCGCACCACGCCGGCCTGCCCGGGGCTGGCACCACTGCGCGGGCCCAGCTGCAGGCGGATGCCACGGCGCGACCAGCGCACCGGGCGCAGGGGCAGTTCCAGGCCCTGCTGGCGCACCAAGCGGCCGAGCAGCACCATCGCCAGGTCCAGCTTGGCTTCAAGGCGTTGCAGCTGCAGGGTGGCCTCGTTGCGCTCGTCGTGCTCGTCAACACGGCTGTCTTCGACCAGTGCCAAGCTGCGCAGCAGGCCTTCGGCACCGCTGGTGCGTCCGGCCGCGCTGCCCGCCTGGAACTCGGCCGGCAGGGCCAGCTCGCAGCTGAGCGTTTCGTCGAACAGCTCGCTTTCGGCAGGATGGTGCAGCGACGTGGTCGGCAGCTGGGTCATGCCAGCGATTCTGCCTGCAGGTAGGCATGGGCGGCGCGAAGAGAGCGCTGGCCGTCATTCATCAGTGCGGCTGCTGCATCGCGGCGCTGGCGCAGCAGGCCCAGAAGGCTCTGCTGGCGCTCGAACAGCGCGCTCAGCGGCGCGTGGTCCGCAGCGGTCAGCGGCTGGCTGAGCAGGGCATGCAGGGTGCTGTCGTGCCCGTCGAGCAGGCTGTCGGCCTGGTCCAGGGCGTCATCGCCCAATGCCTTCTCGAAGGCATCCAGCTGCGCGTGCAGTTCGGGCAGGCTCATGGCGCCACCGCGGCCGGGCGGCGCTGTTCGTGCGGGATCGCGTTCCAGGCGCTGTCGATCTCGCCCAGCAGCTGCAGCGATTCATCCAGCGCGGCGCGGTCGTTGTGCAGGTTGGCTTCGGTCAGGCGCTGCAGCACGTAATCGTACAGGGCCGACAGGTTGCCGGCGATCTCGCCGCCGGCCTCATGGTCCAGCGAGCCGTTGAGGTGGCCGACGATCGCGCAGACTTCGCCGATCGCCTTGCCCTTGCCGGCCTGGTCGCCGCGCTCGAGGCTGGCCAGGGCGCGACGCACGCGCTCCAGCGCGCCGGCCAGCAGCATCGCCACCAGCTTGTGCGGATCGGCATCGGCGACCGCACTGGTCACTCCCACCTGGCGGTACTGCTCGGCATATTGACGGCTGGAACCGTACATTCGTGATTCTCCTTGCGCGGGGTGCCGTCGGGCGATCGTGGGGATCGGTGCCGGCGGCGCGGCGATGATTGCTGTTGCGTCCGTTATCGGTGCATTGCGCGGCAAACTTGAGTGCCACGCACGCATCGTCAGCGGTTCAACTGTGCCAGCTGCTGCTGCAGCGCCGTGTTGCTCTGCTGCAACTTGCCCATCAGGCTGTCCAGCGCGATGAACTGCTTCTTGTAGCGCTCTTCCACGCTCTTCATCCGCGTGTCGAGATCCTTGCGGCGCTTGTCGATGTTGTCCAGCGTGGTGTTCAGTCCCTTGGTCCGCGCGACGAACGCGCCTTCCTTGCCGACCGTGGTGCTGACATAGCCGTCGACCAGCGTGTACAGCTTGCCGGCACCGCCGGTATCTCCGGTGATCGCCTGGCGCATCTTCTCCGGCTGGCTGGCCAGTGCGGCGGCGAACTTGGTGGTGTCCAGGATCAGCGTGCCGTCGGCATTGGGGTAGCCGCGGGTATCCAGACCGATCGCCTTGGCATCGAGCTTGTCACCAGCCAGGTCCTTGAGCACGCTCGACATCACCGAGCGCAGTTGGCTGGTGGCGCCGCGCATCTGCGCATCACCGGTCAGCGTGGAGGCTTCCTTGGTCTTGGCGTCGTACTTGGTTTCGGTGTTGATCGCCGCCAGTGCGGCGTTGTAGGCGGTGACGAACTCCTGCATCACCTTGGTGGCTGCCGCAGTGTCGGTGCTGATGGTCACCGTGCTGGTGCCCGGCATCTTCAGGTTCAGGGTCAGGCCCGGAACCGCATCGGCCACCGTATTGCTGGCGCTCACGACCTTCACGCCATCGATGGTCAGCTCGGCGTCGGCGGCGGCGGTGTTCTGCTTGAGGCTGTTGACCAGTCCCCCCAGCTTGGCGTCGCTGCCTGCGTATTCGAGCTTGATCGCGTTGGCGGCACCGGTCTTCTCCTGGGCGATCGACAGGTACTGGTTGTCGCCGGAGCTGATCAGGGTGGCCTGCACGCCTTCCTTGCGGCCAGCCGCATCGATCTTGTTGCGGATGGTGGTCAGCGTGTCGCCGTCCTCCACCTCCACGTTCATGGTCTTGGCCTTGTCGCCCACGCCAACGGTCAGCGTCAAGGTTCCGGCAGCAAACGTGTCGGTCTTGGGTACCGAGGTATCGGCGATCAGTTTGTGCGCGGTGGCCAGCGAGGTGACATTGACGACGTGCGTGCCATTGGAGGCGGCAGCCTTGGTTGTGCCGACGTCATACAGCGCGACCGACGCCGTCAGGATCTCGTCGGTGCCCTTGTCGCCGCCTTTGCTGGCGGTCACGGTGCGCGTGTCGAACGCCGTGGTGGCCTTCAGTGCGGTCAGCGCCGTCTTCAGCTTGTCGAAGGCCGAGGTGATGGTGCCGATCGACGACAGCTGCATCTTGGCCTTGGACTGCTGCAGGTTCAGCGCATTGTCGGCGGGCTTGCGGTCGGCTGCGACCAGCTGGTTGACGATGTCCGAGATGTTGAGCCCCGAGCCAATGCCACCGTATCCAAAGTCTGCCACGTCGTTTCTCCTGGTATCCGGGCCCGGCCGTCGTGCGGTGGCCCGTCGTCAACGAAAATAGCGGCCTGCGCCGCTGGGTCTTGAGGACTTCGTTGATGCACGTGCCGTGCCAACGCCTGGCGCAGGTTCTGGCACGCGGGTTGCAGGAGGGCTGGGGCAGGGCGCGGGTGGGTTCACCGCGGGCTGCCGGGAGTCTGCAAAAAGCCCTCCCCCAATGCAGGGGAGGGATCAGACTACTGACAATCGGGGGGAGACGAAGCCGCCCGGTACGTACAGTCAAAGGTACAGCGCTGAAAGAGAGGTCCGCAGGAGCGGGCGATGCCAAGCCGGTTCGGGACTCATCCCGGGCCGGGCATGGCCCGCGCCTTCGTGCATCGTGGCTTCCCGGTTGCCGCTACCGTCGGTTCGACCCGACGGTAGCGGCGCCTTCTTGCCGTGGATCAGCGCAGCAGGCTGAGCACGCCCTGCGGCACCTGGTTGGCCTGGGCCAGCATGGCCGTACCGGCCTGCTGCAGGATCTGGGTGCGGGTCAGCTCGGCGGTTTCCTTGGCAAAGTCGGTGTCCTTGATGCGGCTACGCGATGCCGACAGGTTTTCCGACGAGGTCTGCAGGTTGGCCACCACCGAGGTGAAGCGGTTCTGGATCGCACCGAGGTCGGCGCGGGTGCTGTTGATCGCACCCAGGGCCTTGTCGACCACTTCCATCGCCTGCTGTGCACCCTTCACGGTGGACACGTCGATCTTGTCGGCGAACTTGGCGGTCGGCGCGGCACCTGCGGTGAACCCAGCGATGGTGCTGCTGAAGGCCGTGAAAGCACCGGCATTGTTGACGCTGTCCTTGACCGAGGTCAGGGTGAGCGCGCCGGCCGCGTCGGCTTCGGCATAGACGCCGGTCTCGCCGATCTTGGCATTGATCGCGGTTGCGACGGCCTTGCCGGCTGCCGCGGTGTTGGCGGCCGCATCGCCGACGCTCTTCACGGTCATCGCGTCGAAGTTGACGACGGTGCCCTTGCTGTCGGTGATGGTGAACGCGGCAACAGCGGTATCAACGTTGTCGGCACCGGTGACGGCAGCAGTGGCCGTGGCGAACTGGGCACCACCGAGGGCGTTGGCCTTGGCATCGATGGTCTTGTCGATGGCGATGGCCTGGCCGGCATTGGCGCCGACCTGGAACAGCTGGCTGGAGAAGGTGCCGTCCAGCAGCTTGGTGCCGTTGAAGTCCGACTGCTTGGCGACGCGGTCGATTTCCGAGACCAGCTGGGTCACTTCGGCCTGCAGCGCCTTGCGGTCGCTGGCCGAGTTGGTGGCGTTGGCGGCCTGCACCGACAGCTCGCGGACGCGCTGCAGATTGTTGCCGATTTCGGTCAGCGAACCTTCGGCGACCTGGGCCAGCGAGATGCCGTCGTTGGCGTTGCGGATGGCGACGTCGGTACCGCGGATCTGCGTGCCGAAGCGCTCGGAGATCGCCAGGCCGGCGGCGTCGTCCTTGGCGCTGTTGATGCGCGAACCGGAGGACAGGCGCTGGATGGTGGTGGCCAGCGAGCTGCCGCTGGTGCTCAGGTTGCGCTGAGCATTCAGGGACATGGTGTTGGTGTTGATGACTTGTGCCATGGTGCATTTCCTTTGGCGAAGGTGGAACGTGTTTCAGGATCCGGGCGCGGCGTCATGCAGCGCCCGGAGGTCGATCAGTAAGCGGATCAGCGCAGCAGGCTGAGCACGCCCTGCGGCACCTGGTTGGCCTGGGCCAGCATGGCCGTACCGGCCTGCTGCAGGATCTGGGTGCGGGTCAGTTCTGCGGTTTCCTTGGCGAAGTCGGTGTCCTTGATGCGGCTACGCGAAGCCGACAGGTTCTCCGACGAGGTCTGCAGGTTGGCCACCACCGAGGTGAAGCGGTTCTGCACGGCGCCCAGGTCGGCACGAGTGCTGTTGATCGCACTCAGGGCCTTGTCGACCACTTCCATCGCCTGCTGGGCGCCCTTCACGGTGCTGACGTCCAGGTTGCTGGCGTACTTCGCGGCCGGCGCTGCAGCAGCAGTGGTGGCGGTGAAGGTCGGTGCGGTAGCGCCGGTCCAGGTGCCCACCGATGCGGTGATGGCCTTGAACGAACCATCGGCGTTGACGCTGTCCTTGACCGAGGTCAGGGTGACGCCAGCGGTGCCGTTCACTTCGGCGTAGACACCGGTCTCACCGATCTTGGCGTTGATGGCAGTCACCAGCGCCTCGCGGGAGGCCTTGCCGGTGGCAGCGGCGTCGGCACCCTGCTTGACATCGACGTCGGCGATGGTCACGCCATTGATCTGCAGGCCAGTGACCTTGAGGTCGGCGTTGGTGCCCGGGTCGGCCAGGGCCAGCGAGTTGGTGTCGAACTTGGCGCCGCCCAGGGCGTTGGCCTTGGCATCGATGGTCTTGTCGATGGCGATGGCCTGGCCGGCGTTGGCACCGACCTGGAACAGCTGGCTGGAGAACGAACCGTCCAGCAGCTTGGTGCCGTTGAAGTCCGACTGCTTGGCGACGCGGTCGATTTCCGAGACGAGCTGGGTCACTTCGGCCTGCAGGGCCTTGCGGTCGCTGGCCGAGTTGGTGGCGTTGGCGGCCTGCACCGACAGCTCGCGGACGCGCTGCAGGTTGTTGCCGATTTCGGTCAGCGAGCCTTCGGCGACCTGGGCCAGCGAGATGCCGTCGTTGGCATTGCGGATGGCGACGTCGGTACCGCGGATCTGCGTGCCGAAGCGCTCGGAGATCGCCAGGCCGGCGGCGTCGTCCTTGGCGCTGTTGATGCGCGAACCGGAGGACAGGCGCTGGATGGTGGTAGCCAGCGAGCTGCCGCTGGTGCTCAGGTTACGCTGAGCATTCAACGACATCGTATTGGTGTTGATGACTTGTGCCATGAGGAGAGGTCCTTGAGCGGTTGCACGTGAGTTGGGTCAGACGCCCCCGACGTGCCCCGGGGGCGGCTCATGTCAGCGCTGCAACAGGCTGAGCACGTTCTGCGGTACCTGGTTGGCCTGGGCCAGCATGGCCGTACCGGCCTGCTGCAGGATCTGGGTGCGGGTCAGTTCGGCGGTTTCCTTGGCGAAGTCGGTATCGCGGATGCGGCTGCGCGATGCGGACAGGTTCTCCGAGGAGGTCTGCAGGTTGGCGACCACCGAGGTGAAGCGGTTCTGGATCGCGCCGAGGTCGGCGCGGACGCTGTTGACCGATTCCAGGGCCTTGTCGACGATCGACATCGCCTTCTGTGCGCCTTCGGCGGTGGTGACGTTCAGGTCCTTGACGAAGCTGGCCGCTGCACCGGTCAGGGTGCCGCCGTTGGTGCTGGTCTCGGTCAGGCCCAGGCCGGCGATGGTCGCGGCGGTGACGCCGGCCGGCGGGGTTGCTGCGCTGACGCCCAGGGCGAAGGTCTGGCCATCCTTGACCGAAGCCAGGCTGATGACGCCGGCATTGACCGAGGCCACCACGCCGGTTTCACCCAGCTTGTTGTTGATCGCCGCAGCGGTGGCCGAGGTGATCGACTCGCCAGCCTTCACGGTGAAGTCGCTGATGGTGACCGTGGTGGCGGTGCCGCCCGGCGGGGTGACCGAGACCTGCAGGCCGGAGTAGGTGGTGTCGGCCGTGGCCTTGTCCACCGCCAGCGCGGTGCCGGTGTAGCCGTTGGCGAAGGTGGCAGCCCCCAGCGAATCGGCCTTGGCGTTGACCACGCTGTTGATGGCAATGGCCTGGCCGGCGTTGGCGCCCACCTGGAACAGCTGGCTGGTGAAGCTGCCGTCCAGCAGCTTGGTACCGTTGAAGTCGGCCTGCTTGGCCACACGATCGATTTCCGAGACCAGCTGGGTCACTTCGGCCTGCAGGGCCTTGCGGTCGCTGGCCGAGTTGGTGGCGTTGGAGGCCTGCACACCCAGTTCGCGGATGCGCTGCAGGTTGTTGCCGACTTCGTTCAGCGAACCCTCGGCGACCTGGGCCAGCGAGATGCCGTCGTTGGCGTTGCGGATGGCCACGTCCAGACCGCGGATCTGGGTGGTGAAGCGCTCGCTGATGGCCAGGCCGGCCGCGTCGTCCTTCGCGCTGTTGATGCGCAGGCCGGACGAGAGGCGCTGGATGGTGGTGGCGAGCGAGCTGCCGCTGGTGCTCAGGTTGCGCTGAGCGTTGAGCGACATCGTATTGGTGTTGATTACCTGTGCCATGGGGTCGTCTCCTCTTATATGGAACCCGTTGGTGAATGAAACGAAGCGCCGCCTGTTTTTTTGTGTGGCTGTGTGCTTCGCCGTTGCCAAATGAATAACGGCGCTTTGTCAACAACCTTTAGCCGTGAATTCCGCTGAAGCCGGAATTCGTTGCCTGAAGCTGTTTTCCCGGGGTTTTCAGCCCTGTTGCCAGGATGGAAGCGAGCCCGGGAGGGGCGGTCGGGCAGGGCCTGACCAGCGCTGATGAAGGTATCGGCGGGGTGCGACCCGGCTTGATGGGCAATCACGGAGAATCGGCCGGAGATGGCCAGAGGGCCGCGTGGTGGCGGGCAGGCGCGCAAACGAAAAAGGCCGCGATGCAGGGCATCGCGGCCTTTCAGGGGTGACGCAGGAGAGGCGTCAGCGCAGCTTGTTGAACAGCGACATCGACTGCATCTGCGAGAAGATCGTCTGCGCCGCCTGCAGTGCGGTGCTCTGCAGCTGGTACTGGCTCAGTGCATCGGCGTAATCCAGGTCGCGCATCTGCGACAGCGTGGTCTTCAGGGTCACGCCATTGGCCTCGCGCATCTCCGCCGCGTTGTCCAGCGCCTTCAACTGCGCACCACCGGCAGCGCGCGAATCGATCATCCGCTCCGAGGCGCGCGCGACGTCGCGCAGTGCGCTCTGCAGCTGATTCTGCTGCGCAGTCATCTGCGCGGTGGTACCGGTGTCGGCACCCAGCGCGGCGACCAGGTTGTCCATGGTGGCGAAGATGTCGCGGCTGCTGGCGGCCTGTACGCTGAAGCTGTCGCCCGCTGCAGGTGCGCCGGTGATGCGCAGGCGCACACCGTTCACTTCCAGGTCGTCGCCAGCCTTGTAGGTGCCGGTGCCGGTCACGTTGCCCGCACCATCCACCACCTCGTACTGGGTGCCGGTGGTGAAGCGCACGCTGAAGCCCTGGCCGTTCCAGCTGTCGCTGCCGTCGCGGGTGATGTTGGTCAGCACGCCGTTGCCGGTGTTGCCGGCCGCGGCGCTGCCGTCAACGAAGCCGTCGCCGGTGGGGATGCGCATGAAGATCTCGCTGCCGGGCAGGGCGTCGCGCACATAGGTATCGGGGCCGACTTCAACCTGGCGCTGGGTCTGGTCGCCGCGATAGACGACCTTGCCGTTGATCTTGGCGAACGGCGGGTCACCGTCGTTGGTGCCACCGAACACGTAGCGGCCGGTACCATCGTCGGCGTTGGCCAGCGACAGCAGGCCATCGCGGATCTGGTTGACCTCGGTGATCAGCGTCTTCTTGTCGGCCGCGCTCAGTGCCGGATTGCTGGCCTGGATGGTCAGATCGTTGACGCGCGCCATCAGGTCGTTGACCTGCGCCAGGGTGTTTTCCTGCACGCCCAGGCGGTTCTGCACATTGCCGGCGTTGAGCTTCATGCGGTCCAGTGCGGCCAGGCTGCGGTCAAGGCCGACTGCAGTGCCGGCGGCAACCGGATCGTCCTTGGCGCTGACGATCTTGCTGCCAGTAGCAATCTGCTGCTCCAGGTGGCTGAGCTTGGCCTGCTTGGCCATCATCAGCGACACCGACTGGTTGAACATCATGCTGGTGGAGATGCGGCTGCTCATCGGCGGACGGCCCCCAGGATGGTCTGGAACATGCTGTCGGCGGTGGAAATCAGCTGTGAGGCAGCCTGGTAGGCCTGCTGCAGGCGCAGCATGTCGGCGGCCTCTTCGTCCAGATTCACGCCGGAGACCTCGTCGCGGGCTTCCTGTGCCTTGTCATTGATCACCAGCTGCGCATCGAGCGAGTACTCGGCCGAGCGGGCGGCAGCGCCGACCTGGGTGGTCAGGCCACCCAGTGCACCGTTCAGTGTCACCGTTCCGGCGTTGAAGGCCTTCGTGCTTTCCACCTTGGCCAGCCTGGAGGCATTGCTGTTGTCCGACGAACCGGCCGGGGTCGGGGTGATGTTGAAGGTATCGCCCACCTTCGGCGCACCGTCCAGTACGAAGCTCCAGCCGTTGGCACTGATGGTCTGGCCAGGCGTATAGGTCTGCGGCGGGCCACCGTCGATGGTGTAGGTGGTCGCCGAGGTGAACACGATCGCGGACGGATTGCGCAGGTTCGCGTTGGCCGAATCGGTGACGGTGACGCCGCTCAGCTTGCCGGTACCGGTGTTGGCGGTGGCGGCTGCGCCCTTGACTGCGGCGGCCGCGGCAATGCGCGACGGATCGGTGATGGCCATCTCCAGGCTGCCGGCCACGCCGGCGGTGGGCTGCAGCAGGAAGCGGTCATTGGCCGCCGGGGTGCCGCCGACGACCAGGTTCACGCCGTTGATCACCAGCGGATCGGCGGCGGTGCCGGTACCGGTCAGGGGAATGCTGGCGCCGGTGTCGGCGCGGCTGGCCTTCCAGGTGGTGCCATCGAACTGCAGCACCACGTTCTGCGCGTCCAGTTTGCCCAGGTCGCCATAGGTGGCGCTGAGGCTGGCGGTTCCGGTATTGCTGTTGTTGCCGGTCACGCGCGGGCTGCCGATGTTGAAGAAGTCCCCGCCCATCTGGCCATACAGATCCACACCCTGGTGGTGGACCTGGTTGAAGCTCTCGGCCAGGCCCACCGCCAGCTTGCCCAGTTCGGCCTGCGCAGGCGTCAGCACGGTGTCGCGGAATTCCAGCAGGCCACCGATCTGGCCACCGACCGCCTTCGGGTCGAGACGGATGGTGTTGCCCTGGGTCTCCAGTGCCAGCTGCAGGCGCTCGGGCTGGTAAGGATCGGCCACGGTGGTGACCTTGGTCGCCGTGGTACCCACCACCAGCGCGTTGCCGCCGGCAGTGTAGACATTCATGATGCCGCCGTCCTGGATCACCGCGGTGCCACCGGTGTAGCCGATCAGCTGGGTGATCAGCTGATCGCGGCGGTCGAGCAGGTCCGGTGCAGCCGAGGCAATGTTGGTGCCGATGGCACCGTTGATCTGCGCGATCTCCTGCGCAAGGCGGTTGACCTCGGTCGCACCGGCCAGCAGGCCGTTGTTGACCTCGCTGTTGAGATTGTTCAGGTGCGTGTTGAGCTGCACGAAGCGGTTGGCCAGCGCCTTGCCACCGTCGAGCATGTTCTGGCGGTCGGCGGTGCCGGCCGCGTTGGACGACAGGCCACTGACCGAGTCGAAGAAGTTCGACCAGACGCCGGCCACGTTGGTGGCGGCATCGGAGAACAGGGCGTTGACCCGGTCGGCCATGCCCGAAAGCTGCTTCAGGCGCGCCAGCTCACCGCTGCTGTCGAGCAGGCGCGAGATCGCCAGCTGGTCGGCCGTGCGACGGATGTCGGTGATGCGGGTGCCGTTGCCGACCGTGCCGTAGCCATAGTTCTGTGGATCGGCGGTGGCGAAGTTGACCTTCTGCCGGCTGTAGCCGGGTGTATTGAGGTTGGCCACGTTGTGGCTGGTGGTCGCCAACGCTCGCTGGAAGGCGAGCAGGGCACCGGTACCGGTGGAAAGTACGCTGGACATGGTGTTCCTCAACGACGGGTGATACCCAGCGCCGCGGTCGCGGTGCTGGCGAAGGTCTGGCCAAGGCGCGAGCCGGCGTCGGCCACGGCGGCTACGGCGCGCTCGATGGTCGGGCCGCCGGCGATCGCAGCGATCTTGGCGGCGTAGCGCGGATCGGTGGCGTAACCGGCGCGCTGGAGGCCACGGGCGAAGCCCTGCACGTCGGTACCGGCCTGCAGGGCCTGCTGGTAGCGCGGGCTGGTCTTCAGCAGGCGCACGTAGTCGGCAAAGCTCTCGGCCGCTGAACCGTAGGCGCGGAAGCTGGCGGTTTCGTTGCGGCGCACGCCATCGACATATTCATGGGTGCCGGCCGTGGCGCGCTGGCCGTTCCAGCCAGTGGCCTTGATGCCGAACAGGTTGTGCGAGGTGCTGCCATCGGCATGCTTGATGTGGCGCTTGCCCCAGCCGGTCTCCAGCGCGGCCTGGGCGACCAGGGCGCGGGCATCCACGCCCAGTTCCCTGGCCGCGCTCTGTGCGTGCTGCCAGATACTGGCGACGAAGCCCTCCGGGGTATGCTCGCCGAGCTGGGCGACCGCGGTGCGCGTGGCCAGGGCATCGGCCGGGCTCACGGCCGTGCCGCGATTGCTGGCCGTCGCCGTCCACTGGTCGCTGTTGGCGGCCCAGTCCTCGCCCTGCAGGCTGCCGATGTACGGATCCTCGGTGCCCAGCGAGCGGTGCAGGCCGCTGCTCTCACGGCCGGCGATCAGGTCCAGTGCCTGCTCCATCGGTGCCAGCGCGGCCTGCGCACCGTGCTGCGCGCCTGCGGCCATCTGCTGCAGCATGCGCACGGCCTGGCTGCCATCTTTCAGGGGCAGCGACGGTGCCGGCCTGGCCGGCGCGTTGAGCTGGTAAGCGCGGCTGGCCTTGGCCGGATCCACGCGGGTATCCAGTGCCGGACCTTCGGCGGCCTGGCCGGACAGCTGGCGGGTGATCATGCCGGACAGGCCCAGGCCCTTGCCGCGGGTCATCGCCTCGGCAATCTTCTGGTCGTACATGTCGCGGAACATCTTGTTCTCGCCGGGAAACAGCGAGTCGCCGAAGCTGGCATCGCGCATGCTCTTGACCAGCATCTGTGCGAACTGGCCTTCCAGCTGGCGAGCGACCTTGTCGATCTTCGCCGGATCGTTCTGCTGCGCCGGGTGCAGGTCGAATGCGGGATTGATGCGCATGTCAGATCACCTCAAGCTCGGCACTCAGTGCGCCGGCCTGCTTCAGGGCTTCCAGGATCGCGATCAGGTCGCCCGGTGCCGCGCCTACGGCGTTCACCGCATGCACGATTTCGTCCAGGGTGGTGCCGCCGCTGAACTTGAACATGCGGCTGCCGTCGTTGGTGGCGGTGATGGTGGACTGCGGGCTGGCCACGGTACGGCCGCCCGACAGCGCATTGGGCTGGCTGACGTTGGTGTTTTCCTGGATGGTCACGGTCAGCGAACCATGCGATATCGCGGCCGGCCCCACGCGCACCTGCTGGCCGATGACCACGGTGCCGGTGCGTGAATTGACCACCACCTTGGCCGGGGCGCTGCCCGGGGTCAGTTCCAGGTTCTCGATGCGCGCCAGCAGGCCGATGCGTGCGCCCGGATCGGTCGGTGCGGTGACGGCGACGGTCACGCCATCGATCGCGCGCGCCGCGCCTTCGCCGAATGCGTTGTTGAGCGCGGCGACCATGCGCGAGACCGTGGTGAAATCGTTGTTGTGCAGGTTCAGGGTGATGTCGCCGCCGTTGGCCAGCGGATCGGGCAGGGCACGCTCCACGGTGGCGCCGTTGGGAATACGGCCGACGCTGGGCACGTTCACCGAGACACGGGAGCCGTCCTTGCCCTGCGCGCCAAAGCCACCCACGATCAGATTGCCCTGGGCGATGGCATAGATCTGGCCATCGGCGCCGCGCAGCGGGGCCATCAGCAGCGAGCCGCCGCGCAGCGACACCGCGTTGCCGATCGAAGACACCGTGATGTCGATCGGCTGGCCCGGCTTGGCGAACGGCGGCAGTTCGGCGTGGATCGCCACGGCGGCCACGTTCTTCAGCTGCGGATTGACGTTCGGCGGCACGTTCACGCCCAGCTCGCCAAGCAGGTTTTTCAGGCTCTGCACGGTAAAGGGCGCCTGGCTGGTACGGTCGCCGCTGCCATCCAGGCCGACCACCAGGCCATAGCCCACCAGCGCATTGCCGCGCACGCCGCCGACCTGGGCGAGGTCCTTGATGCGCTCAGCGCTGGCCGGGGCGGCCACGATCAGCAGCATCAGCGACGCGATCAACGCCACGCGTCGCTGCCAGGAAGGAGAGAAGGAGAAGTTCATGGCCATACTCAGAACGGCGTCAGGCCGGAATTGAAGAAGCGGCTCAGCCAGCCCATCGCGTTGGACTGCGCGACCGGGCCGCGGCCGCCGTAGACGATGCGGGCCTCGGCTACGCGGCTGGAAGGGATGGTGTTGTCCTGGCTGATGTCGCCCGGGCGCACGATGCCCTGCACCTGCACCAGTTCATCGCCCTGGTTCAGCCGCAGGTTCTTCTGCCCCTGCACCACCAGGTTGCCGTTGGGCAGGCGCTGGATCACCGTGACCGTGACGCTGCCCTGCAGGCGGTTGCTCTGCGCGCTGTTGCCCTTGCCGGTGAAGTCACGCGCGCCCTTGGCGGTGGCACTGAGGATGTCCTTGCCGCCCAGGGTGACCGGCGCACCAAGGATGGACGGCGTGCCCAGGCTCAGGTTGGATTCCTTGTTGGTGGCTGTGTTGGCGCTGGTCTGCGCGGTGGTGTTTTCCAGCAGGGTGATCGTCAGCAGGTCGCCGACATCGCGTGCGCGGCGGTCCGAATACAGCTGCAGGGTCGGGCCAGCGGCGTAGATCGCACCGGCGGTGGGCGCGGCCTGCGGCGGCATGATCGGCTGGATCGGTGCCATCGCCGGATAGGGGCGCACGTCGCCCGCGATCACGCAGCCACCGAGCAGGGCGACCACGGTGCAGGCGAGGGCAGTACGGGCGAGGTTGGAAATGGGCGACATGGCGGTTTCCCGGTTGGGCCGGTCAGATCTTGTTGTTGAGATAGCCGAGCATCGAGTCGGTGGTGGAGATCGCCTTGGCATTCATTTCGTAGGCGCGCTGGGTTTCGATCATTGACACCAGCTCTTCCACGACATTGACGTTGCTGCCTTCCAGCGCACCCTGCACCACGGTGCCGAGACCGTTCAGGCCGGGATTGCCGTTCTGTGCCGGGCCCGAGGCCGTGGTTTCCAGGAACAGGTTCTCGCCGCGCGCCTGCAGGCCGGCCGGATTGACGAAGTCGGTCAGGGTCAGCGCACCGACTTCCACCGACGCGGCGTTGTCGGCCATCTTCACGCTGATGGTGCCGTCGCTGCCGATGGTGACCGACTGCGCGCCCTCGGGAATCTGGATGCCCGGCTGCACCGGGTAGCCGCTGTTGGTGACCAGCTCGCTGTCCTGGTTGATCTTGAACGAGCCATCACGGGTGTAGGCCGAGCTGCCGTCGGGCATCTGCACTTCGAAGAAGCCGCGTCCGTTGACCATCACGTCCAGTGCGCGGCCGGTCTGCTGCTGGCCACCCTGCTCGAAGTTCTTGGCGGTGGCGACCACGCGCACGCCGGTACCCAGCTGCAGGCCGGTCGGCAGCTGGGTCTGCGCCGACGAAGAGCCGCCCGGCTGCCGCACCTGCTGGTACAGCAGGTCCTCGAAGCTGGCGCGGTCCTGCTTGAAGCCGGTGGTGTTGGTGTTGGCGAGGTTGTTGGAAACCACCGACATGCGCATCTGCTGCGCATCCAGTCCGGTTTTCGCGATCCACAATGCCTGGTTCATCTTCGGAGTCCTGTCTGGGTGAAGCCGGCCGCGCAATGCGGCCCTTGGTAGCGGGTGTGCAAGCGGTGTGCCAGCGCCGCGCCCGGGCAGCGCCGGAAATCCGTCAGCTGCCCAGGCGGAGCAGGCTGTTGGCGCTGCGCGCGTTGTCGTCGCCGTGCTTGATCACCTGAACCTGCATTTCGTACTGGCGCTGCAGCTGGATCATCTGCACCAGCGCACCGGCGGCATCGACGTTGCTGCCCTCCAGTTGCCCGCTGTGCACGGCGGTGCCCTGTGCCGGTGCGAACGGCTGGCGCGGGTCGGTGTTGCGGAACAGGCCATCCAGGCCGCGCTCGAGGCGCTCGTCCGGCGCCTGCACCACCTTGATCCGGCCGATCTGCGCCATCGTCTGCGGGCCTTCGCCCTGCGGGATGATCGAGATCGTGCCGTCGGCGCCGATCTCCATCGCCTGGTAGGGCGGAATGGCGATCGGGTTGTTGTTGTCATCCAGTACCGGACGGCCGCTGGAGGTCACCAGCTGGCCGTTCGGCGTCACCGACAGGGCTGCGCCACGCGTATACGCTTCGCTGCCATCGCTCGCCTGCACCGCCAGCCAGGTGCCGCTCTGCAGTGCAAGGTCCAGCGGTTTGCCGGTGATGTGCTGCGCGCCGGGCCGGCGGTTGAAGCCGGCGTCGACGTGCAGCGCATCCACCCGCGAGGCAAAGCCCGGACCCTTGATCGGGAAGGCTTCGGTGTTGGCCAGCGCTTCCTTGAAGCCAGGAGTGTCCGAGTTGGCGAGGTTGTGGCTGAGCGTTCCCTGCGCCTGCAGGGAGGCGCGGGCACCGGTCATCGCCACGTAAAGGGCTTTATCCATGCGGGGAGTTCCGTGACAGGGTCAGCAGCTCATCAACGGATGTTGATGACGGTCTGGGTGATCTGGTCCTGCGTGGTGATCATCTGCGCGTTGGCCTGGAAGTTGCGCTGCGCGGTGATCATGTTGACCAGCTGCTCGGTGAGATCGACGGTGGACGCTTCCAGCGAGCCGGCCTGGATCTTGCCGAGGTTGGAGGTGTCCGGCATGCCGGTGCGCGGCGTGCCTGATTCGAAGGTCTCCACCCACAGGTTGTTGCCCTTCGATTCCAGGCCCTGCGTGTTGTTGAAGGTGGTCAGTGCGACCTGGCCCAGCGGCTTGTCGTCGCCGTTGGAATAGCGGGCGTAGACCACGCCGGATTCGGACACGGTCACTTCGTTGAGCTTGCCGGCGGCATAGCCGTCCTGCTGGGTGTTGCGCAGCGCGAATTTTTCGCCGTACTGGGTCGAGCCGCTCACATCCAGCGTCATGTTCAGCACGCCGGCACCGGTGGTCGGGGTGAAGGTGCCGAGGCTGACCTTGCCGTTGGCCGGCGCGGTGAGCTTGCCGCTGTTGTCGAAGGTGACCGGGGTCGGCGCGCCGGCCGGCTGGCCATCCACGTAGTTGCGTACGGTCCACTCGTTCGGGTTGGCACCCTTCACGAAATACGACACCTGGATGTGGCTCACGCCCAGCGAGTCGTACACGGTGATGCCGCCGCTGGAGTGGTTGTAGCTGTTCGAATCGGCCGGGTCGAAGGTCGCCACCGTCGGCTGCTTGGCGTTGGCCGGCAGGGTGAAGCCCACCTTCACTTCGCTGGTCTGCTTCGGCGGGCTGTCGGTGGTCAGCAACTGCAGGTCGACCAGGCGGCCGGCATCGAAGTTGGTGCCATCGGCATTCGGCGCGAACACCTGCAGGCGCGCGCCCTGCGGATTGACCACGTAACCGGCCGAATCGGTCTGGAAGTTGCCGGCACGCGAGTACACGCGCGAACCATTCATGTTCATGGTGAAGAAGCCTTCACCGGAAATGGCCATGTCCAGGCTGCGCCCGGTCTGCTCGTTGTGGCCCTGGATGAACTGCTGGGCGACGTTGGAGACGCGCACGCCCGAGCCGGTCTGGTTCTTCGACAGGCCGTAGCTGGTGGAGGCGAACAGATCGGCGAACTCGGCGCGCGACTGCTTGAAGCCGGTGGTGTTGACGTTGGCGACGTTGTTGGCGGTGACGCTCAGGTCGGTGTTGGCGGCATTGATGCCGGACAGCGAGACATTGAAGCCCATGGGATGCTCCTGGTTGATGCGGGATGTGCGGCTCAGCTGACGCGGAGCACGTAGTCGATCGGGGCCGTGCCCAGGCCCTTGAGGTTCAGGTACAGGCCGTCGGATCCGACGGTCACGCTTTCCACCGGCGCCTGCACATAGGTGGACAGCTTGGTGCTCTTGCCGGCGGTATCGACATGGTTGGCAACGATGGAATACTTGCCCGGTTCCATGCGCTTGCCGTTGGCGTCCTTGCCGTCCCACTGGAAGGCGGTTTCGCCTGCTGCCTTGGCTTCCACGCTCAGCGAGGTGACCTTGGCGCCGGTGGCATCGGTGATATCCACGGTGATGATGCCGGCCGACGGCGCGGCCACCGTGCCCTCGACGCTGCCTTCCTTCTCCAGCACCAGCTTTTCCGATGGCACCAGCACCTCGTGGCCGACCAGCGCCGCGCCACGCAGCACCTGGTCGCTGGCCATCGATTCCTGGAAGCCCTTCACCGTCTTGTTCAGATCGGTGATGCCCTGCACGGTGGACATCTGCGCCATCTGCGCGACCATCTGCGTGTTGTCCATCGGCTTCAGCGGATCCTGGTGCTGCAGCTGCTCGGTCATCAGGCGCAGGAAGTCGGCCTGGTCGAGCGTGTTCTTCTTTTTCGTGGCGTTGCTGTTGGGGGCGTTAAGGCCCAGCGCGGAATAGACGTCCTGGCTGGTCTGGTTGTTGACGGCGGTGGTCATGGCGGTATCCGGTGCTGCGGGCCTCAGCGGCCCATGGTCAAGGTGGCCAGGGCCAGTTCCTTGGCGGTGGTCAACATTTCCACGCCGGCCTGGTAATTGCGCGAGGTCGAGATCAGGTTGACCATCTGCGCCACCGGATCGACGTCGGGCTGGTAGATGTAGCCATCGGCGTCTGCCAGTGGGTGGCCCGGCTCGTAGCGCTTGATCGGCGCCGCCTCGCTCTGGGTGATCTCCTTCACCTTCACCGAGGTGATGTTGGGATCGTTCTTGCTGGTGACGGCCTGGAAGATCGGCTCCAGCGGCTTGTACACGGCGTCGGCAGAACCGGCGACGGTGTCGGCATTGGAGAGGTTGGAGGCGATGGTGCTCATGCGCACCGACTGCGCCTGCAGCGCGGAGCCGGCGATATCGAAGATCGGCAGGTTGCTCATGGCTTATTGCCCCGTGATCGCAGTCAGCATGGAACGCACCTTGCTCTCGACGAAGCTGAGCGAGGCGCGGTACTCGAGCGCGGCTCGGCCATAGGCGGCACGCTCGGCATCGGGATCGACGGTGTTGCCGTCCAGGCTGGGCTGCACGCCCTCGCGCGCGATCTGGAACGGGTTCAGGCCACTACTGATTTCGTAGTGCTGCTCATGGGTGGTGGCCATCAGGCCGTTGGCATCCTGCCCCTGGGCATGGCGCAGGGCGGCATCGAAGTCCAGGTCCTGGGCCTTGTAGCCGGGCGTGTCGGCATTGCCGAGGTTGCTGGCGATCAGCTTCATCCGCTGTTCGCGCAACGGCATGGCCTGGGCGTGGACGCCCAGGTAGTCGGTAATCAGGTTGCGCACGGTGCACTCCCACGGGAACGTTGCCCGGGAAGCTGCAAGGGGTGTGCCAAAGTGCGCGCGACATCACGTCCGCCGGGCATGGCCCGGCGCTACCCCAGGGGTGGGGGAGGTTGTGGTAGCGCCGGGCCATGCCCGGCGGAGACCCGTGACGCGGCCTTACGCCGCCATCGCCACCTTGCGCAGGCGGTCCAGCACGAAATCGGCCAGCTCGTGCGGCGAGTACTTGGCGACGAAGGCGTTGGCGCCGACACGCTCGACCATGGCGTTGTTGAAGACACCCGACAGCGAGGTGTGCAGCAGCACGTAGAGGCCGGCCAGGCCCGGATGGCGCCGGATTTCCGTCGTCAGCGTGTACCCGTCCATGGCCGGCATCTCGATGTCGGAGATGACCATGGCATAGCGTTCGGCGGGGTTTTCGCCCGAGGCTTGGATCTGCAACAGGTGGTCGAGAGCCTGCTTGCCATCGGAAAGCAGGGTGGCACCCACGCCCAGCTGATCCAGCACGCTGCGGATCTGCTGGCGGGCCACGCGCGAGTCGTCCACCACCAGCACCTGCAGCTGGGGGCCATCGGCGGGCATTGCCATCGCCGGATCGAGTACGGCGTCACCGCGGACCTGGGCGATATCGGCCAGCACGCTTTCAACGTCGATCACCTGGATCAGCTCACCCTGGAAGCGGGTTACCGCGGTCAGGTAGCTCGACTCGGCGCCAAGCTCCGGCGGCGGGTGGATGTCTTCCACCGCGATGTTGACGATGCGTTCGACGCCGCTGACCAGGAACCCCTGGATCGAGCGGTTGAATTCGGTGACGACCAGGTAACCCGGCGAGGTATCGGCATCGGGCTCACGTTCGGGGTGGCCGATGGCCAGGCCCAGGTCCAGCACCGGCACCGAGCGGCCGCGCACGTCGGCCACGCCGGCGAACTGGCTGGGCAGGCCGGGTACCTGGAACAGCTCCGGGCGCCGCAGGACTTCCTGCACCTTGAAGACATTGACGCCAAAAAGCTGACGTCCGCCGAGACGGAACAGCAGCAGCGCCAGGCGGTTGTGGCCGGCCAGGCGGGTCCGCTGGTCGATCCGGTTGAGCAGGTCATGGGACATGGCTGCTGTATCGGCGCGTTGGGCGCCAAACTTGAGGGCGCTCTGCCACTGCGCGCTCCACACCGCAATTGTGGTGTCGCGCCATGTTCGACCGAGGCAGCTCTGCCCCTCTGGCACACCCCTTGCACGCACCTGGGCCAGCTCTTGCCGATTGAAGGAGGCGCCATGTGCCGGGTCACATCTCTATTCGCCATCGCGCTGGCCGTGGCCTCGCCGTGGGCGGCTGCCGCCGACTGGCAGCCGGTGGCAAGCATCCGCGCGGCGGCCTTGTCGACGCTGCCGGCGGGCAGCGAGGGCGAGGCCCAGGTGGCCGATGCGCTGCGCCTGCCGAAGTGCGGGGGGGCGTTACAGGTGCAGCCCACCGCCAACACCACGGTGGAAGTCAGCTGTCCGGATGCGGGCGGCTGGCGCCTGTTCGTGCCGGTAAAGGTGCGGCGCAACCAGACCGTACTGGTGCTCAACCGCGGAATCGGTACTGGAGAAACCCTCACTGCCGCCGATATCACCACTGCCCAGCGTGACGCTGCCCGGATTGCCGGCGCGGTGCTGTCCGATCCCAATGCAGCGATCGGCCGCGTCGCCCGCCGTCCGTTGCAGGCCGGAGCCCTGCTGTCGAACAACGATCTGGTGGTGCAGCGTCTCATCAAGCGAGGAGACAATGTGGCCCTGGTGTCGCGTCGCGGCTCGGTCGAGGTCCGCATTGCCGGCCGTGCGATGGGTGATGCCGGTGAGAACGAACGGGTCTCGGTCGAGAACCTGTCCTCGCGGCGGATCGTGCAAGGCACGGTCGACGCCGCAGGTGACGTAATCGTGGCGCGTTGAATTACCGCAAAATATCCCTAAAGATCACGGCCCTGCGGCCGTTATCCCTTGTGAACGGCAACTCCAGGACACCCCATGAGCCAGAAAATCGACGGCAACCTGCAGGTCCCCCAGGCACTGCGCAGCGTGACGACCCCGGCCAACAAGCCCGGTGTCAGCACCGATGCGGCGGCGCGCCCGGTCGAGGCGGCCGACAGCCTGCGCCTGACCGGCGAGGCCACCAATCTGCAGGCCATCGAGCGCGAGCTGACCACCGCCCCGGCGATCGACGCCCAGCGCGTGGCCGCCGTGCGCGAGTCGCTGCAGAACGGCACCTACAAGATCAATCCGGACGCGATCGCATCGCGCATGCTCGATCTGGACCAGCAGCTGCACGGATGACTGCGGCGATGAGCGAGCCGCTGCAGCGTCTCGCCCAGGCCCTGGACGTTGAACGCCAGGCCCTGGTCGAGCACGACGTGCACGCCCTGATCCGGGCTACCGGCGCCAAGCTGGAAGCGTTGCGTGCGCTGGAAGGCGCGCCACCGGTGGGCGAGGGCGAACAGCTGCAGGAACTGGCCGAGCGCAACCGGGCCAACGGCGTGCTGCTGTCGCGCCGCCGCCGCGAGGTGAACTGGGCGCTGCGCCAGCTCGGCCGCACCGAAGACGCCTCGGCCTACGATGCCAAGGGCCAGTCGCACACGGTCAGCATCGGCCGGCCCCTCGCCGTCGCCTGAGGCGACGGCGGTCGCATAACCCCTCCCGGCGGGCTGAAGCCCGCTGCATGACCGCGTATATTGGGCGCCTGTTCGAACGTCCCGAGTCGCCGTGTCCGCTGCCAACGCCCTGGTTACCGCCCCCCTTCCGCCGCAGCCGGTGCTGCAGGCCCTGCTTGAGCGCCTGCGCGAAGGCCTGCTGCTGTTCACCGATGACGGGCGGGTGGCCCTGGCCAATCCGGCCGCACAGAACCTGCTGGCCAGTGGCGAGGACGGCGGGTTGCCGCCGCCGCAGCGCCTGCGCGAACTGCTGCCGCCCGATGCGCTGGAACAGGCTCGCCAGCATGGTCACTGGAATGGCAGCCTGCCGCTGGGCGAGGGCGTGGTCATCGCCCATCTGTACCACCATGGTCCGGTCGGCCAGGGGCATTTCCTCGCCCTGTTCCGCCACATCGAAGGGCAGGAAGACTACGAACGCGAGCTGCAGCAGCGCCATGCCGAACTGCGCCAGGCCTACCTGCGCCTCAATGGCACCCAGGAAAAGCTGCTGCAGTCGGAGAAGATGGCGTCGATCGGCCAGCTGGCCGCCGGCGTCGCGCACGAGATCAACAACCCGATCGGTTACGTGCACTCCAACCTGGGCAGCCTGCAGGAATACCTGCGCAGCCTGTTCACCGTGATCGAAGCCTACGAGCGCGCCCTGCGCGCGCCGGACCCGAAAGCGCTGATTCCGGAAATCGATGATATCCGTGACCGTCTGGATATCGATTTCATCAGCCGCGACCTGCCGCAGCTGATGGCGGAATCGCGCGAAGGCATCGAGCGGGTCACCCGCATCGTGCGCGACCTGAAGGATTTCTCGTATTCCGGCCGCGACGAGTCGTGGAAGCTGGTCGACCTGCACGCGGGCCTGGAATCGACCATCAACATCATCTGGAACGAACTCAAGTACAAGGTCACCCTGGTGCGCGAGTTCGGCCAGTTGCCCCTGGTGGAGTGCCTGCCATCGGAGTTGAACCAGGTCTACATGAACCTGTTGCTCAACGCCGGCCATGCCATCGCCGAGCGCGGCACGATCACGGTGCGTACCGGCGTTGATGGCGATCACGTTTGGGTCGAGTTCGAAGATACCGGCGGTGGCATCTCGCCGGAACTGCGCCAGCGCATCTTCGATCCGTTCTTCACCACCAAGCCGGTTGGCAGTGGCACCGGCCTGGGCCTGTCGATCTCCTACAGCATCATCAACAAGCACCACGGCCGCATCGACCTGGACAGCACGCCCGGCGTGGGCTCGCGCTTCCGTGTGGTGCTGCCGGTCAAGCAGCCGCGCTGACCGCTTCTGGCAATGCCGGCCGCTGGCCGGCAACCTCATTGAACCCGATATCCAGAGCAGCCGGCCAGCGGCCGGCTCTACCAGAGGGGAGGGTTACCGCAATGGGCGATCCTCGCCGCCATCTCCGCTCTCCACCGGCGCCGGGCCGGCATTGCTGCGGCGCTGTTCCTCGTACGTGCGGAACGCCTGGTGGATGTGCTTGCGCAGCTCGTCGTCGTTCCACGGTTTGGTCAGGAAGCGATAGATCGCGCCGCGGTTGATCGCATCGGTCACCGTGTTCAGATCGGTATAGCCCGACAACACCAGGCGGATCGTATCCGGGTACAGCATCTTCACCCGGCCCAGGAACTCGGTGCCGCTCATGTCGCTCATGCGCTGGTCGGACAGGATCACCTGCACGTCGTTGATCGCCAGCAGGTCGAACGCATCGCGCACGTTGCCGGCGGCCAGGATGCGGTAGCCGTCGCGGCGGAACAGGCGCACCAGCGAGCGCAGCACGTTCTCCTCGTCATCCAGCAGCAGCAGCGTCCGGTCCGGGCGCGTCTCGGCGAAGGCTTCCGGGCGCAGGTAGCGGCGGCGCAGGGTCATGCCGGCGGCATCGGCCGACATCGGTTCGCCGAACAGGTAGCCCTGGAACACGTCGCAGTCGTTGCGGCGCAGGAAGCCCAGCTGCGCCTGCGATTCCACGCCGTTGGCAATCACGGTCATGCCCAGCTGGTGGCCCATGGCGATGATCGCGCGGGCGATGGCCGCTTCACGATTGCCGGCCGGCGCGCTCTTGATGAAACTGCGGTCGATCTTCAGCTTGTCCACCGGGTAGCGTACCAGCGCGCTGAGGCTGGAGTCGCCGGTACCGAAGTTGTCCAGGCTCAGGCTGATGCCTTCGTTGCGCAGGTTGGCCAGCGTTTCGTGGACGAAATTGACGTTGTTGGTCAGCGCACTCTCGTTGATCTCCAGCGTCAGCATGTGCGCCGGTACGCCCGCCGCCTGCAGCAGTGACATCACTTCGGCGAAGAAGTTCGGCCGCAGCAGCTGCAGGGTGGACACGTTCACTGCGATGGTGAAGTCATCGAAGCCCTGGTCGCGCCACAGCCGCGCCTGCTTCAAGGCGCCTTCCAGCACCCAGGTGCCGATCTGCACGATGATCCCCAGGCGTTCGGCGGTGCGCATGAAGCGCTCCGGCACCAGCATGCCCAGGGTCGGCGACTGCCAACGCAGCAGCGCTTCCATGCCCACCACGTGGCCGTCGCGCGCGCTTACCAGTGGCTGGTAGCGCAGCTTCAGCTCGCCATTGGGAATGGCATCGACGATCTGGCGCGCGATGATGCTCTCGCTGTGCGCGCTTGGCGGGGTGTCCACCGCATGGATGCGCACGGCATTGCCGCCTTCGCGGGCGGCCTGGTACAGCGCATCCTCGGCATGGTCGAGCAGGCGCGAGGTGCTGCTGGCATGTTCCGGGCACAGGCTCACGCCCAGCTTGCCGGTCATGAACAACGTGTACGGCAGCACCGACAGCGGCAGCTCCATCTGTTGGCGGATCTCCTCGGCGAAATCCTCCGGCAACGGCAGATCAGCGGTGCGCGGCACCGCGATCAGGAACTCGTCGCTGCCATGTCGCCACAACTTGCCGCGCCCGCGCAGGTAAGACTGCAGGCGCTGTGCCACCAGCACCAGCGCCTGGTCGCCCACTTCGGCACTCATGTTTTCGTTGACCGATGCGAAATGGTCGATGTCCACGTGCATCAGCATCAGTGCGATGCCGCCTGAGGCTGCCTCGGCAACCATTGCCTGCAGCTCGGGGTTGCCGGCGCCAAGGCGGTCGGGAGCGTCATCGATGCTGACCGGGGGCAGGTTGGGATTCCACATGGTTCAGTATTCCGGTGAATCGACGGCAGCCCTGCTGGCCGCCTGGTAGGGGAGGTGGACATCGACCAGGGTGCCTTCGCCATGCGCGGATTCAATCCGCACGTGACCACCGACGCTCTGTGCGCGCTCGCGCATCACGATGAGGCCCAGGCCGCGCGGGCCGTCCGGATCGAAGCCTTCGCCGTCATCGCGGATCTGCAGGTGCAGGCCGCGCTGGCCGACATCGCGCAGCTGCAGCAGGACCTGGCTGGCGCGCGCATGGCGCAGCGCATTGGTCAGGCTTTCCTGTGCGATGCGGAAGCAGGCCTGTTCGATGCTGTTGTCGGGGCGATGCGGCAGCGGCTCGATCTCGGCCAGCAGCTCCACCGGCGAGGAGCGGAACAGAACCCGCGCCTGCCAGCTGAGCGCTGCCTCCAGGCCCAGCGCATCCAGCTGCGGGGGGCGCAGCAGGGTGGAGATGTCGCGCAGTTTGGCCACGGTGGTGTCGGCCAGGCTGACGATCTGCGCCAGATCCTGCCCACGCCGCTGCGGATCGTCCTCTTCCAGCGCGGCGTGCGCCGACAGCTTGATCGCGGTGATGGCCTGGCCGATGTCATCGTGCAGGTCGCGCGAAATCGCACGACGTTCGTCCTCCTGCAGCGAGAACAGCCGCCCGGCCATCGCCTGCAGTTCGCGGTTGCTGGTTTCCAGCGCGCTGCGGATGCGCTCGGAATCACTGAGGTCGCGCACGATCAGCAGCTTGCAGTCGCGGCCACCGTAGCGCACGTCGCCCACCGCCAGGCCGGCATGGAAGCTGCGGCCGTCGCCGCGCTGCATGGCCACCACGCTGCTGTGGCCCGGTCCCAGGTGCGGCTGGCCGGCACGCAGCTGGCTGCGCACCCGCGGCAGGTCTGCGGCAGCGACCAGCGCAGACAAGGGCTCGCCCAGCAGGGTATGGCTGCCGTAGCCGAACAGGCCGGCGGCCCAGGCGTTGGCGTACAACACATGTTCGTCGGAGAGGATCACCACGCCGTCGGGCAGTACCCGCACCAGCTCGCGGAACTGCTCCTCGCGCTCGCGCAGCAGTCGCCGCGACTGCTCGCGTTCGGTCACGTCCTGCAGCGTGCCCAGCACGCGGTTGCGGCCAGCCTCATCGAGACCACTGGCGGCGCGCAGGTGCACCATCAGCGCGCGCCCGTCCATCGACAGCAGCGGCAGCAGCACGTCCACCTGTACCGGCTCGCCGGAGCACAGCTCGGCCAGCAGCTGCTCGGTCTGGGTGGCGGTGGCCGGGTCGGCCGGCACCAGCAGTTCGTCGAAGCGGTGCCAGCGGCGGGCTTCGGGCGGGCGGCGGCCGAGCAGGCGATAGACCTGGTTGGAATAGCGGCCCAGCCCGGTGGACGGGTCCAGCTCCCAGGCGCCGATGCGGGCCAGTTCGTGGGCTTCTTCCACCCGTGCCAGCGCCTGGTCGCGACGCAGCTGGGCCAGGTCCTCGGCAGTGCGATCGATGGCGATCAGCAGGCGCGCATTGTGACCGTCGTAACTGATCGCGTTGGAGCGCAGTTCCATCTGCCGCAGCGCGCCATCGCGCAGCTGCAGCTGCGCGCGCAGGATGCACAGCTCGTCGGGCGCCTCGCGGATCGCCTCCAGCTTGGCCTGCAGCGCCTGGCCCTGGCCGGGTGGCCACAAGGCGTCGATGGTCTGTTCCAGCAGCTCATCGCGCTCCCAGCCGAAAGCGGTGCAGGCGGCTGGGTTGGCGTCGAGGATCGCCAATGTATCCAGGTCATAGACGAGGATCGGGCCGGGGTTGCCCTCGAACATCTGCCGCAGGCGCAGCTCCGAGGCCTGCTGGCGGGCGTGGGTATGCAGCACGTGCTCGGCCAGCGGGCGCAGCAGCAGGTACAGCAGGCCCGCGCTGGCCAGGGCGAAGAACGAGCCCTTCAGGCCCTGCCACAGGGCCGCCTGCTGCGGATCGGGCACCAGCGCCTGCACCACGCTGTCGGTGGAGATCATCCAGGCCAGCGCCATCACCAGGTAGCTCAACACCACCCGCCGCCGGTCACGGCTCAGTGCCTGCGCCATCCGCGGGTCGGGAACTGGGGCGTTGCCGGTCGGTTCTGCGGGCATGGACGGGGTGGGTGAAAGGGGCGCCGGTCATCTTACCCCGCAGCGTGCCGTCACCACTCAATTATCCGCCGCAGGCGCCGTTAACCACTGCGTGCCCCGCTGACGGGCGAGTCATCCGGAGCAAGATCGCGTGGACCAAGGGATCATCGCCAGCCTGCTGCAGCACCCGCTTGCGTCGGCGCTGGTCATCGTCGACCGTACCGGGCGCCCGCTGGCGGCCAATCCGGCCGCGCGCGAGCATGGCCTGCCGGCCACCGTGGCTGCCTATGCGCCAATGCTGGAAGATCTACGCCTGATGGCCGCCGATGGCGGCATCGTGCCCTGCACGCTGCCGGGCGGCCCGCGCGGCCACTACGACGGCCACCTGCGCGCCGTGCATGACGGTGCCGGCAACCTGCTGGCGTTCACCCTGAGCATTCCCGAGCCGGTGCCGGTCGATGGGGGTGGGCGCTGGGAACTGGCACTGGACAGCGCCGGTCATAGCCTTTGGGACTGGGACATCCCCAGTGACCGGGTGGCGCGCACGCCGGCGCTGGGCGACGAGACGGCCACCGAACTGCTGTCGCGCGTGCACAGCGAGGACATCGACCAGGTGCGTGCCGCGCTCGACGAGCACCTGCGCGGGCGCAGCGAGCAGTACAGCGCACAGTTCCGCTTCCGCCAGGCCGATGGCCAGTGGCGTTGGGTGCTGGATCGCGGCCGCGTGGTCGCGCGCACCGCCGATGGCCAGCCGCTGCGCATGGTCGGCACGCATACCGATATCGAGCAGCAGAAGCAGCTCGAATCGCTGCTGCAGGAACAGCAGCTGCACCTGAGCGAGGCCCAGCGCATCGCCAGCATGGGCAGCTGGTCGTTCGACCCCAACAGCGGGCACTTCTGGTGGTCGCCGGAACTGCGCTCGCTGCTGGCGCTGGAGCACGGCGCCGTGCCCGGCCAGCGGCGCTGGCTGAAGCAGCTGCATCCGCGCTCGCGTGGCGCGTTGCGTGCGGCATGGCGGCGGCTGTGGCGCGATGGTCGTGCCGCCAATCTCGAGCTGGAGCTGACCCGTGGCCATGAGCCATCGCAGCACCTGCGGCTGTGGATGCAGCCGCTGCTGGACATGGACGGGCAGCCCAAGCGCCTGCTCGGCCAGGTGCAGAACATCACCGAACAGCACCAGACCGACGCGTTGATTCGCTGGCGCACCGAACTGCTGAACCGGGTTTCCGCGCTGGGCCGCATCGGCGGCTGCGAGATCGAGGTGCAGACCCGGAGCATGCAATGGACCGAGGAATGCTATCGCATCCACGGCCTGCGCAAGGAGCCGATCACCCTCGATCAGGCGATGGCGCTGTATACCGAAGACTCGCGCGATGCGTTCGAGGCGGCACTGGCCCGCATCGCCAACGGCGGCCTGCCCGAGCAGCTGGACCTGTGCTTCTACCGCCAGTCCGGCCTGCGTGTCTGGGTGCAGGTGCTGATCGAGCTGGATCGTCGTGACGGACTGCCGCCGCGCTTCGTGGTGCTGTTCCGTGACATCACCCGCGAGCGCGAGGCCAACGAGCGCATTGAACTGCTGGCCCACTACGACCTGCTCACCGGCCTGCCCAATCGCGTGCTGCTCGGCGAACAGACCGCCGAGGCCATCGAGGAGGCGCGTGATCGCGGCACCTCGTTGGCGATGCTGTTCATCGACCTGGACGGCTTCAAGACCATCAACGACAGCTTCGGCCACGCCACGGGTGATGCGCTGCTGAAGGCTGCCGCCACCCGCCTGCACCAGAACCTGCGCAACAATGATCTGTTTGGCCGTTTCAGCGGCGACGAGTTCATCGTCGTACTGCGCGACCTGGCTGAGCCCGAGGATGCGGGACATGTCGCCCGCAAGCTGATCGCCTCGCTGGCCGAGCCGCTGCGCCGTGGCGAGACCACGCTGAAGGTCGGTGCCAGTGTCGGCATCGCGATGCTGGGCGATGCGCAGACCGATTTCGATTCACTGCTGCGCGCTGCCGACGCTGCGATGTACGCGGCCAAGGAAGCCGGACGCAACACCTACCAGTATTACAGCCAGGACGCACTGGCCCGCATCCAGCGCAGGCTGGAGCTTGAGCACGCGCTGCACGGTGCGATCGAGCGCGAGGAGTTCAGCCTGGCCTATCAGCCGCTGCTGCATGCCCACCAGGGCGAGCCGCCGGCAATCGAAGCACTGCTGCGCTGGCATCGCCCCGGCATCGGCTATTGCAGCCCGGCCGAGTTCATTCCCATCGCCGAGAAATGCGGCGAGATCGTACGCATCGGCGACTGGGTACTGAACGAAGCCTGCCGTCAGGCAACCGCCTGGGACCGGGCTGGACTGCACTTCGACCGCATCGCGGTCAACGTATCGGCGGTGCAGCTGCGCGACCGTGGCTTCGCCGAACGTGTGATCGAGATCTGCCATGCCCACGGCTGGCCGCCGCAGCGGCTGGAGCTGGAGCTGACCGAATCGGCGCTGATCCGTGACACCGACATCCTGCGCCACTGCTTCGACGTGCTCGAACGGCACGGCGTGCCGCTGGCGGTGGACGACTTCGGTACCGGCTTTTCCAACCTCAACTACCTCAACCGCTTCCCGGTGGGGCGCCTGAAGATCGACCGCAGTTTCGTGCAGGGCATGCTGCACGACTCCGGCACGGCCGAAGTGACCCAGGCCATCGTGCACCTGGGCCACGCGCTGGGCATGAAGGTGGTGGCCGAGGGCGTGGAGACGCACCAGGAAGAAGACATGCTGCGCCGCCAGGGCTGCGACGAGATCCAGGGCTACCTGTACTCGCGCCCGCTCAGCCCGCGTGACCTGGCGCAATGGCTGCGGCAGCAGCGTCCGCTACCGATGCGCACCGACGCCAGCAGCGAAGCGGTGCTGGTGCGCTGACCACCCGACGCTGGTAGGTGCCGACCGTTGGTCGGCACGAATGCCTGCGCTCGGCGTAACCCCACCCTCGTGGGCATGGATCTTAGTCGGCACCAATGCCTGCACATGCGACCCTCCACGCATGGCGTGGATCTACCTCGGAAAATCCGCCTTCAACTGCATGCGCAGCGCCTCGACGATGGCGGCATAGCGGCGCTTCTGGACCAGATAGCTGGCCAGGAACAGCGGCAGTACCAGCAGCATCGGCGCCACCATCGGGCGCATCGCCACCAGTGGCAACAGCAGCAGCGACAGCATTGCCACGAACCAGCTGCACAGGCCGATCACCCGCACCTCGTGCCGCCGTGCGTTGAGCACGATGCGTCCACGCATCACCGGGAAGTAGCGCAGGCCGAAGCTCGGCGCGAAGCTCTCGCGGAACGCCATGCTGCCATCGGGCAGCGCATGGAAGGCCAGTCGCAGCCAGTTGTCATGTGGCAGGTCACGTTCCAGGCTGCCCAGCGAGAGGCGGGCCTGCATGGCCGGTGACGCCGCAATGCGCTCGTTGAACAGGGTGATGCCCCAGCTGAAATAGCCGGCCACCCAGGCCATCAGAAGGACCGTTTCGATCAGGAGTACTGCGATCAGAGCGATGGCCATCGGTCTTCCATGAACGGGACCGGTGGATCATGCCACTGCCCGAACAGTAGATCCACGCCATGCGTGGATGGCAGGCGGTCCGAGCCACCATCCGGGTGGGCCGCCCAGCGACTCAAGCAGCCTCTTGGCGTCAGTCCTCTTCCACCAGATCGCTGAGATCCAGAATCTGTGGAGCAACACTGTGCGCTACGATGCCTCGGATCATTCCGGGCTTGGCCCGAAGTGAATAGGCTCGCATCGTATGGATGGGATTGAATTCCAACCACGGGCAGGATGAGTGTCCCACGATAACGGGCATGTTGAAACTGATGTCCTTTGGGTCATCAAGTGGCAGGGTCCACTTCCCACCGTGTGCCAGCCTGACGGTCTCCCCTAGATATCGGGCGAACACGACCCTCAGAGAGTCCCGCTCATCCTCAGACAGCGTGGCTGCCATCAAGTCATGGAGGTGTTCCAGCCTGTCGAGGCTTTCGAGGCTGCAATCCAGTTCAATGCCATGCATTTGAGCCTGCGCGACCAGCCATTCAATCTGGCCGTCCATCAACATCAGGAAGTGCTCAAAAGCCTCGCGGGCTTCTTCCAGATTGAACGTCATTCAGAGGCCAGAGAGACGGGGGAGGGCGGCAGTATGTCCTCTTCCCCTTCCTCAGCCTATACAACAAATCCTAAAGGGCGACAGGCAAAGCAGAGGTTGCAGGTATCGCGTCGTCCATCCACGCATGGCGTGGATCTACTTCAGCGCTTCGCCATCCAACCCCAGGTCCCACGCCAGCCCCAGCAGTTCCTCGTCCGCCGGCGACGGCGCCGGGCGCGCGTCCGCCAGCTGCTGCAGCTCGCAGATTTCCTCGCGGGCGACCTCTTCCAGCTTTTGCAGCTGCTCACGCACGCTCGCGTTGCGCGGGCGCTCGGTGTCGGTGAGGGAGGGCAGGGCGCGGATCAGGGTCATGGTGCGCGTACAGGATGCATCCAGCGGCGGGTCACAGGCAAAGGCCCCGGACGAACCGGGGCCTTGCGGGCTGCCGGCGAGGGCAGCGGACATCAGGATCAGAACAGCTCTACCGTGCCGGCACCCATGCTCTGCTGGGCAACCGGCTTGTGCGGCGGGCGTTCCCATTCGCTGCGCAGTTCGCGCAGGCGGTTGCCTGTGCGCTGCAGGGCCGTGGCGATCTCTTCGTCGAACACGCCGCCATTGCGGTGCAGCAGTTCCTGCAGGGCCACCGCTTCACGGTTGATCGCGGTCAGGCGGTCCAGGTGGGTGTGCACGCCGCCCAGCGCCTGGGTGGCGATGTCTTCGAACTGCAGGGCGCGCACGGCTTCGGCCACGCTGCCATCGATCGCACGTGCGCACTCGGAGACTTCGCGCATGCCGTCGCCGAGCGAGGCATTGATCTGCGCGACATTGTCGAGCATTGCCGCCGCTTCCTGGCGTGCTTCGCGGGAGCGGTCCATGTCACGCGAGGCCATGTGCGAGACCGTCTCGCGCACCTTGGCGATGGCGTCCTTGGAGCTGTGCGCCAGCTTGCGGATCTGCTCGTTGAAGGTGGTCGAGCGCTCGGACAGGTTGCGCACTTCGTCGGCGACCACCGCGAAGCCTCGTCCGGCTTCACCGGCACGCGCGGCTTCGATGGCGGCGTTCAGCGCCAGCAGGTTGGTCTGGTCGGCGATCGACTTGACGTCTTCCAGCAGCGCGAAGATGCCATCCAGGTGCTGTGCCATCTGGTCGATGTGCTGCACGGTGGTGCTGCTCTGGCCGCTCACCTGTTCCAGCGCTTCCACCAGCTGTTCCATGCGGTGGCTGGCGTGCTGGGCGAAACGGGCAACGTCGAGGCCGGCATTGCCTTCATCGCCGGCGCGGTCGACGATGCGCGACAGCGCCTGGCTCTGCTGGCGCGACTTGCGGTTCATCGCATCGAAGCTGCCGCCCAGGCTGGAGACCGCCTGGCGGATCAGGTCGCGGGCGCGTTCCACTTCACCACGCGAACCGTCGATTTCGTTGCCGACGAAGTTGCGCAGTTCGGTCAGCAGCTGGTCCTGCTCACGCAGGACACGGGCATGTTCCGGGGAACGATGCGCCTGGGCGCGGGTGGTCCACCACGCAAAGCCGAGCCAGCTCAGCGTCATCGTGGTCAGGATCGCCCAGCGCAGGGCGGCCGGCCATTCGAAACCGATGGCGAAGGGGAGCAGCAGGGTCAGAGCCAGGGGGGCGGCCAGACGGATGAAAATGCGTGAGTACATGGACGTTCTCGGGAGGTGCACGGAGGATGTATCGGCCGTACCCCCTTTCTCTTTAACGTCGATGTGCTTGCAAGTGCATTCTGAATGCGCCGGTTTTCCGGCGCTTGGCGGCTTCGGGGTCAGAGCCCTTTCCGTGCCGGAAAGAGATCCGACCCTTGGGTAGGCAGCGGCGGGGTCGGATCCCTTTTCATGGAAAAGGGCTCTGACCCCACACCCTTACGCCAGCTGCCGGTCCACGGCCTCGATCATCGCCTTGCGGCCGAACAGGAAGTCCCAGTAGCTGCCGCCCAGCTGGCGCCACAGCACTGCCGAGCGCACCGCGGCCAACAGCAGGGCACGGATCTCGGCCACCACGCCGGCCTGGCCCAGGTAGTGCGGGTTGCCCTGCACCATCACCCGCGGCTTGAGGTGGCTGATGGTGTCCGCGTACAGGCTTCCCAGGCTGGCCAGCACATCCGGGTGGCCGCTGTCGCCCAGTTCGGTGGCCTGGCGCTGGGCACGCTCGATGCCCGAAGCAACCTTGTTCACGGTGGCGCCATCCTGAACAAAGCGGCGCTCAAGCTGCAGCACCGACAGCGCCAGTTTCGGCAGGATCGGATCCTGGCCCTGGTTGCGGAAATAGTTGTGCAGCAGGCGCAGCCCGGCCTTCAGTGCATGGCGGTCACCGAATACCGCCTGCGGCGAGGACGCATCGACACGGAACACGCTGTCCACGGCGGTGCGCACGGCGGCGGCGTCGGAATGGCCGGTATCGGCGATGCGGCGTACCTGCTGCAGGGCCTGGGCAATGCCGGCCAAGGCCAGGACGCGGTCGTCGACAGTGAAACTCATGCAGCGATTACCTCAAAAGGGGAGGGGGTGGTGCGCAGGCGCTGTTCCAGCGGCGCATCGGTGGCGGCGATCACCGCGCCACCCAGGCACACATCACCGTCATACAGCACCAGCGATTGACCGGGGGTAACGGCACGCTGCGGGCGCGCGAAGGTGACCAGCACGCTGCCATCGTCCAGCACGTCGACCGTACACGGCTCATCGGGCTGGCGGTAGCGGGTCTGGGCGGTGCATTCGAAGCGTCGCGCGGGTGGCGAGCCCGAGATCCAATGCGCCGGCTCCGATCGCAGGCGCTCGGACAGCATCCATGGGCTGTCGCGGTCCTGGTCGACGTACAGCACGTTGCTGGCCACATCCTTGCCGACCACGTACCACGGTGCGGCCGGGCGGCCGCGTACGCCGCCGATGTTCAGGCCCTCGCGCTGGCCCAGGGTGAAATAGAACACGCCCGGATGTTCGGCGATCACGCTGCCGTCGGCCGGGTCAAGGATCTGGCCGGGCCTGGCCGGCAGGTAGCGGCCGAGGAATTCGCGGAAATCCCGCTCGCCGATGAAGCAGATGCCGGTGGAATCCTTCTTGGCGTGGGTCGGCAGGCCGACGTCGCGCGCAATCCGTCGCAGGTCGGTCTTCTCCAGGTCGCCGATCGGGAACAGGGTGGCCGCCAGCTGCTCCTGGCCCAGCTGGTGCAGGAAGTAGCTCTGGTCCTTGGAGCGGTCGGCACCGCGCAGCAGCAGCCACTGGTGGCCGCGCTGGGTCACCCGCGCATAGTGGCCGGTGGCGATGCGCTCGGCGCCCAGCTCGCGGGCGGCATCCAGGAAATGCTTGAACTTCACCTCGCGGTTGCACAGCACGTCCGGGTTCGGCGTGCGGCCAGCGGCGTATTCGGCCAGGAAGTGCTCGAACACGCCCTGCCAGTACTCGCTGGAAAAGTCCCGGAAGTGGAACGGGATACCGAGCAGGCCGCATACGGCGACCGCATCGCGGCGGTCATCCTCGGCACGGCAGTCACCGCTGCCGTCGTCGGCCCAGTTCTGCATGAACAGGCCGGCCACGGCCTCGCCCTGCTGGACCAAGCGCCAGGCGGCGACCGAAGAGTCGACACCACCCGAGACGCCCACCATCACGCGCGGCGTGCTCATGCGACCTCCCGGACCAGCGAAAGCGGATGGCGCTGGCCACCCAGGTAATCCGCCACCACCTGCCAGACCAGCGGGCTGCGCTGGCGCTCGCCGGCGGCCTGCAGCTCGGCCGGGGTCAGCCACAACGCGCGGTCGATGCCGGTGTCCAGCGGTTGGGCCGGGTCGTGCGAGACCGGGTGTGCTGCGTAGCAGAAGCGCAGGAAGGCGGTGCCGTCGCCGGCAGTCCACTGGTAGCAGCCGATGAAATGGGTCAGCTGCACGGTCCAGCCGGTTTCCTCCCGGGTCTCGCGCAGGGCTGCCTCGGCCAGGCTTTCGCCTGGCTCGAGGTGGCCGGCCGGCTGGTTCAGCACCTGGCGGCCTTCAATGGTCTCTTCGACCAGCAGCACGCGGCCGCCGTCAACCACTACCGTGGCGACGGTGGCGTGCGGTGCCCAGCGCGGGTCCGGCGTGGCGTTCAACTCAGAACTCGTCCTTCTTGGTCAGCTCCAGCTCCATCGCGTCGGCGGTGCGGATGGCCGCATCGATGGCGTCGCTGAGCTGGTCCGGGGTGGCATCGGCGTCGATCTTCACCACGAACATGGCGGTGGTGTCCTGCTTTACCCAGCCCCCCATCTTGGCGTCCTGCGAATCCTCCAGCAGGCGGTTGGCCACGGCCACCGGGAACTGCTTGGTCTTGGCGTTGTAGGCCGGCGACCAGATCTCACGGATGTTGTGGCTGCCGAAATCCTCCACCGCCGAGCGCACGTAGACCATCTGGGTGCGGTCACCCTCGACGTCGAACACCATGCGGTAGTCGCCATCCTCGTCGACTTCGTAGGTATAGCCCAGCTTGTCCAGATGGCGGGCCACGGACTTGTCGGCGCTGGTTGCGGCAGTGGCAGAGCCGGCAGCGGCCAGCGCGATCAGCAGGGCGGGAAGAAGGGTCCTTTTCATGAAGATCCTGTGAAACAGTGTTGGGAGAGGGTGCAATTGTGACGGTGGGCGTGCGTGCCGTCCAATCTGCGGCGGGCCGACGCAGGCCTGCCCGAGCCCCTATAATGGATGGATGCCCCATGAGTCCTCCCCCGATTCCCAGCACGAGCACGGCGTTGCCGTAGAGCCCGCGCGCCCGGAAGTGGCGCCGCCGCCGTTCTACCAGGTGATGCTGCTCAACGACGACTACACCCCGATGGATTTCGTGGTGGATGTGCTGCAGCAGTTCTTCAGCATGGACCTGGACAAGGCCACCCAGGTGATGCTGCACGTTCATACCCGCGGCCGCGGCGTCTGCGGTGTCTTCACCCGCGAAGTGGCCGAGACCAAGGTTGCCCAGGTCAACGAGTACTCGCGGATGAACCAGCATCCGCTGCTGTGCACGATGGAAAAGGCCTGACCGCCCCCGACCTGTAGAGCCGAGCCCACGCTCGGCTGCTGTTCACCCAGGCATCCAGATCTCTGCCAGCAGCAGCCGAGCGCAGGCTCGGCTCTACAGCTGGATCAGGCCTCCGCCAGCGCCTCCAGCGCCATCCGCGCCACCGCCTCGTCCACGTCGGCCGGGTCGCCGTCATCCCTGAACCACACTGCCGACAGCGCCATGCTGGCCGCGATCCAGCGCAGCAGGCGCGTGCGCTCCAGGCCGGCCAGTGCGCTGACCTGTTCCAGCCGGGCAGCAAACCGCTCCGGCCGCGTGGCCACGTGGATGCCCGGGCCACAGAGATCCGGATTGCTGAACATCGTCGTGTAGTCGAACGCACGGTCGCCCAGCAGCCGCTTCGGATCGATCGCCAGCCAGCCGCGCCTGCCGAAATCCAGCACGTTGTCGTGGTGCAGGTCACCGTGCAGGGGCCGGACCTCGCGTTCTTCCATCAGTAACACCTCCGCCAGTGATCTGCACTGTTCCAGCAGTGGCGGCAGCGCGGCCCTTGGCTGCAGCAGATCGGCGAACCATGTACGCAGGCAGGCCAGTTCCGCTGGCGGCGCGCTCCGTGGCCGGTGCAGCCGTTGCAGGACCTGGCACAGGATCGTGGTGCAGGCCTCGTCGTCGCCCTCGATCGAGCGTTGCCTCAGCGAGTCGCCGCCGGCACGTTCGATCAGGATCGCCGGCCCGGCGTGGGCCAGCAGGCGGGCAGCGCCGTCGCCGTCCCACCAGCGCAGGAGGCGGTGGCTGTTCTGCTCCTCGGTTTCGCTGCTGATCTTCAGCATCGCCGGCGTGCCGGCAGCGGTCAGCACCGGCCAGAGCCGGGCATGGGGCGTTTCGATGGCCGGGCCATCACGCCGCAATCGCCAGCGGCTCAGGTAGGGTTCGCTCATGCCGGTTGAGGTCTTCTGGAGTGAACGAAGATCAAGCGTTCTGCAGTGCTAACGCCATCTGAACGCAGCAATCCGCTAGGGTGATGGAAATCGCGTAGTCAGGCCGCATATTGTTCCCATCTGCCGCCGGAGTAATCCATGTTCAGCAAAGACCTCGAACACACCATCGGCCAGTGCTACAAGCGCGCCCGTGAGGCCCGGCATGAGTTCATGACGGTCGAACACCTGCTGTTGGCACTGCTCGACAACCCGTCCGCCCAGGCCGTACTGAAGGCCTGTGGTGCCGACGCCGAACGCCTGCGCCAGGAGCTGGAGCAGGCCATCGAGGCCTCCGTGTCGCGCCTGGCCGAAGATGACGGCCGCGATACACAGCCGACCCTGGGCTTCCAGCGCGTGCTGCAGCGGGCCGTGTACCACGTGCAGTCCTCGGGCAAGAAGGAGGTCACCGGCGCCAACGTGCTGGTCGCCATCTTCGGCGAGAAGGACTCCCACGCCGTCTACTACCTCAACCAGCAGGATGTGACCCGGCTGGATGTGGTCAATTACCTGTCCCACGGCATCGCCAAGCTGGGCGAGGAAGGCGAGCAGCCGTCCTCCTCCTCCGACGGCGAGGGCCGCATGGAAGGCGGGGAGGGTGAGCCGAAGGGTGATGCCCTGACCGAGTTCGCCAGCAACCTCAACGAACAGGCCCGGTCCGGCCGCATCGATCCCCTGGTCGGTCGTGGTGACGAGATCGAGCGCACCATCCAGGTCCTGTGCCGTCGCCGCAAGAACAACCCGCTGTACGTGGGCGAGGCCGGCGTGGGCAAGACCGCCATCGCCGAGGGCCTGGCCCGCCGCATCGTCGAGGGCTCGGTGCCCGACGTGCTTGCCGACGCGGTGATCTATTCGCTCGACCTGGGCGCGCTGGTGGCCGGCACCAAGTACCGTGGCGACTTCGAGAAGCGCCTGAAGAGCGTGCTTACCGCACTGAAGAAGGTGCCCAACGCGGTGCTGTTCATCGACGAGATCCACACCATCATCGGTGCCGGTTCGGCGTCGGGCGGCACCATGGATGCGTCCAACCTGATCAAGCCGGCCCTGGCCTCCGGCGAGCTGCGCTGCATCGGTTCGACCACTTTCCAGGAATACCGCGGCATCTTCGAGAAGGACCGGGCACTGGCCCGCCGCTTCCAGAAGATCGACATCGTCGAGCCGACCGTTGGCGAGACCTACGAGATCCTGCAGGGCCTGAAGTCCAAGTACGAACTGCACCACGGCGTGACCTACTCCGACGAGGCGCTGCAGGCGGCGGTTGACCTGTCGGTGAAGCACATCGGCGACCGCCTGCTGCCGGACAAGGCCATCGATGTGATCGACGAGGCCGGTGCCCGCCAGCGCCTGCTGCCGGAAGGGCAGCGCAAGGAGCTGATCGACGTCGAGGAAGTGGAGGCGATCGTCGCCAAGATGGCGCGCATCCCGACCAAGCAGGTCAGTGCCACCGACAAGGATGTGCTGCAGCACCTGGAGCGCAACCTGAAGATGGTGATCTTCGGCCAGGACCCGGCCATCGAGACGCTGTCCTCGGCGATCAAGCTGGCCCGCTCGGGCCTGGGCAATCCGGAAAAGCCGATCGGCAACTTCCTGTTCGCCGGCCCGACCGGTGTCGGCAAGACCGAGGTGACCAAGCAGCTGGCGCTGCAGCTGGGCATCGAGCTGGTCCGCTTCGACATGTCCGAATACATGGAGCCGCATTCGATCAGCCGCCTGATCGGTGCCCCTCCAGGCTACGTCGGCTTCGATCAGGGCGGCCTGCTGACCGAGAAGATCGTCAAGACACCGCACTGCGTGCTGCTGCTGGACGAAATCGAGAAGGCGCACCCGGACATCTTCAACATCCTGTTGCAGGTAATGGATCGCGGCGTGCTGACCGATACCAACGGTCGCGAGGCCAACTTCAAGAACGTGGTGCTGGTGATGACCACCAATGCAGGTGCGGCGCAGGCCTCGCGGCGCTCGATCGGCTTCACCAAGCAGGACCACGCCACCGACGCGATGGAGACCATCCGCCGCAGCTTCACCCCGGAATTCCGCAACCGCCTCGACGCGGTGGTGCAGTTCCAGGCGCTGGGCTTCGAGCACATCCTGCGCGTAGTCGACAAGTTCCTGATCGAGCTGGAGATGCTGCTGCAGGACAAGCACGTCAGCCTGTCGGCCACGCCAACCGCGCGCGACTGGCTGGCCCACCACGGCTTCGACCCGCTGATGGGTGCGCGTCCGATGGCCCGCGTGATCCAGGACAGGATCAAGCGTCCGCTGGCCGACGAGCTGCTGTTCGGCAAGCTGGTCAACGGCGGCAAGGTGAGCATCGATGTGCACGACGACGAGCTGGTGGTCGAAACCCAGGCCGAACCGGAGCGCCTGCTGCCGGTCACCGTGGAATGAACTGACCCCCGGCCGGTTTCGGCGGACCTGACATGACAAGGGCGGCTTCGGCCGCCCTTGTCATGTGCGCCGTCAGCGGCTGCGCTGGCGGGCCTTCTTCTTGAAGGTGGCCTCGTCGACTGGCTCGATCTGCGACACGATGCAGCGACTGGAATCGGTGAGCAGCTGGCTGCGGCCGGCAGGGCACAGCAGGCCCTGCTGGCCGTCCGTGGCGAAGCTCAGTTTCCGCGAGTAGCCTGCCGCCGAGCAGTCGTCCTGGAAATGCACGACGTAGTGGTCCTGGCCATTGCGCAGCAGGATGTTGCGCGAAGCGCCGGCGCGCACCAGTTGCTGGTCGCTGCCCAGCTGGACGCAGTCACTGGAGGTGGAAAGAGTGTCGGCGGCGCGCACGGGCGCTGCGCTGGCGGACACGGCAACGGCGACGAGCAGAGCGGTCAGCGGGAGCATGTTCATGGCGGGGCAGGGGGATGGCGATCCGGACTGGATCGGGTCCCACGATGCCGCCACCGATGCAGATGCGAATCTGCCGCAAGCAGGGCTGACCGACGTCACGGTGAGTTCGGTCACGATGACCTCCGGCAGGGCCGGATTGCAGGCATGACAAAAGGCCAGCAACCAGGGCTGGCCTTGTCGAAGTGGCGCACCGCGCCGACCGCTTACTTCATGCGGTAGGTGATACGACCCTTGGTCAGGTCGTACGGGGTCATTTCAACCTTGACCCGGTCACCGGTGAGGATGCGGATGTAGTTCTTGCGCATGCGGCCGGAGATGTGGGCGATGATTTCGTGCCCATTTTCCAGACGAACGCGGAAAGTGGTGTTCGGCAGCGTCTCGCTGACGGTGCCCTCGAACTCGATGGAATCGTCTTTCGACATGTAGTCCTGTGCGGTTCAGAAAACGGCCACGCTGGGCCTAAGGCGCGGTATTTTACGCGTGACCGGCCCAGCTTGCAAAGTTTGCGTTAACCCCCGGCCAAATGCTGGGCTGGCAAGCGTCCGACGGCCCGTGTCCACGAGCCTTCACGGCTGTCACGGCGCACGGCCTGGCGCACGTGCTGCAGGAATTCCGCGCGCGGCAGGTGTTCGGCGCCCATCCGCAGCAGGTGCGGATTTTCCACCTGGGCGTCGATCAGCTCCCAGCCCCAGCCGTGAAGCGTGGACGCCAGTGCCGCCAGCGCGATCTTGGAACCACCACTGGCGCCACTGAACATGCTCTCGCCGAAGAACATTGACCCGATGGCCACCCCGTAGATGCCGCCGACCAGCGACTGACCGTCCCAGACTTCGAAGGAATGGGCGAAACCGAGGTCGTGCAACTGGCTGTAGGCCTCGACCATGGCCGGGCTGATCCAGGTGCCGTCCTGGCCGGGCCGAGGTGCCGCCGCACAGGCGCGCATCACCTGGCTGAAGGCGGTGTCCGCGCTGACCTCCCACGTACTGCTGCGCAGCTGGCGGCGGAAGCGGCTGGACAGGTGCACGCCGTCGGTGCGGAACACCATGCGCGGATCAGGCGACCACCACAGGATCGGCTCGCCCTCGCTGAACCACGGAAAGATGCCGCCTGCGTAGGCGTTGAGCAGACGCGCTGGATGCAGGTCGCCACCCACCGCGAGCAGGCCGTCGGGCTGGCGCAGGGCAGTCTCGGCCGGAGGGAAGGGGGCGTCCGGCGCATCGGCCAGGCGCCAGGGCAGCTGGCGGGTCATGCCGGCATTGTAGTTGTCGCGGCCCCGCGCGAATGCCGCGGTAGATGCCAACCCTGGTTGGCTGGTCACCCGTCCGCGCGAAATGGGCTGTGCCCCAGCAGCTCCTGCCGGTACCGCCGCACATCGCGCCGCTCCTGCCTGCACCACTCCTGCAACGCCTCGGCGAAATCCGCGTCGGCCACCCAGTGCCGGCTGCGTACCAGCGTCGGCAGGAAGCCTCGCGCCAGTTTGTGCTCGCCCTGTGCGCCCGGCTCGAAACGGCTCAGCCCTTCGCGCAGGCAGTATTCGATGCCCTGGTAGTAGCAGGCTTCGAAATGCAGGCCGGGCAATGTGGCGCCACCCCAGTAGCGACCGTACAGCGTGTCACCACCGCGCAGGCAAAGTGCGCCGGCGATTGGCTGGCCTTCCTGCTCGGCCAGGAACAGCACCAGCCCACGTCCCAATGAAATGGCCAGATGGCGCAGGAAAGCCTCGGTCAGCGCCGGGGCATTGCCGTACTCAAGGAAGGTCTGCAGGTAGAAGCGATACATCGCCTGCAGGTCGGCGCGGCTGGCCTCGTCGCCATGCACCACGCGAAACGTGATGCCCTGGCGGGTGACCTTGGCCCGTTCCTGGCGGATGTTCTTGCGGTGCTTGTGGTTCATCGCGCCGAGGAACTGGTCGAATGTCGCCCAGTCACCCGGGTTCTGCCACTGGAACTGCACGTCCTCGCGCAGCAGCCAGTCATCGCCGAACAGCGCCTCGTCCGCTGCGGTGTGGAAATTGATATGGGCCGATGACACCTCCAGTGCTGGCAGTGCATCACGCAACACCGACAGCAATGCGGTGCGATCTGAATCGTGACGGGCCAGCAGGCGCGGCCCGGTGACCGGCGAGTACGGCACCGCGCCCAGCCACTTCGGGTAGTAGTCGCGGCCATGCCGGGCATAGGCGTTGGCCCAGGCATGGTCGAACACGAATTCGCCGTGGGAGTTGGTCTTCAGGTAGCCCGGAATGGCGCCGATCAGGCGCTCGCCCTCCCACAGCGTGAAGTGCCGGGGCTGCCAGCCCCAGTCCTCGCGCAGGCAGCCGTGCTGTTCCAGGCCTGAGAGAAAGGCGTGGCTGACGAACGGATTCTGGCCGTCGTGCAGGGCGTCCCAGTCGGTGGCGGGAATGGACTGCAGGGAGTCGAGGAAGCGGGCGGAGGGCATGGTTGGCAAGGATAGGCCAGGTGGATCACGAATGGTGTTGGCGGGGCTGGGTTGGTTTGTTCTGCGGGGGCATGAGGAAAGTTTGAATTCTCCAACCGTGTGCATCTGGTGCGGAATCACCGGCGTACGGCTCGGCAGGGTGGCGGGGCGCCGCATGAGTGGCGCGCATCCCACCACATGGAGAAATCAACAATGAAGGGATTGAAGCTTGCAACTGCCGTGGTCGCGTGTGGCTTGATCTTTGTGTCACCTGTTTGGGCTTCTGGAGATCAGCCAGCAAAAGTGCTTGAGGATCCGGGTGCCTACGCGGAGGTGGTTGCGCTGTTGGAGCGTGAAGTTGGGAGCCAGTTGACGCGTCATTTGCAGGAGAGGGGTGAGCTGCGACATGTCAGCGTCAGCATCCGTCTCAATGCGAAGGCAAGATCAATGGTGATCAGCTTTGGGCCTGGATATCTTCCTGGCCCCGATCGGGGTTATGACGAGCTCTTCCTGATTCCGATGGCGTCCTCGTTGAGGTTCTATGCCGAAAAGTCAGGACTGATTGTGAACGACATTGATTTCCTATTCGACGGAAAAACCCTTGAGGAGTACTACCCGGAGGATCTCGCCGTTCCGCCGCAGGCGCGGGCGAGATCGACGCATACGTCAGCTTTGGTATCAGCAAGCCATGGCTACATCAGCTTGCATCCCAGCAGAGAATGGAAGTTTCAGCGTCCAGCGCCTCTCGGCATTCAGGAAGACACGCTGAGTCCACTGTTTGGTGACGAACTGCAAGTATTGATGGAACAACGTAGCGGCTTGACGGTGCACCGGGCACGGAGCCGCTCCACGGAACTCCATCCGGAGTCCGGGAAGCCATGGGAGCACATGTCATCCCGCTACCACCTCAAAGCGCTTTTCCCCGAACGCACCGACATGTGGAATGAGTTTCCGAACAGCCCGGAGTCTGCTCGCGAAAAGGAAGAGGACATACGGGCTCGGCCCAACTATGCAAACCATCTGGGTGTGGATGTGATGCTGAGCCTGCACACCAATGGCAGCGATTCAGCCAGTACGCGTGGCACCGAGGTCTATTACCATCAGGCGAAACCGCAGGATAAGGCCTTGGCGGACAGCATCCTGTGTTCGATGCGGGAAGTCATACGCGCGCAGCCTGGCTATCAGGATTTCCCGATTCGCGAGAGTTCGACTTCGGCTAGGCACGGCGAGAACCGCATCGGAAAGATGCCCTCGGTGATCATCGAAACCGCCTACCACTCCAATCCTGACGATGTGGCTGCCTTGCAGGACCCCGTCTTCCGCTCGGCGTCGATGAAAGGCGTGGAGAAGGGCTATCGCCTTTGGGCAGCAGGCAAGGCCTGCGAGCCGCTGGTCTTGCATCCGATCCCAGATACCAATGTGCCGGTTCAATCGGCCCGTGACATCGAAGTCCGCTATGCCGGGAATCCCCAATACCCGCTGTCGGTGGAGCTCTCGCTGACGACCTGTTCAGAGGCGGGTGCGTGCTCTTCGTCGACGCAGACTTTTGACGATCCGATGCAGCCGGTGGTGATCAATCTTGCCTGCAATGGCATCGGCACGGGCGTCGCGCGCTGGAGTGCGCTCCTAAGGGACGCAGACGGGGTTGCGTCGGCACCGGTCGAGTTCTCGCAGGCGTGCGTACGGGCGTGAGGGCAGGCTTCGGTCTGCCAGGCATGGCCTGGCACTACTGAAAGCACAAAGGCCGGCGCTCTCGCGCCGGCCTTTGGTCGGGGTCGAGCATGGCTCGACTCAGCTGGCCTTGCCCTGCGCGTCCAGATAACGCTCGGCGTCCAGAGCGGCCATGCAGCCGAAGCCGGCCGAGGTGATCGCCTGGCGGTAGTGCTGGTCGGCTACGTCGCCGGCGGCGAACACGCCTTCCACCGAGGTCTGGGTAGCGTTGCCGCCCAGGCCCGAGCGGATTTCCAGGTAGCCGTTGTTCATCGCCAGCTGGCCGTCGAACAGGGTCGTGTTCGGGTGGTGGCCGATGGCCACGAAGAAGCCGTGTGCGTCGATGTCGCGGGTGCTGCCGTCCAGGGTGGACTTCACGCGAACGCCGGTCACGCCGGCATCGTTGCCCAGCACTTCCTCCACCTGGTGGTGCCAGACGGTCTCGATCTTGCCTTCGGCGACCTTCCTGAACAGCTTGTCCTGCATGATCTTCTCCGCCTTCAGGGTGTCGCGGCGGTGGACCAGGTAGACCTTGCGGGCGATGTTGGACAGGTACAGCGCCTCTTCGACGGCGGTGTTGCCGCCGCCGACCACGACCACGTCCTGGTCGCGATAGAAGAAGCCGTCACAGGTGGCGCAGGCGGAGACGCCGCGGCCCTTGAAGGTCTCTTCGGTCGGGATGCCCAGGTACTTGGCGGTGGCGCCGGTGGCGATGATCAGCGCGTCGCAGGTGTACTCGTGACTGTCGCCGATCAGCTTGAACGGGCGCTGCGACAGGTCGGCGGTGTGGATATGGTCGAAGATGACCTCGGTCTCGAAGCGCTCGGCGTGCGCCTGCATGCGCGCCATCAGGTCCGGGCCCATCAGGCCGTGGGCGTCACCCGGCCAGTTGTCCACCTCGGTGGTGGTCATCAGCTGGCCACCCTGCTGCAGGCCGGTGATGACGACCGGCTTCAGGTTGGCACGGGCGGCGTAGACGGCGGCGGTCCAACCGGCCGGGCCGGAACCGAGGATGACGAGGCGCTGGTGGCGGGAGGGCAGGCTGGTGCTCATGTAAACTCGCGAAAAGGTAGATGGGACAAGGCGCTGGCGATGTTTGCGCAGCATCCATGGCTGCTCATAGAGTGGCGGCTGGGGCAGGGCGATTCAAGCCGATGAACAGAACGCCGTCATCCAGCGGTGGTTCCGGGCCTCGGATTGCCTTGCCGGACGTCGCATAACTGAAAACTGACGCCGTCTCATTTATTATCAATCACTAACAGCGCATTCCAAAGGTATGGTCTAAGGTGGCGAAGCAGGTCCCTGAACGCTCCAAGTCGGACGACAGCAAGGCGTCACGTCGCACGGCCGCGGCGGCGACGACCGACAATCCACGCCGCCAGCGCCTCTGGCGCGATCTGGGCCTGATCGCCATCGCGCCGGCCCTGCTGTACCTGGCAGCCAGTCTGTTCACCTATTCAGCCACGGATCCTGGCTGGTCGCATACCGGCAGCGTGGTCGCGCCGGTGCATAACCTCGGCGGCCGCGCCGGGGCCTGGATTGCCGACGTGCTGCTGCAGCTGTTCGGCTACATCGCTTTCCTGTTGCCGGTGGTGCTCGGCGCACTGGCGTGGATCGCCATGTTCGGCCTCAAGCGCGAGAGCAAGGGCGAGAACGATCTGGACCCGGCGCTGCGCCTGGTCGGTCTGGTCGGTTTCCTGATCGCCGGCACCGGCTTCCTGCACGTGCGCCTGTTCAGTGGCGATGTCGCCAGTGCCGGCGGCATTCTCGGCAAGCTGGTGGGCAATTCGCTCACGGTGGGCTTCGGTGCGCTGGGGGCGAACCTGTTCGTGCTGGTATTGCTGCTGGCCTCGATCACCCTGGCCACCGGGCTGTCCTGGTTCACGGTGATGGAGAAGATCGGCCGTGGCGTGATGTCGCTGGCACCGCTGCTGGAGCGCAAGAAGGAAGAAGTCAGCGAGTGGAAGCAGACCCGGGTGATGCGCGAGGAGCGCCAGGAAGTGCGCAAGGCCGACGCCGAGGTGCGCGCCAAGCGCGAGCCGGTAAAGATCGAACCGCGCCCTGAGCCGGTGATCGAGAAGAGTGATCGCGCCAAGCGCGATACCCAGATTCCGATGTTCCGTGGCGTCAACGGCGATGGTTCCGACCTGCCGCCACTGGCGCTGCTGGATGATCCCAAGCCGCAGCCGAAGGGCTACGACGAAGAGACACTGGAGACCCTGTCGCGGCAGATCGAGTTCAAGCTGAAGGACTTCCGCATCGATGCGCAGGTGGTCGGCGCCAACCCTGGCCCGGTCATCACCCGCTTCGAGATCGAGCCGGCACCGGGCATCAAGGTCAGCCAGATCAGTTCGCTGGACAAGGACATCGCGCGCGGCCTGTCGGTGAAGTCGGTGCGCGTGGTCGACGTCATTCCGGGCAAGTCGGTGATCGGCCTGGAAATTCCCAACGTCACCCGCGAGATGATCTTTCTGTCCGAGCTGCTGCGCTCGAAGGAATATGACAAATCGGCCAGCGTGCTGACCCTGGCGCTGGGCAAGGACATCGCCGGCCGCCCGACCGTGGCCGACCTGGCGCGCATGCCGCACCTGCTGGTGGCCGGTACGACCGGTTCGGGCAAGTCGGTGGCGGTCAACGCGATGGTGTTGAGCCTGCTGTTCAAGGCGTCGCCGAAAGACCTGCGGATGCTGATGATCGACCCGAAGATGCTCGAGCTGAGCGTCTACCAGGGCATTCCGCACCTGCTGGCGCCGGTGGTTACCGACATGAAGGAGGCCGCCAACGGCCTGCGCTGGTGCGTGGCCGAGATGGAGCGCCGCTACAAGCTGATGAGCGCGGTGGGTGTGCGCAACCTGGCTGGCTTCAACAAGAAGGTGAAGGAAGCCCAGGACGCCGGCCAGCCGCTGATGGATCCGCTGTTCAAGCCGAACCCGGAGCTGGGCGAGGCGCCGCGTCCGCTGGAAACCCTGCCGTTCATCGTCATCTTCATCGACGAATTCGCCGACATGATGATGATCGTCGGCAAGAAGGTGGAAGAGCTGATCGCGCGCCTGGCACAGAAGGCGCGTGCGGCTGGCATCCACCTGATCCTGGCCACGCAGCGCCCGTCGGTGGATGTGATCACCGGCCTGATCAAGGCCAACATCCCGACCCGCATCGCCTTCCAGGTCAGCTCCAAGATCGACTCGCGCACCATTCTCGACCAGTCTGGCGCGGAGACCCTGCTGGGCCACGGCGACATGCTGTACCTGCCGCCGGGCACCGCGCTGCCCGAGCGCGTGCATGGTGCGTTCGTGTCCGACGACGAAGTACATCGCGTGGTCGAGCACCTCAAGGCGATGGGCCCGGCCGACTATGTCGACGGCGTGCTGGACGAAGTGCAGACGATGGGCGACGGCGTGGTCGTCGGCGCCACTGGCCTGCCCGAGACCAGTGCGGCCGGCGACGAGTCCGACCCGCTGTATGACGAAGCGCTGCGGGTGGTCACCGAGACCCGCCGTGCCTCGATTTCCGGCGTGCAGCGCCGGCTGAAGATCGGCTACAACCGTGCAGCGCGACTGATCGAGGCCATGGAAGCGGCCGGCGTGGTCAGCCCGCCCGAGCACAACGGCGACCGCACGGTGCTGGCACCGCCGCCGCCGAAGTAAGACCCGACGTATCCCCCACGACGTCCAAGGAACCGACGCATGCTTCACCCCGTACCAAGCGCGCTGGCGCTGGCGCTGGCTGCCCTTATGGCTGCCGGCCCGGCACTGGCAGAAACCGCCACCTCCGCGCCCGCCACGGCGCCGCCTTCCACCAGCGGCGATACCGAAGCCAGCAATAATTTCAGCATTGTCCGTTACCGCGCCGACTACCAGGTCCGGCCGGATGCGGGCAATGTGCAGACCGAAACCTACGAGGTCCTGCTCAAGACCAAGGCCTCGGTCGAGCAGTTCAGCCAGGTGCGGCTGAGCTACAGCGAGAAGATGGAAACGCTGGAGGTGCTTGGCGCCTACACCATCACCGCCGACGGCCAGCGCCGCGACGTGCCGGCCGACCGCATCTACACCCAGGAAAGCTACTCCAGCGCCTCGGCGGCGATGTATGCCGACCGCAAGGTGCGGGTGATCGTGTTCCCGAACCTGGCCCCGGGCACGCGCCTGTACTACCAGGTGCGTCGCACCCAGGCTACGCCGTACTTCCCGGGCTATTTCGGCCTGTGGGAGACCTTCAACGTCTTCACCGAGTACGAGGACGCCGAGGTCACCCTGAGTGCGCCGGCCCACCTGCCGATGTTCGTGGACAGCCGCGGCGTGCAGGGCAGTGACCGGCCGACAGTGAAGAATGGCCAGGCGCAATGGCGCTGGCGCTACCAGCGCCGCGAGGCGATGCCGGCGCAGAACTGGTCGGCGGCGGGCTGGGAGTTCGGCCCGAACATCATGGCCAGCACGTATCGTGACTGGTCGCAGATGGGGCGCGCCTACCAGCTCAAGGCGGGCCCGGCGGCCCAGGTGACCCCGGCGCTGCAGGCGCTCGCTGATGAGATCACCGCCGGCATCAGCGACCGCCGCGAACAGGCTGATGCGCTGTATCGCTGGGTCGCGCAGAACATCCGCTATGTGGCGGTGTACCTGGGCAACGGCGGCCTGGAGCCGAACAGCGCGCAGAGCATCCTCGACAATCACTATGGTGACTGCAAGGACCACGTGACGATCCTCGAGGCGCTGCTGGCGGCCAAGGGTATCGCCAGCTCGCCGGTGCTGATCGGTGCGGGGGGCGGCCCGACGCTGCCGAAGATTCCGGTGCTGGGCCGCTTCAACCACGCCATCACCTATATCCCCGAGTTTGATCTTTACCTGGATTCGACCACCGCGTGGGCACGCTTCGGGCAGCTGCCGGAAGGTGACCTGGGTGCGCCGGTGATGCGTACCCGCGACGCTACGCTGGCGCGTACCCCGGCCAATACGCCGGAGCGCAATGCGACGTCGATGGAAGTGCGTTTTACGTTTGATGCCAACGGCAACCTGCGCGGCGAAACGATTCCGAAGCTGGGCGAGAACGCCGAGATCGGCATGCGCGCGCAGTTCTCACAGCTCAACGCGCAGAACCGTGCGCGCGCTGAGGAGCAGATCATGGCCGCCTCAGGTTTCGATGGGCGAGGGCAGCTGCAGATCCAGGGCGTACCGGTCGACCTGACCCGGCCGTTCGGCTACCGCATGGCCTTCCAGGCCGAGGACTACGCCGACTTCAGCGTGGCCGGTGGCATGGCCGTGCCGGACCCGCCGGGTGGCGAGTCGGTGCGTGGCTTGTACGCCACCGCCTCGGCGCCGGCCAACGAGACGCCGTTCTACTGCAATGCCAGCCTGCGCGAGGAAACCTATCGCCTGCAGTTCCCGGCCAATGCGCCGATCATCGCCATTCCGGCCAGCCAGCGCTTTACCAATGCCGCTGGCGAATACCGGGTGGACTGGAGCCGCGAGGGCCAGGAGGTGATCGTGCACCACCGCTTGCAGCAGAACGCGGTGCGTGGCCCCGAGGCGCTGTGCCAGCCGCAGGACTATCCGGCGTTCCGCGCGCTGTACCGCGAAGTGCGTCGCGGCTTCCGCGGCCAGGTGCTGTACGGCAAGCTGCCGGCATCTGGCGGCTGAATCGCCGATGGACGATCAGGGCGGCATAATGTCGCCCTGATCGCCCATTCATCTTCCCCCGGGCACACTGGCAACCACCTTTCCTGGCGCCCGCGCCCACAGGATTTCCGCATGAACTTCCGCTTCCGCCGTTTCCTTGCCACGACTACCCTGGCCGTCGCCTGTGCCGCTGCCGGCAGTGCCTGGGCCGGTGCCCGCGATGACCTGAAGACTTTCACCAGTGGCCTGAAGGGCCTGGATGGCCAGTTCAGCCAGCAGGTGTTCGACAGCCGCGGCAAGGTGAAGGAATCGACCAGTGGCCGCGTGGCCCTGTCGGCGCCGCGCCTGTTCCGCTGGGAATACGTGCGCCCGCACGATCAGCTGATCGTGGCTGACGGCAGGAAGGTCTGGATGTACGAGCCGGACCTGGAGCAGGTCACCGTGCGCGAGCAGGGCAAGGAAGAGCAGAACAGCCCGCTGACTGCGCTGATCAACCCGGCGCTGCTGGAACAGCAGTACGACGTCAGTGAAGAGGCTGCGCAGCGTGATGGCCTGCAGTGGCTGTCGCTGTCGCCGAAGCGCGAGACCGAAGCCAGCTTCCAGTACGCCGCGCTGGGCTTCAATGCACAGGGCCTGGCCAAGATGGAGATCACCGACGCGGTCGGACAGCGCACCGTGATCAGCTTCAGTGGCTGGAAGCGCAATCCAGGCTTTGCTGCCGGCACCTTCAGCTTCACCCCGCCGAAGGGCACGGACGTCATCGGTAATTGACCGAGGATGCCGGGCATGACCCGGCGCTACCTGCTCCGGTGGGTGTCAACCGTTGGTTGGCACGCTTGGGATCTGCCGGCCAGCGGCCGGCTCATCCGTTGTCCGGATGAACGATCACCCGCCACGCGGTGCCATCAAATCGAATCAGGTCCCAGGGCGTCAGCACCCACAGCACGCTACCGACGGAACTGATATCAACAATCGTTGCATCTCTCAGTTCTTCGGGGATGCCTTCCAGCAAGGGTTCAACTACGCCGGTTTCTAGACTGTAGACGTAGAGGCCGCCATTCTCCGAGCCGATGTAAACCTGTTGCTTGTACTGGCACACAGAGTTGAAGTTGATGCCTTCGCTGACGTCGTGGTGCAAGCACTCGAATCCAGTGGAGATGTCGCCCGTAACGATGGTGCCGTCCATGCCTACAAAGACGAGTCGGCCCTGGTGGGTCCTGCAAGCATGAAACAGCTCCGCAGTAGTGACTTGTTCGGGCGCGGTCCAGCTCGAGCCATCCCAGTGCGCAATAAGGCCTTGGGAGCCGATTGCGTAGAGGTCAGCAAAGCCCGTTCCGCAGAGGTCGTTCACGCTCCCCACGTGGAACTCAGCAAGTAACTGGTTGAATCCTCCATCCTCCCGGATATCGGTCATGTATGCGCGCCAATCGGCGAATCTCCTGCGGAGCTCTGCGTCGCGTTCCATCGGATCTTGAGGAAGTGCGGGGACATCGCCGAGTTCGAGCAGGCGGCTGAAATAGTCGAGCCACCTGTCGAAGTCATCCAGTTCCGACTCGTCGTCGTCCTCCTCGCACAAGGCAGTCGCGAATTGGGTTGGCAGCTGCTGCCATCCGCCTTCGCCGCGATGATGGATCTGTCCTCTTGTGCCCCCGCAGAAAAGGTCGTCGCCCAGCAGTCGCAAACAGGTAAGACCTCCGGGGAAGTCGGCGCCTTCAGCCGAGACGTACTCGATCGTTGCCCCAGCACGGGAATAATCTTCCAGCTGCCCATGGAAATCCAGGGCAAGCACCCGACGGGGGCGACCGCCTTCTTCCTCTGGGACAAGCTCTGTGGACATGACCTGGAAGTCCTGCAGGTCATGGTAGAACCACTCCTCTTTGGGGGTGCGGCCAAAGACGAACATGCGGGTGGGTGGGCCTGGATCCGGGTCGTAGTAGTCATGCCCGGGGCCAAGGGCGGCAGCCAGATAGTAGATGTCCTCGTCGACAGCGCAGCCAGCAATGAACTCAAGGAGATTGGATTCGGGATCTCTCATGAGTGGGTCCTGAATGGTTGAGTTCCAAATTCTCCGCTACTGATGAGGTGCACCACCCCCGGGAAGGAACGCCACATGTGAATCAGTGGCTTACCGATGAATTGGCCGCGGCAGCTTCGGCTCATTTCCGACACCTTGCTAGGCTGCCGGCCAGCGGCCGGCACTACCGATCCCTGCGGCCTGATCCGCCGGGCATGGCCCGGCGCTACCAATGCACGGGCCCGTCGCCCTGGTGGGTGCCAACCTTGGCTGGTACGCTCTCGCGGTACAATGAGCGGGTGGCAAGACATCGTTCAACTTCCTTCCCCGGCCCCGATCTGCTGAGCGTTGATCGGGAACATCTGCGCCCGCTGGCCGAGCGCATGCGCCCGCGCACCCTCGACGAAATGGTCGGGCAGAAGCGCCTGCTGGCGCCGGACAGCGCGCTGCGTCGCGCGGTCGAATCCGGGCGCGTGCATTCGATGATCCTGTGGGGCCCGCCGGGCTGCGGCAAGACCACGCTGTCACTGCTGCTGGCCGAGTACTCCGATGCCGAGTTCCGTGCCATCTCCGCCGTGCTGTCCGGCTTGCCGGAAGTGCGCCAGGTGCTGGCCGAGGCTGCGCAACGGTTCGCCGAGGGCCGGCGCACCGTGCTGTTCGTGGACGAGGTGCATCGCTTCAACAAGGCGCAGCAGGATGCCTTCCTGCCGCACATCGAGCGCGGCACGATCCTGTTCGTCGGTGCCACCACCGAGAATCCGTCGTTCGAGCTGAACTCGGCGCTGCTGTCGCGTTGCCGCGTACATGTGCTGGAAGCGGTATCGCCAACCGATATCGTCGAGGCGCTGGAACGCGCGCTGGGCGACCGCGAACGCGGCCTGGGCGAGGAGGGTATCGAGGTTGCGCCCGAGCTGCTGCTGGAAATCGCCACTGCCGCTGATGGTGACGTGCGCCGCGCACTGACCCTTCTTGAAATCGCCGCCGAACTGGCGGGTGGGGAGGGCGGTCGCATCACGCCGCAGACCCTGACCCAGGTGCTGGCCGATCGTACCCGCCGCTTCGACAAGGGCGGCGAGCAGTTCTACGACCAGATCTCAGCGCTGCACAAGTCGGTACGCAGTTCCAATCCGGATGCCGCGCTGTACTGGCTGACCCGCATGCTCGATGGCGGTTGCGATCCATCCTACCTGGCACGTCGACTGACCCGCATGGCGATCGAGGACATCGGCCTGGCCGATCCGCGCGCGCAGAGCATGGCGCTGGAAGCCTGGGACATCTACGAGCGGCTGGGCAGCCCGGAAGGCGAGCTCGCGTTCGCCCAGTTGGTGCTGTACCTGGCCAGCACCGCCAAGTCGAACGCGGGCTACGCCGCGTTCAACCAGGCCAAGGCCGACGTGCGCCAGAGCGGTACCGAAGAAGTGCCTCTGCACCTGCGCAATGCGCCGACCAAGCTGATGAAGGAACTGGGCTACGGCGCCGAGTACCAGTACGACCACGATGCCGAAGGAGGCATCGCGCTGGACCAGACCGGTTTTCCGGACGCGATGGGCGAACGGGTGTACTACAACCCGGTGCCGCGGGGCCTGGAGATCAAGCTGAAGGAAAAGCTTGATCGGCTGCGCGCCGAACGTGAGGCGGCGAGGGCCGCGAAGGGCCGCTGAGCCGGCTTATGCAGCGTCGAGCCATGCTCGACTCCACTCTTGCACGGGCTTGCAGGTACCTCCTGGAACAGCAGCCGAGCATGGCTCGGCTCTACAGGGGTAATGGATTGATGCCGTGCAGGAAATGATTCTGCCGTTGAAGCGTTATGCCCAGTTCGAGGGTCGTGCCAACCGTCGCGAGTACTGGATGTTCCAGCTGTTCCTGTTGATCGTCTCCGCCGTGCTGATGGTGCCGCTCATCGCCGGGCTGGTGATGCAGTCCGACGTGCTGGGCATCGCGTCGATCATCCTGTTCGTCGTGTTCTGGCTGGCCACGTTCGTGCCGGTCATCGCCGTCACCGTGCGCCGCCTGCACGACTGCAACCAGTCGGGCTGGATGTACCTGCTGGCCTTTGTTCCGTTCGGTGGCCTGGTGATCTTCGTGTTCGCGCTGCTGCCGGGCACACCGCAGGAGAACGTCTACGGCCCGGTGCCTGCGGGGCCGTGAGACTGCGTGAGTCGAGCATGGCTCGACTTCTACAGGGCGGGAAAACGAAGCCGGCGTTTCGCCGGCTTCCTTCTTACTTGATGCTGCAGTCGCCGAAGGACAGGTATTCCGTTCCCGAGCTGAACTGCAGCGTGCAGCTTGCGGTGAAAGTCGCGCCTTCTTCCAGTGCGCCCAGCTTGGCCGCCTGCTGTTCGTCGTCGCTGGTCAGCCGGGCCAGGACATTGCCCTGGTCGTCGCCGGCCTCGATCAGCGGCTCGCCCGCCAGGTTGCTGGAGACACCCAGGGCCACGGCAGTGAATGTCACCGTCTGGTTGAGTTCGTCCATGCCGAGAGACGAATTGCCGGCCTCTTCAAAGGCCTGGTAGAGCGTTGGCAGATCCTGTGCGGCATGGGCGGCCAGCGGTGCAATCAGGCCGAGGGAAAGGGCGATCAAGGCGGTGCGCTTCAAGGTGTTCTCGCAGTCACGGGATTCATTCCCGTGGATGGTGGTCAGTAGATCCACGCCATGCGTGGATGGGTTTGGCAAAGGACAGGGCACGGCCGGCGGCTCGATTGCCCATCCATCCGCAGCCCTGCGAGGGAAGGGCGCTCCTGCGCCCCGCTGCCAGGCAAAATAGTGGATCCGGTGTTTCCGGCGCAACCGGGAAAATGAACGCATCGCGCGCGTGATACACAGCGTGACGTTTGATCGATGTGATAATCATTCGCGTTTAAGGTAGACTGCGGTCCCCTGAGAACCGGCGGCCTTGGGCCGCTCCTGCCGCCACTGATGAAGCTTTTCGTCCTGCCTTCGCGCCGTGGCCCATTGGCCCGCGGCCTGGCTGCCATGATGATGGGTCTGCTCCTGGCCACTCCTTACGCCAATGCGCAGCAGCGCAATCCGCTGCAGAAGATCGGCCACACCGTGCTGGACGAGCCGGCGGCCAGCTATCGCTTTGAACGTTTCGTGGTGGACAGCCCGGACCAGCAGCGCCGTTGGCGGGTGAACCTGGCGATTCCGGCCAGGGCCGACAAGACCCCATCCCCGGTGCTGTACGCGCTTGATGGCAATGCCGTGGCCATGGTGCTGGACCAGCCGCTGCTGGCCGAGCTGGCCGCGCGTAAGGCACCGCCGGTACTGGTGCTGATCGGCTACGACAACGACCTGCGCATCGATTCCAGGGCGCGTACCCGCGACTACACCGCGTGGATCGACCGTGCCGACGACGAGAGCGGCACGACCCAGGCCGTCGGCGGCGGCGCTGCGGCTTTCCTGGATGTGATCGAGCGCCGCATCAAGCCGGAAGTCGAGCGTCGCGCACGCATCGATACGCGGCAGCAGGCGCTGTGGGGCCATTCGCTGGGCGGGTTGTTCGTGCTCAATGCGCTGTACACGCGACCTGCCGCGTTCCAGTCCTATCTGGCAGCCAGTCCGTCGCTGTGGTGGAGCCAGGGCGCGGCGCTGGGTGATCCGGAGCAGCAGTTCGTGCAGAACGTGCACGGCCAGCCGGCCAAGCTCTGGCTGATGCTGGGCGGCGCCGAGCGCGTCGGTGATCGCGGCAAGCGCGATATGAGCAACCCGCGCGTGGTTGCGCACCTGCGCCGGATCAGTGGCGCCACCCCGGATGCGGCGATGCAGTTGTCCGAGCGGCTGGGCAAGGTGCCGGGCCTGAGCGTGCAGTACCGCGAGTTCGATGGCCTCGGCCACGGCCCGATGCTGCCGGCATCGTTCCACGCTGCGCTGCATGAACTGTATGGCGTGTCCGACCGCAGCGCCGGCGATGGCGCGCCCAATGGCGGGGACAGCGCCGCCGAATGAATGCCTTCGCGCGCCATGCCGTGCGACCCCACTACCCAGGCGAGGCTGCCGGCGTGCAGCGGCCCAGGCAACCGATGAATCCCGCGCCACGTGGCGCGGCCTACGTGTGCAAGGAGCCTGCCATGTCGTTCCATCCGTCTTTCCGCCTTACCTCTCTCGCCGCCGGTCTGCTGCTGGCGGTGACCGCCAGCGCCCAGCCGGTGTTCGATCAGCCGGCCAACGCCACCTTCAAGGGTGAGGTCGTCTCGCGCGGTGAGAACGTGGTCCCCGGCAGCACTGCCGATGTGGTTGGTCGTGGCTTCGTGCCGGGCCAGAAGGTCAGCCTGCTGCGTGGCGATAGCGTGCTCAACACGCAGCCGCTGGTGGTCGATGCCGACGGCAACTTCAAGATCCAGCTGAGCATTCCGGCCGATGCGGTGCCGGGCACCCACCCGGTGGTGGTGCGCGCCAGCCAGCCGGCTGCGGCCACGGTGCTGAAGCTGCGCGTGTCGCCGCAACTGCCGCTGTCCGGCCAGGCGCAGTTCGCCACCCAGTCCAACAAGCTGGTGCCGGGGCTGTATCAGTCCGCTTACAGCGCCGCCAGCAATGCCGTGTTCGTGACCTCGGCGGTGGGCCGTCCGCCGGTGACCCAGTCGCAGTTGCTGAAGCTGGATCCGAAGTCGCTGAAGGTGATCAAGGCGATCACCCCGGCGCAGGTGCCGGGCAGCACCAACGGCGCGGTCTATGCGGTCTACGGTGTGGGCGTGGATGACGCCAATGGCAATGTCTGGGTCACCAATACCCGGCAGAACTCGATTGCGGTGTACCGCCAGAAGGACCTCTCGCTGGTCCACCAGTTCCCCGTCGACACCGTGCCGCATGCGCGCGACGTGGTGGTCGACGGCACCCACGGCAAGGTGTTCGCTTCGGCCACGGGTGAGGACCACCTGTCGGTGTTCGATGCGAAGACGTTCAAGGAACTGCCGCAGGTGACGCTGGAGTCCGGCGTGGATGATGGCAAGTTCACCCCGATGAGCCTGGTGCTGGACGAGAAGGGCGGCAAGCTGTTCACCGTCAGCATCGGCACGCCGGAAGCGGCGGTGATCGATGTGGCCAGCGGCAAGGTCGACAAGATCATCGACCTGGGCAATTCGATCAGCGCCTCTGGCGTGGCCTTCGACGCAGCACGCAACCGCCTGTACGTGGCCTCGCAGGGCACCGACAACCTGCTGATCGTCGATGTGGCATCCGGCAAGGTGCTGCATGACGTGCCGGTCGGCGCCGGCGCGCTGAACGTCGCCTTCGATGATGCCTCCGGCCTGGCCTATGTCAGCAATCGTGGCGCCGGTACGGTCACGGTGGTGAACGGCGACGGCAAGGTGGTGGCCAACCTCGATGGCGGCACCCTTCCGAACCATGTGCGTGCCGACGGCAAGGGCAACGTGTTCGCGGTGAACAAGTCACGTGGCGCCGAAGATCCGAAGGGTGATCGCATCACCCGCATCACCCCGAAGCAGTAAGTCACAGGGCAGGGCGGCGTGCGCGTCGCCCTGCCAGCAAGGAGAACGTCCATGAACATCGCGTCCCGTCTGCGCCCGTGTGCGCTTCCGTTGGCTGTTTCGCTGGCGCTGGCCGCCTGCAGTGGCTCGTCAACGCCGTCTGATGACCACAAGACTGCCGAGCCGCCTGCCGCAACAGCTGCTGCCGAAACCGCGTTGCCGGCAGGCTGGCAGCGCGTGGCCGGTGCCGAGATGCCAGCGGTGCATGAACAGAGGGCCGTGCTGCCGGCCAAAGTGCATTCCGATGACGGTGCTGACATTGAAGTGTCCGACACCAGCCGGATCATTGCCGGTGGTGACGACGTCATCGCGGTGATCGAGGCGCTGGGACTGGGCAAGCAGGTATTCGCTGCGCCAACCAACACCACCACCCAGGCCGGCCTGGCTGCCCCGCACCAGTTCCTGTTCAACCGCACCACGGGCGTGGAAGGCGTGCTGAGCCTGCAGGGCTCGCTGTTCCTCGGCAACAGCCTGCGCCGCCACACCGAGCTGGCGAAAAAGCTGCGCGAGGTGGGCGAGCCGGCGGTGGTCATCGATGACCTGCAGCCGGCGCCGGACAAGGTGCGCAAGGTCGCTGCGGCACTAGGGCTGGCCGAAGCGGGGCAAACACTGGCCACGCAGGTGCAGCGCCAGCTCGACGAGGCTGCAGCGATTGGCAAGGGCCTGGGCCATGCGCCACGACTGATCCACGTATCGGCGACCGGCGCTGGCGGCTCGCCCACCGTTGCGGGTGCCGACAGCGCCTCGGCGCAGCTGATCGCCCTGGCCGGCGGCATCAACATCGGCACCGAGGCCGGGGTGAAGAACTACTCGCAGCTGAGCAACGAGGGCGTGGTCGCGGCGGCACCGGAAGTGATCCTGGTGACCGAGCACGACCTGCAGCTGTTCGGCGGTGCCGATGGCCTGTGGAAGGCGTACCCGACGCTGAAGCAGACCCCGGCCGGGCAGGCCAACCGGGTCTGGGTGATGCCGGATGTGCAGCTGAAGTACACCAGCGTGGGTTCTGGTGCGGGCGCGCTGGCGCTGGCCAAGGCCCTGGCAGCGTTGCCGAAGGCATGAGTCCGGCGGATCGGCGCCGCCGTCGCGGGCGGGCGATGTTGATGGTGGCCTTGCTGGCCCTGCTGGGGGCGGTGCTGGCGTCGTTCGCCGTGGGCCCGCTGCGGTTGCCACCGCTGGAGGTGATGCAGGCGCTGGCGGTGAAGCTGGGCCTGCTTGATCCGCAGGCGGTCAGCAGCCGCGATCTGGCGGTGGTCTGGCAGCTGCGTATTCCGCGTGCCCTGCTGGGCGCGATGGTCGGTGCGTCGTTGGCGATGGCCGGTGCCAGCCTGCAGGGCCTGTTCGGCAATCCGTTGGCCGACCCCGGCATCGTCGGTGTCAGCCAGGGTGCTGCGCTGGGTGCAGTGGCTGCCATTGTTCTCGGCGCTGCCGGTGCCGCCGGTTGGCTGGTGCCGGTTGCCGCCTTCGTCGGTGGCGCCCTGGCCATCGGCCTGACCTATGCGCTGGCGCGGCCGGGCAAGGGCAGTGGCAATGCGACGCTGCTGCTGGTCGGTATCGCGATGGCGGCGTTCTGTTCGGCGCTGATCGGTTTTCTCACCTATATCGCAAGCGAAAGCGAACTGCAGTCGCTGGTGTTCTGGCAGATGGGCTCGCTGGCACGTGCCAACTGGGCCGATGTGGTGGCGGTGGTGCCGCTGTTTGCGATTGGCGTGTTCGCGTTGCAACGATTGGCAACGCCGCTGGACATGCTGGCGCTGGGCGAGCGCCAGGCCCAGCATCTGGGGCTGGATGTGACCCGCACGCGGCGTCGACTGGTGGCGTTCAGCGCGCTGCTGGTCGGGGCGGCGGTGGCGTTTGCGGGCTCGATCAGCTTCGTCGGCCTGGTGGTGCCGCACGTGGCGCGCCTGCTGGTGGGTCCCGGCCATCGCTGGTTGCTGCCGTTGTCCGGCCTGCTGGGTGCAGTGCTGATCGTAGTGGCGGATACCGCGGCGCGCACGCTGGATCCGCCCGCGGAGATTCCGCTGGGCCTGTTCTCGGCGGCGCTGGGTGCGCCGTTCTTCCTCTGGCTGGTGCTGCAGCAGCGCCGCAAGGCGGTGCCATGAGTGTGCTGTTGAAGCTGCACGAGGTGGTGGTGCGCCGCCAGCAACGTGAGATCCTGCACGGCATTTCCTTGGCGTTCGAGTCGGGTACGGTGACCGCGCTGGTGGGCCCGAACGGTGCGGGCAAGTCCACGCTGTTGGCGGTCGCGGCCGGCGACCTGCGCGCCGATGCGGGCGAGGTGAGCCTGTTGGGCAGGCCGCTGGCCAGTTACAAGGCGGGGCCGCTGGCGCGCGAGCGCGCGGTGATGCCGCAGGAGCACGGCGTGCGTTTTGCCTTCAGCGTCGAAGAGGTGGTGGCGATGGGGCGATTGCCGCATCCGCCGGATCCGCGTGTGGACGACGCGCAGGTGGAAGCTGCCATCGATGCCGTCGAATTGCAGGCCCTGCGCCTGCGCGAGGTGCAGCAGCTGTCCGGCGGTGAGTCCGCCCGGACCACGTTCGCGCGCGTGCTGGCACAGGACACGCCATTGCTGCTGCTGGATGAGCCTACTGCTGCGCTGGATCTGCGCCATCAGGAGCGCACGCTGCGCAGTGTGCGTGCCTGTGCACAAGCCGGTGCGTGCGTGATCGTGGTACTGCATGACCTGAATCTGGCGGCCGGCTATGCCGACCGTATCGTGCTGCTGGAGCAGGGTGGCGTGGCGGCCGACGGAACGCCATTGCAGGTGTTGACCGAGGACAACCTGCAGCGCGTGTACCAGCAGGATGTAGTGGTGCTGGAGCATCCGCGTCGTGGGGTGCCGCTGGTGGTGGTGACCTGAGCGAACGTCCGCCAGGTTGCTCCGGGTATCATGGAGGCTTCGTTTTCTTCAATGGACTGATGCCATGTTCCGCACCGTTACCCGCAGCGTGCTGCTTGCCGCGATGATTGCTTCCGTTTGCGCAGCCCATGCAGCTTCGACCTCCCAGGTTTCGCTGACCAACGCGGCCGAGAATGCCTCGCTGATCGAAACCCGGCATTCCAGTGGCGACGGTGCCGCAGTGACGTCGATGAAGACGCAGTACTTTGCCAACGAGGAAATGTCGGTGAGCTGGGACGACCAGCAGGTGCTGGTGCTGTGCAGTGAAGCGGCGTACCTGAAGATTCCTGCCGCCAAGCTCAAGGCCGGAGCATTGACTACCGAGCAGCGGCAGATGATCGTCTATCAGGCGCTGATGTCCGGCCTGGGGGCCGTCGCGGGCGTTGTCGGGCCGGCAGGCGAGGTGGTAACCGTGGCCGATGACGGTAGCGAGACCCGCAGTGTTGGCGAGAACAGCTGGGCATACGGTATCGAGCGCTACGACGTGATCAGTCAGCGGCTCCCGGACGGCGCACTTCGGGTCCGGACCCGTAAGACGGACACCGTGAATACCACGCCGCAGGCGGGTCCAGATGACATGTTCAGCACCGAGGACGATCAGGCGGCACGCCTGTCCGAGCTGGCGCCGGTGGGCAGCTGGACCGAAGTGGTGGTCCGCGGTGGCGCGCGCCAGCCGCATGTAGATCCGGCGATGTCGCTGAAGGGCTGGATCTCGATGGGCGATGACCAGGCTGCGACAGTGGCCGAGGCGCGCAAGCTGCACGGCTGCAAGTAAGGGCCGCCAGGGGTCAGATCCCTTTGCCAGGGGCAAAGGGATCTGACCCCTATCGTTGCCGGCCTCATCGTTCCATTTGTGTGCTCAATATTCACTTGCGCGCCAGATTGGCAGGTCTAGAATGCGCCCCATGAACCGGATGCCGCTCCTGAAGTTTTTCACCCTGACCCGCGCAAGCGCGGAACGGGCGTGTCTGCCTGGAGCCCCACGAGGCCGTTGAGACGGCCATCGCTGGACCTTCGACAGAGCGCCCTTCGGGGCGCTCTTTTCGTTTCCGCAGTTCCATTTCCCGTAACCCGATGTACCGCAAGGAGAACGTGCCATGCACCAGATCGCCGAGACCGAACGCTAGCCGCGCACCCTGTCGCCAACCGGGGTGCGCGGCCCCCGAAGTTGGCTTTGCAGGAACCTTTCTCATGAACACCCAAGTCCTTTCCCGCCGTCGCAACCTTGGCATCATTGCCCACATCGATGCCGGCAAGACCACGCTGACCGAACGCCTGCTGTGGAAAAGCGGCGAAATCCATCGCGTCGGCGAAGTGCACGACGGCAATGCGACCACCGACTTCTCGGCGATCGAGCGCGAACGTGGCATCACCATTGGCGCGGCTGCCGTGCAGGCGCAGTGGGCACCGCGCGACCTGCCGGCGCATCGATTGACCCTGATCGATACCCCCGGCCACATCGATTTCGCCATCGAAGTCGAACGTTCACTGCGCGTGCTCGACGGTGCCGTGGCCGTCTTCTCGGCCGTGGACGGCGTGCAGCCGCAGTCCGAGACGGTGTGGCGCCAGGCGCGTCGCCATCGCGTGCCGCTGATCGCTTTCGTCAACAAGATGGACCGCGTAGGCGCTGCGTTTGAGCGCGTGCTGGAGCAGCTGCAGGACAAGCTGCGCGCGCGGCCGTGGGCGCTGGGCGTGCCGTTGGGCAGCGAAAGCGGCTTCAATGGCTGGGTCGATCTGGTCGATGAGCGCGTGCTGCAGTGGCAGGAGGGCGGCGCAACCACGGTGACCCCGTGGGACGAAGCGGCGCGCGCCCAATGGCAGGCCCAGCGCGATGCGCTGGTCGAAGCTGTGGCCGATCATGACGAAGAACTGGCCGATGCCTGGCTGGAAGGTCGCGTGATTGGTGCCGATATGCTGCGCGCGGCGATCCGGCGGGCGACGCTGGCAGGTGCCGGCGTGCCTGTGCTGGCCGGTGCTGCGTTCAAGGACAAGGGCATCGAGACGCTGCTGGATGCCGTGGTCGATTACCTGCCGTCGCCGCTGGATCGCCCTGCTGTCAGCGCCGAAAGCGATGAGGGCGAGGTGATGCTGCCGCCGGATCCGGACGGTCCACTGGCGGGCCTGCTGTTCAAGATCACCCACCAGCAGCACGGCGCGCTGAGCTTCGTGCGGCTGTACTCGGGCACCTTGAAGGTGGGCGACGCGGTGGCCAGTTCGCAGCATCCGCAGGGGCGGCGTGTCAGTCGCCTGGTGCGGGTGCAGGCCGACCAGACCCATGACATCGAGCAGGCCGTGGCCGGTGACATCGTCGCGGTACTGGGCTGGAAGGATGCGGTCAGTGGCGAGACGCTGAGCAGCCGTGCGCAACCGCTGCGGCTGGAGAACATCCAGGCCCAGGCGCCGGTGCTGGCCTGGCGGCTGGAGCCGGCGCGTGCGGCGGACCTGATCCGGATGGCGCAGGGACTGGCCAGCCTGGCCCAGGAAGACCCCTCGTTCCGTGTGGAAACGGACCGGGAAACGGGTGAAACCCTGGTCTGGGGCATGGGCGAGCTGCACTTGGAGGTGATGGTCGAGCGCCTGCGCAGCGAATGGAAGGTCGACGTGGCCGTAGGTGCGCCACGCGTGGCCTACCAGGAGACGCCGATGCGCCCGATGACCGGTGTCGTCGGGCGGCTGGTCAAGCAGACCGGTGGCCAGGGCCAGTTCGCGCACGTGGTGCTGGATGTGACACCGCGCGACGACGACCTTGTCGTGTTCAACGACCGCATCGTCGGTGGCGTGGTGCCGCGCAGCTTCATCGCGGCGGTGGAAAAGGGCGTGCGTGCTGCGCTGTCGGAAGGTCCGCAGGGACATCCGGTGGTCGGCATCGAGGTCAGTCTTGTCGATGGTCAGACCCATGCCAAGGACTCTTCGGAGATGGCATTCCATCGCGCAGGCGCCGAGGCGATCAAGGCGGCGCTGGCCGAGGGTGGCACGCAGCTGCTGGAGCCGGTGATGGCGGTGACGGTGCATTCGCCGTCGGCGTCGGTGGGTGATGTGGTCGGCGACCTCAACCGGCGCCATGGCCGCATCGCCCGCATCGAGGACCAGGACGGTCGTGCCGAGGTCAGTGGTTTCGCGCCACTGGCGCAGTTGGTGGGTTACACCACCTCGCTGCGTTCGCTCAGCCAGGGGCGGGCCAGCAGTGAGGCGCACCTGCACGGCTATGAGCCAGTACGCGCGGCATAGGCAAGGTGAGGGAGCCCGTTCGCGGGCTCCCTTTTTTTGTTCGGGTTTCCGTATCCACGCATGGCGTGGATCTACCGGGTGACCGGGTCGCGAGCTCTGCAGTAGATCCACGCCATGCGTGGATGGATCCGCACCGACACGGCAACATTGGCGCTGCATCGCACCAAATCTGTAGAAAAAGCTGGATTAAAGTGATGCCTCACGATAAATTGCGCACCCCCCGTTGCTCGCCGCCGCCCGCACCCCTCTCATGCGTGATGACAAAGACCCCGGAACCTTGGAGCTGACCCTGCCGCGCAAGCGCGGTCGTCCGCCCAAGTTCGGGTACGCGATGAGCGATGCGCAGCGGGCGGCGCGCTATCGTGCGCGCAGGGCAGGGCAGGCCAATCATGCCGACGTGCGTTCCTGCAGCGACATGGTGCTGCTGGACAAGATCCGTGCGGCGGTCAGTGCCCGCGACACCGAGCTGGCCGGTTTCCTGGTCCACGTGCTCTGGCAGCGCTACCCCCTGCAGCTGAAATAGTTCGCCGATGGGGTGGCCGTTGTCATCGAGCTTGTTGATAATGCGGGATTCAGGTTGTTCCCGCTGGCGTGCCCGGGATGGCAGGCGCGCATGATCGAACGGTTCCCAACATGACCACCACCAGCGACACCACCGCCGAAGCGGCGCCGAGCGGCGCCCCCCTGTTCTATACCCGCCCGGTGCCGCTGCAGGCCGATGTGCATGCCGATCTGCGCATCCTGCCGGGCAAGCTGGAGTTTGCCGCCGGCAACAATGCCATTCCGCTGGTGCTGGGCGAGTTCTCGCTGGCCCTGCACCACTTCCCGATCCTGTTTGCCGGCCCGAGCGCGGTTCCGATGGCTGCCGTGGGCGTGTCCGACCAGAACCTGTTCATCAAGGATGGCCTGTGGGAAGACGAGGCCTACATTCCCGCCTACCTGCGCCGCCACCCCTTCATCTTCATCGACACCGGTGCGGAGAATGATTTCCTGCTGGGCATCGACGAAGAGAGCCCGCGCGTGGTCAAGGGGGGCGAGGAAGGCCAGCCGCTGTTCGTTGACGGCAAGGCGACCGAGATGGTGCAGCAGGCCCTGGAATTCTGCGGCCAGTACACCCGCGAACACGAACAGACCCAGGCTTTCTCCAAGGCCCTGGTCGACAACGGCCTGCTGGTGGAGCGCAACGCCACCGTGCGTATCCCGGATGGCCGGGAGTTCAACCTCAACGGCTTCCTGGTCGTGGACGTCGAGAAGTTCGTGGCGCTGCCGGAAGCAACCGTGGTCGAGTGGCACCGCAGTGGCTGGCTGGCACTGATCCACCAGCACCTGATGTCGCTGGGTCGCTTCAATGACCTGACCCGTCGCCAGGTCGAGCGTCTGGCCGCGTGATCAAGGGGTTGGGCAGGGTTCCCGCGACGCGGGCGCCCTGTCCGGCCTGCAGTACGCACAGCAGGCGACGTGCGTCGGTCCAGTCTGGCGTGGCGTCCTGCGCCAGATCGACCAGCTCGGCCGCGACGGCGGCGTGCTCGCATTGACCCAGCATCTGTAGTGCGCCCTGCAATCGGTGCGCGTGATGACCGAGCGCCGATGCGTCTGCACGATCGATAATCCGCTCGATCCTGCTGAGTTCATCGCAGATGTCGGCGCTGTAGGCCGCGTCCATTTCAGTCGCCGGCTCAAGCGCGTCCAGGCTCCCCAGCGCCGGAATGCCCAGAGCAGCGAGCAGTTCGGCGGCGCGCAACGGCTTGGCCAGCACCGCATCGAAACCCGAGCGACGGCAACGTGCGTGGTGACCTCGCCCGGTGCGGGCGGACAAGGCGATCAGGCGGAGCGGATGCCCGTTACGGGCGCGCAGTTCGCGTGCCAATGCGTAGCCATCGATGCCACGCAGCCCGATGTCGATCAACGCGGCAGGGCGGGGGTGGCGTATCTGTTCGGCCAGCGCGCTGGCCGCATCTTCCAGGGCACATACCTCGGCGCCCCAGCGCCGCAACTGTTCGGCAATGACGTGGCGATTGAGTGCGTGGTCCTCCACCAGCAGCAGTTGCAGCCCGGCCAGTGGCGTGCCCTCCACGGGCATGTCCCGGACACTCTCGGCAGAGTCAGCTGTGCACACCGGCAGGCGCAGGATGAAGCGGCTGCCGCGACCGAGGACGCTGTGCACGGTCAGATCGCCCCCCATCGCACGTGCCAGCTCGCGTGCAATGGAAAGCCCGAGGCCACTACCGCCACGCTGATGCCCACCGCTGCCTTGATGGAAAGGCTGGAACAGTTCGGCTACCTGTGCGGGCGCGATCCCGATCCCGCTGTCGATCACCTCCATCAGCAGCTCCTGCGGCCGCGCTGCTGGAAGCAGTCGCAGGCGCAGCTCGATGCCGCCGATATCACTGAACTTCACCGCATTGGCCAGCAGATTGCTGGCAATCTGGCGTAGCGCATCAATGTCCACCAGAATGATCGGCAAAGGTTCGGCCGGGGCATCAAGATGCAGTTGCAGCCCTTTCCGTTGCGCCTGTGGCCGAATGGCCTCCAGTGCCTGCCGGCAAAGCTGGGTCGCATCACAGGCTTGTGCATGCGGCCTGAAAGCGCCGCTGGCGAGACGCGAAAAATCCAGTGCGCGATTCAACAGGCCGCGCAGGGATTGGCTGGCGCTGCTGGCAGCGGCGAGCAGATCGCGCTCGCCTTTCGGCAGTGCCGATTGTCCAAGCAGCTCGATCGAGGCCAGTACGGCCTGCGCAGAATTGCGCATCTCGTGACTGATCATCCCGATGGCCTGCGCGCTGCGGCGGTCGCCCCGTACCCGCAGGTGACGGGTCATGGGCCACAGCAGCAGGGCGACCAGCAGAGGGGCCAGCAACAGCCAGCCGCGCGGGGGCGAGGCCTGCATCCAGTCCAGTGCGTTTCCCGCCGCTGCTGGCAGGGTCTGGCCTGCCCACAGGTGGAGCAGGCTCGCATGCTCCTCGAGTGTGATCTCCCGCAATGCCTGTCCGATGCGTTCAAGCAGCTGCTGGTCTTCCTGGCGGACGAGCAGGTAGAGGTCGGTGGAGAAGTCGCTGTCGAATGGCTGCAGGCGCAGGCTGCCGTTGAAATGGCGTCGAACCAGCGGGCGCAGCGTGGATTCCAGGCCAATCGCCACGTCGGCCACGCCGGATTGCACTGCCGCCAATGCTGCGTACCGATCAGACAGGGGCTGCAGCCGGATCTGAGGGTGATGCGCGCGCAGCCAGCCGGCGTAGGGCCCGCCTTCAACCACGGCTACGACCCGGCCGTCGAGCTCGCGTATCTCCCGTGGCAGCCATTCGCCGGCGCGCCCTGCCAGCAGAGTGGCGCCACCCCGGAAGCGGCTGGACGCGGCAAGGTCGGGGCAGGGTGGCTTCTGGTGTCTCGCACCGCCAAACACCATGACCAGGTCGGCCTCGTGATGGCACACAGCGAGGATTGATGCGGCGGTCGTCGGGTAGGGCTGTTCCAGGAAGCTGAGTTGGGCGTGACGCGCCACCAGGTTGGCGTAGCCATGGGCGAGCGTCGGCGGTGATGACGGATCGGCCATCGCCGCGGGCGCGGGGCGTAGGGACGGGGCGGTGGAGACCCGCACGCTGCTGCCCGGCAGCCAGCGTGGTGACCGGATATCTTCCGCCGACGCAGCGGGAAGGAGAAGCAGCACCAGCAACCCGAGGATCAGCAGGCACGGGCGCAATGGCGCATGGCGCCTCACGGAGACTCCAGCCGTTCACGCAGCGCATAGATCTCCACATCGCTGCGCAATCCCAGCTTGCGCAGCACCGCGACCTTCTGTGTGCTGACGGTCTTGATGCTGCGGTGCCGGCGCAGCGCGATCTCCGATACGGTCAGGCCTTCCAGCAGCAGCTCCAGTACCTCCCGCTCGTTGCGGCTGAGCTCGCCGCGATCACCGGCCAGCCTGACGTCCGGCGGAATCCGGATCAGGCCCTGGAAGACGCGCACGATGGCGTCGGACAATGCCGCAAGGGGTTCGGCCTTGCTGACGAACCCACCGAGTCCGGCATCGATCAGGCTGTTGAGATTCGTGGTGGGAGAGAGCGTGGCGAAGGCCAGCATTGGTGTGCGCGGGAATTCGCGACAGAGCAGCGTAACCAGCTCGATGCCGCCCAGGTCGCCACGGGCGAGCGTGAGATCGATGATGGCCACATCCACGGGCAAGCGGTGCAGGCTGTCGATCAGCGCGCCGCTGCAACCATGGCTGGCGACGATGTCGAACCGGAGATCGCCTGACAGGTGCAGGGCGGTGCCGCGACGGACGACTTCATGATCGTCCAGGAGCGCCAGGCGAAGCCGGCGCGGTGCAGGAAATCCATTCATGCGCGGGAGGTGGTCAGCGCCCGTGGGCGTGGCCGCCATTCTGGCGCCGCTGTCGCGTCGAACATCGAATTTGTTGCGTTTTTACGACTATTCCTAAAGATCGATGTATGAGCTCCATCGATAAGAGCTGATCCATGGGCTGGACGTATCGTCAGGTTGAAAGCCGTGTGGACGCAGTGTCCTGGCGCGCTCTCGCTGGGTACAGGTGGCCTGGGTTGCAGGGCTGCCGGCACCCTGCGAGGGGGGTATTAATGTGACGCGTCACTCCGAAGTGCCTGGTCACCCGCGAGCCGAGTGGTGGGCGGTTGGCGATCTATCGCACCGACTGAGGTACGCGCCTGAGCCTGCCGGTGTCGTAGCCCATGGCCGCGATGCGCTCCACGGCGTGCTGGTAGTCGCTGTCCGACACGTGCGGGGTACGCGCCATGTACCAGACATAGTCGCGCTTGCTGCGTGCGACGATGGTCTGGCCATAGTCGTCGTCGAGCCAGGCAATCACATACTCAGCCTGGATCGGCCAGACGAACTGCATGCCCCAGATCGCGCCATTGCCGTTCTTCTCCACCCGGCCAACCGGGTGCATCGATTTCTGCGGGGCGTCGAAACTGCCCTTGCGATAGGTGAAGGTCGTCTGGATGCGCCCGTCTGGCCGCAGCGCATAGCTCTCAACCGCGTCGAAGGCCTCGCGCTCCGGCCATGAGGGTATGTGGGCGATCACATACCAGTCGCCCATGAAGCGCGGCACGTCCACCGAGGGCGGGCGGGGCAGAGGACGGGTATCGCTGGAACTGCAGCCGGAACCGAACAGGCTCAAGGCCAGCAGCGGAAGCAGGGAGCGCATGCGCATGTCACACCTCAACGGGGACGGAACAGATAGTGGGCAACCAGCCACTGCTGGCCATCGTCGTAGCCGAACAGCTCGGCGCAGGCCATCCAGAACATGCGCCAGCGCTGCCACCAGATCTTCGCCGCCGCCTGGCCGTAGGTTGCGACCAGAACCGGCATCACCGCCTCGCGGGCCGCATCCTGGTTGGCCAGCCAATGGTCGGCGGTGCGCTGGTAGTGGGTGCCGTCCAGCAGCCAGCGCTGATCGAGTCGCAGGTCGCGCTGGAAATGCAGCAGGGTGTCAGCGGCCGGCATCAGGCCGCCGGTGAAGAAGTGGCGCCCCATCCAGTTGTCGCCACCCTCGGTCTCGAACGGGTACATCAACGTGCGATGGGCGAAGATGTGCACGAACAGCGCACCGTCGGGCTTCAGCCACTGCGCGATGTGCGCCAGCAGTCGCTGGTAGTTGCGCAAATGCTCGAACATTTCCACCGAGACACAGCGATCGAAGCGTGCCGTGGGCAGCTCAAGCTGGTTGACGTCGCGGGTCAGTACCTCGACGTTGTGCAGGCCCCTGGCCTGGCATTGCGCCATGATGTGCTGGCGCTGGCTGTGCGAGTTGGACACCGCAGTGATGTTGGCCTGCCGATAGCGTTCGGCCATCCACAGGGTCAGCGAACCCCAGCCACAGCCCAGTTCGAGAATCTGCTGGCCGTCGGCAAGTCCGGCACGCTGGCCATAGAGTTCCAGCATCGCCTCCTCGGCCTGGTCCAGCGTTTCGCGCCCGGTGGGGTAATAGCAACTGCTGTACTTCAGCCGCTTGCCCAGGCAGGCCTGGAAGAATGCCGCGGGAACTTCGTAGTGCTGGCGGTTGGCCGCGTCGGTATGCAATGCGAGCGGACTGTCGGTCAGTTCTGCGATGCGACGGCTGAAGCGCGCGGACTGTGCCTCGATACCTCCCGCCGATTCCTCATGCAGGCGTTGCGCGCACAGGCGCCGGATGCCGGCACGCAGCGCCGCATCGGGAACCAGCCCGCGTTCGGCCCAGGCGATCAGCCCGGTTTCCGCACCTTCGGCCGGATTCAGTGACGGGATCGCGCTCATGCGGAATGCTCCTTGGAAGAACGGGGGAACCAGGGAAAGAACGTAGGCGTGCTGCGCTGGTAGGCACGGTAGTCGTCGCCGCGGCTGCGCAACGCCTGCTTCTCGGTGAAGGGGATACCGCTGAGATAGCGCAGGAACAGATACATCAGCAGCGGCCCGGCCCACGCCAGCCACCACAGGGGGGAGCCGACGGCAAGCAGCACATAGGTGAACCAGTGCAGCCACTCGAAGAAGTAGTTGGGGTGGCGTGAATAACGCCAGAGCCCTTCGCGGCAAGTGCGGCCCTTGTTCGCCGGGTCGGCGCGGAAACGTGCGAGTTGGCGGTCGGCCAGGCTCTCGCCGCCGACGCTCAGCAGCCAGGCCAGTGCTGCGGCGACTGTCCACGGTGTCAGGCCAGCATGGGGATTGGCTGCCACCGCAACGAAGGGCAGGGCGAACAGCACGACCAGCAGCGCCTGCGCCATGAAGAAGCCAAAGATCTTGCCCTGGTGGCTCTGCCAGTGTTCGCGCAGATAGCGGTAGCGCCCGTCTTCGGGTTCGCTACGGACCCGGCGCCACAGGTGCAGCGCCAACCGGCTGCCCCACAGGCCGCCGAGCAGGCCCAACGCAATCCGGGGCAACATCGCGCCATCGCCGAGCAGCGCCAGCAGCAGGGCAGAGGCACCCACGCCCTTGGCCCAGAGCACGTCCACGACGCCGATGTTCTGGCGGCGGCGTTGCCAGGCCCAGCCCCAGCTCATCACCAGCACGGCATACAGAAGTACCCACAGCAGATTGATCATGGCGATGCTCCGGCCAGGGAGGGCGGGGTGGTGCGAGAGCCGCGACGAGCGGTGACGCACAGCAGCGAAAGCGCAATGCACCAGCCCGCGCCCAGCACCAGCAGGCCCTGCCACGTGGGTGCGGCGAAGCGGACCGCATCGAAACCGCGCGCTGCGGAGAGGTAGGCCAGCGGTGCCAACAGCAGGCCGAACAGGGCCGGCAAGGCAGGGTGGCGCAGCAGGAAGCGCATCGAGGTGGTCAGCGTCATCGCGAACGCGGCCCACAGCGCCATGATCCAGGGAGGCGGCACCCAGCCCAGCGGGGCGGCGGCATAGCGCACGGTGCCGCTGGCGGCAGCACTGGCGTCGACCAGCCATGCGCAGGCCAGTGCCAACACCATCAACCGAAGATCCAGCCGTGGTTGCGGCGACGTCAGCAGCTGGCTGCCGATGTAGAGAGAGGCTGCCAGCAACGCCGGCCACTGCCAGCCGCGCCCGGCGCCGGCCACGGCGCACACCCAGACCAGCTGGTTGCCAAGCAGATTGGGCCAGAATCTGCGCATCTCAGCTGCCTTGGCCCGATGAGGCGCCCGGGCGATGCCCCGGGCGCGCCATCAGCAGATGGGAGACCCCGATCGAGCGCTCCAGGAAGCCGCCCTCGCAGTAGGCCAGGTAGAACTCCCACAGGCGGCAGAAGCGCGTATCGAAGCCTTGCGCCTGCACGTCGGGCAACCGGTCGAGGAAGCGCTGGCGCCAGGCGCGCAGGGTCAGCGCGTAGGAGTGGCCGAAGTCCTGCTGGGCGATCAGCTGCAGGTCGCTGGACCGCGTTTTGGCGGCCATGATCGCGTTGATCGACGGAATGAAGCTGCCGGGGAACACATAGCGTTTGATGTAGTCGACGCTGCGCCGGGCCTGCTCGTAGCGATGGTCCTCGATGGTGATGGCCTGCAGCAGGGCAACGCCATCAGGCTTGAGCAGGCGCTGCAGCGTGCCCATGTAGGTGTCCAGGTATTCCGCGCCGATGGCTTCGATCATCTCGATCGACACCAGCTTGTCGAACTGGCCCTGCAGGTCGCGGTAGTCCTGCATCAGCAGGGTGACCTGGTCCTGCTGGCCCGCTGCCTGCACGCGCTGGGCAGCCAGCGCGTGCTGCTCGGCGGAGATGGTGGTCGTGGTGACGTGGCAGCCGTAGTGCTGCGCGGCGTGCAGCGCAAAACCACCCCAGCCGGTGCCGATCTCCACCACGCGATCGCCCGGCTTGAGCTGGAGCTGCTGGCAGATGCGGTCCAGCTTGCGCCGGGAGGCGGATTCCAGCGACTCGTCTTCTGTGTCGAACAGGGCGGAGGAATACATCAGGTCCGGCGACAGGAACAGGGCAAAGAAGTCGTTGCCGAGGTCGTAGTGCGCGGCAATGTTGCGGCGGCTGCCTTCACGGCTGTTGCGGCGCAGGCGGTTCCAGCCGCGCAGCAGCCAGCCACCCACGCGGGCCGGGCCGCGCTCCATGCCGTCGAGCAGGTCGCGATTGCGCACCAGCAGCCGGATCAGCGCCACCAGGTCATCGCAGTGCCATTCGCCCTGGATGTAGCTTTCACCTGCGCCCACGCTACCTTGCGCTGCAACCTTGCGGTAGAACGCCGGGTCATCGATGGTGACGGTCACCTGCAGTTCGCCATGGGCTTCGCCCAGCCAGACGTCGCCGAGTGCATCACGCACGCACAGGCGGCCGTCGCGCATGGGGGCAAGCTGTTCCAGCAGGCGGCGGCGCAGGAAGGCATCCAAGGCGCCGGGACGCGGCAGGGCGACCAGGGGAGTCATCGAGTTCATCGCGGTTTCTCGGCAAGGGCAGGGTGGTCATGCACGGGGTTGCGCTTCAGCCACAGCCGCAGCGCGTGCCAGTGGATGGCGGCCATCACCTGCAGGGTCATCAAGGGATAGCAGGCCAGGACCCGGGCCAGCCCGCGGCCATCCAGCGCGTGCCGCTGCATTGTCTGGGTGGCATCAAACTGGCGAACGCCTTGGCGCCAGACCTGCATGTGCACGCGCAGATCATCATCCGGGCAGTTGAACCGCCAGTCGTAGTGGCAATCCATCGGCATGAACGGTGAGACATGGAAGCGCTTGTCGAACCGCCAGCGCAGCGAGGCGCCTTCGTGGGTGGCCGTGGCGACTGGCAGCACATAGGCGTGCCGTTCCTTCCAGGGCGTATTGGTGATCTCGGCGACGATGCAGTCCAGGGTGCTGCCATCGGACTGGTAGCAGTAGTAGAAGCTGACCGGGTTGAATACGTGCCCGGCGAAGCGAAGATGGGTGAGCAGGCGTACCGGGCCGGTAGGCCGATAGCCCAGGGTGGACGCGGCACGGTCGCGCACCGCATCGGCCAGTGGTTGTGCGGGATTGCCGAAGTAGTCGCTGCGGCGGAACTCGGCCAGGTTGCGGCGATTGACCGACCACAGCCAGCGCCCGGCGAACACGGTCTCCAGCTCGTCAAGATCGAGCAGCAGCTGCGCGATCGGATAGCGGAATGCGTGGGGCTGCGGATGATGCCGTCGGTGCATCACCTGCCCGAAGTAGAGTGCGCTGGCACTCACGCTGCCACCTCGCCGGGTACAACGCTGTCACGGTGCGCGGCGCACTCGCGCATCGCGTCCACCACGCGGCGGGCGCTGCGGATGCCGTCTTCGTGGAAGCCCCAGCCCCAGTATGCGCCCGCGAACCAGGTGTGGCGGCGGCCCTGCAGCTCTGCCCAGCGCTGCTGGGCACGGATGGCGGCATGATCGTGCACCGGGTGGGCATAGTGCAGCCTGCGCAGCACCTTGGCCGGGTCGATCGCCTCGCTGCGGTTGAGGGTCACGACCAGCGGGGTGTCACCGGGCAGGCCCTGCAGGAGGTTCATGCAATAGCTGACCGTACAGGGCGCGCCTGGATCCCTGGGAACGTGTGCATTCCATGCAGCCCATGCCTTGCGGTTGCGCGGCAGCAACGATGCATCGGTATGCAGTACTGCTTCGTTGGGCTGGTAGCGGATGGCGCCGAGCACTTCGCGTTCGGCCGGATCGGCGTCACGCAGCAGGGCAAGCGCCTGGTCGCTGTGGCATGCCATGATGACCTCGTCGAAACCCTCCACGCCCGCCGCGCTGTGCACGCGCGCGCCCCACGGCATGCGTTCGACCGAGTGAACCGGGCATTCCAGCCGTTCGCGCACCCGCCAGCGGGCGCGAAGGGCATCGACATAGCGTGCCGAGCCACCGCTGACTACCCGCCAGGGTGCGCGCCCGGTCATCTGCAGCATCTGGTGGTTGGCCATGAACTGGGCCAGGTAGCGGGCCGGGAACTGCATGACCGTGGCGGTCGGTGACGACCACAGTGCCGAAGCCATCGGCAGCAGGTGCTCGTCGATGAAAGCGGTGCCGTAGCGCTGGCTGCGCAGGTACTGGCCCAGTGTCGGGCCTTCGTCTTCCGCCAGCAGCAGCGGCGCATCCCGGTAGAACCGGCGCAGGTCGGCCAGCATTCCCCAGAAACGTGGCGAAACCAGATTGCGACGTTGGCAGAACAGGCCATCCAGCGAAGTGGCGTTGTACTCGACGCCACTGCGCTCGCTGTGCATGGAGAAGCTCATGGTGGTCGGCTGCGAGGCCACACCCAGTTCTTCGAACAGTGCCGTCAGCAGTGGGTAGTGCAGGGGATTGAACACGATGAAACCGGTATCCACCGCCATGCGCGTGCCGTCCACCTGCACGTCATGGGTGTGGGTATGTCCGCCCAGGTAATCGTTGGCCTCGAACAGCGTCACTTCGTGTTCGCCGTCCAGCCACCAGGCACTGGCCAGGCCGGCAATGCCGGAGCCGATGATCGCGATGCGCATGTCAGTACCTCGCCTTGGCCAGTACCCACTCGGGGATGGGCTTGAGCCCCTTCACCAGGCCCATGGCCGCCATTGCGCGCAGCCCGTACCAGGTCAGGTCGATCTCCCACCAGCGGAACCCCTGGCGGACGGTGCCGGGGAAGAAATGGTGGTTGTTGTGCCAGCCCTCGCCGAAGGTAAGCAGCGCCAGCCAGAGGTTGTTGCGGCTGTCGTCGCGGGTCTCGAAGCGCCGCCGGCCAAAACGATGGGCCAGCGAGTTGATGGTGACGGTGGCGTGGAACAGCACCACGGTGGAGATGAAGAAGCCCCACACCAGCAACTGCGGGCCAGAGGTGTGCAGCCCGGGCGCCCAGCGCTCCAGGCCGGCGCCGAGTGCGTACAGCGCAGCGGCCAGCAGTACCGGCACCGCCGTATCGAAGCGGTCCAGCCAGCGCAGTTCCGGGAAGCGCGCCAGGTCAGGCACGCGCGATAGATCCGTGGCGAATGCCTCGCGGGTGAGGAACCAGCCCATGTGGCTGCGCCAGAAGCCGCCTTCGCGCGGCGAGTGCGGGTCCAGCGGTTGGTCGGCATGCCGATGGTGATGGCGATGGTGGGCCGCCCACCACAGCGGCCCACGTTGCACGCTGGACGCGCCGATCACCGCGAACACGAATTGCACCGTTCGCGATGCCTGGAACGTCCGGTGCGAGAAGTAGCGGTGGTAAAAGGCGGTGATCGCAAACATGCGCACTGCGTAGAGGGCTGCGGCGACGATCACTGCCGTCCACGAGATACCTACCCAGATCACCGCGATGCAGGCCAGGTGCATCAACGCGAACGGTACGGCGCGCAGCCAGTCGATGCGTCCAGGCTCGCCAGCGGCGTGGTCTGCAGCGCTGCCGGTGTCGACCCAGCGCTTCAGGGTGCGCAGCAGGCGCCAGCGTCGGCGGGGGAGGGGCGCTACAGAGGCCATGGCGGATCTCGGCGGGTGTCGTGTCTTCCTCTACGCAGCAGTGCGCGCAATGGATGCGGCCGGCTGTGGAGAATTTCGGCTTCACTTGGGCATCACGCTGCAGCGCCCAACCAGGGGTTGCGTCCAGGCCTGTTGCCATTCGTTGGCGGACCGCTCGGCCACCGGCGAGCTGAAGCGCACCGTGACCTGTGGGTAGGTGCCGCGGGTATCGCGCAGGTTGCTGGTTCCGCGGAATTCCAGCAGGCGGCGGTCGGTGCTGGCATAGACCAGCGACAGGCGCGGCGCGATGCCGCCGTACCAGGTGTCCAGACTGACCTCGATGGCCTGGGCGTCGATGCCCTGCCAGCGAACCGGGCCGGTGTGCCGCACCTGCACCGGGAAGAAGCGCTGCCGCCCCGGCACCAGGAAGGGCAGGCTGATGCGTTCACCTCGCAGCAGCGCTGGCCAATGCTGGCGCACCGCGGCGTCGAAGCCCGTGTCGATCACCGCATCCGGAGCCAGCTCAAGCCGACGATGACGCAGCTCACTGGCGGCATCTTCTTTCCAGGCGATGGACACCGACTCGCCACTGGCGTCGACGTCAGCGGTTTGCCCACTACGGCTGTCCTGCAGCGAATAGCCCCGGGCCAGCGGGCGGGCGCTGGCCGGCAGATGCTTGCGGGCGAAGGGGCGGCCATCCGGGCACTGATAGAGCACCCAGCGCTCGGCACCCTCCGATGGGCCGCGCCGCCAGTGCACTTCACGATAGAGCAGATCGCCCTGCGCCGAGGTGGCCACGCCCTCGTTGCGCAGCCAGGGCGCCGCCAGCGCGGCATGGGGCAGGCACAGCAGCAGCCAGGCAGTGCGCATGGTGTTCATCCGGTAGGGAGGCTCAGGTCATACGGCGGGCGCGGCTGCTTGGATGCACAGTGCCTGCTGCATCCAATGGCCGCCCCTGCGCGTAGAGAGGACAGACCTTCACCTGCCCGCCGCTCACGCAGATGTACCCTGACGCTGCCAGCACCCTCCTCAACTTCGATACCGCACGCACCGTGTCCAGTTCCCAGCAGCCCAGCAGCGAGCCGACGAACTGGGCCGATGACATGGACAGTGTGGCGCGGCTGCGCGACCGCGACTGTTTCATGCGGATCTATGACTACTTCATGCCGCGGCTGTGCGTGTATCTGCGTGGCCTGGGGGCACCCGACGCCGTGGCCGAGGAAATGGCGCAGGAGTGCCTGCTGCGCCTGTGGTTGCGGGCGGCCGAGTATGATGCGGCCCAAGGCGCGCTGAGTACCTGGCTGTACCGGATCGCGCGAAACCTGCATATCGACCGCATCCGTCGCGAGCGCAGCTGGATGCAGGTGCAGGCAGCGGTGGAAGACGCCGCTGCCGTGGAGATGATCGAGCGCAGCAGCGCCGAGCAGTTCGCCGACCAGGCGCGCCTTCGCCAGCGCATCAACGAGCTGCCTGCCGTGCAGGCGAGGCTGGTGCGGATGTCCTATTTCGAGGCGAAGAGCCACAGCGAGATTGCCCAGGCGCTGGGCATGCCGCTGGGAACGGTAAAGTCACACCTGCGACGTGCGTTCCTGCAACTGCAGGCCAAAGTGGGAGGTGCGCTGTGAATCCGCACCACCACCTGCACGAATCCACGCTGATGAGCTATGCCGCCGGCGCGCTGCCGGTGCCGTTGAGCATCGTGGCCGGTGCCCACCTTGAGCAGTGCCCTCACTGCCGCCAGCGCCTGCGCGATGCCGAGGCGATCGGCTCGGTGCTGCTGGAGCAGACCCAACCGCCCGCAGCCGATGCGCGTCGCGAGCAGTTGCGCGAGGCCATGCTGATGCAGTTGGCCTCGGAAGTGCCGAGCGCCATCGCCGGAACCAGGCGCCCTGTGCCGAGGGAGCGGCCCGAGGCCGATCCGGATCATCTGCCTGCCGCGCTGCATCCTTACTTCGGCGCTTCGCTCAGTGCCCTGCGCTGGCGCTGGATGGCGCCCGGCGTGCACTGCATCAGGGCGGAGCAGATGCCCTCGCTGATCATGCTGAAGATTGCCCCGGGCAAGTGCCTGCCGATGCACAGCCATGGCCGCAGCGAACTGACCCAGATCCTGCGGGGCTCGTACAACGACGCGCTGGGGCTGTTCGCGCCGGGCGACGTGGCGGACCTGGATGAGGAGGTAGAGCATCAACCGGTAACTGCTCCGGGTGTTCCCTGCATCTGCGTTTCAGCGCTGGACGCGCCGTTGGTGTTCAGTGGTTGGCTGGCGCGGAAGATCCAGCGTTTCGTGAAACTCTAGCGTGGGTGCGACCATGGCCGGGAAAGGTGCGTTGAGGATTCTGTTGACCGGTGCCTCGGGCCTGGTCGGGCAGGGCGTGGCGTTGGCCTGCCAGCGCTCGCCGCAGGTCGGCCATCTGGCCGCGCTGGTGCGGCGCCCGGGCAGCCTCAGCGGAGCGGGTAGGGAGCTGGTTGTTCCTGACTTCCTGCATATCCAGGGGCGCTCGGATGAACTGGCCGGGTTCGACGCATGCTTCTACTGTGCCGGTGCGCCACCGGTCGGCACGGCTGAGGCCGAGTATCGACGCGTGACCCGGGACATCACGCTGGCGGTGGCCCGCGCCTGGGCAACTGCGAATCCCGAGGGATGTTTCCTGTATGTATCCGGTGCCGGCGCGGATCCACAGAGCAGATTGATGCCGTTGAGGATCAAGGGCGAGACCGAGGTGGCATTGCAGGCCCTGCCGATGCGCTCGGTGATGCTGCGCCCGGGGGGCGTCCGGCCGGTGCCGGGAACCGGCACGCGTCACGGCTTGCTCAAGCCCCTGTACTGGGGTGGCGCGCCGTTGATGAAGCTGGCCGGCGCCGTTGCGCCGTCATTGATGACCAGCAATCTGGCGCTGGGCCAGGCGATGATCGCACTGGCCGGGCGGGAGCATCCGCCGGGCACGGTGGAATGCGCGGACATCAACCGGATCGCTGCCGGCGCGCGCGATTCGGCGTCCTGATCTCAGTGTGGCACCGTCTCCAGCGCGGTGCGCACCGCAGTCGCCAGGTCACTGCGGGTAAACGGCTTCGGCAGCAGTGCAACGGCCCGTCCCTGGCTGCCCACCTGGTCGTGATCGCGCGGATAGCCCGACGTGAACAGGACGGCGACTTCCGGCCAGCGTTCACGGACTTCACGCACCAGCTCCCAGCCCGACATGCCGGGCATCACCACGTCAGAGAACAGCAGGTCCACCTTGGTATCAGGGCGTTCCAGCAGCCGCAGTGCGGAGGGGCCGTCGTGGGCTTCCAACACCCGGTAGCCCAGCAGCCGCAGTGCATCCACCGTGTGGGCGCGGACATCGTCGTTGTCCTCGGTCACCAGGATGGTTTCCTCGCGCGGCGAGTAGCCCGCCAGGCCGGTCTGCGGGGTGCGCGCTTCGGAGGGCAGGGCCAGCGGTGAGCGCGGGAACATCATGGTGATACTGGTGCCGCCGCCTTCCACCGAATCGATCAGTACGTGGCCGCCTGACTGCTTGACGAACCCGTGCACCATCGACAGGCCCAGGCCGGTGCCACGGCCAACCTGCTTGGTAGTGAAAAAGGGTTCGAAGACCCGGGCAAGCGTCGCTGCATCCATGCCGTGGCCGTTGTCACGCACCCGCAGCATCACGTACTCGCCCGGCGTCGCATCCGGGAACAGCGCAGCGTAGTCGTGGTCGAGGTGGCTGTTGTCGACCTCGATCACCAGCCGGCCGCCGTGCGGCATCGCATCGCGGGCATTCACCGCCAGGTTCAGTACGGAGGCCTCCAGCTGGCTGACGTCGATCTCGACACACCAGATGTCCTCGGCGCTGCGGATCTCCAACTGCACCAGCTCACCCAGCGCACGCTGCAGCATGTCGTGCATGTCCAGCAGGCGCTCGTTGAGGTTGGCGGCCTGGCTGCGCAGCGGCTGGCGGCGGGCAAATGCCAGCAGACGCTGGGTCAGGCTGGCGGCACGGCCGACACCCTTCAGCGCATTGTCCAGCGCACGGCCCACCAGCGCACCGGCCTCGCCAGCCCTTTCACTGAGCAGCATGGCGTGCTCGACATTGCCGGAAATGACGGTCAGGATGTTGTTGAAATCATGTGCGATGCCGCCGGTGAGCTGGCCGACCGCCTCGATTTTCTGTGACTGGCGCAGCGCATGCTCAGCCTGCACGCGCGCGGTGGTTTCCACGGCCTCGGAGACCACAGCGGTGACCACGCCCTCCGTATCGAGTAGTGGACGGAACGAGAAATCGAAGCTGCGCCGCCCGGTCGGGAGTTCCAGTTCCAGCGCATGCAGTGAACTGCGGCCCTGTACGGCTGCGGCCACGGCCCGATCGATCAGCGCGCTGATGCCCTCGGTGGTGCCGAACCAGACCGATTCGGCGAAGCGTTGCCCAACGACGTCCTTCTTGTCTCCCAGCACCGCGGCCAGTGACGCGTCATTGGCATCGACCACGCGTCCGGACAGATCCAGCAGCACCTGGTGCTGGAAACTGGATTCGAAGATCGCCTGCAGGCGCCGCTTGCTGGCGCGCAACTCGGCCGTGCGTGCCTGTACCTGCTGCTCAAGCAGCTGGTTGTCTTCGCGCAGGGCCAGCTCGGCCTGCTTCAGCAGCGAAACGTCGCTGCCCAGGCAGATATACCCGGCCACGCTGCCATCGGCGGCATGCTCAGGCACGCAGTCCATCTGCACGAATCGTGATTCGCCACTGCGATGGATCAGTTCGACCTGGAAGCGGGTTCGCTCCCCCTGCAGTACGCGTTCCAGGCTGGGCAGGGCGTGCTCGAAGGCGGAAATGCCGCTGACATCCCGAGCCGGCCGACCCAGCAGTTCTGCAAGGCTGAATCCATGCCAGTCCAGGAACGCCTTGTTGGCAAACCGGTAGCGATGGTCCTTGTCCAACTGGGCGATCAGCGCCGGGACGGCATCGGTGACCTGCTGCAGCTGGGCCTGGCTTTCGTTCAGCGCGGCCTGCGCATTGGCCAGCTGGGTGCGCTCTTGCGCCTCCTGGCGAGCGCGGCGGATGGCGTCGGGCAAGCGTTGCAGGCGTTGCTTCACCACGTAGTCGCGGGCGCCGCGCGTGAGTGCCTGTACCGCCAGTTCCTCGGTCAGGGTGCCGGAAACAAAGATGAAAGGCGTCTGCGGCACGCGCTCGCGCGCCAGGGCAAGTGCTGCGTCACCATCGAAGCCTGGCAGGACATGATCGGCGAGGATCACGTCGAACGGGCGGTTCTCGATGGCCTCGATGAACGCGTTGCGGGTCCACAAGCGCTCAGCCTCGAAATCGAGGCCGGCACGCTGCAGCTGGGCGCCGATCAGCTCCGCATCAAGCGCGCTGTCCTCCAGCATGAGGATGCGCAGGCGCTCGCTGCGGCGCGATCCATCATGCATTGCGCTGCCCCGAACCGTTGGGCCGATGGGGTGGTGGCTGGTTGGTGATGCCCCAGAACATGCCCAGGCCCTGGATGGCGTCGAAGAATTCCTTGAAGTCGACCGGCTTGACCACGAATGCGTTGACCCCCAGCTCGTAACTGCGCACCAGGTCCTGCTCTTCGCGCGAGGAGGTCAGCATCACCACCGGCGTGCTGCTCAGATTCGCATCGCCGCGCACCTGTTCCAGTACTTCAAGGCCATTGACCTTGGGCAGCTTGAGGTCCAGCAGCACCACCACCGGGCCGCCGTGCATGGCGCCGGCAAACTTGCCTTCGCAGCGCAGGTAGTCCAGCGCTTCGGCGCCGTCGCGTACATGGATGACATCGTTGAGCAGCTGGCAGCGCGCAAGCGCGGCCATCGTCAGCTCTGCATCCTTGGGGCTGTCCTCCACCAGGAGAATCGGCCGCAGGTCCCTCATGGGTGTTCTCCTGTGGAGCGGGGTAGGGTGAAGTGAATGGTGGCGCCCTTGCCGGGCTCGCCCTCGGCCCAGGTACGGCCGCCATGGCGGCCGATGATGCGGCGCACGTTGGCCAGGCCGATGCCGGTGCCTTCGAACTCTTCGACGTGATGCAGGCGCTGGAACACGCCGAACAGCTTGTCGACGTAACGCATGTCGAAGCCGCAGCCGTTGTCGCGCACGAAGAAGTGATCTTCGGCGTCGCTGCAGTCGTGCCCAATCTCGATCATCGCGTGCTCGCGCTCGCGGGTGAACTTGATCGCGTTGCCCAGCAGGTTCTGCCAGACCAGGCGAAGCATCGTCGGGTCGGCTTCCACCTCCGGCAGCGGCGCGAGCGTCCACTGCACGTCGCGGCCGGCGTAATCCAGCGCCAGACTCCGGCGCACGTCCTCGGCCAGCGCAGCCATGTCCAGCCGCACCCGCCCCAGCGTGGAGCGTCCCATCTGCGAGAAGCTGAGCAGGTCATCCACCAGTGTTCCGGCGGACTTTGCCGAATCGACGATCGTATCCAGGAAGCGGCGCTCGGTCTCGTTGAGGCGGTCGCCCGCCGAGCTGCCAAGCAGCTCCGAATAGCCCACGATGTGGCGGAAGGGGGCGCGCAGGTCGTGGCTGACCGAATAGGAAAAGGCTTCCAGTTCCTTGTTGCTGCGCAGGAGCTGCTCGTTCAGTTCCGCCATCTCCTCGGCCTTGCGCAGCACGATATCGACGATGGCCGTGCGCATCTCGTGCGCCGCATCGCAGTCGGCGTCGGTCCACGGCAGGCTGCGCTGCCGCACGGTCTCTTTCCAGGCTTCGAAGGAGCTCCGCGGGGAAAGTGCGACGCCGGGCGCTGCGGTCTTGCGGGGGTCTCCCCCCCAGCGCACGGTTCGCACCACCTCCGGCCGGAACCACATCAGGTAGCTGTCATGCAGCTGCGAAATGGACACTGCCAGCAGGCCACTGGCTACATCGGCCAGGTGCGCGGCAGGCGACCAGTCGGCGGCAAGGTAGTCGGTGCAGTAGGTTTCCTGGCCGGCCTGCCGGGTAGCCAGCCAATCGGCCAGGGCCAGCACGTCGCTGGCGGGCGGGCACTCACCCACGCGCATGCAGTCGCCCTTGTGCACGATGGCAGCCCCGGCCGCGCCGGTCAGCGACAGCAGGCTGCCTTCGTCCTGGCGCAGGGCCGCCATGAATTCTTCGTCGCCGGCCATGCGGCCCAGCAGCTTGACCAGTATCGAGCGACGCGCGACGCGTTCTTCAATCGCGAGCGCGCGCTCCTTCAGTGCAATCTGCAGCGACAGGATCTGGCCCATGAACTCGCAGGCGGTACGCACGTGGTAGGGCAGGCGGCGTGGCTGCACGGTGTGGCAGGATACCAGGCCCCATAACCGCCCCTCATGTACCAGTGACACCGACATCGACGCCCCGGTCCCCATGTTGCGCATGTATTGAAGATGCACGGGGGACACGCTGCGCAGCACGGCCAGGCTCAGGTCGGTCGGTGGCGCCTCGCGGTGGTCTTCGGCCCGCATCAGCGGGGTAGGGGTATAGTTGTTGTCCGCGATCAGGCGCACCCGGTTCCGGCGGTACAGTTCGCGGGCCTGTGCGGGAATGTCCGACTCGGGGAAGCGCAAGTCCAGGTAGGACGGCAACAGGCCATTGCCATCTTCGGCCACCACGATGCCATTCCAGCCGGGATCGAATTGATAGACGAGGGTGCGGTCAAAGCCGGTGAGCCGCCGCATGTGCGCGGCCGCAAGCCTGCACAGGTCTTCCACCGTCGCTGCCGATTCAATGCCGGTCATCAGCTCGCGGATGGCTGGATACAGTTCTTCCAGCGAGCCGGGCTGGCCGGGAACCGGCGCCTCCAGCTCGACCAGAAGATCCGTGGCGGAGCGGTGCACCAGCAGCTGATGGCGGCCGTGCCCATCCAGGTGCACGGCACCGACATGCGCGCTGCTGCCCACCGTCGCCTGTTGCAACACGCCCTGGAACGGTGCCAGCACGCCGCCCAGCACTTCACTGACGTGCTGCATCAACGGTTCGCCGAACTGTTTCAGCAGCCCGGGGTGGCTGATGGCGCGCTCGCGTACCTGCAGGGACTGCGGTTCAACGACCAGAAGCACACCGTAGGGCTGGATCGCGCCGGGGGTGTGGATCGGTTCGCGCGCGCAACGGGACAGGGCAGTGTCGTGCGCGGATTCGGCAGGAGGCGTCAAGGGCGGGACTCATGGTTCGTGGATGGCTGGAACGGCCCAGCACTGCATCCGGTGTGCATGGATGGTGAAGCAAAAGCGTGCCGCCGCATACCACCACGTGAACGTGAAGGGCCTTTCATTCAAACCTGAATTCTTCATCTACGCAGCGACGGATGAACTGGAAGGCGTCTGTCGCGCCCCTGCATGCCTGCGCGCGCTCCTGGCCACTTAAAACGAGGGCATCCAGTTCCTCCCGCTCGCGTCTCCAGTATTCGGCCACACCGAGGTTGGAAGGGCGCAGGTGGCGCGCTCCGTACCCGGCATGAAGCTGCAACGCAGCGGCCATCTTCAACAGCACGGCCGCCCCCAGCGTCGAGCCCTCCGCCACGTAGCGCCAGCCCAGAACGGTCGCTTTCGAGAACACATGCGGCTGCGGTTGCCAGGCATGGGGTGCCGGCATGGAAGCGCCGAGGTCGCAAAGATCCTCCTCGATCAGCGGCAAGCGGGTCGCGCCCGGATCCTGCATCCGGTACAGCGGCGCAACAGTGCTATGGAAGTGCCATTGCACGCGCAGGAAGCAGAGGTAACGCTGGCGCGACGCGAAGATGTGTTGCTGCAACAGGTGCTGGTCGAGGCGATCGTGGGCCGCTCGGGTGTGCGCTTTCAGGGCGGCGCTGAGGGCAATGGGGTGATCGGGTTGTGCTGGCAATGTGGATGTAGGCATCGGCGCGCACCCTAGCAGATTTCGATGCAGAGACCGGTGCAGGTTTCGCGGCCAGCACATCTGCGCTGCACGCCAGCTAGACAGCGGCTGCCCTACGGTGACTGCAATTCCAACAGATGCCACGCCCGTGAACCTGCAGACCGCACCCGCGCCCCAGTACCGTATGCTCCCTGACAGCTGCCAATTTGAATTGCTGGATGTGGATGCACTGCAGGATCCAGCCAGTGGCCGGCTGCTGCACCTGTACTCGCTGGTAGCGCGTTGCCTTTCCTGCGAGACGATCTTCAAGGCAGAAGAAGGGCAGGGCCTGGTCAGCCATACTGCAGCGCGGGTGGTGCGGTGCCCCACCGGTTGCGGGCAGCAGGCGTTCAAGCCGGCCCTGCTGCGGACCTGGCGCCCACAGGCCGCGGCCCAGGCATGAACGCTGGATCCGCGTGTCACAGCAGCCCTGGATTGGCCCGCCAGACGGCGAAGTTGAGCGCCGAGGCGAACAGGATCCAGGCTAGGTAGGGAAGCAGCAGCACCGCCGCGGCCGGGCGGCTACGCGCAAACGCGACGATCGTCGCGCACACCAACACGATCAATACAAGAATGTCGGCGAAGGCAAGCGCGCCCAGCTTCCAGCCGAAGAACAGCCAGCTCCACAGTGCGTTGACGGCCAACTGCACCAGATAGAGCAGCAGCGCGGGTCGTGCCCCGCGCCAGCCACGTTCGCGCCAGGCCAGCCACGCGGCAACCGCCATCATGGCGTAGAGCAGCGTCCACACCGGACCAAAGACGCTGGCCGGTGGCGCCCATGCCGGAAGCGTGAGGGTAGCGTAGAAGCTTGCCGCGGACGTGGACGCCCATGCCCCCAGCGTGGCCGCGACGAAAGTGATTGCCACCCATCCCAGAAATCCGGAAACCTGTGAACTCCGCTTCATAGCGTGCAGCTCCCTGATGCTTGTGCTGCCTGTCTACGCACAGAGGCAGCGAATGGATGCAGGTTGCTGGCCTTCAATCTGAAGAACCGACGGCACCCGCTCCCTGGCTCGCTGGCAGCAGGGAAGGTCGCTGGTCAAACCACTCCCTTGCCTTCGCCAGGTGCCATTGGCGCTGGTCACCGTCCAGCTCGATCCCCGCGCCCAGCAGCCCCCACCGCAGATAGAGATCGCCGCGCTTGCGCTGGTCGAGCAGATCCAGCCGCGCGCGTACCGAAAGCCGATCGTTCTCGGCCTGGAGTCCATCAATGATCAGATGGCCCGGGCGCCAGCGCAGCGTCGCCCGGGCCTGCACCTGGCCGGAATCCAGCAGCGACAGGGTCCAGCGCGGGTAGTCGGTACGCTCTGCAAACAGTGCAAGCAACGGCCGGGCATCGCTGAGATCCAGGTCCGTGGTGGCATCGACCTGGAAGGGCGACTGCGCGTCGATGCGGCCACGCTTGAAGGCCACGCGACCTTTCCATGCGCTTGCCCGCTCTGCGCCCGCCACCTGCACATTGCGAAGTTCGACGGTGGTGCCGGACAGATCGAAATGACGCTGATTGAAGTCACCGCGGCGCAGTGTTGCCTTCACGTCGATGTCGCCGCCCATGTCCAGCCCTGCCACCTTGGCACTGGCATTGCGCCCCAGCAGCCGGGCAGTGCCATGGCCGACGCGTCCATCGGTGTCGAGCGTGGCATCGCCGCTCAGGCTGCCGGTGCCACGGAGCAGCCGCACCTGCGGCGAGCCCAGGTAGCGGTTGTAGGCGGCCAGGTCGGGAATGGTTGCCTGGCTGAATCGCAGGTGCGCGCGGACACCCTTGCGCAGCTCCTGCAGGCGACCATCGCCGCTCAGGTCCAGGGCCAGATCACGGCCGTCGAACAGGCGCACATCCTTGGCATCAGTTGGCCGAGCAGTGAATCGTGGCAGCCGGACAGCCAGCTGTGCCTGGCTGGGGCTGCCGGCCTTCAATTCGCCATGGGCGCTGGCCGTGCCCGCCAGTCGTACGCCCGCGACTTCGGCCACGGCTTCGGCGGCCGGAATGTCCACGGTGCTGCCTTCGATCAGTTCGCCGTTGCGCACGCGCAGGTCCGCCTTCAGCGTGCCGCCGCCGTCCAGCTGCAGCCACGGCTTGCGAACGAACAGGGCAGGGATCCAGTTGAGCGAAGTGAACGTCCATTCGCCGCGCACGGTACCAGAGCTGCGTTCCAGCAGCTGGGCGGGCTGCTGGAAGGGGATGTCCCGGCCACGGACGCGCAGATTCGCATCCACTTCACTGCCTGAGCCGGGCTTGGGCGGCAGGCGGGCCTGCAGGCGCAGGTCGTTGAACACATTGAGCTGCAGGGCCAGCACACCGCGATTGGGGGCACCATCACCCAGGTAGAGCGGCACCTGCCAGATCGCGCGGTCCCCGGGCTGCAGCTGGCCGTCGATCAGGTGCAGCGCCAGCTGCAGGCGTCCGGGCACGGGCGCGCTGGAGATCTTCGGCGTTGTGGCATCCGTGTCCATGCGCAGGCCCTGGCTGCGGGCGTCGACCTCAAGCTGGGCATGCAGCAGCTTCAACTTGGCCAGACCGGGCGCCTGGTCCCGATAGTGGCGCGGATAGCTGAAGCGCGCTGTGAGATCCATGTCGCCCAACAGCTGCACGCCGTCAAAACTGGTGTCCGCATCGCTGAACGCCACCTCGGATTCGAAGAGCTCCGACGGCCCGCCGCGCAGCTGCTTGAGAAAGCCCACCGTACCCCGGCCCTTGCCAATGATCAGCAACTTGCCAAAGCGTGCGCTGCGGATGCTGTCGCTGTGGATGGCGTCGAAACGGAGCGTCCAGCCGCGGTCGCTGCGCGGCGGTGGCGGGATGGCTTCTTCGACGCGGCTGATCTCGGCGGAAACCCCCGTCGCCTGCAAGCGCGGAACCCGCACCTCGCGCTGGAACAGGGGCAGCACCGCCAACCGGGCGCTGGCGCGCTCGGCATGCAGCACGTAGACCGTGTGGTTCACGTGGCCGCGCATGTGCACGTTCCAGGCGATGACATGGCCGGGCAGCAGCGTGATGGCCGGGCCGGTGGTCATCACGAACTTGTGCGGCTTGCGGTTGGTGACCTGATCGAACAGTGGCGTATTGAGGAAGATGTTGCCGGCCAGCAGGTACAGCAGATAGATGCCCAGCAGGACGTAGGCGGGGACGCGCCACCGTCGAAGCCGGTGCGGGATGTGCACGGAAACAGGAGACATCTACTGCTCTGAGAGCCGGAATTTCCACAACTATTACGGAGCCGATGGCGGTGGCGCGTGAAGCAGCTACGGGGCGGGTGCTGGATTCTGGTAGTGTCCGGCCTGGTCACGACCACAGATCTGCAGGAGACGCATGGAGATCCGGCCCGCCCGTGCAGGCGATTTCGACGCGATGTGGGGCATGTTCAAGACGGCCATTGCGGCGCAGGATGCGCTGCCCTTTGCTGGCTCTTTCGCTGTCGAGACGTTTCGCACGCATTGGTTCCAGGCCCAGGCACCTTATGTGGCCGTTCTGCAGGGCCGAGTGGTGGGCATGTACAAGATGGGCCCGAATTTCCCTGACCTTGGGGCGCATGTGGCCAGCGCCACGTATGTGGTGGATGCGCCGGCACAAGGGCAAGGTGTGGGCCGGGCCCTGGTGGAACACAGCCTGGAGCGGGCGAGGGCGGAAGGATTCCTGGCCATGCAGTTCAATTACGTGGTCAGTACCAATGCCCCGGCCGTGGCGCTGTACCGGAAGCTGGGGTTCGATGTGGTGGGAACGCTACCGAAGGCGTTCCGGCATGGGACGCTGGGCTTGGTGGATGTCTTTGTGATGCACACGTTCCTGTGATGCGATGCGCTGGTCGCACGTGGTCGGCGATATCCAGCCGAGGCTGGCTGCACAATTCCTGAGGATGTCCCTTGAATCCATTGGTACAGTTTTTGCTGAGTCTGCTGGCGGGCGCGTTCCTCTTTCTGTTGGCTGTGGGGCACGACTACTGGAAGCGCCTGCGTTGGCTCTTCGGATGGGATCCCAATCTGGGCCATGAATCTGCAGACAAGCTCATTTCCATCGCCAACAGGACGGTGCTGGTGACGGCCGCCTTGCTGTTGGTCTGGGCGGTGACAGGCCCATCCCCGTACCGGAGGAACTGGGAGATGGAGGTTTGGGGTTTGGCGGCCGGCACGTTGATTGCGTATGTGACGCTCATCCTCAGCGCATCGACGCGGGCCCGCGCCTAGATGGCATGGAACTCGCCGGCATGGAACGAGCCGAATAGCGTGACGCGTCACGACCAGTGAGTGGCTACGGCTGGGGTGCCAGAACGCGCTCCTGAGGCCTCGGTCGTTGGTGCCGAATCGGCGAAAGCGCTCTTGCCAGGCGGGCGTGCAGCCACGGCAAGATCAGCGGCAAAACTACCCCCGCAAAGCTGTCTTTACCGGTCACTGTCAGATCCGCAAGATCCTTTGCCATTCCTGCAGAGGTTGAGGGAAGCCCAAAGGGCGGTGTTGCACGCTCGGAGTTTGAAGAATTTCATCTTGTTGATTTGTAAGGACGGGGTCCTCGGAATGCACCAAGATGGCGCACGGATCACTGTGGGCAAGTTGGACATTGAACAATCCTAGGTTGTGACTTTGGTGCATTGCCAATGCAGTGCTCTCAAGTTGGGGCAATGCCAATGGAGGGTCAGGTAACTCCTCAGTCGGAATGGCTCTAGCCTTGTTGCGCGCTATGCAAGTGACATAGCCAGTTCTGGGTTGTCTCCCCAGTTCAAGATCGCAATTGGTGTGGGCGACCGGTAGCGCTCGGGGATCCTGTGCCATTCACGTTCAAGCAGTGCCATGTGAGGGCCCCTCCAGAGCAGCTGCTGATGGTGCGGTAGAAGGTTCGTCGGCTTGTCATCGATGATGGCTGGCGCTGCGGCCAGGGAGGCTCGGGCTAGCGGCCATTGTTTCGGCCAGAACCGACATGAGCCGAGGGGCGGTGCGCGGAACGGAACTCGCGCATGACCTGCTTGCGGTGCCATACTCCAGTCAGCTCAGTCATGGAAAGGCGTGGTGCTTATGAAGGCAAGGACTCTCCCCGTGATGCTCTTCGTGCTAACAGCGGCAGCCGCCTGCGGAAAGGCAGGCCCATCACAGGAACTGGCGGCGATCAGCCCCGTTTCGCTGCAGTCCCTGACGATTGATAGCGGGGATGCGCATGGCTCAGTGCGCACACGACCCTTCACCGTGCAGGACAATCTGACCGTCGATGTCGTGCTGAATACGGTGCCGCCAGAGAACGCCGGCCAACTCCAGGCGCGTTTCATCAACCTGGCCACAGGCCAGGTTGCGTCCTCTGCATCCGAGACTGCCACCACCAAGCAAGCTAGATTGACACTTGCGCCAACGAACGCGCGGGAGTGGGAGCCGGGTCGGTATCTGCTCGAAGTCAGTGTCGGCGACACTTTGCTGACCACGCGTGATATTGATATCAACGAGCCGGCGCCTGCCCACTAATTCTCGGTGGACAGGGCGCGCAGGAAGGCGGTCAGTTGCGCCTGCTCAGTAACCGTCAGGTTCACGGCGCGGCCTCGCCCCAAGCTGCGGTAGTAGATTTCACGCTCTACCGCCTTGTCGAGGGTCGCCACGCTCCCGTCATGCATGTACGGCGCTGTGCGTGCGACGTTACGCAGACTGGGAGTGCGGAACGCACCCAGATCAGGCGGTCTCCGAGTCACTGCAAAGCGACCAAGCTCCGCAATCTCCCGCTCGGAGAGCACAAGTTCACCCAAGGGCTGCCCCGTGCGCGTGGACTGTTCAAGCCGCCCCAGCAATGCAGTTACGTCCCCGGCGATCTGCTCAAACCCAACGCCGGCGTGATGGAACCTCTGGTCAGTCAACGCGGCCGGATCTCCAGCAAGCAGGTGGCATTCCGTACAGGCTGCCTTGCCAGCAAACAGTGCAAGACCAGCGCGCTCATCCATGCTTAGAAGTGAAGGTTCACCGATGCTGCGGTCGTAGCGTGTCGGTTGCCGTGGCAAAGATCGTAAGTACTGCGTAAGGCCCTCAGCGATGTCTGATTGATTCAGAGGGCGACCCTGCGCAAAACGCGCGTAGCGCTCCTGGGTGTTGATCTGTTTAAGCAGCGCAGCTTCGTCAGGCAATCCCATCTCCCTGGGATTAGTGAATGCTTGCAGCGCCACCACCTTGAGTTCGCTTTCCCGGCCGTCCCAGAACAACGTGGAGTAGGCAGTTGCATCAGAGAGGTCTGGGGCGTTTCGTGTGCCAGGCACGCCACGGACGCCGATTGAGACACCCTGGCCATCTGTGAATGACTTCGAGGGAACGTGGCAGTTCGCACAGCTGATGGTTCCATCGGCACTCAGACTTTGATCGAAGAACAGCTCCCGCCCCAAGGCGATTGAGGTCGCGTCCCCGTTGGTGTCGGAGCTCGGCGGGGAGAGGCCGCATCCCGTAAGTCCGCTCATGGCGAAAAACATGACGGATGTCACAAGAATGGTCTGAAGTATTCCACTCAACGCCATGCGCTCCATCGCCCTGGATGTCGTTACTTGACACGCCCTTGGAAATTATGCAACTACTATTGAAGCTGTGGAACTGCCAATGGAAGGCATGCCGGGCCACGCAAGCGGGCTCACGTGCTGTCGTTGAACAACATGTGCACTAGCAGACGGGACCAAGGGATATGGACGTTCCGCAATACCGCGTTTCACGACGTGCTAGCTGGCTCTATGCGCTTCTCGGTGCGCGCAGCTTTGGGCCCAGTGCTGTGCGCCGTATCGGGCTGCGCATTGCTGGCTTCGTTGCCCTGCTGCTGGGAAGCGAATCGACTTTGGCTGCCGACTACGTGTACGACGCCAACGGTCGCCTTATCGCGGTGACCAATAGCGCCGGCGACACGGCGCGTTATCACTACGACACGCTGGGTAACATCAAGCGGGTTGAACGCCTGGCGTCTGGCGCGCTCGCCATATTTGATTTCGCACCACGTCACGGCGGCGCAGGAGACCGGGTCACGCTGAAAGGGCGGGGATTCAGCGCTGCGCCGGCGCAGAACACCGTTCACTTCAATGGAGTGCCTGCCAGCGTCATCGCCGCCAGTGGAGGCAGTCTGACAGTCACCGTTCCCTCGGCGGCCACCACTGGTGTGCTGACCGTTACCGTGGGTGCGCAGACGGCAAGCAGCGACGTGCCATTCGTCGTTGATGCACAACCTCGCGCCCCGCTCATCACCGCAGTCAGCCCTCACATCACCACAACCGGGGGCGCGCTGACCATCAGCGGGCAGTCATTGCTCCCGCTCGCCGGGCAGACCAGTGCGCGCCTCGGCATGGCCCCACTGTCCCTGGAACAGGCTAGCAACACCGCACTTCAGGCCCCGGTTCCAAGTGGCGCGAGCAGCGGCAGAGTCCGGGTCACCACACCGTATGGAAGCGCAGTGAGTACGGACGACGTACTCGTTGTACCGCCGGGAATCGACGAGTCGACGATTGGAGCTGTGAAACGACTGGCTGTTGATGGCCAACTCAACGATCTTTCGACGACTGCCGCCGGTCAAGGCGTTGCCATCCTGTTCGATGCGCAGGGCGGGGACTACATCAGCGCCCAATTTTCCGCACTGGCCAGCGAGCTCAACTTTGCTCTCTATGGAGTCGGCAACAAACGCCTGGCCTCCGGCACAGTCTCGGCCAACTCGCCAAGTTTCCACATGCCTGCATTGAAGTCTGCGGGCACTCACCTGCTGGTGCTGACTCCCAAGGCGGGGCCGCTGGCATGGAAGCTGCAGTTGGAGCGGTCCGCCGTCCTGGATGTTGATGGCACGCTGCAGGAGGTAAGTACGAGCGTTGCAGCACAGAGTCGTCGACTGGTGTTCGACGCTCGCAAGGGAGTGCCGTTGGGGCTGGGTTTGGCGGAGAAGACCGGTCCTCCAGCGTGGGGTTCGGCAACAGTGACTGTGCAGGGGCCTGATGGAGGGCAGGCTGGATTCCAGCAGTGCACGCAGGCCAACAACGGATGCAGCCTCAATCTCTCGGCCCTGAGTACGGGCAGGCACGCAATTCTGATAGCACCTGCAGCGTCAGGCACTCGCCTGTTGGCCTTCCAGGCAGCGTTGTCCACTGACTCGCAGCACACTTTGGCGCGCGCCACGCCGTTGCCCATTTCCCTTTTGCGCCCTGGGCAGAATGCAAGGCTGAGCTTCACCGGAACGGCAGGTGAGGTGCTTGGACTCTTGGTTGCTGGTCAGACGACCCTGCCCGCAGGTCGCAATGTCTACTATCGGGTTCACCATCCAGATGGAACCCTCTGGAAGTCCCTAGCCGTAGCAAGTGGAATGGTAATGAACCTGGCCCTTCCAGCCACCGGCACCTATGACGTCGTGATCGACGCTGGATACGGGGAAACAGTTGCAACGGAAGTACTGTTGAGTGCCGGTGAGGGAAGTCCCTTCATTGATGGCGCCACTTCAACTCACGCACTTTCGCGGGCAGGGGAGGCTGCATATTTCCAGATCAACGCATCCCAAGAGGATTCTCTGGGCCTTGGTATCAGCAACCTGATCATCGCGGACGGCAGCGGCGTGGTTGTGAATGTGTATCGTCCCAATGGCGTCCTGTTGGCTAACACAACCTGTCACCTGGCGAATTCCGGTTGCGATCTGAACCTGTCGTCGCTGGAAGCGGGCGTTCATGGCGTGGAAGTCGTGCCCCTGGATTCAACCCAGACCATGACGTTCAACGCAACCGTGTCCCGCGATCTTGTGGTGAACATGACACGTGGCACACCAACTGCTCTGGTCTTGCCTCGCCACGGCCAGAATGCACGCCTGGTCTTTCCAGCATCTGCCAGCGAAGTGATTGCTCTCAAGATCACAGCGCAAACCACAGAGCCAATGGGAGCGGGCGTGTACTTCCGGGCGCTTCGTCCGGATGGCACGACCATCGCTTCCGGCTACGCTGCGGGCGAGAAAACCCTGTTGATAGACACCAATGTCGCCGGCACGTACCAGGTCTTTGTTGACCCGGAACACGGTGCAACTACGACGTCAACGCTGACCCTGGAAGCGGGCGTTCTGGGTGAAATGGAGCAGGACGGCAGCATAGGGGAATATCAAAGCGCTGCAGGCAAGGACGTGTCCTTCACCATCAATGCGGTGGCAGGAAAGCACCTTGGCTTTGGCGTCAGTCATCTGAGCGTCAACAATGGCACGCACGTCCGGATATATGCCTACGCGCCAAGCGGTGCCAGTGTGGGCAACGAAACATATTGCTATGTGAACAATGGCGGTTGCGACGTACAACTTTACAACCCTGTGAGTGGAACCTACAGCATCGTCATGCGCCCGGTGGGTACGACTCAGACGATGAAGTTCCGGGCTACGCTTTCGTCAGCGCTGCGCTCCACTCTTTCGCGGGATGTACCATTCAATCTGAGCCTGGATCGGCGTGGCCAGGATGCCTTGCTGGCGTTCAGCGGCATGGCTGGTGAGACCGTGGCCTTCCAGATCTCGGGTCAATCCACCGTACCTGCAGCCAGGACGGTTGCTTATCGGGTCTATAAGCCCAGCGACCGTAGGGCGGGCTATCACATCGCCAGCATCCTTCCGGAAACGGGCGGGGCAGTGAATATTCGCCTGCCTGAGAGTGGCGAGTACTGGGTATACGCTGATCCTGAATTTGGAGCAGCCGCGAGTGCCAGGGTCACACTGTCCACCGGCACCACCAGTGGCATGGTACTGGATGGTGCGGCGGCGGCCTTTGTCGCAGATCAGCCCGCGCAATCCGCACATTACAGCTTCACTGCGGCGGCGGGCCAGCATCTTGGCTTTGCCGTCAGTGACCTGGCGGTTTCTGATGGCACGCATGTCCGGATATACGCCTATACCCCCAACGGGGACAGCTTCCAGGATGATTCGTATTGCTATGTCGAGCGGGGCGGTTGTGACATCGACATCTTCAATCCGGTTCCGGGTACCTATAGCGTGGTGCTGGTGCCATCCGTGCCAGGGCAGCGCATGCAATTTACCGCGACGCTGTCCAGTAGTGCACCGGCTGAACTGATTCGTGACAGCCCAAGCCAGATGACGCTTTCGCGTCGCGGCCAGGACGGGGTGCTCACCTTCAATGGCACTCAGGGTGAGACCGTGGCACTGCAGGTGGCAGGCCAAGCGACCGCACCCGCTGGCAACAGCGTGCGTTACCGCATTTACAAGCCGAGTGATCGAAGGTCCGGATACTTCTTCGGCTCGATCACGCCACTTGCCGGCGGTTCGTTGAACATGTCGCTGCCAGAGACTGGCACGTACTGGGTATGGGCCGATCCTGACAATGGCGCAACCGCCAGCGCACAGGTCACGCTTTCCTCGGGGACCACTAGTGGCCTGTCCCAGAGCGGCGGATCAGTACCTGTGGAAACCATCCTTCCTGGACAGACGGTCTACTTCAGATTCAATGCCGTTGCTGGCCAGCATCTTGGCTTCGGCCTGAGCGATCTGGTTGTAAGCAGTGGGACGCAAGTTCGGATCTACGCCTACGCACCCAATGGCAGCAGCATCCAGGATGACTCGTACTGCTATGTTGCCGATGGAGGGTGCGACATCGACATCTACAACCCGACCGCGGGTACTTACAGTGTCATGATCGTTCCGGAGCACGGCGACCAAGCAATGCAGTTCAATGCAACGCTTTCGTCCAGCAGGGGTATTTCACTGGAGCGCGATGTTCCTGCGGTACTCGATCTGACGCGCCGCGGTCAGGATGGGCTGATCACGTTCAGCGGCACGCAGGGGGAAAGCTTGGCCTTCCAGGTGGCTGGGCAGACAACGGTGCCCGGAGATCGTCAGGTGATCTATCGGGTCTACAAGCCGAGCGATCGGCGGAGCGGCTACTACATCCATTCGGTCAGTCCGCAGACCGGCGGTTCGATCAACATGGTACTGCCGGAGACGGGTACGTATTGGATATGGGCTGATCCAGTCAAGGGGGCAGCATCCCGTTCGCACGTGACACTTTCCACCGGAACGGCCAGTGGTATGGAGCGCGATGGAGCAGTGGCTCAGTTCATTTCGGCTCATCCCGGACAGTCAGCCCATTTCCGCTTCAATGTGGCAGCTGGTCAGCACCTGGGCTTCGGGATCAGCGACTTAGCGGTCAGTAGCAACAACCATGTGCGCATCTACGCATACGCCCCCAATGGCGACAGCGTGGGCGATGTCTCTTACTGCTACGTCGCTGATGGCGGCTGCGACATTGATATCTATAACCCTACCTCCGGAACATATAGCGTCATCGTCTCGGCGACGGAGCCAGGACAGACCATGCAGTTCAAGGCAGGGTTGAGCAGCAGCATCAGCCCTGCACTCGCTCGGGATGTTTCACTGAATCTGCAATTGGATCGTCGTGGCAAGGATGCAGTAATGACCTTCACCGGGACTGCAGGGGAGTCGGTAGCCCTGCTTGTTGCCGGGCAATCCACCACGCCATCGGCGAAGACGGTTCGATATCGGATATACAAGCCCAGTGATCGGCGTCGCACCTACGAGGTCGGCGTCATCACGCCGACATCGGGAGGGTCGATCAATCTGGTTCTGCCAGAGTCTGGAACGTACTGGGTCTGGGCAGATCCAGACAACGGTGCCACTACCAATGGGCAGGTTACCTTGTCCACCGGCGGATTGAACCCGCTGGTTGTGGATGGCCCGGATACCCAGTTTGCCTCTAGCCAACAGGGTCAGTCGGCGCATTTCCGATTCCAGGCAACGGCGGGGGGGAACCTCGGGTTCGCCATCAGTGGCCTGACCCTCAGCGAAGGGAATCACGTCCGTGTGTACGCGTACTCTCCCAGTGGCGCCAGCATTGCTGACACGTCGTACTGCTATGTCAGCGACGGGGGCTGCGATATCGATTTCTACAACACCGTGGCCGGGGACTACAGCATCCTGGTCCAGGCAGTGGCGCCAGGACAGACGATGCAGTTCAGTGCAACGTTGTCGTCCAACATTGGGATCGCCCTGCAACGCGGGGTTGGTGCTCCTCTCGCGTTGTCGCGTCGCGGTCAGGATGGCCTGCTGACCTTTGCGGGTGCGCAGGGCGAAAAGGTCACGCTGCAGGTGGCAGGGCAGGCCACGCAGCCCGCCGGAGGTCGCGTCGTCTATCAGATTTTCAAGCCCAGTGATCGGCGCCGCGGATATGCGATAGGAACGACCGGGCCGACGACCGCCTCAAGCCTGAACCTTACGTTGCCGGAGACGGGAACGTACTGGATCCTGGCGGATCCGGATCTCGGAAGGTCCGCCAACGCGACCGTTTCCGTCTCGAACTCGCCCTGAGCGCAGCAGCGAAGAGATCAACGACTATGAAGAATGGAATCTCCAAGGTCCGGGCAGTCAGGACAGGTCGGCCCAAGGTGTTCATCACTGGGTTGCTACTGGGTGCACTGTCAATGGCCAGTTCGCTCTGGCATCTTGATGCAGGCCTGCTGCCCCCCGCACAAGCACGTGCAGCGGATGCAAGTGCCAGTGACGTATGGCAGCCGTTGCCGGGACGGGAGCAGCGAACACAGCTCAATGATGGGCGTTGGTTGACGTTGAATGCTGCTGGAACCCGGCTTCTGAAAGGGGAAGGCAGTCCAAGGGGAGCGGCCAAGGCCACTGTCCTGCCCGCAGTGCGGCTCAATCCGAGCTTGACACTGCTTCCCAGTGGTCGGGTTCTTGTCTGGGGAGGGACCGACAACAACGGAACCCTGCACCGTGACGGGCTCTGGTATGACCCTGTAAAAGATGAGCTCGCGCCAGCTGATGAGCTGACGCTGTCGCCACGCGCGGGTCACACGGCAACGGTGCTTACAGACGGCAGCGTGCTGTTCGCCGGCGGAGATATCGGTGTTGAGGGGATGCCTGCCGAGCTGTGGAACGAGCGCAGCAACCGTACGCTCGCTCTCGGTGATGAAACCAGCATCGCGCGCCGCGGGCACGCCGCACTGCTGCTAAGTGATGGTCGGGTGCGCCTTGCTGGGGGCGTTGATCGACGTGGCACTCAGCAGAATGCTGAACTGATCTACAGCCAGCAGGATGGGCGATTCTCCAACGCGCTTGCACATCAGGATCGTCAGCAGGCGGGGCTGGGGGGATCGATTCCCGCCCAAGGCAGCAGGGACGTATTGCCCTCACAGCGTTTGTCAGTGCGCTTCACCCAGCCCATCAACATGGCCGACTTCTCCGCGACGTCGGTCACTCTGATTGGTCCTGGCGGATCTACCCCCATCGAGGTGATGCCGGTCGAAGGCGGCCGGCTCCTGTTTGTGTCACCGAAGCGGTCGCTGTTCCCTGCTTCACACTACACCTTGATGATCGATGGTGTGCGTACCACGGAGGGCAAGGCGCAGCCGTTGGTGGCGCTCGATTTTGGAACCGCTGCCCTCGATGCCTCAGGAGGTACGGTTGATCAGGGCGGTACCGATGTGGAGCCAGCAGGTGAGCGGGTCACTACTGGTCAGGCGGGGAACCAAGCCAACTGCGAGCAGGCGGCCAACGGCTACCAACCTTGCCGCGCGCGTGGCGTGGTCGAGAGCGGTGTCTGGTATCCGGGGCGCGACAACACCGATAACCGCTGGCGGATCTATGGCGGGGACAAGCGTGTCGAGCCTGCCGCGTACTCAGCCGCGATGGCAGCACGCTACAAGGTGACTGCCCTGCGCGGCCGGGTAGTTCGAGTGGACCAGATGCCGGTTGCAAACGTGGAAGTCAGCGTTGGTAGTATCTCGACCCGAACCAATGCTGACGGCTGGTTCGCGTTGTTTGACTTGCCCACGGGCCATCAGGAATTGTACGTCGACGGAAGCACAGCCAATGTCGGCGATGATCAGTATGGACAGTTCGTAGTTGGTGTAGAGGTCAAGGCTGGGCAGCTGAACGAGCTGCCGTACCTGATGCATCTGCCCAAGATCAGTGCACGCGACAAGGTGCGAATTGCCTCGCCGCTGAGGCAAGACCTGATTGTCAGCCATCCAGACATCCCTGGGCTGGAGTTGCACATCCCCAAAGGCACGGTCATCCATGATCGCAAGGGGCGACTGGTCAACGAAATCGCCATCGTTCCGACGCCGGTCAACAGGGCGCCGTTCCCGGTGATGGAAAACCACCCTATGGCGTTCACGGTGGAGCCTGGCGCCGCCCAGGTGCGAGGCCTGGATCCCAATGTCCGCAATGGTATCCGCGTCTACTACCCAAACTACGACAGCTACAAGAAGGGCACTGAAGCCGACTTCTGGATCTACGATCCGACGGATGGCTGGCGGGTGTATGGGCGCGGCACGGTATCCAATGATGGGCGCCACTTTGTGCCCGAACAGGGCGTGGCTCTGCACGAGACGATGGGGGGCATGTACAGCGTCCCGGGTGGCAATGGAGCCAGTGAGCTTGGGTTGGCCCCTGACAACTCCGGTCAATGTGGGTGTAGCGGTGACGCGGCCGTGGCTGGCGATCCCATTGATCTGAAGACCGGTGAGTTCACACACGCGGAAACCGATGTAGCCATCGATGATGTGGTGCCCATCACGGTGGGGCGCAATTACCGGCCGAACGACCTCAAGCGCGGTGTGTTCGGCATCGGCATGTCGTGGAACTGGGGCTACACCCTCAATCGTCCCAATACCGCCAATTACGACGTGCTGGAGTTGGTGCAGCCCAATGGCTCGGCAGTTCGGTTCGATAGAATCTCCGGCACTGGCAATCAGGGGGAGTGGCGCCAAGCCGGCTCCAATACACGCTTCGCCGGCGCACTGATAAAGACGGTTTATGATTCGGACCCAACCCAGCCTTGGGGACGCGCGTTCCTGCTTACGCTTCGTGATGGCTCACGCATGCAGTTCTCAAGCTGGAACGACATCCGCGTGCGCTGGATTGAGGACCGTCACGGTAATCGGACGTCGCTTCTCTACAACGCAGGCCTGGTGTCGGAAATCACCTCGCCCAGCGGGCGTTCCGTCACCATTGCCTACGACGGCAGCAATCGCATCAAATCGCTGCGGGACCACACCGGTAGGGAATGGTCTTATACCTACGACAGCAATGGGCTGCTCTCAAGGGCAACCTATCCAGATGCTACCTCCCGTCAATACACCTTCCAGACCCGCATACAGAACGGGAGTGTCGTACAGCACCGAATTGAATCGATCACCAACCAGCGTGGGCATCGCCTGCTACTGAATCAGTTCGAGGTGGTCAACGGTGTTTCGACTGGCCGGGTGATCAAGCAGATCCAGGCCGATGGCGGCGAGATCAACGTGAACTACGCTCATGTCGACAATGGTGTGACCGGCACCCTGGTTACCGAGGTTGACGGCAGCAAGCGCAGGATCGTATTCGCCCAGGGGACGCCGTACCCGGCATCGGAAACGTTTGCCTATGGGACCGCCGATGCGCAGACCTTCACCTACGAGCGCAACAGCAATGGCCAGTTGATTCGTAGCACAGATCCGTTGGGGCGGAAGACGGAGTACACCTACAACAACGATGGCCAAACCACGCAGATCACCGCGCTGGCCGGCACCAGTAAGGCGCGCACGGTCAGCATGGCGTACAACGCTGATGGTGATTTGACGACCATCACTGATCCATTGAACCGCGTGACTAAGCTGGGCTACCACAACCGTTGCCTCAGTTCGGTAACCGATCCGCTCAACCGTACTGCGACTTATCGCTGCAACGCAGCAGGCCAGATGGTAAGCGCGACCGATCCGCTGCAAAGGACCCTGCAGCTCCATTACGACGGATACGATCTTGTCGGCGTCACTGATCCTCTAGGCCGGCGTACCAGCTATCGTTTTGATTCTCTGGGGCGTTTGATCGCGACCGAAGACCCACTGGGTAATGTCGTGCGCCGCGAGTACGACATCATGGGGCGTGTCAGGAAGCTGCTGGATGCGCACGGAGCAGGGGTTGAGTACGGCTACGACGCCAACGGGAACGTTGATGCCGTGCTGCTGCCCAACGGCAACGGCATCACCTACACCTATGACAGTCGCGATCGTCCGCTGACGCGAACCGATGCCTCAGGCAAGGTGGAGCAGTGGACCTACGACCTGTCCGATCGTGTCACCAGCTACACCGATCGCATGCAGCGCAGCGTCACCAACACGTATGACGTGCTGGGACGACCGAAGACAACCACCTTCCCTGACGGATCCACAGCTACTTATTCCTACGATGCCGGCAATCGAATCCGCACGCTCACCGATACCGGTGCGGTTGGTGCGCTGAGCTGGGACTACGATGAATCTGACGCGCTGATCGCCGAGTCCAGCCCTCAGGGGACAGTGGGATATGCCCATGACCTCGTAGGCCGACGCACAGAAATGCGCGCGGCGGCACAGGCCAAAGTCAGCTACACCTATGACGCAGCTGACCGTCTTCGTCAGCTTGATCAGGGCGTGGAATCGGTCCAGTTTACCTACGACGGCGCTGACCGTCTGAGCAATCTGACCCTGCCCAACGGCATCGAAGTAGCCCAGAGCTATGACGCCGGCAACCAGCTCACAGGCCTGGCGTGGCAGAAGCCTGGTCAACAGGCGATCGGCACCTTGGGCTTCGGATATGACAGCAACGGCCAGATCATCAACCAGAGCGGCAGCTTTGCAAGTCAGACCCTGCCTGCCGCGACTACAGGCGCGAGCAGCTTCGATGATGCGAACCGCCAGCTGACGCACAATGGCCGCACGCTGAGCTACGACGACAACGGCAATCTCACAAGCGATGGCGTCCGCAGCTACGTGTGGAACGTGCGCAACCAGCTGGTGGAGATACGGGAAGGGGCCAGCATTGTGGCCACATTCGGCTATGACCCGCTGGGCAGACGTGTCGTTCGTACCGAAGCGGGTATCACCACCCAGTACCTGTATGACGGCCAGAATGCCGTGCAGGAGACAGTCGGAAGCACGGTCAACCCGATACTGACTGGCCTCGGCGTTGATCAGCGCTTCGCCCGCAATGACGCGGGCGGGAGGGCCTACTATCTGACCGACCACCTGGGCAGTACGCGGGGCCTGACCAATGGGGCCGGCGAGCTGCTGCAGCGCTACGACTACACGCCCTATGGGCAGTTGCAGGCTTCTGCAGGGAACTCCAACAACCCCTACCGCTACACAGGGCGGGAGCAGGACGAAAGCGGGCTCTACTACTATCGCGCGCGCTACTACAGCCCGGACATGGGCCGGTTCATCAGCGAAGATTCCTATGGCTTCGCGTCAGGGGATGTGAACTTCTACGCCTACGCTCTGGGTAACCCGATCAGTTACAGCGATCCTTCGGGGCATATCGCTTGGTTTGTCGTGCTGCCGCTGATATGGGCTGGGATAGAAATTGCCCTATCGATCTATGATGCGGTTGAGACAGGAAAGACACTTCTAGATCCTTGTGAAACCACAGAAACAAAAGTAATTTCAGCTATATCATTTGGTATCGGACTTGCGGCGCCAGGTGGTGGCTATGGAACTGCAGCAAAAGGCGTAGTCAAAAGGCTTGGGCCCAAGGGGGTTGTGCGCGGACATCACAACGCAAACGTGATGGTAAGAGGAGCGGACGGGCAAATAATCAGCCATGAAAGACTGGTAAGCGGCAACATGACGCCCGCGGAGAAGGCGCTAGGCTTCCCCCGCAATACGCTGGCATCACATACTGAAGCTCGCGCTGTAACTCATACGCCGCTCAGAAGAGGCGACACAATGACCATCACTGGTGAGCGGCCCCCTTGCCCTTCTTGCAAGGGGTACATGAATCGCGCTGCTCAAGAGACGGGTGCCACGGTAAGATACCAGTGGCGGGAGGGTGGCCAAACTAGGCGCTGGACGACTGGCGGACAATAATGAGGATCAGGCGATGTATGAGTTCACTGCAGAAGTGGTTTCCGTAGAGGAAGATGACTACTGCATCGTGGTCGGATTGGCAGATAGCCCAACCGATCCGTCCCGCTACGTCATAATTCAGAATGCTAAGAAGTATGACGATCAAGATAAGAAGTTAGGCATGGATCATGCCCATCTTGAGGTTGGCGGCGGTCTGGAGCCATGCTATGGCGGGTTGGAGGAAGTGTCCCTGCTGGGTACTAAGCTCCAGCTGCTGCTCTCCGAAGTGGCGCAGAGGAAGCTTGGTATCAAAGGTGGGATAGCGGTGACGCTGAAAACGTTGGATAAGCCTGGTTCGCTGGAGATGGCGTTAGGCCAGATCTGCGCTTCAGAGAAGATTCCGTTCGCGCTGAGTTCAGCTGGGAAGATTTGATTGCGTCGCTTTGTGGCGATGCCTGCATGACCAGCGCTGAGCACAGCGAAGCGTATGGGGAAGAAGTGGTAAGTGTGGGTATTCTGCGCCGCTGCAGTTCAATCGGTGCTTTCAATGTTTTTTTGGGGGCAGGGGCTGCCTTCCCAGCTCCCGATGATCGTCCTACAGGCCGGCCCCGCCTCTTGATGGAGGCGAGGCTCGAAGCAAGGATTGGCTGCGGCACCGCTCGAGACCAAGCCAGCATTGCGCAGGGCTGCTGCACGTCAGGAACTTAGAGAAGGGGGCGGGCGATGCGTCAGTTGGAGAGTGTGCTATCCGAACGCCATACGCAATTCGTGTGGATGGCCCGTATCCAAAAGTGCAATGGGGCTGGGCGATCTATAGCGCTCCACAAGCTCGCTCAAGTTGCCCTCATGCCTCGAGAGAAAGATGCCTTCCGCGTAGCCCTGGGCGAGCACCGCCAGCCTCACTCGTGGATCAAGCTTCCCGTTGTCGATCTGTTGCTCGCTGAAGTGGCTGAATTTGTTCAAGATTTCATCTACAAAGCTCAAATAGTTGGGGTGAATCATTCGATAGCGCCCACCTGGCCTCGTCGCGGCGTAGCTGCTCCATCCATCCGGAGCTGGTTGATCTCGAGCTCCGGTGACTCGCTCACTTTGATGGCTAAAGGCCTGATCTGATCGATCTCGTCGGGAACCTTTGGCGGCATTCTGGTCAATGTGACGGAGGATTGGGCCTGAGTCGTCCTCAAGGTCTGCATGGCTTGCACGTCGTGCTGTGTCTGCGCCTGCTGGTGGTGATTGCTGGTCTAGGTGTGTCGTGAGTCTGTATCTTTTAGGGTTGCAGACCCTCCTGGCCTGGCGTAGCGCCAGACCAGGAGGGAGGTCCACAAGGCTGGAAATCCTGCTGGGATCAATGTGCGCCCCTGGAGTTACGATCAGCCGACTTGTACGTCTTTGCTCACCGCACCAGTTGAGGTAGGCCTGTAAGTACGCCGCAGCAGTGGGGTGGGGCTGCCTCTGCAAGGCGGAAGCTGACTCATTCATAAGGTCAAAGCCGCACGCGCAGGTGAGCAATGACGACCCCAATGGGGGAGAATCGGCTATGACCAGTGGAGGACGCGAACTGTTGAAATGGCTCGCTCTGGTACTGATGACGGGCGACCACGTGCTGAAAGTGTTTGGGCTTGGCTATGTGCCCGTCGTGTCTGAGCTGGGCCGGGTGGCGTTTCCCGTGTTCGCCCTGGTGATGGCGTACAACCTCGCGCAACCCGGCATTGAAGCAGCGAAGTCCGGACGGCGTTTGCTGCTGTGGGGTGCGGTCGCCACTCCGGCCGCCGTGCTGGCGTTCGACGAATGGCTGCCATTGAACGTGCTTCTTACATTCGCAGCTGCGGCCGGCGTCGTTTGGGCAATTCAACGGCGGCAGTGGGTGTTGGTGATCCTCCTCGCTGTTGTGGCCCCTATGGTGCTGGACTACGCGTGGCCGGGCGTCTGGCTCGTTCTGGCGGGCTGGTATTGGTACCGAGGGCAGGGCAGGCATCCGTGGCCGGTGTGGTTCTGCATGGGCCTCGTCTGCCTGTACAACGGCAATGCCTGGGCATTGCTCGCTATCCCAGCATTACGGCTGGGCCATCTCAGTGTCCAAGTGCCGCGTTCCGGTAGGCTGTTCTATGGCTATTACGTGGGACATTTGGCGGTTCTGGGCGCCGTGGTAGCCTGCGCAGGGATCGGCATTGCCACTTAGGAGTAGGGTATGGATATCCGTTTCGTCGTTTGTGTTGTGTTGTTGGCGCTGTCGCCAGCCGCCACCGCGCAGCTTCAATCGGCAGTCGGGCCGAGACCAAAGCCATTGGCTGCTGCACCCAAGGCTGCTCATAACTCAATGTCTAAGACCACCACGCCCTTCAACTGTCAGGAATTGGCGTGGCCTAATCACCCCCACCCGGGCATGAAGGCGTACTGCGAGCGCCTTGAGGCCCGCACACTTTCCGATGAGGCGCATCGTGCCGGTCGGCCCGGACCTTCCGACAGCGTGATCGGCCTGCCGTCTCTTGGCTCCGAAGCTTCCAAGCGCTCCGGGTTCGCCTGCATCGGCGGCCAAGCTTTCCGCAAGCTCCCCAACGGCTGGGCGCAAGTTTCGTCGCCTGCTGGTGGCTGGCAGCGCTGCCGGGAGCAATGAACGGGGGTGTAGGGGCAGCGCCCCTACGCAAACGCCTCACACGCGCTGGCGGCGTTTCGGCCCCGGTACCGGGAGGACTGCCGCTGGTGGTTCGGCGTCAGGGCCAGCCATCACCCTGGACAACCGTTCTTGACGGCGAGCCATCAGGGCGGCCACCTCGATCACTTCAGCCGGCACTGCAGGAAAGCCTTTTCTTGCAGCCTTAGTGCTGCAACGGTTTCGAGGGTGTCCCGATCGAGGATCCCCGCGAAGTTCGCCCATCATGCGACGCCATTCCTGAGCCTGTGCAGCAGTGAGCGACAGCCAGGCCAGATCCTGCGGTTCCAGTTCGCGGCCTTCGGGCGTGACCAGTCGACCAGCCTTAAACGAAAAACCGGCCCAAGGGCCGGTCAGGTTCCGATCACGCACAATCAGGCTCCATGCCGCAGTGGGATCAGGGGACGAGGCAAGCGGCGTGCCAGCCATCCCCGCAGCAGCTTGAACATAATATACATTATGCGAAATGCTGTATCGGGCTAGTGCGGCCTTTGTCGGCTCCGCATGGCAATGGCTGAGCCTCTGGCTCGGCTCTTGCCTGCGCCCTCAGTCCCCGGCCAAGGATGAGAACGCCAGAGGCAGGTTGATTTCCTCTGCCAGCAAACACGCCTTGAAGACGTAGCCAGCAGGCACATTGGAAAGAGCTCCGATATCATCGCTCGATGTGACGGACTTACCCGACCGAACAGTGCCGATCTTGAGTGAGGTGCATCTGCGGATCACGTGGTCGATGACCTTCCTTCTGCGGCTGCTTTCGCCCGCGCTTCGAAGGGCTTGATCCATGCCTGAACTGAACTGGCGTCTGCGATGAGTTCTTCGATCTCTGGCAACCAGGCGGGAGTCTCCATAGGTTGCGAGTGTTCGAATGCCGAATACTTGCTCATCATTCCATCTATGAGCTCGCAATCTTCAATTCGGATGGCGGTAAGCTTCTTTAGGTGCCCCATCGTTTTGATTTCACGGCGGTAGCGCATGACCATCCCGAACAGGAGGTGCTCCTCCACAGAGCGCTCAACTAGGATCCGGAAGTTGCTGCATGCGTTTCTCAGCACGGCCCGTCTGATTTCGCCGTCGAGGTTTGCCGCTGATCGGGCATCACGTACAACTTTGTCGAGGCCTTCTTTGGGCTTCATCGCGAACGCGTCAATCGTGGCTGGAACGCCTGCCGCACGACCGTCTTTAGCAATGGATAGGACCTGAACTCGGGCAGTTGAACCATGGAACTCCGCTCGTTTCTTGGCCGCATTTTTAAGCAGAACCATCAGTGAAAGCCGGTGGGTTAACACAAGCACTTGGCGTGTCTCTGCGAGCTCCGCGATCCGATCCGCCACTGCCTCCTCGAAGCGCTGATCGAGCGACGAAATGGGGTCATCGAACACGATCGGGAGGCAACGATCGCTGCCGGTGGCATCGGCCAGGAACGCAGCCAATGCGACCACGCGCTGCTCGCCCTCGCTCAATACCTCGCGGTTGTGAATGGCACGCTGCGGGCCCCTCAACTCGGCGCAGAACGTGAAACGGCCCTTGCCTTTGGATTGATGGGTCATGACCACGGGCAACCCGCGCCCACCTAGGCGCGACATTTCTGCGTTAAAGCGATCGCAGAACCCCTTGGCCAGCTCTGCACCGGCTATTTCGTTATTCTTGGTGGTTAGCGCGTTCGTCGACGTCAAGCGGATGGCCGCTTCGACTCCCTCGATCGCTCGAAGACGTTCAACTTCTGCACTGACGTGTTCGCGGTGGGCTACTAACCACTCCCTGCCCCTTAGCTCGAGCAACCGTGCTTGGTTTAGTTTGCGTCCTTCGACGTCGATCAGTCCCGCTAATGTGTCGCGTTGCTTTTCCAACTCGACCGTCCTGGATGCTAGCGCAGCGTGCCATTCCGCCCAGTCGACCACAGGCAAGCTCGCGACATCGACAGCGACCTTCAACGCGCTTGAACGGGCGGCGACGGCCAAGCGAAGTGCTTCACTTGTCTGATGATCGAGCCCCACGGCCTGACTCATCGTTGACCAAGTCTGCGCGTCGGGAATGTCCGGAAGTGCTTGGACCAGCATTACGGCGCGCAGCTCAGCGGCGGTTGCTTCCGCCTGCAATCGATCTTGGATGAAATCCGCGAACCCTTGCATTCGCGCTTTGGCGTCCTCGTTGAGCTCCTGCTGACAGAGCACGCAGCGGGCGCCCTCTTCGGTGTTCGGGTGGGTATGATCGGGGTAGGCGAACGCTTGGGCATACGCCTCGGCCGCCGCCCACATCCGCCGCCAGGTATCTTCTCCGACGCCGGCGAGCGGCAACCCCTGGAAGAATGACGTCGCGTGTGCGGTCGCAGCCGCCCGTTTGTTTACGGCGTCGAGCCGAGCGGCCACTATTTCGCCAGCCTTCTCCTCGCCGGTTGCATGCTCCCGGTCGACAGCGGCCGCCTTGTGCTTCGCCAGACGTTCAAGTTCGGCAACCACTTTGGCGTGAAGTTCTGCGGGGTTGGCCTGCGCCAGCGCGGCCTCCAAGGCCACGCGCTCCGCTCGCCCTTCGTCGGATAGGATGCATGCTTCTTCAATGGCTGCCCGTTGGGTCCTGCTGCGGAGGAGCTGGCGAAGTTCGTTGGCTACAGGCGACTGAATGAGGTCAGACGGCAGCACCGGCATCCGGGTGACCAATAGATCGGCACGCTGGCGCAGGTTCGCCGCCACCTGATCGGAAATCTGGATGAGGCGGCCAACAAACTGCATTGACCGGGGCGTGTGAGTGGCCGCACTCGCGCTGTCGCCGAACTCCAAGGATGTGGCCGAGTCAAAGACCGGCACGGCTTTGAGTGGGCCCAAAGGCCCTCTCGCCGACTCCCAACTGAGGATGGTCGTGTCGGTCGCAGGCCCGTGAGTTTCAAGCGCCCGGACTTCGATTTTTGCTGATGGGGTCTCCGGCGTGAGATCGAACACGTTGCCGTGTATGGTACCCGCCAACCGTGCTCCGCAGAGGTGCTTCATCAAGCGTGCGTAGCCGGACTTCCCGGATCCATTGGGCCCATACACGATCGCCAGGTCTGCGTCGGCAAGCTCCAGCTTCGCCTGATCTCCAAGCGCGTTGACCCCTCGAACGTCGAACACGCGCTCGAGACGCAGGCCGGCCCGGCCCGGAGTTCCCGCGATGGCGCCCGGATCCAGTGGCGGCTCAGTCTGGGCGAGTTGCTTGGACGCCTCCAGAAGGCAGTGGTCAGCCAGAGCGGCGATCTCCGCGTCGGTGGGCATGCGTCGGGTTTCAACCAGCCCCCGGGCGGCCGCTCGCAGCCAGCTGGCCTTGCCGTTCAAGAATATTTCGACCTCGATAGGCGCTCTGCCGTCCTGTGGGCTTCCCATTCTTTTACTCCTCCTAGAGACGTTTCAGGCTACGCATCGGGTCAGTACTTGTGGCCCGATGGTAGCACCGCGAGTTCATCGACCCGGATCCCTTCCGAAGCTGATCAGCCATGAGAGGCAATTAGCACCTCGAATTCGTTTTGGCCGTCGACGCGAAAGTCACCGATCACAAGTTTCCGGAGCTTTCTCCCTACCCGCGATAAATCTTCCTTATCGCTACTCCCCGTACTGAAGTGCACTGCCACTCTCAGCTTGCCGCTTCCGAGATCCAGCCCTATTGGGCTACCGGAACAGGAGTCAGGCCCTTTCGCAGAATCTCCAACCTCCCAACATCGCCAACAGGCACAAGCACTGTAGCTTTCCGCGCCGGGTCCCACAGTGCATAGCTGTCACCAAGACGACCAATCAGGCTTAGGTCGCCCTGCACCTTTCCATCAACAGTCACAGCCGTCACGTGCTTGCCGCCACCAGAGGAAATCTTCTCGGCACGCTGGGAGCCAAGCATGCTTGACGCTATCGAGACGTAGACCAGCATCACCAAGGCGTAGATCAGCCAAGGGGAATCTTTCACTGCGGTGGGCACCACCGGCGAAAGATGCACGATCAACGCACAGATGACCGTCAGAAGAACCCCTATCAGAAGAGGCCACGTGTTCGACCACCAAAGCAGCAGCCCCAGGACAGTGAAGAAAGGCACTGGAAACAGCCATGCGAACAGCTTGCTTTTGGAGCTGCCGCTCGTGACCTTCATCTCCACCCAGCCGCCAAACAGCGAGGCCAGCAGCATGAGAAGTAACACCATGCCGATCCCAGCAAGCCCTGCCAGTGCAAGCTCACTCACCGCAACAAACTGAAAGGGATCCAGGCCGAAGTGCCCCCAATACTCCTTTAGGTACAAAGCCCCTTGAATCAATCCAAAGGTGACGAGCGCCGAACCCCATCCAGCAACATCAGCCATCGTTAGCGTCTTCTGCGTACGTTCCATGTATCCCCTTCCATCAATGCAGCCGAGCCACATAGTGGCACGCTGCGCTCCGCCCTGCAGAACCCAGTCTATTAACGTGACGCGTCACGCCGGATCACCCAGCCCATTGGCGCCCCACCCCTCCCCCACTATAGTTCCACCCCTCACAAGGACGAGGCACCCCACATGCCCTATATCGGAATCGGACTCCACGTACTGGCAGCCATCTACTTCGCGGTGCACGCCATCCGCTCGGGCCAGAACCTCTACTGGCTCATCCTGCTCTTCTCGTTCCCACTGCTCGGCAGCGTCGTCTACTTCCTGGCGATCTACTTCCCGGAAGTCCGTCACTCGCGCGGCGCTCGGCAGGTCGTCCGTTCCGCCAAGCAGCTCATGGACCCGGGCCAGGACCTGCGCAACGCCCGTGCCGAACTGGCGCGCACGCCCACCGTGCAGAACCGGGTTCGCCTGGGCATGACGCTGCTGGATGCCGGCCAGGCCGAGGAAGCCAGAACCCTGCTTGAGCAGGCAGCCAGCTCGCCGCTGGGCGACGATCCCTACATCCTGACCGGCCTCGCCCGTGCCCGCCTCGAGTCCGGGCACGCTGCGCTTGCGGTGGAGACGCTGGACGGCCTGTTCGCCCGCCATCCGGACGTGCGTCGCAAGCCGGAACAGACCCTGCTTTACGCGCAGGCACTGGCGGCCACCCAAGCGCCCGGCACCCGTGCCGCGTTCGAGCGCGCAGTGGAATGCGGAAACGATGCGGCCGCTCGCTGCCTCTACGCCGAATGGCTGATGGCACAGCCGCAACCCGACGATCGCGAGCAAGCCCGCATCCTGTTCGCCAGCATCATCGACGATGCCCAGCATTGGTCGCGCCACGCACGGAGCCACAATGCCACATGGCTGGAGCGGACCAAGGTTGCGTTGAAGGGCTACTGACGCCTAGCAGCCGTTGGCAATCCTGTCGCATTCGCCTCGCTCACAGCCTCGCCGGGCAGATGCCGACACTCGCTAGGCTTGGACCACGGTCATCGCCGATAGCGTTGCAGCGCAAGGCTCCAGCTTGGTTGATTCGTATGCAACGATTCTGAAAATGTTGAAAGTAGTGACGTCATCAGCCCTACTGCATTGGCATCACGCATAGGTCCGCGTATTTCTTGCCCTGCCACCGTGCATCGGTGGTCGGGATTCGAAACCCCGGTTGTGTGGATGTTGCTCGCACTTGCCAGCCGGCACTGCTTCGCGCGGTGCCGGCTGGCAATCCGTCAGTCGGCTATGGCGGGCGGTGCGTGGAGGCCTTGCGCCTGCCCGGTCATCCACACACGGGGTTTCGAACCACGCATCGTCCGCCACCTTTATCGGTGGCGGCTTCTGCATGCACGCAAGGAGCCCCGCCATGACCCAGCCCCACTCCCCTGCCCCGCACCCGATCCACGACGCGCCTGCGAATGGCCCTGCGCTGGACCCGAACACCCTCAACGCCCTGCTGCACAGCATCGGCGCCGGCGCCGCCTCCGATGGTCAGCCCTGGCCGGAGCGCCACCAGATGCCGGGCCGACGCATCGCCTTGGCGGATACCGATTGCTCGCTGGCCGGGCTTCGCGTGGTCCTGGAGATTCTGCTGGCCGCGCAGCGCGCCCGCGAAAATGGCGAGCTGGAGCAGTACGTTGGCCCGCGCGTGATGGAGGGGCTGATCATGGCCGGAATCGGCCTTACCGCACACGCCAGTACCCGACTGCATCCGGAGGGCTGAGTGGCCTGGTGGCGCTGGGCGGCCACCGCGCTCTGTCTTGTGGTGGTGGTTGCGGCACAGACGCAGTGGCTGGCACCGCCCAAGCCCTCGCCTATCGGTTTCCACAGCATCCCCGGCGATCGCTTTCTGCAGTTGCGCCGCCAGGCCATGCAGTTCGTGGAGGCTCGGCCACGACAGGGCTTCCAGTTCGTTGAGCGGCATCGAGATGCCGAGTTCCAGGTTCATTGCCGAGGCATACCCGTGCTGTGGCTGGAGAGGCGCTCGCAACATCTGCTGTTGCAGGTCTCACTGGACGCGGAGCAGCGGGCGCCCGACGTTCTGCAGCTTGGCACGCTACCTCAATGGCAGCTTGAGCCGGTGGGCTATCTGGAGCAGGTGCTGGCTGACGTACCGGAACCCGTTCTGTTGGATCGGGTGCTGCAGATTCTTGCCAGTGATGTGCCTGATGGGGCGCGATGTGGCGTGCCGTAGTCGAGCGTGGCTCGACTCTACAGGGCTGCGGGCAGCGAGGGTTTGGGCTCCGGCTCTGCCGCTAGTCATCTGCGCGACGGGCGTTGGCACCGTGATCGTGCAACTCAACCTCGGCATCGATCCAGCCCGCATCGCGCGCACGCACAAGATCTTCTGGCGTATCGATATCCAGGCCCAGTTCCGGTGCCTGCAGGACATGCACCGTACCGACAGGAAGTTGCCGCAGGCGCGCTCCGAAGCCGCGGTCACCGCTTGCACCCGCAGCGTTGAACCATGCACGCGGCACTACGGCGGGAACGCCAAGCGCGTCTCCATGACGGGTGCCGGCGCACCCCGACGCCGAGGCGCGGGCACCCGAAAGCAACGCCTGCAGATGGGAGCGCTCGATTGCGGGCTGGTCGCATGCCACGACCATCACCGCAGTGACCGTGGGCAGCAGGTGTGCGCCGGCAACCTGCAGGCTGCTCGCCAGGCCGCGTTCCCAGTGGTGGTTGGTTACTGCAGTGGCCTCCAGCCCGGCAATGCTGGATGTCACGGCCTGTGCGTTTGCGCCCACCACGACCAGCACCTGCGCTGGCGCGAGCTCGCGCGCCAACCGCACTACGCGATGTACCAGGGTTTCGCCCTGCCGGGTCAGAAGCTGCTTGGGCTGGCCAAGTCGGGTGCTCCCGCCGGCAGCCAGCACGACGACCGCATGCGCGTCAGTCACCTGCCGTGCGCGCTTCGCCATTGCTGCAGCTGCGCGGCGATGCTGAGCGAAATCGCCTCTGGCCCTCGGCCGCCGATGTCCAGGCCGACAGGTGATCGAAGTCTCGGGGAAAGGCGGTGGCGCTGATCCGGTGTCAGCAGCTTGAACAGGTCCTCGCGCCTTCGCCGCGGACCCAGCAGTCCAATGAACGCAACGTTGGTATCAGCCAGGGCCACCAGCGCCTCCCGGTCCAGTTCGAAATCGTGATGCATCACCAGTACGGCGTCGCACGGGTCGCCATGAAGGGCCTCGGCCGGGTTGGTCTTAAGATGCGCATCTGCGCACTGCCCGGCTGAGGCCCAGCGCGCTCGCCGTTCGGCCACGCTGACCCGCCACCCCAGGCCCCGCAGCAACGGAACCAGGAGGGGCGTTTCGGGACCGCCCCCCAACACCAGGGCCCGCGGAAGCCGGGGCAACGGCAAATGCCATGCGCCCTCGCCAAAGGGCTGCGTACCCTCCATCGGATGCAGCTGCCACGCCTGCTCGCGATGGCCGGCGCGGAAAACGACCTGGCCCGACGTACGAAGGTCGCGCTGGAGTGACACACCCTCGCGCAACCAAGCCTCGATGACGTCGTCGATGCCGGCCATGGCACGCAATGGCAGGAGCGCAATCCGCAGCCGGCCGCGGCACCCGAGCGCAGACCCACTCAACAGGTCGTCGTCACTGCGCGTGTCGATCTCGATCCAGTCGACCCGCCCTGCCGCGCTCACCTGCTCCGCGCGACGTGCGAGCTCGGGCTCCAGGCATCCGCCGCTCAGCCAGCCGACCTGGCCGCCGTTGCAGAACAGCACCATGTCGCCGGCACCGGCGTAAGTGGAGCCATCGGTTTCCAGCACCAGCGCGAGCACGGCGTGCTCGCCCGCGCGCACGCGCGTCAAGGCCGTCTCGAGCACGCCGCGCGGGCTGCCTTCGGCGAGGAAGCCCGACGCTGCCGACAGGTGCTCGGCAAGATCGCAGGGCTCCCCTCCGCCTGCGGCGGAGGCCTCCAGAGTGGGCGAGGCTGCGGGTCGGTCCATGCGCAAGGGTCAGCCCACGTCGGGCAAGCCGGGCAGCAGCTTGTCCAAGGTAATGGGATAGTTGCGCACGCGCACGCCGGTTGCGTTGTAGACCGCATTGGCGATCGCGGCGCCGACCCCGCAGATGCCCAGTTCACCCACACCCTTGGCCTTCATCGGCGAGATCACCGGATCCAGCGTGTCGAGGAAGACCACTTCCTGGTACGGGATGTCGGCGTGCACGGGAACCTCGTAGCCGGCCAGGTCATGGTTGATGAACAAGCCAAGCCGTTTGTCGACCACCAGCTCCTCCATGAGGGTCGCGCCCGCACCCATCACCATCCCGCCGATGACCTGGCTGCGTGCGGAGAGCGGATTGAGGATCCGGCCGCCATCGCATACGGCAAGCATTCGGCGGATGCGCGTCTCTCCCGTGTAGGCATGCACGGCAACCTCGCAGAAATGCCCTGCATAGGTGCCGACGTCGTAGCCTTGCTTGAAGTCGCCGAAGGCAATGCCGTCCTCCGCCGAGAGTGTCCCCGCCTCTGCCAGCTTGATCGTCCGCCCACCCACCTGGATGCGGCCATTGGCGAAGTCTGCGGTGTCGCCGTCGAAGCCCAGTTTCTCGCCCACCTTGCGGCGCAGGCTGACGCACGCCGCGTACACGCCTGCGGTGGAGCTTGCCGCGCCCCACTGGCCGCCGGAACCGGCGGAGGCGGGATGACGGGAGTCGCCGAGGGTCACGTGGACCCGCTCCAGCGGCACGCCCATGGTCTCGGCTGCCGTCTGCGCGATGATCGTGTAGGAGCCGGTGCCGATGTCGGTCATGTCGGTCTCGACAATCACTCCGCCCTGGCCGTCAAGCCGGACCCGCGCCGCCGACTTCATCGTCGGTGCGCCGCGATAGCCCGCAGATACGCCCATGCCGATCAGCCAGTCCCCTTCCCTGACCTGCGCCGGCCTGGGGTTGCGCTTGTTCCAGTTGAAGCGCTCCGCGCCTTCGCGCAGGCAGCGCACCAGGTTGCGGTCGGAGAACTTCTTGGACGGATCGCCGGGTACCACCTCGGGCTCGTTGAGGATGCGGAACGCGATCGGGTCGAGACCCAGCTTCTCGGCCATTTCGTCCATCGCCACTTCCAGCGCCATGTGGCCCGGTGCTTCGCCCGGTGCGCGCATCGCATTGCCTTCGGGCATGTCGAGCGTGGCGATGTAGTTGGCCACCAGACGGTTGGCGCCTGCATAGAGCTTGGGCGTCTGCAGGGTGCCGTTTTCGCCATCCTCGCCGTTGATGTTGCCCGACCAGTTCTCATGGGCGATGGCGGAGATCCGGCCATCCTTTCCGCAGCCGATCCGCACGCGCTGGAGGGTGGCGTGCCGGTGCGTGGTGTTGTTGGGCATCAACGGGCGTTGCAGCGCGATCTTCACCGGCCGCCCGACCTGCTTGGCCGCCAGCGCGGCCAGCACCGCGTCGGCACGGATGAACAGCTTGCCGCCGAAGCCGCCGCCGATATAGGGCGAGTCCACGCGCACCTTGGCAGGATCGATGCCGAGGATCGCCGCCATGCCATGCCTGGCCCAGTCGATCATCTGGTTCGCCGTCCACAGCGTGAGCGTGTCACCCTCCCAGGCGGCGATGGTGGCGTGCGGCTCCATCATCGAATGACTTTCGTCGGAGGTGTGGTAAGTCTCGTCGAGCTTGACCGCGGCGCTCGCGTAGGCAGTGTCGAAATCGCCCAGCGCCTGCCGGTCGGGCTTGCCGTCACGCCCCTTTGCCAGCGGCGCGGACGGTGCCAGGGCCGGGAAATCGAAGCGGCCCTTGCCGCGCTCGTAGCGGGTGCGGATCAGCGCCGCGGCGGCGCGGGCCTGCTCGAAGGTCTCTGCCACCACGCAGGCGATGGCCTGGTGGTAGTGGGCTACTTCGGGCCCGCCGAACAGCGGTGCATTGTTCCAGTTCGATGTGCCGACCGGCTTGGTTTCCGGTGCGGTGATGACCGCCAGTACGCCGGGCGCGGCACGTGCGCGGGAGGCATCCATCGAAATGATGCGCCCCTTGCCGATGCCCGCACCGACGATGTAGCCGTAGGCCTGGTTCGGCGCAACGTCATGGCGCTCGTAGGCATAGAGGGCGGTACCGGTGGTCTTGCGTGGACCGTCGATGCGCGGCGTCGACTTGCCGACGACCTTGGCCTTGTCGAACAGGTTATCGCCGGCGGGGGCGTTGAATTCAAGGGGCATCAGCGCTCTCCTTCCACCAGCACCGCTGCGAGGGTGCGCTCGGCGAGCGCGATCTTGAATGCATTCTCCCGCGTCGGACGGGCACCGGCGAACACCTGCCGGGCCGCGGCCTTTACGCCGTCGCGCAGCAGCGGTTCGGCTGCCTCGACGCGCCACGGTTTCGGCGCGACCCCACCGAAGGCGAACCGCGCCGAGCCGTCACGCTGCACGACCGCGGCGACCGACACCAGTGCGAACGCATAGGACGCGCGGTCACGTACCTTGTGGTACACGTGCCGACCGCCCAGGGGTTGTGGCAGCGTGACGTGGGTGATCAGCTCACCGCGCTGCAGCACGTTGTCCTGCTGCGGCTTGTCGCCGGGGGAACGATGGAAATCGGCAATCGGGATGCTGCGCGTACTGCCGTCACCCCTGACGGTCTGGATCGAGGCGTCCAGCACCCGCAGGGCCACCGCCATGTCGCCCGGATAGGTCGCGATGCAGCTGTCCGAGGTGCCGATCACGCCCATCTGCCGGGAGAACCCCTCGAGTGCGCCGCAGCCGGATCCGGGCAGGCGCTTGTTGCAGGGCAGATTGGCGTCGTAGAAATACGGGCAGCGCGTGCGCTGCAGCAGGTTGCCGCCGGTGGTGGCCTTGTTGCGCAACTGCCCGGACGCACCTGCCACGATCGCGCGGGTCAGCACCGCGTAGTCGCGCCGCACGCGCTCATGCGAGGCCAGTGCGGTATTGGTGACCAGCGTGCCGATGCGCAGGCCGCCTTCGTCGGTGGGTTCGATCCTGTCCAGGCCGATGTCCTGCACATCGACCAGGTGCGCTGGCGTCTCGACCTCCAGCTTCATCAGGTCGAGCAGGTTGGTCCCTCCAGCCAGGAATTTCGCGCCCTCGGTACCGGCGACGGCCCTGGCGGCCTCGGCCGGGGATTTCGCGCGTTCGTAACTGAAGGCCCTCATGAGCGCCTCCCTGCAGAGGTCACGCCAGCGACCTCTGCCATCGCCTCGGCAATATTGGAATAGGCGCCGCAGCGGCAGAGGTTGCCGCTCATGCGTTCGCGCATTTCCATGTTGGTGGCCTGGGGCCGTGCGCTGACATCCGCCTGCACATGGCTGGGGACACCCCGCTTGATCTCGTCCAGTACCGCCACCGCCGAACAGATCTGCCCCGGCGTGCAATACCCGCACTGGTAGCCATCATGCTTGATGAAGGCGGCCTGCATCGGATGCAGGTCATCGGGAGTTCCGAGGCCTTCGATGGTGGTGATGGCATCGCCCTGGTGCTGTACCGCCAGGCTGAGGCAGGCATTGATGCGCTCACCGTTGACCAGCACGGTACAGGCGCCGCATTGACCGTGGTCGCAGCCCTTTTTCGTTCCAGTCAGCTTCAGATGTTCGCGCAGGGCATCAAGCAGCGTGGTCCGGGTGTCGAGCTCGAGCTCCAGCCGCTCGCCGTTGACGGTCAAGGCCACCGTGCTGATGACCGGCGGCCTGGGCGGCGGGGGCGCCGCCAGTTCGGCGGCGAGCGATGATGCCCCCGGTGCGGCGGACATCGCCACGGTCGTGACGCCGCCGGCGATCACCTGGCGACGCGTCAACTTCATTCCTTCATCACAACTTGGCACAGTGACCTCCTGGCGTTCGGGGAAACCCCGTGGCTGGATGGACGCGCTCACACTACCGAAGGGCCACTATGCCCCTCTGCGGGGTACAGATCTGTGAAGTCGGCGAAATGTACGACCCTTCCAAGGCAGTCAGCCTGCGTGCCTAGAAGAACGTGTTGTAGTAGGTCCGAAGAAATCGACTGCATCGAGCTCTTCCAAGGACACCGGGACTCATTCCCAGCCTGCAGGCCAACTACGGCGGGCTTGACGGAGTTGCCACGCTCGCTTCTCTCGTAGGTAGATGGCTTCTCTCTTCCTCTCGCTTGCTGGCACATCGCAGAGACGCCATGCGTGCCGCCTGCTCAAGTTCGGAATGCGCGGCCTTCACTCCCTTCAGCGCGGCACTCTTGAGCCATGCGTATGCCTCACTGGATGACTCACAGTCCTGTTTGTCCCTCAACATGAAGAACACGTTGTACTGTGCAATCGGGTGCCCCAGCGCTGCGGCATAGGCAAGCCACATATGGGAGTTGCCGGCCACGCCTTTGCCCTCAAAGTGGCGCGAAAGTCGAAACGCCGCCTCGGCGTCGCCTGCATCTGCGCGCCCGACCAGCGTGCGTAGCTGCTTGTCATCAAGCTCCGCGCCACCATCCGTTGCGATCGACCCGTCAAGCTCAACTTTCGGCCTGTCCGGTTGAGGCGGCACCTGCGCATTAACCGACCCTGCGCCCGCCAGGCACAAGAGAAGACCGGCTCTCTTAAATAGGATCATCAATCCCAGTTCCTGAGAATCGGTCTTCGCTGGCGGTTCGAATCCGCCCCCCGGCCTGCATGTCCATTGCGCCCCCTGCCCCGCCGGCGCGGATGCCGGCCGCCCCATCGTACCTGAGCGTGCTTCGGATGGCGCCTCAGCGGGAATCACATACCCAGCTCCGACAACCCCGGGTGATCATCCGGGCGACGCCCCAGCGGCCAATGGAACTTGCGGTCGCTCTCCTTGATCGGCATGTCGTTGATACAGGAGAAGCGGCGCTGCATCAGGCCATCCTCTCCGAATTCCCAGTTTTCGTTGCCATAGGAACGGAACCAGTTGCCGGAGTCGTCGTGCCATTCGTACGCGTAGCGGACCGCAATGCGGTTCTCGGTAAAGGCCCAGAGCTCCTTGATCAGGCGGTACTCGAGCTCCTTGTTCCATTTGCGTGCCAGGAACTGCCGGGCTTCTTCCCGGCCGTTGGTGAACTCGGCGCGGTTACGCCACTGGGTGTCGAGCGAATAGGCAAGCGACACCTTGTCGGCATCGCGGGAATTCCAGCCATCCTCGGCAAGACGCACTTTCTGGGTGGCCGATTCAAGGGTGAACGGAGGAAGCGGCGGACGGGGTTGTTCAGCGGACACGGGGAGACCTCCAATCGAGATGGATACACGGGTTGCTTCAACGGATCTGGCGTACCCAGGCGCTAGCGCTTGGCCTGTTCCAACAACAGCTTCGCGACATCCTTCGCGGTGTCTGCGGCGTCGAAATCACCCATCACGCGCGACAGGGTGATGGCGCCTTCCATCAGCACCAGCAGCTGACGGGCCAGGTCCGCCGGCTGCTCCACCTCCAGTTGCTCGGTAAGTTCCAGTGTGTAATCGAGCAGCTTCTGCTTGTGATCACGCGCGATCTGCCGGATCGGATCGGCCGGGTCGCCGACCTCGCCTGCGGTGTTGATGAACGCACACCCGCGATAACCCTCGGACTGGAACCAGTTCTTGAGCACGGTGAACAGGCCGAGGATGCGTGCTTCCGGGGTGTCCGCCTTCTCGCACTCGTGTCGGAACCAGGCCAGCCAACGCACGTCGCGCGCCCTCAGCGCCGCAGCGGCCACGTCGTCCTTGTTCTCAAAATGGCGGTAGATGCTCTTCCGCGCCACGCCCGAGGTCTTCACCAGCAGGTCCATGCCCGTGGCGTGAATCCCGTTTTTGTAGATCAGCGCCTCGGCCGTGGCCAGGATCTTCTGTTGGGTGTCGGTGGTGACCTTGCTCATGACTGCAAGGTAGAACGGACGTTCTACCTTGTCAACCGGCGATCGCGAGCGCTTCGCGTGCGCACATCCGTGCAAGACGATCTATCAAGAAATCCGGACAGTTCATCACCCGGATGCCTGATTGCAGGCGCAAAGTACGTCTCACCACCCACCCATGAGAGTTCCCGCATGAACACCTTCGCCCGTACGCTGGCCGTTGCCGCCCTCGCCCTCTCGGTCCAGGCCGGCCTGTCCGCGCAGGCCGCCGAACCGGCCACGCCGGCGGCAGTCACCAGCATCGCGCGCACCGCCAGCTACATCACCACCGCCGATGGCGTGCAGCTGTACTACAAGGACTGGGGCCCGAAGAACGGCCCGGTCGTGACCTTCAGCCACGGCTGGCCGTTGAACTCGGACAGCTGGGAATCGCAGATGATCTTCCTGGCCAACCACGGCTACCGCGTCATTGCCCATGACCGTCGCGGCCACGGCCGTTCCAGCCAGCCGTGGGATGGCAACGACATGGATCACTACGCTGATGACCTGGCCACGGTGATCAATACGCTGGACCTGCACGATGTGACCCTGGTGGGCTTCTCCACCGGTGGCGGCGAAGTGGCGCGCTACATCGGCCGGCATGGCACCGGACGAGTGAAGAAGGCCGTGCTGATCAGCTCGGTACCGCCGTTCATGCTGAAGACCGCCGACAACCCGAACGGCCTGCCGATCGAAGTGTTCGATGGCATCCGCAAGGCACAGATGGATAACCGCGCGCAGCTGTACAAGGACATCCCGTCGGGCCCCTTCTACGGCTTCAACCGCCCGGGCGCGAAGGTGTCGCAGGGGCTGATCGATGCGTGGTGGGCGCAGGGCATGCAGGGCGGCCACAAGAACACCTACGACTCGATCGCTGCGTTCTCGGCCACCGATTTCCGCGCAGACCTGAAGAAATTCGATGTGCCCACCCTGGTCATTCACGGTGACGACGACCAGATCGTGCCGATCGACATCTCAGGCCGCCAATCGGCAAAGCTCATCAAGGGCGCAAAGCTGATTGTCTACCCGGGTGCGCCGCACGGCCTGACCGACACCCACAAGGACAAGGTCAACCAGGACCTGCTGACGTTCCTGCAGGAGAAGTGAGCAACGCGGGCTTCGGCAAGGCGCCGGAGCCCGCTTTCTGTTGAAAGGCGCGGCCTGGATGCTGGACTTCCGGCGCTGGAGATCGATAGCCGAGCATGGCTCGGCTCTACAGTGGAGCCAGCTCGCGCGCAAGGAACGGCGCGGTCCTGCTGCCCTTGGCGCGGGCCACCTGATGCGGTGGCCCCGCCGCCACGATGGTGCCGCCCGCGCTGCCTGCGCCCGGGCCGACGTCGATCACCCAGTCGGCCTGTGCGACAGAACGCATGTCGTGCTCGATCATCACCACCGTGTTGCCTGCGTCCACCAGCCGCTGAAGCTGCACCAGCAGCCTGTCCGCGTCTGATGCATGCAGGCCGGTGGTGGGCTCGTCCAGTACGTACAGCGTGCGCCCACGCTGGCTGCGCTGCAGTTCTGTGGCCAGCTTGATGCGTTGCGCCTCACCCCCTGAAAGCTCCGTGGCCGGCTGGCCCAGCCGCAGGTAGCCCAGGCCGATCTCCTGCAGCAACTGCAGCGGGCGGGCGATGGCCTCTTCTTCGGCGAAGAACGCATGGGCCTGGTCCACCGTCATCTGCAGCACCTCGGCAATGTTGCGGCCGTTCCACTGCACCTTCAGCGTGGCCTCGTTGTAGCGGGCGCCGTGACAGGTGGGGCACGGCGCATAGACGCTGGGCATGAACAGCAGTTCGACGCTGACGAAACCCTCGCCTTCGCAGGTCTCGCATCGCCCCTTGGCTACGTTGAACGAAAAGCGGCCCGCATCGAATCGGCGACGGCGCGCGTCGGGTGTCGCGGCGAACAGCTTGCGCACGTGGTCGAACAGGCCCGTGTAGGTAGCCAGGTTGGAGCGTGGCGTGCGGCCGATGGGCTTCTGGTCCACCTGCACCACGCGCTGGATGGCGTCCACGTCGCCGGCCAGCTGGCCCCGCGTTGCTTCGATTACGGTGGGTCCTTCGGCAGGTGCGCTGTCGGCGCTGTCGTCTGCCGTCTCATGCCCGAGGTGCAGCAGCATCAGCTCGGGCAGCGCTTGCGCCATCAGGCTGGATTTGCCCGATCCGGAAATGCCGGTCACTGCAGTCAGCAACCCCAACGGCACCTGCGCATCCACACCGTGCAGGTTGTGGCGGTGAATGCCTTTCAGCGCCAGCCAGCTGTTGGCACTGCGCTGCCGGCTGGCCGGCGCCGGCACCCTGTCGAACAGGTACTGCGCCGTGCGTGAATCCTGAACGTTGCGCAGGCCGTCGGGCTCGCCACTGTAGAGAACGCGTCCGCCATGTTCCCCTGCCTGCGGGCCCACATCCACCAGCCACTGCGCGCGGCGCATCAGCTCCAGATCGTGTTCAACAACGAACACCGAGTTACCGCCGTCGCGCAGCCGTTCCAGCGCGTCGTACAGCGCCTGGCTGTCGGCCGGATGCAGGCCGGCCGACGGTTCGTCGAGCACGTACAGCACGCCGAACAGCAGCGAGCTGAGCTGCGTGGCCAGGCGCAGGCGCTGCAGTTCGCCGGCCGACAGCGTGGGCGTGGCGCGATCCAGCGAGAGATAGCCCAGGCCGAGCTCGCGAAGTTGCCGTACCCGCGCCATGACCCCGCCCGCGAGCCGTTGCGCCGCCAGGCGCTTTTCCTCTGACAGGGCTGAGGTCAGGCGCACGTCGGGGGCGCCTTCGTGGGTCGCGCGGCCACTTGCTGCCCGCTTGGCGCGATCGCTGGGCGTTGCACGCCTGCTGGTACGCGCGCCGTGGCTGTGTGCACTGAAATCGCCCTGCGCGATGGGCTCGAGCAAGGCCGCCAGCTGGTCCAGCGGCAGCCGCATGAACTCGCCGATGTCCACGCCGGCGAAGGTGACCGAAAGCGCTTCCGGCTTCAGGCGCTTTCCCTGGCACGCGGGGCACAGGCGACCTTCCATGTAGCGGGAAACACGCTTGCGCATCAGGGCGCTCTGGGTGTTGGCAAAGGTGTGCAGCACGTAGCGGCGTGCGCCGGTGTACGTGCCCATGTAGCTGGGCTCCAGCTTGCGCTTGAGCGCGGCGCGGGTCTCGGCCGGCGTGAAGCCGGCATAGACCGGCACCGTGGGCGTTTCCTCGGTGAACAGGATCCAGTCCCGGTCCTTCTTCGGCAGCTTCTTCCACGGCACATCGACGTCATAGCCCAGCGTGACCAGGATGTCGCGCAGGTTCTGGCCATGCCATGCCGGTGGCCAGGAGGCGATGGCGCGCTCGCGGATGCTCAACGACGGGTCCGGCACCATCAGCGCTTCGGTCACCTCATAGACGTGCCCCAGACCGTGGCAGGTGCTGCAGGCACCCTGTGGGGTGTTGGGCGAGAAGTCTTCGGCGTACAGCATGGGCTGGTGGGCCGGGTAGGCCCCTGCCCGCGAGTACATCATGCGCACCAGGCTGGACAACGTCGTCACGCTGCCCACCGATGAGCGCGCATTGCTGGCACCGCGTTGCTGCTGCAGGGCGACCGCCGGTGGCAGCCCGTCAATGGCATCCACGTCGGGCACGCCGGCCTGATCGATCAGGCGACGCGCGTAGGGTGCGACGGATTCGAAGTAGCGCCGCTGCGCTTCGGCGAAGACCGTGCCGAAGGCCAGCGAGGACTTGCCGGACCCGGACACGCCGGAGAACACCACCAGCGCATTGCGTGGAATGGAGACGTCGACATTCTTCAGGTTGTGCTCGCGCGCACCGCGGACCTCGATGCAGCCGCTGGCTGCGGCAGCACATGACGACTCGCCAAAGGGGGTGTTGGACATCTCAGCATTCCTGCATTCGGTGGGCGGATCGAGCATGGTGCGCCCGGTAGGCCATTCTCGCTGCTGCGGGGTGAATGGCGTGAGGGGGCGCGCAGCCACGTGCCGAATCAGAACGCCATGGCCGACGCAGTCCGCGCCGCCCCGCCGATTGTTAACGCGCGTTGCCTGAAGGATTGACGCCACCTTGCCCCACCCTTGATGGGGCCGCTCACAACGCATTCCTATGCTGGGCCCGCCACCTGCGAGGTGGTGATCAACCTGGAGATACCCCATGCAACGTGATCAGAAAGACCTCCGCCATCCGGACACGGAAGCGCAGCGCCCCGATCCTGTCAGCCCGCTGCAGGCAAAGCTGCACAACCACCGCAATCATGACGAAGCGCTGCAGGAAACCTTCCCAGCCAGTGATCCGATCTCTCCCTTCGTCGCTGCGCCCACGCCGGACGAGCAGGCCAAGCGCCTGGGTGAGCGGGTCAGGCTGCCAGATCGCCGCACGGATGAGGAGGCCGCGGGAGGTGACGCGTGATGCGGCACAGCTTCGCCCGTGTCGCGGCCGCGACGGCGCGATTGTCCGGCAGCCTGGGGGCATTCGTCGCGGCGCTGGGTGTGATCATCACCTGGGCCGCGAGCGGGCCGGCCTTCCACTTCAATGACACGTGGCAGCTGGTGGTAAATACGGGAACGACCATCGTGACCTTCCTGATGGTGTTCCTGATCCAGCACACGCAGAACGCCGATACGGCCGCGCTGCACATCAAGCTGGATGAACTGATCCGGGTCAGCAAGGACGCCAATCAGGAGCTGTTGAACCTGGAGTCGATGGAGCCGGCGCATCTTGAGGAGATTCGCCAGCGCTACGAGGCACTGGCGAAGACCGCTGCAGACATCCAGTCCAAGAAGGAGCGCTGCATGCCGTGTGGTTCGGGCGCACTCTCGTAAAGACCGTGCGCAGTAATCCTGCGGGCGCTCACATGCCGCCTTCACCTGGCCCCTGCCCGATCGCAACCGGGCAGGACCTACGCTGGGCACTCCACTCACTGCGGAGCCCAGTATGGCTATCAAGACGGCGGAAGACCTGTTCATCCACGAACTCTCGGATATCTACAGTGCCGAGAAGCAGCTGACCAAGGCCCTCCCGCGCCTGGCCCGTGCGGCCGAGAACCCGGACTTGGCCGCAGCGTTCGAAACGCACCTGGAAGAAACGCAGGGCCAGATCGAACGCATCGATCAGGTGGTGGAGGTGCTCGGCATTCGCCTGAAGCGCATCAAGTGTGCGGCGATGGAGGGCCTGGTGGAGGAAGGCAAGGAAGTGATCGACAGCATCGACAAGGGGCCGGTGCGGGATGCGGCCTTAATCGGTGGCGCGCAGAAGGTGGAGCACTACGAGATTGCTTCCTACGGCACCATCGCCGCGCTGGCCAAGGAGCTGGGCTACAAGGATGCCCTGCCGCTGCTGCTGGAGACGCTTGAGGAAGAGAAGGCAACTGACGAAAAGCTGACCCTGCTGGCCAAGGGCGGCGGCAACGCCAAGGCCGCGCAGGCCGCCTGATCGACGCGCCCCGGAAGCCGGCTGCCACGGATGGCAGCCTCAGGGCTGGTACAGCACCTGATCATTGGGGCAGAAGAACGTGCGTCGCCGCGCGGTCCCCATGTAGAGCTTGCTGATCGGGCCACCGCACAGGGGACAGGCCTTCCTGGTGTGAACCTGCCAGTGCTTCTTCAACTCGAAGCGACGCTTCCATTCCAGGAAATCGAAGCTGTAGGCGCGGGCCTGCTCGATCATGGCGGTAAGCCTGCGTGGCGGCAGGTCGCCCAGCCGTGTGGCCGGATGCACGCCTATCCGGAACAGCACCTCGTTCTTGATGATGTTGCCCACGCCGGCGAAGACGCTCTGGTCCAGAAGCGCATCGCAGACCAGGACGTCCGGCATGGATTCTAGCTTGCGCCGGGCCAGCTTCGGATCCCAGGCATCATTCATCACGTCCGCCCGCCAGTCGTAGATGTCGTCCAGAGGCTGGTCAATCAAGCGCACGGAACACGCATAGAAGTTCAGCTCACCGTTGTCGAACACCAGCGATACCCGCGCCGGGGTCGGCTTCCGTTCGTCAATGCGCCAGCTGCCGAACATCATCAGGTGGATGCGCAGCGTGTGGCGGCTGAATTCCAGCAGGAAGTGCTTGCCCCAACTGCGGACCGCCTTGACCCTGCGGCCCTGCAGCGGTGACAGGTCGATGCGGCTGTTACCGGACACGGCGCGGACCACGTGCCCCTTGAAGTGGCTCGCTGCTTCGCGCAGCAGCACGATCGAAGGGCCTTCAGGCATGTGCATTCTCCTGCAGAAGCGCCTGCAGGCGCAGGGCGTTGCCGGTGGCAAGGCCCAGTGCGGTATTGTCCAGTACGAACCAGGCGGGTCGTTGCGCGCCGGATTCGCGCCGCAGTCGTTCCGCCAGCTCCGCCAGGGCCTGTTCGCTGTACGCACTGCGATAGATCTGCGGTTGACCGTGCCAGCGCCAGTAGCTCCACGTGCGGTCACCGCCGGGAACCGCTGCCGCCGGCACACGTGCCGGATCCGCAGCGACCCGTGCCACGCCATTCGCACTCAGAAGTGCATCCACTTCCGGCGTGAACCAGCTCGGGTGGCGCGGCTCGCACGCCAGATCGGCCCGCGTGCGGGCGCGCAGGCCTCGCAGGAAGGTTTCGGCCGTGATCGTGTCGTACACCAGGCTGGGCGGCAACTGCAGCAGCAACGGACCGAGCTTTCCGCCCAGCTCCAGCACGCCTTCAAGGAACTGTTCGAGCGGTTGCATTGCATCGCGCAGCCGACGCTCATGGCTGATCTCGCGCGGCAGTTTCACCGTGAACCGGAAGCCCTCCGGCACGCTCGCGGCCCATCGCGCGTAAGTCCTGCGCTGGTGCGGGCGATAGAAGGAAGAGTTGATCTCCACCATCGGCAGGCGTGTGGCGTAGCGCTGCAGTAGGCTGTCGCCCGCGCCGAACGCTTTCTGATCCGCCCGCGGCAGCGACCATCCCGCACAACCGACGCGTGGTGGGTCGGACGCAACCGGGGCGGCTGTGGCCTTCATCGTACCGACTGCCAGTCCGGTTCCAGGGTCTCTCCCGCACCTGCATCCGTCTGCAACGGCGAAACCGACAGCAGACGATCCAGCGCACTGCTTCCCGAGTCGAGCGCCGACGCGCTGCGTACGAAGCCGGTCCAGTCGGAGATGGCGATCTTTCCCAGCGCCAGTTCGTCTACCCGCACGCTGCGCATCCGCCAGTGCGGAAACTGTCGACGCCCCACCCTGCCCCGGTTCAGCTCGACGATCCCACTGTGGCTGCCGGCCGCGAGAATGCGCGTGTACGCCGCATTGATCCCGGCCTCCGGGCCCTCCAGATACTGCAGGAAGCGCGAGCCATCGAACAGCAGCGTGCCGGTGACATCGACGGATTCGTTGAACTGCACCGCTTCGGCCACAAGCTGCTGCAGCCGCGCTGCGGTCAGGTTGCGGGAGGCTTCACTCACGTAGGCAATCGCACGAAGAGGCATGGCACCACCGATGGTTGCGGACCGCTTTACCTTAGCGATGCCGGTCGTACGCGCGGTGAGTCCGGTGTGGAGGCTGCGTCGAACTGTTGCGTAGCCCTTCCCCATAGCGTTGACGCGCTGGTCGGGCACAAGCCGCAGACCGCCGCAATGTCAGGCGCGCCCGGTACGCAGCCACTTCAGCAGGCGACCGCCTCGTCGGGAGGTGTGAACCGCCCAAGGTGTGCGCTGCACGCAGCCCTGATGCAGCGATAGCATCCACGGACTTCGTGGTCTGCGATCAGGGCATCGGGCTGGACAGTGCCGTGCCGCCGGCTCGACTTCGCAGGCTGCCAGCCGGAGCGCGCGGAGCGTCCGCTGCCACCAGCGCCTGTACCACACGATGTTGCATACGGTGAGCGCCGCCTTCCACGCCCACGACATACACGAAGCGCCCATCGAACTTGGCGTGCGCGTCCTCCAGGACATCGTCGGCCTGCAGCGCCCGCTTGAGCGACTTCATCCATGTCCGTTCAGGCATGCGGTCCAGTTCCACCACGACGGCTGTGCCACCGCAGTCCAGCGGCATGCACTCGACACGCAGCACGCGGGGGGAAGCAGAATCGGTTCCGGATAGCGGCATGAGAAAAGCTCCGATGCGGGGGACGGCGGCAGTATCCATGGCACGTGCCAAGGCGCCGTCAACAAACTCCATCCGGCCCTGCACGCTGCCTATACGGTGCTGGAAGCGCGCTTCACGGGCTTCGCGCCGGGCTGACAAGCCGCACGCACCGTATTGATGCTACACAGCACAGACTGGCGTTCCCGAAGCAACACAGGCTGCACACATGCAATCCGGATTGAGCCAGCGCAGATGCAACCTGCTGCTGGTGGAAGACCAGCTCGACCTGGCAGCACTGATGGAACATGCACTTGAGGACGCTGGCGACCAGGTGACACACGCCTACAGCGTGTTCGACGCGCTGGGACTGCTGGATACCCAGCGGTTCGACGGCGCCGTGCTGGACGTCGAGCTTCGAGACGGCGTGGTATTTCCAGTCGCTGATCGCCTGGCGGAACTTGGCATCCCCTTTCTGTTCGTCTCTGCGGTCTATGACCAGCTGGTGCCACAGCGCCACCGCCGGGCTGCCTTCGTGGCCAAGCCATTCCACATCGATCAGTTGCAGGACACTGTGCGGCGTGTGATCAGCTGCACAACACGCTAGCACCCGTCCCGCACTTCAGGCGGCGTTCGCGTAGGGCTCAACGACTGCAAGCAGCTTCTCCATCGCTTCGGCTTCGTCCTGGCTGGTTACTGCCCGCTGGATGAAACGGCACCAGTCGGCAAGGGCGATCATCTGCAGCTCGCTCGCGCTGACCGACAGGCAGCGCATCGGCCAGAACGGCAACCGCCGCTGCCCGACCCGGCCACGCCCGAGTTCGGTCAGTTCGGTGTGGCTGCGGGCCCCGCTTACGCGGGAGAAGGCAACATCCAGCCCGTCCGCGGGGCCTTCCATGTATTGCAGGAAGCGCTGCCCGTCAAACAACAGGACCCCGGTCACGCCCGCTGATCGATTGAAGCGGGCCGCATCTTCCATCAGTGCAGCCAGGCGTTCCGGCGTGAACCCGGGGGCAGCCCGGCTGGCGTAGACAATCGCGCTGTTCGGCATCGGCCGCTCCTGCTTTCCCAGCCGATCAATCTATGGTCGGCAGCGTTCACGCGCCGTAAACGCGTACAGGGAGCGCGTCACATATTGGCCGATGTGCCCGGGTTTCATGGGATTCGGCCTGAATCGGAGACGCCTGACGGCGCGACCGCCTGCTGCGGTGCGGCGAAATGGCCGGTGTTTACGCAATGGCCGGCCCGGTGAGCACGGCAGGGGCACCCGCCGCCCCCATTTCCGCCAGATAGGCTGAAAATCCCCCTGCGGCGCGCCCTTCCAGACGCGCACTGGTGAAGACGACGGGAGCACCGGCCCAGCGTACATCCGCGCCGCAGGCCTGCAGCGCCCTCACCATTTGAACGTCTTCCCCGCAGCGCAAGGCAGGAAAACCGCCGACCGCACGATAGAAATGGGCAGAGACACCCAGGTTGGCACCATGGATGCGCCCGTGACCTTCCCCCCACTGCTGCCGCCCCTGGAATACCCTGCGCAGGCGATGTTCGGACGGGCAGCGCGCCGCAATGTCCACCAGTCCGCAGAAGGCGTCACACGGCTGCTCCAGTTGTCCAACCAACCAGTCGCCAGGGACCTCGCTATCAGCGTCGGTGCTGGCCAACCACGTGGCGCCGCGACCCAGCAGCTCGACGGCGGCCGCTGCGCGGGCAATCCCCACGCAGCGTGCATCCAGCCGCACAATGCCGACGCGCTGTTGGTGGCAGATGGACGCCGTCGCATCCGAGCAAGCGTCCAGTGCAACCACCAGTTCGACCGCTTCGCCGCCCAGGCCCGGGTGCAGGGCCGCCCTTCGGATCGATTGCAGGCAGCGCGCCATGCTGGCTGCCTCGTTGTGCGCGGGGACCAGAACGCCTATCACCGCAGGCCCTCGTTGCGGGCCAGTGACAGCGTGCCGCGCGTCCAGCCCTGCAGCACGAAGTCCGCATCGCGATAGTGGAAGGCTTCGTGCAGGCCGTGGCCCAGGCACCGATGCACGACTTCGGTCCGGCTCACCCGCCCGGGGAACGAGGGCAACCAATGGCAGGCGACCAGCAATCCGTCGTCACGAAGTGCTTGATCGATTCCGGCACGCAGCTCGCGAAGGGCGCTCGTCCCCAGGTAGTAGCCCATCTCACCGCAGACGATCAGGTCGAAGCGCCCCGGCGGCCATTGCTCGGGGTGGCTGGCGCAGTGGACCTGCACGTGCGGCAGGTGGGCCAGGTTGCGGCGGGCCCGGAACGCTGCGCGCGGGCTGATATCGGTGGCCAGCAGGCGCTCACAGCGGGCCGCCAGGGCCTCGGTCAGCACGCCGTTGGAGCATCCCAGCTCCCAGCCACGATTGAACTGGCGCTGGCTCAGGCTGGCCAGCAGCAATGCACGCTTGCGTTCTTCATACCACCGACTGCGGTAGCCAAAAGGGTCTTCCTGCTCATGCAGTTCATCGAAGTACGGTTGCGCGCTCATGCCAGAAATACCTCGTAATCGCGGAAAAATCGGGCCAGTACATGGGAAGGCAGCACCGGTGGGCTGTTCAGGCCCGGCACGTTGCCCGTCTGCGTCCGGAACCGGGCGATCGCACTTCGTTTCACCGACGCCACTGCGGAAATGTCGACAAGCTGCGGGAACTCCCACGCCATATGCGCGCAGGCCGGATCCAGCCAGTGCCAGCCCCATACCGGGTACTCCAGGCGACGGCAACCCACTGCGCGCGCGGCGCGGCAGGCTGCACGCCCTGCCGCTTCGTGATCGGGATGCCCATCGAAGCGCCAGGGCGCCAGTACCAGATCGCCCGGCTGCAGGTGCTGCTGCAGCCAGTCCTGCAGGCCCTGTTCGTGCTTGCTGACCGCGCCATCGCCGATGCCGAGATGAAACGTCGCGTCGGCCGTAATCCCAAGTTCCGCCAATGCCGCTGCAAGCTCTGCCCGACGCGCCGACCGCAGGCGCTCCGGTGTCCACCACGGTTCACCCGGATAACACGCTTCACCATCGGTCACGGCAATGACGCCAACCTCCATGCCCTGTGCCGCGGCATGATGGAGCAGCCCGCCACAGCCAAGAATCTCGTCGTCGGGATGCGGCGCGACGACCACAAGGCGGTCATGGTCGGCGCACAGTGAACGGGCGGACGTGGACGGTTGCTGCCAGAGCCAATCGCAGCGCAGCCAAGCCTGTTCCTGAGTTCCCCCTCCTTGCAGGGGTGTGCTGGCTACAGCGCCCATGCGGTCTCCTCGGCTGCCCGCTGCTCACCCAGCCACTGCCAATCGCGATCGGCATGGCACTGCCTGAGGAACACCGTCAGGTCCGCCCAGCGGCGGGCGTGACCGTCTTCCAGGCACATCGGCGCCGGACCGAGCGCGCGGCCTGCAAGGTCCAGGACGCGCGTCGCCGCCCGCTCGACCACGCAGCGCAGCCGCACTACGTCTCCCCGATGCGCCGATTGGGGCGCGTCGTCGATGCGCGCGGCCACTTCGCGAAGCAGCGCCGCAGCCGGCCCCAGCACAAGGTCCGCTGCACCCAGCAGCCGTGCGCGGTTGCCGTCGCTGCAGGCCGGCCGCACGCGTTCAGCCAGTGCCACCGCTGCGCCAAACCAGACCGCCGCGATACCGGCTCCGCCATGCCAGAAGCCCGGCCGTTGCAGGTAGGCGTCGCGCGGCCCCAGAATCGTCATCGGTGCGCCGTCGAAGCGCACCGTCGTGGACGGAATGCCGGCCATGCCAGCCGCCGGCCAGGGCTCACCCGAAAGCGTGCACCAATGCTCCGCCGCCACATGGCACAGCCACACGCCGTGTGTGTTCCGCACGGTTACCAGTGCCGCATCCACCCACGCGCTGCCTGAACACCAGGGCTTGTCACCATACAGTCCACCGCCGGCGTCGATGCGCAGGGTGTTGGCTGGGCCTTCTGCGGCCCACACCGCCAGCAGCTGCCCTTCAGCAACCCTAGGCGCGTTCAGCTCGGCAATGATCGCCTGGGCGTCGTAATGCGCTTCCAGTACCTTGGCCAAGCAGAGGTCCTCTGCCCCCCACGCCGCCAGCGCCCGCCAACGCTGCAGTGTGTGGCCACTTCCGGGCAAAGGCAGCGCGGGCTGCTGGGCGAGAACCTGGCGCGCGCGGTTGAACAGCGAAGAAGGCGACGTCACATCCTGCATGGCCGGTCTGCAATGAAGATAGGTCATGAACGTAGGCGCCCTGCGGTCACATCACTGTCTTGGCGATGTGGCGGCCACATGAATACCCGGCGCAGTGTTCCTCACGCGGTCACCGCTGGCGCTGTTCGCTTGCACGCACGCACTGGCGCAGTTCCCATAGCCATGGCAACACCACCAGCCCAAGCGCCGGCAGCAATACAAACCCCCACAGCGCCGGTGCTGCCGGTGCCACATTGACTGCCCAACGAGGCTCGGCCTGCCACGCCACCCCGCCCAGCAGCACCCAGGGAGCGGCGTCGAGCACACTGTGCACGTGCTGCTCGGCCGGGCTGATGCGTCGCCCCCCGTCCGCGCTGACGGTGTCGAGGTAGCCGGCGATTGCATGCGCGATGACCAGGACTGCCAGCAGCGCGACGAGCAACCATGTGCTTTCCAGCACGAGCCACGCCAGCACGCCGCTGCCGATGAGCAGCAGCTGCAGCCCATGCAGCAGGCTCTCGCGCATCGCGGACGTGTGCGGCAGGTCGGTACGCCGGTGAAAGTGGAAGTCCAGCGCACCGGCGGCCAGCCAGACTGCGTAGACACCGGCAATGACAATCGCGCTCATGACGGCCTGCTCAGGGGGTCAATACGATCTTGCGGCAGTCGTCGTCCTTGGCATCGAACATCGCATAACCTTGCGCTGCGTCGGCCAGGCGCATCCGGTGTGAGATGATGTCACCCGGATCCAGCTTTCCTTCGATGATGGCGTCGAGCAGTTCCGGCATCAGTCCCTGCACGTGGGTCTGCCCCATCTTGAATGTCAGCCCCTTGTCGAACGCATCGCCCAGCAGGAACCCGTGGATGAAACCGGCATAGACACCGGGAATGCTGACCACGCCGCCGCGGCGGGCGGCTGCGATGCACTGACGGATGGCCACGCCGCTGCTGCCTTCCAGTTTCACGGCGGTCAGCGCTGACTCCAGGGCACTGCCCTCGGCCTCGAAACCGACGGCCTCGATGCAGGCATCCACGCCGCGTCCACTGGTCTGGGTCAGGATGTAATCGGCCGGGTCCTCGATCTCCTTGAAGTCGATCGGCGTCACACCATAGGCACGGCGCGCGTAGTCCAGGCGGTAGCGAAGATGGTCGACCATGAAGATGGTCTCCGCACCCAGCAGCCGGCAGCAGGCCGCGCTCATCAGTCCCACCGGACCGGCACCGAAGATGGCTACTGTCGAGCCCGGCTTGACCCCAGCGTTCAGCGCGGCCTGATAGCCGGTGGGCAGAATGTCCGACAGGAACAGAACTTGTTCGTCGGCCACGCCTTCCGGAATGCGCAGTGGGCCCACATTCGCCTTGGGCACGCGCACGAATTCGGCCTGTCCGCCTGCCACGCCGCCATACAGATGGCTGTACCCGAACAACGCCGCCGGAGGCAGAAGGCCCTTCTGGTTCAGCGCAGCGCCCTTGCCCGTGTTGGTGGTCTCGCAGGCGGCATACTCGGCCAGCCGGCAGTGGAAGCACTCGCCACAGGCGATCACGAAGGGGATCACCACGCGATCACCCGGCCTCACCTGCGTTACGCCGCTGCCGACCTCTTCCACCACGCCCATGAATTCGTGGCCCAGCACATCGCCGTCGTGCAGATCGGGAATCTTGCCCCGATACAGGTGCAGGTCCGAACCACAGATGGCGGTGGCGGTAACCCTCAGGATCAGATCGTCCTCAGCCGCCAGCACCGGGTCCGGCACGGTCTCGACGCGCACATCCTTGCGGCCGTGATAGGTCAATGCCTGCATCGTGCTTCTCCAGAAGATCGGAACGACAGCATCGCAGGGACGTCCTCCCGCCCCGGTGACATCCAGGTGTGCACAGCGTTCATTCCGCGGCGTCGTAGCGTTAACCCCGACCGGGTCACGCTGCGAACACCCGCCACAGGAGCCCAGCATGAACGACAAGCTGCCTTTCAATCCAACAACAGACGTGGACGATCAATCGAAGGCGCACACCCCGGACAAGCGGCGCAATGATCGAGCGAAGTGGAAGGCGCACGACATGCCGGACGACGGCGATGGCCCCAAGGCCGTACCTGAGGACTACGAACGTCCCGACCCCGATCCGACGGGCAAGCGTTGAGGCCGCCTCACATCCTGGATGCGCCGGATTCACGCGTCATGGTGCGCTACCGGCGCAAGCTGCATGCACGGTTTCCGGTCAGCCTGAACGAGGTGTTGCATGTGGAAACGCAACGGTCTCTCGCTGGTGCTGCTTGCACTCACTGTCGTCTTCATTGTCGGGCAGGCAGTTGCGGGACATCACGTGCACAACCAGACGTTGACGCAGCACGGACGCGCGCCGGTCGACCTGTGGCACTACCTGGCGACCGGGCATTTTGTCAGCGCTACATTCGAAAACTGGGAGAGCGAGTTCCTGCAGATGGGGATGTACGTTCTTCTGACCGTCAACCTGCGCCAGCGTGGCTCAGCCGAATCCCGGCCGCTGGACCCCGCGCAGGAGCAGAACCGCGTCGAGCCGGGCCCTGCGCCGTGGCCGGTTCGCCGCGGTGGCGCATGGAAGGTGCTCTACGCTCACTCGCTTGCGATTGCCTTCGGGCTGTTGTTCCTGCTCAGTTTTACATTGCATGCATTGGGTAGCTGGCGCGCCGAGCAGGTCGAGCAACAGTTGCAGGGATTGCCGGTGCCGGGTTTCCTGGAGCATCTGGGCAGCAGCACGTTCTGGTTCGAATCGATGCAGAACTGGCAGAGCGAATTCCTTGCCGTGCTGTCCCTGGTCGTGCTCACGATCCTCCTGCGGCAGAAGGACTCACCGCAATCCAAGCCGGTCGAAGCTCCGCACGCGCAGACAGGTGATTGAGCCATGGGAAATGCTCCGTCAACGGCCTTGCTGATCATCGATATGTTCAGTCGCTTCGACTTCCCGGGTGCGCAGGCGCTGGCACCGGCTGCGGAGCGGGCGGCCAGACAGATCCGGCGCTTGAGAGACCACTTCGATGACCACGGATGGCCGGTCATCTACGCCAATGACAATTTTTCCGACTGGAAGCGTGACTTCCGCCAGCAGGTAGCACAGTGCCAGCGGGACAGAGGACCGGCCGGGCGGATTGCCGACCTCCTCTCTCCCCTGCCCGGCCACTACTTCGTGCTCAAGCCCGAGCATTCGGCGTTCCTGGCCAGCCCGTTGCCGATTCTGCTGGCCAAGCTTGGCGTGCGCAGCCTTTGGCTCGCTGGGATGACGGCCGATTCGTGTGTCCTGGCCACTGCGCTGGACGCCAACGCCAGGGAATTCGACGTAGTGGTGGCACGGGAGGCCGTGGCGGGGACGCCGGCCCGGAAACAGCGTGCGATGGCGCTGCTCGCCGATTCTGGTGCAGCCCGGGTCGCACGGCTCGCCTCGCTAGTCCCGGCATGACAGGCCGGAGCGGGCTCAGGCCCGGTCTGCGATTCCCTTTACACCGGCATGACCGGCGCAATGTGCGCAGCAGAAGATCTGACCGCTTCCTTCAACGCCATGGCCGATGATCGCGCAGTCGCAATGTGCGCAGCGCGGTGCGAACGCGTGGATGGCGCACTCGAACGAATCGAAGGTGCCGCTGCGTCCACCCTGCTGGAGGGTGAAGCTCTTGTCGTAGTCATTGCCGCAGACATCACAGGTAGCCATGGGGCACCTCATGCGGAGGAAGGAGCATGCAGTGTCGCGGGCGCGGGTGTCGGCGGTCGTGAATGCATCGTGTCGCCAGCGTGCAGAACACCGATGTGTTCATTACGCAGGCTGCAGCCCGCGTTGGCAACGCCCAGCCCACGCGTCTCAGCGTGCCTTGCCGGGCTCGGCACTGCCACCAGGCGATGTGCCGCGACCACAGGGAAACGCCGCGCGCAGCCCTTCGACAACCAGGGCAGACGCATCCTGTTGCAATCGCTCGCGGGGCAGCTGCCGGAGATGGGAAGACACCTGATCGACCAGTTCATGCGGAAGGATCCGGCCCTGCCCACACCACTGCCCGCGGCTGGCATCGGCAACACCCAGAATGTAGCTGCTGGCCCGGGCGCTGGACAGCCCCCGGCAGTGTTCGCCATCGCAGAACCCGTCAGCGCCTTTGCCCTGCAGCAGCGTGATGAGTTCGGTCCCGCTGACAAGCCAGGTGCGCTGCAAAGGTGCTGTCTCCGCGAGCGCAGATCCGGCAAGGAGGCAGGCGCAAAGCAAGATCAGCTGGCGAACGTGGCGATCCGCCAGTCGGGCGTGGCGTCCATTCATTTCCGCGCCTCTCGTTTTTCCGCATTCCATGCGGTCGACCCTCTCACCACGCACCTCCCCGTCATCACCAGTCTGCGTACCGGCAGCTCCGGCATGCGCAGGCGCTCCAGCAACAGCGACATCGCAGCTCGCCCCATCTCTTCAACCGGCTGCTCGACCACGGTAATACCCGGTTCGACCAGCTCGGTCCATCGCTCGTTGTCGAAGCCTGCCAGCGCCAGCTCTCCTGGAATCGCAAGCCCAGCGCTGCGGGCCGCTTTCAATGCGCCCATGAGCAGCAGGCTGTTGCTGGCGACCAGCGCATCGGGACGCGAAGGACTGGTCAACCACTGCTCGACCGTTGCGATGGCGGCCTCGGCCGTGGGCTCTACCTCCCGGTAGTCCGGTTCCAGCCCGTGCCTGCGCATTGCAGCGATATAGCCGTCGCGGCGTTCGGACGCCGTGGTACTGGTGCTGCCGAACAGGCCACCGATGCGGCGATAACCGCGCTCGGCCAGGTGCTCGACCAGGCGTGACATCGCCGCTGCGTTGTCGAGGACCACGCTGTCGATCGTGCCACCCGGTGCGGCACGGTCGACCAGGACCGTAGGGTAATCCAGCGTGAGCCGGTCCAGCCGCCCCACCGTGGTCCGGGTGGGCGCAAAAATCAGCCCACTGATGCGTTCCTCATGCATCAACTGCAGATACAGCGCCTCGCGCTCGGGGTCCTCATCGGTGTTGCAGAGGGTGACGCGAAGGCCTTCCCGGTATGCGACTTCCTCCACGGCGCGGATCAGCGCGGTGAAGAACGGGTTGCGGATATCGGCCACGATCAGGCCGATGATGCCGGTATGCCGGGCGCGCAGGCGTCTTGCCTGCAGGTTGGGGTGATATCCGGTCTGGCGGATCGCCGCCTCCACCCGGCCGCGCACGGCCTCGCTGACCGGGCCGCCGCCGAGCACCCGCGACACCGTGGACTTGGATACCCCCGCCACGCGTGCGACGTCATTGATGCTGATGCTCACTGGTAACGTTCCCGGAATCGAGCGCCTTTCTGGGCCGGACGGCCGTCCAGGACCATGTTAACGCCAAAGGACTATTGGATTTTTGTGCACTGCACATTGAAATGGCGAGTGGGAACGTTCCCAATACGTCTCAGCCACCCCTTCCGCGGAGCCCCCCTTGTCGCCCCAGACCTCCCCTTCCCCGGCCAGCCGGGAACTGATCCGCCTGGACGCGCGGGCGCAGGACAAGACCGATGCCATTGCGCAGGTCGCGCAGATGCTGGTCGCGTCCGGCTGCGTGGCGCCGGGGTACGAAGCCAGCATGGGGCGGCGCGAAACGCTGGCGAACACCTTCCTTGGACACGGCGTAGCAATCCCGCACGGGCTTGGCGAGGACCGCCATCTGGTGCACCGCGATGGCATCGCCGTGCTGCAGTTGCCGCAAGGCGTGGAATGGAACCCGGGACAGATCACCCGTCTGGTGGTCGGCATCGCTGCCCAGTCGGATACCCACATCACGGTGCTGCGCCGCTTGACCCGGCTGATCCAGGACGAGTCCACGCTGCAGCGGCTGTTCACCACCACCGAGGCGGGCGAGATCGTGAACGCGCTGGCCGGCGATGTCGCGATTGCCGTCACCCACGCGCCAGCCGTGGATCTGGCCGAGCGCTTCGAATGGACCATCGCCTACCCCAACGGACTGCACGCCCGTCCTGCCACGCGCTGGGCCGAGACGGCGCGCGGCTTCGCAGCCCGCGCGCAGGTCCGCGCAGGCGATCAGGCGGCCGATGCCAAGAGTCTGGTAGCGCTGCTTCAGCTCGGGCTGCGCGAGGGCGATGCCGTGCGTGTTTCTGCCGAGGGCGCCGATGCCCCCGCGCTGCTGGCAGCGCTGCGCAAGGTCATGGATGGATTGGTCGCACAGGAAAGGGCTGATGCCGAGCGTGCAGCCCAGCGCAAGGCAGCAGCCCCTGTCGCCGGGTGGAAACCACCCGAAGCGCAGGCGACGATCATTGGCATCGGCGCCAGCCCCGGATTGGCGATCGGCCCGGTGCATGTGCTGGCCAGCACGCAGGCGGAAGTCACTGACCGTCCTACCCCGCTTGGCGAGGGCGGCGCACGCCTGCAGGATGCACTCGGCCGCACCCGCCAGCAGCTGGCCGCCCTGCAGGACGACACCCAGCGCCGCCTTGGCGCTTCGGATGCGGCGATCTTCAAGGCGCAGGCCGCGCTGCTCGACGACACCGACCTGATCACCCGCACCTGCCAGCTGATGGTTGAAGGCCATGGTGTGGCGTGGTCATGGCACCAGGCCATCGAGCAGATCGCCTCCGGGCTGGCGGCGCTGGGCAATCCGGTGCTGGCCGGGCGCGCGGCGGACCTGCGTGATGTCGGCCGGCGCGTGCTGGCGCAGCTTGACCCTTCTGCTGAAGGTGGTGGCCTGGCGGATCTGCCGTCGCAACCGTGCATCCTGATCGCCACAGATCTGTCGCCTTCGGATACCGCCAATCTCGACACCGGTCGCGTGCTCGGCCTGGCCACCGCGCAGGGCGGGCCGACCTCGCACACCGCCATCCTCTCGCGCACGCTGGGCCTGCCGGCGCTGGTGGCCGGCGGCGCCGGGCTGTTGGCGATCCAGCCAGGCCGCGAAGCGATCATGGACGGCAGCAGCGGACGGCTCTACCTGTCCCCCTCCGAAGCCGATCTCGCCTCGGCACGCGAATGGATCGCCGAACAGCAGCAGATCCGCGAGCGCGAAGCCGCGCAACGCGCGCAACCCGCCCAGACCCCCGACGGCCACCGCATCGACATCGGCGCCAACGTCAACCTGCCCGACCAGGTGCCACTGGCACTGGAACAGGGTGCGGAAGGCGTTGGCCTGATGCGCACCGAGTTCCTGTTCCTCGAACGCGGCAGTACGCCCAGCGAGGAGGAGCAGTACACCACCTATCTGGCGATGGCCAAGGCACTCGACGGCCGCCCGCTGATCGTGCGCGCGCTCGACATCGGCGGCGACAAGCAGGTGGCGCACCTGGAGCTGCCACGCGAGGAGAATCCATTCCTCGGCGTGCGCGGCGCGCGCCTGCTGCTGCGCCGCCCTGACCTGCTGGAGCCGCAACTGCGTGCGCTGTATCGCGCCGCCAAGGACGGTGCACGCCTGTCCATCATGTTCCCGATGATCACGTCGGTGACCGAGCTGGTCGCACTGCGCGCCATCTGTGAGCGCCTGCGTGCCGAGCTGGAGGCGCCGGTGGTGCCGATCGGCATCATGATCGAAGTGCCGGCCGCGGCCGCTCAGAGCGACGTACTGGCGCGCCATGCCGACTTCTTCTCGATCGGCACCAATGATCTGACCCAGTACGTGCTGGCGATCGACCGCCAGAACCCGGAACTCGCCGCCGAGGCCGACAGCCTGCATCCGGCGGTGCTGCGCGCGGTCCGCGCCACGGTTGAAGGCGCACGGCTGCATGGGCGCTGGGTCGGCGTCTGTGGCGGCCTGGCCGGCGATCCCTTCGGCGCCATGTTGCTGGCTGGCCTGGGCGTGGACGAACTGTCGATGACCCCGAACGACGTCCCGGCGGTGAAGGCGCGCCTGCGTGGCACCGCGATGACCGAACTGCAAGCGCTGGCCAGCACCGCACTGGGGTGCGAAACCGCCGAGCAGGTGCGCGGCCTCGATGGAGCGCGCGCATGACTGCCCGCGCCGTCACCGTGACCCTGAACCCGGCCATCGACCAGACCGTGCGCCTGGCCCGCCTGCAGCCAGGCCGCGTGCATCGCGCCGGCAGCTCCCGCGACGACGCAGGTGGCAAGGGCATCAACGTGGCGGCCTGCCTGGCCGACTGGGGCGTGCCGATCACCGCGCTGGGCGTGCTGGGCGACGGCAACGACGGCGTGTTCCGCACGCTGTTCCGTGAGCGGGGCATCATTGACGGCTGCCTGCGCGTTCCGGGCCATACCCGCACCAACATCAAGCTGGTCGAAGAGGCCAACGGCGAAACGACGGACATCAACCTGCCAGGCCTGGCCGTGGACGCTGCCGATCTGGACGCGGTGTCGCGCCAGCTCGGCGCCCTGCTCTCGCCCGGCCTGCCGGTCGTGCTGTCCGGCAGCCTGCCGCACGGACTACCGGCCGATGCATGGGCGCGGTTGCAGGCGCAGGCCGGAACGGCCGGTGCGCGCGTGCTGCTGGACACCAGCGGCGATGCGCTTGCAGCTGCGCTGGACGGCGCGCAGGGCGCGCTGCCCTACGCCATCAAGCCCAACCGCCACGAACTGGAGGCCTGGACCGGCACGTCGCTGCCAGATCGCAGCGCACTGCGCGCTGCAGGCCAGGCCTTGGTCGAACGCGGTGTCGCACTCGTTGCCATCTCCATGGGGACCGACGGCGCGCTGTTCATTGATCGCGCCGGCGCCCTGGTCGCGCGACCGCCGCGTCTGGCCCAGGGCAGCACGGTGGGCGCCGGTGATGCCATGGTCGCCGGCATCGCCGCCGCGCTGTTGGAGCGCTCCCTCGACCTGGCCGCCTGTGCACGACTGGCCACGGCGTTCTCGATGAGCCGGCTGGATAGCGGAGACGCGCGGCGGCTCGATCCGCCGCAGGTGCGCGCCGGGGCCGGCGATGTACTGATCGAGCGGTTGGATTGAAACACCTGCCGGAGGAGCGGCGGCTGGCTTCGGGCCACCCGCGATGCCTCCGGCAAGGACGAACCCGAAGCATTCCAGGAGTTCCCATGCACGCTTCCACCGTAGTCATCGCCGCTGGCGAACGCAGCATCGAGGCGGTACTTGCCGCCGAGGCCCTGCGCCGCGCGGCCCGCCAGCGCGGGCTTGAGCTGATGATCGAAATCCGCAGCGACCAGGGTGTGACCGGCGCGCTGCCCGCCTCGGACGCCGTCTCCGCAACCCAGTTGCTGCTGGTGGGCGATGGCGAGGCAGACATCGCACGCTTCGGCAATGCCCGCATCGTGCATGCCAGCCTGGGCGAGGTATTGGACGATCCGGTCGCCGCGCTTGCACCGCTCGCTTCCGCGCCGGCCAGTGACCACGGCACTGATGCGGGCAAGCGCATCGTCGCCATCACCTCCTGCCCCACCGGCATCGCCCACACCTTCATGGCGGCGGAAGGCCTGCAACAGGCTGCCAAGGTGCTGGGCCATGCGATCCGGGTGGAAACCCAGGGCTCGGTCGGCGCGCAGGACGCGTTGAGCGATGAAGAAATCGCCGCCGCCGACCTGGTGCTGATCGCCGCCGACCGCGAAGTCGATCTGTCGCGTTTCGCAGGCAAGCGCCTGTTCAAGAGTGGTACCAAGCCGGCGATCAATGACGGCCAGAACCTGATCCGCAAGGCGCTGGCCGAGGCCGGCGTGCACGCGGGGACAGCGGCTTCGGGCCGTACCGCAGAGAAGAACAAGAGCACCGGCCCTTACAAGCACCTGATGACCGGCGTGTCGTTCATGCTGCCTTTCGTGACAGCCGGCGGCCTGTTGATCGCACTGGCGTTCGCGCTCGGTGGCATCTATGCCTTCGACGACGCACACAAGGGGACGCTGGCCTGGTCGCTGTTCCAGATCGGCGCCAAGTCCGGTTTCATGCTGATGGTGCCGGCGCTGGCCGGCTACATCGCCTACTCCATCGCCGACCGCCCCGGCATCGCGCCCGGCATGATCGGCGGGCTGGTTGCGGTCAACATGGACGCAGGTTTCATCGGTGGCATCCTCGCGGGCTTCATCGCCGGCTACGGCGTGCACTGGATCAACCGTGCGCTGCGCCTGCCGCGCAGCCTGGAAGGCCTCAAGCCGGTGCTGATCCTGCCGGTGCTGGGCACGCTGCTGGTCGGCCTGCTGATGATGTACGTGATCGGCACGCCGGTGGCCGCACTGCTGGCCTGGCTGACCGACTGGCTGCGCGGCATGGAGGGCAGCAGCGCGATCCTGCTCGGTTTGCTGCTGGGCGGCATGATGGCCGTTGACATGGGTGGACCGGTCAACAAGGCGTCCTACGCCTTCTCCACCGCGTTGATCTCCAGCCAGGTGTACACGCCGATGGCGGCGACCATGATCGGCGGCATGACGCCACCCCTGGGCATCGCGCTGGCGACGTGGTTGTTCAGCAACCGCTTCACTGCCGAGGAGCGCGGCACCGCCGGTGCCGCCGGCGTGCTCGGCCTGAGCTTCGTGACCGAGGGGGCTATTCCCTACGCGGCACGCGATCCGCTGCGCACCATTCCTGCGCTGATCCTCGGCTCGGCCGTGGCCGGTGCGATCTCGATGGCCGCAGGCGTCGAGTTGAAGGTGCCGCACGGCGGTGTGTTCGTGCTGCCGATCCCGAACGCGGTCACCCATCTTGGTGTCTACCTGCTGGCGCTGTTGGCCGGCGTGGCGGTCACCGCGATTGCACTGCGCATCCTCAAGAAGCCGGTCACGGCCCCCACTCTGTAAAAGGAACCCCGCCCATGACCTGCCCTTCCTGCCGCCTGGTGCCGGTAGCGATCCTGCTGGCCCTGCCCTCACTGGCCGTAGCTGCCAACGCGAGTGATGTCCTCACTCCCAAACTGGCTTACACCGGCGAGGCGGCCGCCACGCTCGATGGTGGCAAGCGCAGCGGCACCGCTTACGCCGGCCAGCTGATGTTCGGCGCCGATGTTGACCTCGACGCTGCGTTCGGCTGGCGGGGGGCAACGATCAAGGCCTATGGCATCAATCGCCACGGCACCAACCTCGCCAACAGCAGCACCGGCAACAGCACCTCGGTGCAGGAAATCTACGGCGGCCAGGGCACGCGCCTGGCCAACCTGACCCTGGAGCAGAAACTGCTGGATGACCGGGTGGTACTGGAGGCCGGTCGCAGCGTCGCCAACATCCACCACCTCGGGTCGGAGCTGTGCCAGTACTTCCAGGGCAACTCGGCGTGCGGCAACCCGACCTACGTTTTCCGCACCAGCAACTTCACCTGGTGGCCCGTATCGAGCTGGATGGCCGACGCCACGGCCTGGGTGACGCCCGATGTCTATGTCCGCATCGGTGCCTACCAGGTCGATCCCAGCCAGGCCGAGGATGGCCAGCATGGCCTGAAGTGGAACACGAACCAGGCCACCGGCTGGATCGTGCCCTACACGATCGGCTGGCGCAGCCCTGCTTCGGCACGACTGAAAGCCCGCTACGAACTCGGTGGCTGGCAGGACAACTCGACCTATCGCGATCCGCTGCGCGATGCCAACGGCATTCCCGCGCTGCTCAGTGGCCAGGAGTACGCGGCACGCCACGGTCGCTCCGGTGCGTTCGCGCGCTTCGAGCAGCAGCTTACCGGCGATGGCAATGGCCGCGGCCTGACCCTTTTCGGCGCCGCGCTCAAGGGTACCTCCGGGCAGCTGATCGAGGATCACTTCCTGCAGGCCGGGCTTGTGCAGAAAGGCACGTTCGCCAGCCGGCCGCAGGACAGCATCGGCTTCGTCGTCACCCAGCAGAAGTACAGCGGCATCGCGCTGGAGAACCTTCGCCTGGCCCGCGCTGCCGCTGGCGGCAGCGGCACCCCGCACGGAAGCCAGGTAATGATGGAGCTGAGCTATGGCATCCAGGTCACCCCACAGCTTCGGATCGCGCCGAACCTGCACTACATCGTGCATCCCGACCAGTTCAATGAACCCGCACGCCAGCGGGACCTGCCGAATGCACTGATCGCGGGCATGCGGGTTGACTGGAACCTGTAGCAGATCGCACGTGGTGGTGAGGCGCTGCCCGTGTCAGGCACCAGGGTCCGCAACCGGTCCGGGCGGCGCACCGACACTCTGGCCGGGCTTCAGCTGCTGTCCGCCACCCACGCCAGTTCGAACGTCAACGCGAGGCGCTGGCCAGGCTCCAGCCGGTGCGGTGCCAGGGTGAAGCCGTCCGGCGGGCCGCTCTGCGGTTCGACACAGGTGGCGTGCGGCGCAGCGTCGTAGACCACCCAGTGGTCGTGGTCCGACCTCAGCCGCAGGCGCTGGCCTTCGCGTACCAGCGTGATGTCACCGTCGGCAACGAAGCAGTCATCCCAGGGGCCGGTGGTGGGCTCCACGTGGGGCAGCGTGGCAATACCTTCCCTGTCCTGCGGATACATCGCGCGAGGATCGAACAGCAACCGGTCCGGCTTCCGGAACCAGGGGTGCCAACCCAGCACCGCCGGCATCGCCTGCTCGCCGGCCTGGACCGAGAGGCGCAGCTGCAGGCTATGAGGGTGCAGGCTCACTTCCTGGAGGGCGACGCCACCGAAGGGCCAGTACCTGTCGCGTGGCAGCGTCAGCGAGAGCGTGGCCGTGGCCATCTCCATGCGCTCGACCTGCCAGGGTCGCGAGAAGCCCACGCCATGGATGGCATGCCCCCCGAAATTGAGCGGCAGCGCATGCGGCGCGCCGTCGAAGCGGAACTGTCCCTGGCGGATACGCCCGGCCCACGGCACCATCGGGTAGCAGCCCCAGGCGATCGCCGCCGCCCCGGTCTCCTGCGCGTCCACCAGCCATTCCACGCCCCGGTAACGCAGGTGCGCGATGCGCCCGCCCGCCCCTGCGGCGAGCGCAACCTCCAGTTCGCCGCACCTCAACCAGTGCAGCTCACCGGCCGGCAGCGGGGCCAGCGCATCATCCCTCGGCAACATGCGCTCAGGCCCCGTAGGGATTGATCGTGCGGATGCTTCCGTCCGGCTCCATGTGCAGCGGCGTGCACTTGGCCGAGCGCAGGTGGGTGATGCCGCCGGACATCAGCGCATCGTGATAGAACAGGTACCACTGCCCCTGGAACTGGCAGATGGAGTGGTGGGTGGTCCAACCGACCACGGGGGTGAGGATCACGCCAGCATAGGTGAACGGCCCGTACGGGCTGTCTCCCACGGCGTAGCACAGCTGGTGGGTGTTGCCAGTGGAGTACGACAGGTAGTAGCGACCCTGGTACCTGTGCAGCCACGGACCCTCGAAGAAGCGGCGCGCGTGGTCGTCCGCACGCAGCGGCTGGCCATGCTCATCCAGGATCTGCACTTCGCGGGTAGGCTCGGCCAGCTCGGTCATGCCGGCATCCAGGCGGCCCACGCGCGGCCCCAGGGCCGGTGCGCTGCCCTCGGGTTCCTCGTGTGCCACGTCGTACTGGTTGTCACGATACTTCTGCAGTTGCCCGCCCCAGATGCCGCCGAAGTACAGGTAGTGGCTGCCATCCGCGTCTTCGAACACGGCCGGGTCGATCGAGTACGCGCCCTTGATCGGCTCCGGTTGAGGCACGAACGGGCCCTCCGGTCGCGCACCGATTGCCACGCCGATGCGGAACCGGCCCTCGGCGTCCTTGGCCGGGAAGTACAGGTAGTAGCGGCCATCGCGACAGGCGGCATCGGGAGCCCACATCTGTTTCCGCGCCCACGGCACGTCGCGCACGTGCAACGCCATGCCGCAATCGACGGCGGTGCCGTCGGGCGTATCCATCTTCAGCACATGGTAATCCTGCATGCCGAAGTGGCCGCCTTCATCGTCGAATGGCTGGCCACCGTCGATGTCGTGCGACGGATAGATGTACAGGCGCCCCTCGAACACGTGCGCCGAAGGGTCGGCGGTGTAGATGTGGGTCACCAGCGGTTGCGAAATGGCGTGTGCGGTGAGCTGCGCAAGACGGGCTTCGCTGGCCTGGCCGTCTTCACCGGCAGAGAGATCGATCATGGTTGTCATCTTTGCGTTACGCGGAGGCGTCGGCGGAACGGCGACGCAGGTGGAGATCCTGCTCGATGCGGGTTTCCGCGCGCTTGTCGATCCGGTAGAAGAACAGCAGCGCCACGGCGAGCAGGAACGGAAGGGAGCAATAGACGCTTACGGTCAGGCGGATGCCCTGCACCACGGCCTCAGGCTGCTGCACCAGGCCTGCCTGGTAGCCGTAGTGGGCAAGGATCGCGGCGACCAGCGCGCCGCCGACACTGAGGCCGATCTTCAGCCCGCACAACATCGCCGAGAAGATGATCGCCGTTGCCCTTCGATGGTTCTTCCACTCCGAGTAGTCCGCGACGTCGGCGATCATCGCCCACAGCAACGGGATGGTGATGCCATAGCAGAAGCCATGCAGCATGAAGGCTGCGAACGCCACCGCCACCGCCGTGGGTGGGAACAGGTAGAAGGCCAGCAGGAACAGGGTCGAAACAAACAAGGCGCCACCGAAGACATCGCGCTTGCCGAAGCGATCCGCCAGCCGCCGTGATGCACCAATACCCAGGATCATGCAGAGGATGCCGCACGCGTTGAACAGGCTGAACGCCGAGGTGGCCGCGTCCTTCGGCCAGGTGAACGCCGCGAAACCGGCGCTGGCGAGGGCGCCATTCAATGCACTGATCAGGCCATTGAAGCCTGAGTTTTCCAGGAAGCTGGCGAGCGCCGCTTCGCTCATGTAGTACTGGAAGTAATAGATGTAGGTGCCGCCTTTCAACGCCAGGTTGATGAACACCAGCACGGTCAGCGCCAGCATCACCTGCCACGGGCGGTTGTGCAGCAGGTCCGACAGGTCCTGCACTATGCCGCCGGTCTGCTCGCGCGTCGGCACGATGCGTTCGCGGGTGGTGGCGAAGGTGATCAGGAAGAACACTGTTCCGATCAGTGCGAAGGCGGTCATGACCTGTTCGAAGCCGCGCACCCGGTCGCCGTCACCCAGAATCAGCACCAGCGGCATCAGCAGCACCTGGATGATGAACTGCGCGATCATCACGGCCACGAAGCGGTAAGCCGAAAGGCTGTTGCGCTGCGCCATGCTGCCGGTCAGCACGCCGCTCAGCGCCGAGTACGGCAGGTTGTTCGCGGCGTAAACGCAGACCAGCAGCGCGTAGGTGCCCAGTGCATAGATCACCTTTCCGCGCTCGCCCAGGTCCGGGGTGCTGAACGCCAGCAGGGACAGTACGCCAAAGGGGATGGCTGTCCACAGGATCCACGGGCGGAAGCGGCCCCAGCGGGTGGACGTTCGGTCGGCCGCGATGCCGATCAACGGCGTGAACACGAACGCACCCAGCAGGCCGACCACAAAGATGATCGTGGCCGCGGTCGCAGCTGGCAGGCGGTAGACGTCGGTGTAGAAGAATGCCAGGTAGGTGATCAGGGTCTGGAAGATCAGGTTGGCAGCGAGATCGCCCAGGCTGTAGCCGAGCTTCTCGCGAACCGACAGCGCGTGTTCAGTGCTTGCCATGCAGCGGACGTCCTGGAAAAGGGATCTGGTCGAAGGGGAATCGATGCCAACGAGGGCGATCAGTCATGCGCGGGCACCACGGTGAACCTGCCCTGCGCACGTATATCGGCACTGGACGCCCCTACCCTGGCCTCGTAGGCACCGGGCTGCACCGCGTACGCCGCACGCGCTTCGTCATAGTGGCGCAGGGCCTGCGCTGCTTGCAGGGTGAACGTCACCGTGCGGCGTTCGCCCGGAGCCAGATGGACCCGCTGGAAGCCGCGCAGTTCCTGCACGGCATCACCGCCAGCGGCGTGTTCGCGCCGCACGTACAGCTGTACCACTTCGTCACCGCTGCGCGTGCCTGCGTTGGCCACATCCACCGCCACGCCCAGGCGGCCATCGGCGCGGAGGCTGTCTGCATCGAGGCGAAGCGTTCCATAGTCGAATCGCGTATACGACAGACCGTGACCGAACGGATACAGCGGCGTACCGCGGAAGTAGCGGTAGGTGCGGCCCTCCATGGCGTAGTCGTCGAATGCCGGCATTGCTTCGCCGGCCTGGTAGAACGTGACCGGCAAACGGCCGGCGGGATTGACATCGCCGAACAGCGCCTGGCCGACGGCGGTGCCGCCGCGCTGCCCGGGGTACCAGCTCATCAGGATCGCCGGCAGATGCGCCTGCGCCCAGTCCACGGCGATGGCCGAGCCGCCGGTGAGTACCATCACCACCGGCTTGCCGGTAGCGTGCAGGGCCTCCAGCAGGGTGCGCTGCGGCGCGGGCAACCGCAGGTCGGTGCGGTCGCCACCGGCAAAGCCCGGATAGTTGACCGTCATTTCCTCGCCTTCGACATCGCCGGTGAGTCCACCGACGAACACCACCACATCGGCCTCGCGTGCGGCATCGAGCGCTTCATCGAACGGCGCCTTGGCACCGGGCATGCGCCACCCCAGGCGCACGCCGGCATCGCGCTGGTCGTCGTAGTATTCCAGTTTCAGGTCATAGGCACGCCCCGCCTGCAGGTCGAGTTCGACACCCTCGGCATGCAGGCGATCCGTGTTCACCCAGTGATCGATCACACGCTTCCCGTCAAGGTACAGGCGGTAGCCATCATCGCCGGCCACCTCCAGCCGGTAGCGACCGGACACGGGCGGCAGCAGTTGGCCGCTCCAGCGGATGCTGAAGCGGTCGTTGGGAATCCCCTGCCCCGGTGCCGCTTCGCCGCGTGCCAGCAGGTTGTCGGTCGGCGAGCCCCGGTCCCAGCGGAAGCCGATCTGCGCGTCGGTCCGCACCAGGGCCGGAGTGCCAGACAGGTCGGGCGTGCGGAAGTACTCGCCGCGCAGGCCGCGCTCGGGCGAGTCCGCCGAGGGCCGCAGGAAGGTCGGCTCGATCAACGGCGTTGCACCGGGATCGTCGCGCCCTTCCACCAGGTCCACGCCACGCGCATACCGCACCTCAGCGCCCTTGGCCGCCTCGCGTATGCCCTGCAGGATCGTGACCGGCGCGGCCGGTGTGCCGAAGTAGTTGCCGAGCAGCGCCATGGTGTCGTCGGCGGTGGGTCCAACCACGGCAATGCGCTTGGTGTCGCGCGACAGCGGCAGGATGCCATCGTTCTTCAGCAGCACCAGCGATGCCTGCGCGGCCTTGAGCGCGAGCGCATCATGGGCCGGCGCCTGGTTCACCGAGGCCGGAATGCGCGCCCAGCGCACCCGCTCCGGCGGATCGAACATGCCCAGGCGCATCCGTGCGGTGAACAGGCGGGTTACCGCATCGTCGATCTCCGCTTCGCTGATCAGCCCCTGGCGCACTGCCGCAGGCAGCGTTGCGTACTCCTGGCCGCATTCCAGCTCCGTGCCGTTCCTGACCGCCAGCGCCGCGGCGGCTTCGCGCGTGGCGACGATACGGTGGTGCTTCCAGATGTCGACGATGGCCCAGCAGTCCGAGACCACGTAGCCCTTGAAGCCCCAGTCGCGTCGCAGCAGGTCACGCAGCAGGAAGCGGCTGGCGCTGGCGGACTCGCCGTACACGCGGTTGTAGGCGCCCATGACCGCATCCACTTCGCCTTCCTTCACCAGCGCCTCGAACGCCGGCAGGTAGGTGTCGTAGAGGTCGCGCCGGCTGGGGCGTGCATCGAAGTGATGGCGGTCGGCCTCCGGTCCGCTGTGCACGGCCAGATGCTTGGCGGTGGCGTCCAGCTTGCGGTAGACGGGGTCGTCGCCCTGCAGGCCACGTACGAAGGCCACGCCCATGCGCGCGGTGAGGTAGGGATCCTCGCCGTAGGTCTCCTGTCCGCGCCCCCAGCGCGGGTCGCGGAAGATGTTGACGTTCGGCGACCAGAAGGTCAGGCCCTGGTAACGGCCATGCGCGCCTTCGCGGAGGAACTGGTGGTGCTTTGCGCGGGCCTCGTCGCTGATGGTCGTGGCCACCTGCCCCATCAACGGTACATCGAAGGTCGCGGCCAGGCCGATTGACTGCGGAAACACCGTGGCCTGCCCTGCCCGTGCCACGCCATGCAACCCCTCATTCCACCAGTCGTAGGCGGGCACACCCAGCCGTTCGATTGCCGGCGCGGCATTCTGCATCTGCGCGGCCTTCTCTTCCAGGGTCATCTGCGCGACGAGTGCGGCGGCCCGTTGCTCGAAGCTTGCCGAGACATCCAGCCAGGGCCGCGGCGCAGCCGCGGACGCGGCGGCCGCCACACAGGTCAGTACGAACAGGGCGATCCCACCGCGCCAGGTACGGCGGCGGGCCTTGGACGAAATCGACAGTCTCATTTGCTTCTCCCGGTGCGCTCGTCGCGCGCGAAGGGACCCAACAGTGCGCCCACGAAGCCGCCTGCCCGGTCCGTACTCAGAACGGTGCCGTCCACGTCGCCTGCGAGCAGTTGCCAGCCCTGCCCGTCGCCGATGTCGAACGAGAACGCGTAGTCGCCCTCGTTGCCGGCAATCTTCAGGCGCAGCGCTGCAGACGCCGGCACGTCATGGCTGGCCAGCGTCCGCGTGCTGCCACCCCCGTCACGCGCTTCGAGAAAGAGCGAGAGGCGCCCCCCGCCAAGGTCACGAACGCCGAGGAAGTACCAGTACGCCTCGCTCTGGAACGCTGCCAGACCGGCGGCGACACCGGGGGCTGGCGGGGTCATCGCGGTGCTCGCCTCGAAGCGCAGGTGCTGCTGGCGCCGGCCGAGAAATGCCGGATTGCGCAACGTGTCCAGATCCTCGGCAAGCGGGTGCACGGCCAGCATGCCGGGGCGCTTGTGCAGGTCAGCCCAGGCATGCCTGGGCACGCGCACGCGCAGCCACTGGCGATCGAGCGCTGGGCCATCAAAATTGTCGCGCGCCACGAAATTGCCGGTCGACGGGGCCTGCGATGCCTCGCCCTGCATCCATGACGGCGCCTCGGCCACGTAGGGAATGGCCTGGTCGGTCGGCAGGATCTGCGGCCAGCCATCCTGCCATCGCACCGGCAACAGGTAGGTCTCGCGCCCGGTGTTGTAGTGGCGCTTCTGATAGTTGCGGCTGGCCAGGAACACCGCCCACCACGAGCCATCCGGGCCTTCGACCAGGTCGGCGTGGCCGGCATTGGTGATCGGAAGCGGACGGTCGTCCGGCAGCTCGCGCTGGGTCAGGATCGGATTGCCCGCATAGGCAACGTAGGGTCCCCACACCGCGCGGCTGCGCAGCACCACCTGCGAATGCTGCGGCCCGGTACCCCCTTCAGCGTCGGACAGGTAGTACCAGCCCTCACGCTTGTAGATGTGCGGTCCCTCGATCCAGATCGGATTCTTCGCTGGCTCCACGCCTCCATCAACCAGCACCCGGCGTGGCCCGACCGGCTTGAATGCCGCCAGATCGATCTGCTGCATCCAGATGGCGCGGTGCCCGTCGTAGCGCGGCGGACCGGGCGGTGCATCGTTGTTGATCAGGTACACCTTGCCGTCGTCGTCGAAAAACAGTGATGGATCGATGCCATCGATGCCGGGCAGCCAGTGCGGATCGGACCACGGCCCGGCCGGGTCGCGCGCAGTGGCAATGAAATTGCCGCCGCTGTCGGTGGCCGTGGTCACCACGTAGAAGACCCCGTCGTGGTACTCGATTGTGGGGGCAAAGATGCCGCGCGAGACGCTCAGCCCGTCGAAATCCAGCTGCGTGGGGCGGTCAATCACATTGCCGATCTGCTTCCAGTGCACCAGGTCAGCACTCTCGAACACCGGAATGCCCGGGAAGTAGGTGAAGCTGGAATTGACCAGATAGAACCGGCCGTTCGCGCGCACGATGCTGGGATCGGCATGGAAGCCGGCCAGTACCGGATTGCGGTAGTGCCCGGCCGGCAGCGGCACTTCAAACGCCTGGTCATTGCCGCGGTACTCGAACCAGTCGAAGTACACCGGCGGAGCGTCCGGCGGCGCGCTGGCCCGGGCGGCTGCGGCCGACAGCAGGATCACTGCCGCCAGCAGCTGGCGCGCCATGGATCTCAGGCCGGCCCTGTCGCGGGCCACAGGGGACTGCGTAGACAACGTCATCATCGTCGGGCCTCGGCTTCGGCAATGGGAAGTTCGAACGGGCCGGCCGGCGCCCCGCTGCGATCGCGCAGCGTGCACACCGGGCCATCGGCCCAGCAGTAGCGGACATGCGTTGCGCGCGTGGACAGCGGGCCTCGCAGCAGGATCCGGCGCGCATCCAGTTCGGCGTCGGCGTACTCGCAGTGGTGCGCATGGCCCTTGGCCTCGCACAGTTCAAAGCCGATCGGACGCAGCGCACCGCTTGCGGTGAGCGCGCCTTCGACATCCTCGAACGCAATGGCCACGGCCGTGGGCGTCCGCACGGCCGTGACCGCCCGCGGACCTGACGGTGCCAGATCCTGCTCGCCGTACACCACGTGGCGGGCCACGCGCGCCAGGCGGTGCCCGAGCTCCTGCTTGTTCGGCGGATGGATGTCGTAGGCATCGCCGATGTCGATGGCGATGGCGAGCCCGCTCTGCGCATCCTCGGCTGCGACGCGCCGCTGCGCCTCGCGCACCTGCGCCCAACCGCTGTCGGCGGGCGAAACCGGTGGCTGGCCATAGCTGGCCAGCTGCACGAGCAGCAGTGGCGTGCGCGCACCGAACTGACGCCGCCAATCCTCGCGCAGCGCACGCAACCGCGCAGCGTATGCCGCACCATCACCGGTGTTCGATTCACCCTGGTACCACAGCATGCCGCGCAGCCCGAAACCGCCGAGCGGTGCGATCATTCCGTTGTACAGCGTCGACAACCCGGTGGCGGCCTGCCAGGGGGCAAATGGCGGCGCCTGTTGGCCCGGCGCCACCCGGTACTTCCAAGGACCCTGCAGTGCCACCCGCTCACCGTTGTCGAACTGCAGGCCGTATGCCGTGGCGGGGCCAGCCAGGCCGCCTTCACCGTAGGTGTCGAGCACGTTGACCGCAATGCTGTTGGACCCTGCCTTCAGCAGGCCGCTGGGCAACGGGTAGCGCCTCTCGCCGGTGCCGTACTGGCTGCCCACGGAGACGCCGTTCACCCAGGTCACGTCCGCCTCGTCGGCCGATGCCAGCTCCAGGGTCGCGCCGCGTGCAGCCTGTTCAGCGCTCAGCACCACCTGCGTGCGATACCAGACCATACCGTTGTAATCGGCAAGCGCGGGCACGTTCCACCGCTCCCACGCCCCCAGCGCGGCCGGTGCGCGTGACCAGCCGCCGTCATCGGTGTCTGCGCGCCAAGGTGCGTCGCCGGGCAGCGCGCCTTCACGCATGGCCCACCAGTGCTGCCAGTAGCGGCCCCAGGCTGCCCGTGCCTCCAGCGGATCACGCGCAGACCGCGCGAGGATATCGAGTGCCTCGTCCAGGCTATCCTGCCCTCGCAGTGCACCCACGCTGGTCCAGGCCTCGATCCGCGAGCCCCCCCACGCCGCCTCGATCAGCCCCATCGGCACGTCGACGGTGCGCTGCAGTTCGCGCGCGAAGTAGAAGCAGGTGGCGGAGAAATCGCGCACCGTATCAGGCGTTGCCGATGTCCAGGCAGTGCTGCCGTTGAAGCTCTCCCGTGCCTGCACGGCGGCGTGCTGCGGCACGGTGAACAGCCGGATCCGTGGCATCGTGGCTGCGGCGATCTCGCTGGCTGCGTTGAGCGAGCGCCATACCGGCAGCTCCATGTTCGACTGGCCCGAGCACAGCCATACGTCGCCGACCAGCACGTCGCGCGCCATCTCCCGACGTGTCCCGGCGCTTACCTCCAGCGTGTACGGACCGCCTGCGGCAACCGGGGGCAGCGTTGCCTGCCAGCCGCCTGCGGCGTCCGCCCGGGTGCTTACCGCCTGCCCGGCAAACGTCACGGAAACCGGCTGCAGAGGGCCTGCGTGCCCCCAGACCACAATGGGCCGGTCACGCTGCAGGACGGCGTGATCGCTGAACAGCGGATGCAGCAATCCCGTCGTTTCCCGCGCCGCGGCCGGCATCGCCACCACTGCCGCAGCCATCATCAACAGCGCACACCCGACCGCTCCGAACCTGCTCATCGGCCATCCCCCGGTGCGGACGGAAACTGCAAGGCCTGGTAGTACGACAACGGATGCGGCGGTGGTTGTTCGCCCGCGGGCAGCGGGCGGCCACTGAGCAACTGGAAGTACGCCACGCTGGCGTCACGCCACCATTGCGCTTCGTCGTGCTGGATCTGCAGGAACGCCGCGACGTGCCGATGCCGCTGCGGATCGATCCGGTCGCGCAGGCCGGCCCAGGTCGCCTGCATCGACTGCACCTGGCGCACGCCGCGCGAATAGCGCCCGACCAGTTCGTCCCAGAGCGTCCTGCCCGAGCGCATGCGGTGATCCCACGGCACATGATGGAACCACAGCAACAGCGACTCGGGCACCCGCTCGGGGTCGCCATAGACCTCGGCGACCTGCGGGGCGTACTGGCCCACGGCGTTGCTCCCGCCGGCGCTGCGATCAAAACCGATGCCCTTGCTATCTGCGCGGTGGTAGTACACCGACGTCCAGTCCGCACGCGGGCCGCCGTCCACCCAGGGGCCGGGGCCGTAGTGATGGCCGCGTGCCATGAGGTGATGCAGGCCCAGCGGCGTCATGTAATCCACCACTGCCTCGCGCGAGCCCATCATCATCCGCACGATCGGGCCGGTCACCTGCGGGTCGGGCGAGAACGTCAGCGCTGCCCAGTCTTCGGCAATCGCACGCGCGGATTGCTGCGGGTTCCACGCCAGTCGGCCGAAGGCGTACCAGTTGGCCTGGTCGAAGTGCGAGCCACTCCAGGTACGGTCCATGCCGATGTTGGCGACGCCGGCGATACCGGTCAGTGCGTGGCCCTCCAGCGAACCATCGACCACGCGGGCAACCGTGGACCCTTCGCCACGGGCATGGGTGTCGGCCTGCAGCACTTCTTCGTAGAGCGTTCCCAGGTAGGCCAGGTGCGTCGCAAAACCCAGGTACTCCTTGGTGATCTGCAGTTCCATCATCAGCGGCGTGCGTGGCATCGCGCCGAACAGCGGATGGAACGGCTCGCGCGGCTGGAAGTCGATGGGGCCGTTCTTCACCTGCACGATCACGTTGGGCCGGAAGGCGCCGTCCAGCCCGACAAACTCGCTGTACGCCTGCTTGGCGCGATCCTCGGGGACCTCGTGCGAATACACGAAGGCCCGCCACATCACCACGCCGTTGTAGGGCGCCAGCGCGTCGGCCAGCAGGTTGGCGCCGTCGGCATGGGAACGACCGTAATCCTGCGGGCCGGGTTGCCCCTCCGAGTTCGCCTTGACCAGGAAGCCGCCGAAATCCGGAATGCGCGCATGGATCTCATCGACCTTGTCGCGCCACCAGCGCCGCACGCCGGGATCCAACGGGTCAGCCGTCGCCAGGCCGCCGAGCTCGATGGGCGCACTGAAGCGTGCGCTTAGGTAGACGCGGATGCCATAGGGGCGGAACAGGTCAGCCAGCGCGGCGGCCTTGGCCAGATAGGCCGGCGACAGGCTCAGCGCACTGGCGTTGACGTTGTTGAGGACGGTGCCGTTGATGCCGAGCGAAGCGTTGGCACGGGCGTAGTCGGTGTAGCGCGGGTCACGCCATTGCGGCAACGTCTGCCAGTCCCATAGCGAGCTGCCCGCATAGCCACGCTCGACGTAGCGGTCCAGGTTGTCCCAATGGTCGAGCACGCGCAGTGCGACCCGCGGCGACTCCCGCACGTCCAGGCCCTGCAGCGGCATGCCACGCTGCAACAGGCGCAGCAGGTGGAACATGCCATACAGCACGCCGACATCCCGGCGTGCCGCCACCAGCAGCACATCGCGCCCCCCGGTCCGGACCTGCCGGATCAGGAAGCCCTCGTCGCCCAACGTGGCGATCTCGTTGCCGAACGCGGCAACCAGCGCCGAAGACTGCGGCGTACCCAGCACCAGGGCATGGTCAGTAGTGATTGCCGTTCGCATTGGCGGGGCCGTTCCCAGCAATCCAGAAAGGCTCCGCACAAGCTCGTCGCGGGTGGCGCGCTGCATCGGCGTGCCATCCGGGGCCACCACTTCGGCCAGCTGCCGCCGGTAGACGGCAGCGACCGTTGTGGCAACCGGCTGGTAGCGCATCCACAGCCTGTAGCCATCCTCCGCCCGTGCCCCGCCAGCACAGGCCAGCAGTGCGAGCACGGCGCACAGGTGCGTGCCGACAGCACGCAACAACGGCGTTAACATGCGCCTTTGTAAACTACGTTCGGGCCCGGAGCAGCGCATCATCGTCCTTCGCACCCGCGCGGCAGCGCCACCAAGAACAAAGGGATCGTGCATTGGACAAGCCGAAGAAATCGGTTCGCCGCAGAACCGCAGGCGTGACGATCGACGAGGTTGCGGCCCTTGCCGGCGTTTCGCCGATGACCGTGTCGCGGGTGATCAACCAGGGCAAGGTGCGCGACGTCACCCGCGAACGCGTGCTGCGCGCCGTGCGTGAGCTCGGCTATACACCCAATCTTGCCGCCAGTTCGCTGGCCGCCGCACAGCACACGCGCATTGCGCTGATCTACACCAACCCCAGCGGCGCCTACCTGCGCGAACTGCTGGTGGGCCTGCTGCGCGTCGCCTCCAGTTCCGCCATCCAGCTGGTCATCGACTACTGGGACAATCTGGATGCCGAATCCGAACGCAAGGCGGCGCGTGCGCTCGCCGGACGCGTCGACGGGGTGATCCTGCCGCCACCCCTGTGCGAATCGCAGGCCGCCGTAAGCGAACTGGTCAAGGCAGGCATTCCGGTCGTGGCCATCGCATCGGGGCGCCTGAGCGAGGCCCTGTCCTGCGTCCGCATCGACGATTTCAGTGCCGGCAAGGAAATGACCGATCACCTGCTTCGGCAGGGACACACCCGCATCGGTTTCATCCGTGGGCGCGATGACCTGAGCGCAAGTGCGCTCCGCTACGACGGCTTCGTCACCGCCCTGCGCGAGGCCGGGCTGGCGGTGGAGCCTGGCCTGGTCCAGCACGGTGACTACACCTACCGGTCCGGCCTGGCTGCCGCCGAAAAGCTGTTGTCCCAACGCCGCCCACCGACCGCGATTTTCGCCAGCAACGACGACATGGGCGCTGCCGCCATCTCCGTCGCGCACCGGCGCGGGCTGGAAGTGCCGCGCGACCTGTCGGTCGTGGGTTTCGATGACACCTCGGCCGCCACCACCGTGTGGCCGGAACTGACCACGATCCACCAGCCCATCGCCTCGATGGCCAACGCGGCCGTCGACATCCTGCTGCGCACCATCCGCCGTCCGGCGGCGGACGCAACGGTGCTGCGCGATCATGTGATGCCGCATCGGCTGATCGCACGCGATTCGGTCGCCGTGCCGCCCCGGCGGCGGTAGCGCAGGCATCATGCTCCGCATCCGAGGGTGACCTCGGCTTCGTTCAGTGCGCCCAGCGCGACGCGTGACACGGAGATCGTCATCGCATCGCCCGTCACCACCGACCACGGTCGGTCGATCGCGTCCATCCTTGCACCCGCCCTGGCCAGGCACTTCAGCGGCACGCCGACACGCTTCCACTGGCCCTGTGGAAGCGCCGCCAACGCCGGCCCGATGGCGACGCGCGCCGAGCAGCCCGCACTGCAGCCCACCGACAGCCACGCCTCACCCTTCGGCGCTACGTCCACCCGCAGCGTGGTCAGCAGCATCAGGTCACCGTTCGATTCACGCTGCAGGTCCAACGCCGTGTGCGACTGCAGTGCCGCGGCGGCTTCGCCATTGCCCGACCAGGCCAGGCGTCGCCCGTCCTCCTGCGCCAGATGATCCACGCCGGTGATCTTCAGCCGGTCATCGGGCAATGCGTCCGGTACTCGGGTCACGGTCAGGCCCTGGCCAGCGGCATCCTCGAGCCGCAGTGCCATGCCAGGGCCTGCGTCACCACGCGCGAAGAACACGCCGGTCACGCCTTCGTTGCCGGTCACGCCCGATGCCTCCGGCAGCGCGGCCAGGTCGCCGCTATCGGCGTAGGTCAGGCCGAAGCCGAACGCAAACAACGGATCGTAGTCCTTCTGGCCCACGTTGTTGGCGTACTGGGTGGCGGTGCGCGGCCAGCTGAAACTGAGCTTGCCCTTGAAATCGTGCTGCACGCGGCCATCGCTTCCGCGCAGCAGTACATCGGCAATGCCGGCGCCTTCCGAACCCGGCAGCCATGCAGCCACGAAGGCATCGGCGGCATTGATTTCCCGGTTCACCCAAAGTGGCCGCCCGCTCAGGAAGACCGCGACAACCGGTATGCCATCGGCCTTGAGCCGCTTGAGCAGCGCCAGGTCCGTTTCGTTGCCGGGCTTGTAGGCCAGCGTCGGCCGGTCTCCCTGGAACTCGGCATAGGGGTCCTCGCCAAACACCACCACCGCCACATCGGGCTTCACTGCATAGCGACCGTCGACGGAAAGCACGGCTTCACCACCCGCCGCGCTGGCCTGGCGCGCGATGCCCTCGTAGATCGTGTCCGCATTGGGGAAGTCCTTGCGGGTGGTGCCGGTGCCCTGCCAGTTGAGCGTCCAGCCGCCGGCCTGCTTGCCGACATCGTCGGCACCGTCGCCGGCCACGAGGATCCGCTGCTTCGGCGACAGCGGCAGGAGGCCGTTCTGGTTCTTCAGCAGGACCAGCGACTCGCGCACGGCCTGCCGGGCAACCGCGCGATGTGCCGGCGCGCCGATCAGTGCGAACTGCCCACCGACGGCCCGCGTGGATGGCCTGCCGGCCTCGAACAGCCCAAGGCGGAACTTGACCCGCAGGATCCGGCGCACCGCATCGTCCAGGCGTTGCGGCGTGATCCGCCCATCCTTCACCGCGGCCAGCGTCGTCTCGTAGAACCCCTTCCAGCTGTCCGAGGCCATCGCCATGTCCAGGCCTGCGTTGATCGTGGCCGGGCAGTCTGTGGTGGTGCAGCCCTTGACCTGTCCATGACCATTCCAGTCACCCACCACGAAGCCACCGAAGTTCATGCGGCCCTTGAGCACATCGGTGAGGTAATGCCGGTGCCCATGCATCTTTTCGCCGTTGACACTGTTGAACGACGCCATCGCGGTCTGCGCGCCGGCGGCGATTGCCGGCGGATATCCGGCGGCGTGGATGCGCACCAGGTCTGACTCGCTGATGCGGGTGTCGCCCTGGTCCTTGCCATCAGTGGTGCCGCCATCGCCCAGGAAGTGCTTCACCGAGGCGATCACATGGCGGCCATCGAGGAACTCCGGCGTTCCCACCCTGCCCTGCAATCCCTCCACCATGGCGGCGGCATAGCTGGCCACCACGTCCGGCGATTCGGAGTAGCCTTCGTAGGTGCGACCCCAGCGATCGTCCTGGGGTACGGCAACGGTCGGCGCGAACGTCCATTCCATGCCGGTGACGCGGGTTTCCAGCGCGGTGATGCCACCGATCTGCCGCAGCAGCTCCGGATTGCGCGTGGCGCCCAGCCCGATGTTGTGCGGGAACAACGTGGCGCCAATGATATTGCTCTGCCCGTGCACGGCATCGATGCCGAACAGCAGCGGAATGGCCTTGCCGCCTTTCGAAGTGTCCATCGAGGCGTCGTAGAAGGCGTCGGCCAGCGCCAGCCATTCGGCCGGCGACGCGTCATAGCGGCCACCGGGATCGGAGTTGCCACCGGCCAGGATCGAGCCGAGCCGGTAGCGGCGCACATCATCGGGGGTGACGCTGGCGATGTCACCCTGCACCAGCTGGCCGACCTTGTCCTCCACCGTCATGCCGGCCATCAGGTCGGTGATGCGCTTCTCCAGTGCCGGGTCCGCAGCCAGCGGCCAGGTGACCTCCGGCCAGGGATCGTTGTCGTTGGCTGCGGCGGCGGCAGCCCGGTCCTGGCCGCGGCAGCCGAGCAATCCCAGCATCAGTGCGGCGACCAGCGCGCCGCTGCGGATTACGAAGGTCTGCGATGTCATGGCGCTCATCCTTCCATCTGCTCCAGTTCCTTGCCCTTGGTCTCGTGCACATGCCGGACGACGAAGATCACCGAGATCACGGCAGCGGCCAGGTAGATGCCGTAGGTGGCTGCCAGCCCTGCCGCGGCCAGCAGCATCGGGAACGTCACCGTGACCACGAAGTTGGAGGTCCACTGCGCCGCGCCGGCGACCGCCAGTGCCGAACCCCGGATCTGGTTCGGGAACATCTCGCCCAGCATCACCCACATCACCGGCCCCCAGGACAGATTGAAGAACACGACGTAGGCATTGGCCGCCACCAGCGCCAGCGTGCCCATGCGGCCGGGCAGCTGCAGGTGCCCGTCGGCCAGCGAACCGCTGGCAAAAGCCACCACCACCAGTGCAAGCGACAGCGACATCCCGGCCGAGCCGAACCACAGCAGGGGCTTGCGGCCGATCCGGTCAATCAGCAGCACGGTGACCCCGCAGGCGCCGATGCTCAGTGCGCCGGACAGCACGTTGATCAGCAGTGCGTCGTTCTCGGAAAAGCCGACCGCCTGCCACAGCACGGCGCCGTAATAGAACACCACGTTGATGCCGACCAGCTGCTGGAAGCAGGCCAGCCCGACGCCGACCCACACGATCGGGCGGATCCGCCCGGTCAGCGTGCTCTTCAGGTCCGACAGTCGCGGGCGATGATGGTCGTTGGACAGCGAGGCATCGATCTCCTCGAGCGTGGCCCTGGCCTTGTCGCTGCCCAGCAGCCGGGTCAGCACCCGCAGCGCGTCGTCCTTGCGTCGTTTCACCACCAGGTAGCGTGGGCTCTCCGGAATGGTCAGCAACAGCAGCAGGAACACCAGTGATGGCGCGGCCTGCATCCAGAACATCCAGCGCCAGGCGGCCTGCCCGCCCCACAGCGGTTCGGTCGACGCGCCCGCTGCGGCCGCCAGCAGGTAGTTGGACAGGAACGCGGCGGTGAGCCCGGTGATGATCGCGATCTGCTGCACGGTAGCCAGGCGTCCGCGGTAACGGGCCGGAGCGACCTCCGCAATGTAGGCCGGCGAGATCACGCTGGCCGCGCCGACCGCGAATCCACCCACCACCCGCGCGGCAATGAACCAGGCCGACGAGACCGCCGCCCCGGCACCGAGTGCCGACAGCAGGAACATCACTGCCGACAGGATCAGCACGTTGCGGCGGCCCAGGCGATCGGCCAGCCGGCCTGCACTGAACGCGCCCACCGCACAGCCCAGCAGCATCGACGCGATCTCGAACCCCTGCATCCATTCACCGGACCGGAACGCCTGGTGCAGGCCATCCTGGGTACCGTTGATCACGCCGCTGTCGAAGCCGAACAGAAAACCGCCAATCGTCGCCACCACGCTGATCAGTACGATCAGCCGCGTGTTCTCACCGCTGCCCGCTGCCTGGTTCATCCCCATCCCCTTGAGTGCACCGTGGCCGCGCTCAGCGCAGCAGGTACTGGTTGAGCAGGTTTTCGTAACGCTCCTGCTTGCCGCTGGCCTGGCGCGGCTCGCCGAGGCGGGCGGCCAGTGCCGCAAGGTCCGGCAGGCTGAGCGTGCCACGCTCGAAATCCTGGCCGGCGCCGGAATCGAAGCTTGCGTAGCGCTGCGCACGCCATTGCTCCCACGGCGACTCGGTCAGCAGTGCATGGGCAACCTCCAGCCCGCGTGCGAACGCATCCATGCCGCCGATATGGGCAATGAACAGATCCTCCAGGTCGGTCGACTCACGGCGCACCTTCGCATCGAAGTTCAACCCGCCCTCCAGCCCGCCCTGGCGCAGCACGACCAGCATTGCGCCCACGGTGTCGTACAGATCGCTGGGGAACTGGTCAGTGTCCCAGCCGTTCTGTGCGTTGCCGCGATTGGCATCGATGCTGCCGAGCAGGCCATGATCGGACGCGACCTGCAGGTCGTGCTCGAAGGTATGGCCGGACAACGTGGCGTGGTTGGCCTCGATGTTGAGCTTGAAGTCCTTGTCCAGCCCGTGTTCCTTCAGGAAGCCCACCACCGTGGCACTGTCGAAGTCGTACTGGTGCTTCATCGGCTCCATCGGCTTGGGCTCGATCAGGAAGTTGCCCTTCAGCCCGATGCTGCGGCCATAGTCGCGTGCCATGGTCAGGAAGCGCGCGAAATGCTCGATCTCCCGCTTCATCTGGGTATTGGCCAGCGACGCATAGCCTTCGCGCCCACCCCAGAACACGTAGTGCTCGCCGCCGAGTTCGACCGTGGCTTCCAGGGCGGCCTTGACCTGTACGGCTGCACGCGCGACCACCGCGAAGTCGGGATTGGTCGATGCGCCGTTCATGTAGCGCGGGTGCGAGAACAGGTTGGCCGTGCCCCACAGCAGCTTGACGCCGGTGGCCTCCTGGCGCGCCTTGGCCAGGCCCACCATATGCGAGAGGTTTTTCTGGTACTGGGCGATGTCGTCGGCATCCGGCGCCAGGTCGATATCGTGGAAGCACCAGTACGGCACCCCCAGCTTGGTGAAGAACTCGAACGCCGCGTCCACCTTTGCTTCGGCCGTGGCCAGTGGCGAGGCGGCCTCCCACGGGAACTGCCGGGTGCCCGGGCCGAACGGATCGTGCCCGGCATTGCAGAAGGTGTGCCAGTAGCACACGGCGAAGCGCAGATGCTCCTGCATGGTCTTGCCACCGATGACCCGGCTGGCATCGTAGACCTTGAAGGCAAGCGGATTGTCCGAGCCCTTGCCCTCGAACGGAATGCGGCCGACGCCGGGGAAGTACTCCTTGGCGCCGATGAAGGGCTGCGTGCTCATGGTGCGTGCTCCTGTCGTTGTACGGGGTGTCGTGGAGGAGCCATCAACCGCGCTGGAGCGGCGCGATGGCATCGAGATGACTGAGGAAGCGTGCGTAGGCCCGTGCATAGGCATCGCTGCGATCCGGATCCGGGCGCGCGGACAGCGCGGGATCGACGCTGACGTGCCGTGCGGTGATGTCGCTGATCGAAGTGGCGTTGCCCTGCGATCGGGCGAGCGCCCACAGCGCCTGCAGCGCCGCTCCAAACGCCGCACCCTCGGCCTGCACCGGGACCTCCACCGGCAGGCCGAATACATCGGCCACCAGCTGACGCCAGGCAGCGCTGTTGCTGCCGCCGCCGGTGAGCACGATGCGATCGAACTGCATGCCCGCGCGGACGAAGGCGTCGTAGCCGTACTTCAGGCTGTAGGTCGCGCCCTCCATGGCGGCGCGGTACACATGCGCCGGGGTGAAATTGGCGATGTCCAGGCCAGCCAGCACGCCCTTGCCGAGCGGCAGGTCAGGGGTACGTTCGCCATTGAGGAACGGCAGCATTACCAGGCCCCCTGCCCCCGGCGGCGTTGCGCGAAGATGCGCGTCGCCGTCGCGGCTGCTGAAACCGAAGGCGCTGGCCACGCGTTCGGTGGCCACGGTGCAGTTCATGGTGCAGATCAGCGGCAGCCAGCCCCCCGTGGACGAGCAGAACGCCGCCCACGCGCCATCCGGATCGATCACCGGCGAGCCGGAATACGCAAACAGCGTTCCGGAGGTTCCCAGGCTCATCGCCAGCCGCCCTTCCGTGACGCAGCCGGTGCCAATCGCTGCCATCATGTTGTCGCCGCCGCCAACGGCCACCTTCACCGCCGCTGCAAGCCCGAGCGCGGCCGCGGCCTTCGGCGCGATATCGAACAGGGCATCGGGCGCAGCGATCGGCGGCAGGCAGGCAGCAAGATCACGATCAGGATCGGTTGCGCGCAGCAGTTCCTGCGACCATGTGCGTGTGCGCACGTCCAGCCAGCCGGTGCCGGACGCATCGCCAAGCTCGCAGAACCGCTGCCCGGTCAACACGAAATTCAGGTAGTCGTGTGGCAGCAGGATGGTCGCCAGCCGCGCATAGACGTCGGCACGATGGGTCCGGGTCCAGGGCAGCTTGGAGGCCGTGTAGCCGGCCAGGATCGGATTGCCCGCCAGCGCGATGGTCCGCTGGAACCCGCCCACGGCCTCCATGATCTGGATGCATTCGACCGAGGTGCTGGTGTCGCACCACAGCTTGGCCGGCGCCAGTACCTGGCCATCATCGCCAACTGGCACGAACCCATGCTGCTGGCCCGATACCGCCAGCGCAACGATGCGTGCGCGCAGCGAGGGATCGATCCGGGCAAAGCAGTCGCGCAGGGCCGACACCCAGTCGGCCGGCGCCTGTTCGCGGCTGCCGTCGGCACCGCTGTCCAGCGCGAGCGGCGCGCCGGCCGAGGCCACCACCGCCTGCTTCTGCGGGTCATAGACCAGCACCTTCAGGCTCTGCGTCCCTGCATCGATCCCTGCAACCAGACCCATCGAAACCGCCTCCGATCAACAAAAAGGTAGCGCTAACATTCCGTGGACTCAAAAAGGGGGCGTGGTGTCCGGCCCCCTCGTTGCCACCGCGCGCGTCATCGCCAGCGGTGTTGCCGCACTGTAACCAGCTGCAGCGGAAAAAGCGTGCTGCAACGCAAAAGCCTGCTACGCGCTTGCTGCCGTCGAACGCCACACGTCCACGCCGGACCTGCAGTACTGCGCGATGAACTCCGCCTGCGCCGGCATCTGCGCGGCGGCCTGCTGCACAGGCCGTTGCATGCCCTTCAACAAGGTGCGCAGATCGGCATCACTCACGGCCTGCGCCAGCGGGTGCGCAGGACCGGGCGCGATGCCCTGCCCGAGCAGCACGCTGGTCCAGGATTCGACGCGGAACAGCTCGCCGGGGTCCTGCCACGCATGCGCACGCTCGCGCCACGCCTGCAGCCGCTGCTGCAGGGACTCGGGCACGCGCATCTCGCGACAGGCCTTCCACATCGGTTCGCTGCGCTGCGTGGCGTGGTAGTGCAGGATGATGAAGTCGCGCACGTGCTCCATTTCCTGGCGGCTGACATCGTTGTACAGCTGCACCAGCGACGCACTGATGCCGTCGAACGGGAACAGCTGGATCAGGCGCACTACCGCGCTGATCGTCAGATGGATGCTGGTCGACTCCAGCGGTTCGATGAAGCCGCTGGCCAGCCCGAGCGACACCACGTTCCTGTTCCAGGCCTTCAGCCGGCGTCCACTGCGGAACGGCACCTTCCATGGATCGCGCAAGGGTGGAGCCCCGGCATCGCGCAGCAGTTTCGCGGCGGCCTCGTCATCGGACAGATGGCGGCTGTCATACACCAGCCCGCAGCCAACGCGGTGCTGCAGCGCGATGTGCCAGCGCCACCCCGCCTCGTGGGCGATCGCCCGGGTATAGGGCACCGGCGGCGCCACCGCTTCGGTCTGCACCGCCACGGCCCGGTCGCACGGCAGCCATTCGTGCCAGTCCTCGTAGCCGGTGCCCAGTGCCTGCTCGATCAGCAGGCCGCGGAAGCCGGTGCAGTCGAGGAATAGATCGCCCTCGATCACCTGGCCGTCGTCCAGCACCAGCGCCTGCACCGACCCGTCGTGCGCGTGCTGCCTGACCTGGGCGATCCGGCCTTCGATCCGGCGCAGGCCGTGGGCCTCGGCCCTACCGCGCAGGAACCGCGCATACAGCCCGGCATCGAAGTGATACGCATAGCTGGCCTGCGGCTGGGTGTGCAGCGAGAAGCGGTCGCCACGCGAGGCGATGCTCTCCAGGCAGAAGTCGCCCAGGTCCGAGGGCATGCCGCGGCGCAGGCTGTCCAGCCAGAAGTGATGGAAGGGGGCCGCCCAGGTGCCATGGCCGATGGTGCCGAACGGATGGAAGAAGCGATCGCCCGGCAGGCGCCAGTTCTCGAACGAGATCGACAGCTTGAAGGTGCCGGCCACCGCGCGCAGGAACTCCTGCTCGTCGATCTGCAGGAAGCGGTGGAAGGTGCGGATCGGCGGCACAGTGGACTCACCGACACCGACCGTGCCGATCTGCTCGGACTCGACCAGCGTGATCTCCAGCTGGTCACGGAACTGGTGCGCAAGCGCGCAGCCGGCCAGCCAACCCGCCGTACCGCCACCGGCAATGACCACCTTGCGGATGCGCCCTGAAGGCGTGCTCTGGGTATCCAACATGGTGCCCTCTCTCAACGGTTGAGCCTGCCCAGCAGCATCGCGCGCATGCGGCGGGCGCGCTGCTCGTCAAACGGTGCCAGATCCCCGCGCGCGGCGTCAGGCAGGTGCTGCCCCGCGCGCTCGCCAGGGCCGAATGCGTAGTAGCGGAAGAGCCCTTCCCAGGCTTGCTTTTCGCGCGCCGGCAGATCACGCACGGCCCACATCGCGTGGTGCAGCGCCGCCAGCGCGGATCCCAGCCAGGCCGGCGAGCTTCGCCACCAGTAGTTCACCAGCACGTTGAACGGTTCCAGGCTGCGTACATGGTGCCACCACATGCTGGGAATGAAGATCGCATCGCCGGGCCCAAGCACTGCACTGCGCGCCTGCACCAGCGCCTCGCGGAAACGTGGATGCCGATCGAAGTCAGGCTGTTCGAAGTCCACCACGCTGACCACCTGTCCGCCCGGCGTGGGATCGAGCGGGCCCGGATAGAGGTTGTCGATCTGGGCGGGCGGGAACAGGGTGAACTCGCGCCGCCCCACCGCGCAGCAGGCGAGGTTGTCGGGTGTGTCGAAATGGCACGAGGCCGTCACCCGGTTGCCGATCCAGATGCTGGCGGTGGCGTCGATGCCCTGCTTGGCCAGACCGGCATCGTTGGCCTGCGCGAATGTCGGCAGCAGTGCCCGCGCGATCGGCAGCGAGGCCACGTAGTAGGTTGGCGGTTGCGGTGCATGCAGCGTCATGGCGATCTCTTCCAGCACCTGGGCCAGCACGCCGCGTCGCACTTCGAAGTTCAACCGGGTGAAGTCCGCGCTGTAGAACGGGCGCCCCCCGATCTCGGGGCCGCCGAACGAGTACTGGATGGGCGCACCCGCATCGACGCTGCACAGGTACGCCATTGCGTCCTGGACCCCGCCCAGTCCGGCCTGGACCAGCGGCCAACCGCTGGCGATGCCGCGCAGTACAACCGGCTCACCGGCCTCCACCAGGTCAGCCAATGGCAAGGCGGCAGGATCGATGCCTTCCAGGATCCGCATCGGCAGGCGGGCGTGCACCGGTCAGTTCCTGACCGCCTGCGCGGTGCCGTCCTGCACGCGGAGGCGGCGCTGCTTCTCGGCGATCAGGCGGCGCATGTTATGCAGCGAGGCAAGCATCAGGTATGCACCTTCCAGGTAACCGGCGCGGTTCAACGCAGCCAGGCGCGAACTGTCCAGCGCCGCCAGGCGCTCGCGGTCGATGCCGTGCAATCCGCTCACGCTCACCCGGTGGTGCGGCGCGATCTGCACGTCGAGCGTGACCGGCTGGATGAGGCCGCAGTCGTCGAGCATCGTGAACATACCGGCCGCGAAGGCACTGCCCTCGTGGATGCCGCGCAGCACCCCGGCGATGTGGTCCAGGTAAGGGGTGTTGCCGCCCTGCGGCAGGAACAGCGGCTCACCGACGCCGGCGGTGACGCGCGGATGGTCCAGGTCCACGTGCATCACCGCATCCTGGGTGAGCAGGCCATCCACGTAGTGCTCCTGGAAGCCGATCAGGAACGGCCCTTTGGCGGCCGCGCCAGGCAGGTAGGAGGCATTCCAGCGCCCGTCCAGCAGGAACAGGTTCTCGTGTTGTTCGAAACCCAGCAGGGCCACGGACTGCCACGCTCCCGTCCCGGCTTCCCTGCGCAGGAAGATCGGATACTCACGCTGCAGTTCGGCGAACTCGCTGGGATAGGCCGGCACCATGCCCACGGCATCGCCGAACTGCGGCCCGAATCCGGTGGCGACCTTCAGGTCCCGATGCGCGATGTTGTTGAGCATTTCATAGCGGGCCATCAGGGTATCCAGTCCAGTGCGGGGTGGCTGGCCGGCAGCGTAGCGCAGGCGCGACAGGTGCGGCGACACCGTCCCGGCACGGCACCGCTGGCGGGCAGCGGTGCCGTGCCGGACGCATCGGCAACCAGGCTCAGAACTTGTAGCGTACGCCCAGCATGTAGCGCGGGCTCTGGTCTGCCAGCTTGACGATCATCTGCGACGTGCGCGAGCGCCACCGCACATCCTCGCCGGTCAGGTTGATCGCCTCCAGGCTGAAGGACCAGTGGTCATCCAGCGCGTAGTTGACGCTGAGATCCCACTGCTCGTACGGCTCCACATAGTAAGGATTGCGGCTGGAGCCCTGGTTGGCCAGGATCAGGTACTGGTCGCGCCAGTTCCATGCCAGGCGCACCGACCACCCGTACTTCTCGTACATCAGCATGGCGTTGGCGGTATCGCTCAGGCCGGTGAGCGAGAACTGGTCGATGCCAGGGTCACCGCCATTGTTGTAGCCGACATCGCCTTTGACCACGGTGTAGTTGGCCAGCACGCCGAAGCCGGTGTCGCCGAAGAAGTACTGTCCGCCCAGCTCCCAGCCATGCAGCTTGGATTTGTTCTGGTTGATCGGGCGATTGACGTTGAACTGGTACAGCGGGTCGTTGGGCTGCCCATACAGATCGTAGGCCGCTTCGGTGGCCAGCACCTGCGCATCAGTGCCGTTGTAGGCGCCCAGGCCGGCAGGATTGTTGCGCAGCAATGCCAGTGCGGTGAACAGCGAGGTGTCGTTGGCCGAGCAGGCAGCGGCATTGGCCGGCCCGACCTGAGCGACGCAGGCGCCGCTGGTCAGGAAGTCCAACGCCGCCCGCGCATCCGGCCCGGAGGTCGGGTCGGTGAGGCCGTACAGGCTTTCCTGCACGACGGTGTTGCCGATGAAGTTGCTGACCGACTTGTTCCAGTAGGTCAATGACACATAGCTGGCGTCGGCGAAGTACCACTCCAGCCCCAGGTCGAGGTTGTCCGATTCCAGCGGCTTCAGGCTCGGGTTCTGCGAGTTGCCGCTGGCGCGCGACGAGGGATCGATCAGCACCGAGCCGAACGGCTGCTGGGCCCCGGGTCCCGCATAGAGATTGCCATACGGCGCGCGGGCGATGCTTTTGCCGAACGAAACGCGGCCCTTCAGCTCCTCGGTGAGGTCGATGCTGAAATCAAGGTTGGGCAGGATGTAGCTGTAGCGCGCCTTCTCTGTGAAGGGTTGCTGCTCATCGGACAGCACGATGCGGAAATCGTTGTTGGCCTGCCACTCGATGGACTCGGGGACGGCAATGACCGAGGTCGACACTACATCGGTGGTTTCATAGCGCACGCCCAGGCGGGTGTTGGTGCGCATGCCGCCCAGCTCCCCGTCCAGCTCCACCTGGAAGTACGCCGCCTTGGTCTTCTCTTCCACGAAGTTGTCGGCCGCGCGTTGCGGGTTCACACCCAGGCCGACGCCGTACTCGCGCGATGCCCATTGCGCGAGCTGCCCGGCATTGCCGCGCCAGGCGGGCCAGCTGTTGGCACTGTAGTCGTCGAACAGGCCGACGATGCTGACCGGCTGCAGCAGGTCCATCAGGCCTGCGGCGGTATCCCGGTCCACGTTGGCCACGCCCCAGTCGCCCAGGGTGGAGTAGGCCTCGGCGGCCTGGATGCGGTGGGTGGTGGACTTGTTGGTGTCCACGCCGAACTGGAAGCGCCCGTGGTCGAAGTTCCATTCGCCATCGACGCGCGCCTGCTTGATCTCGCTGATCTGGGTCTGCGCGTTGACGCGCAGCACCTGCGTGCCGACCTCGCCTTCCTGGAAGCCCGGATTGACCACGCCATTGGTCCCGGCGAGCGCATCGGCGGTGCTGGGATACCAGACCTGGGTGCCAACCGGCAGGCCATTGTTGAAGTTCAACTCCTGCACCCAGGAGCCACCGCAATGCGGGCCACGGGTGCAGTTGTTGGTGCCGGCGATGCTCATGAAGATCGAACCACCGCCGGTGAGCGGGTCATTCGGGCGGCTCTCGTTCTTCGAGTTGTGCGCATCGAAGCTGAGCTTGAAGCGGTCGCTGACATTCCAGACGGCATTGAAGCCCAGCGAACCCAGCTTGTACTCCTGCATGCTGCGCTGCTGTTCCAGGCCGAAATCCTTGGTGCCGGCGATTTCACGGATGTATACCGGCGTCGCGACGGCGCCACTGGTGTCGAACTCGACGTTGGTGTAGTTGCTGTTCTGCAACCACATGCCCTGCTCGCCGCGATTCTCGGTGATCTCGTTGGTCGAGTAGGTGTAATCCACGGTCAGGGTCAGGCTGTCCGTCGGTGCGAACTGCAGCACGGCCTGGCCGTTGACGCGTTCGCGCTCGAATTCGGAGAACGCGTAGCGCAGGTCGTTGGGCCGCGCGTAAAGCTGGCCGACGGCCGGGGCATTGACCACGTTCGGATTGCCCGGCATCGACCCTGTCCACGGCTGCACGTTCCAGTAGTTCTCCGTGGCCTGCACCGAGCCACCCTTGCGCTTCTGCTGGCTCGCGCTGAGGCTGACGCCAAAGGTCTTTTCCGGATTGCTGTAGCTGAAGATGCCCGACAGCTCCGGTGTCAGGTCATTGTCGAACGGCTGGCTCTGGTCGGACACCAGCTTCGCCCCGGCGTTGGCCACGATGCCGGCGTGATCGAGCGGGCGCGAGGTCAGGATGTTGATCGTCGCACCGATGCCACCGCTGGGCACCTGTGCCTGGCTGGTCTTGTAGACCTCGATACCATTGATGGCCTCGGCGGCCAGCTGCGCGAAATTGAAGGCGCGGGTGCCGCCGTCGACACCGCCGATGGCGACCTGTCCAGAGGCACCGAATGCATCGGCACCCGGCATCTGCCGACCATTGAGCGTGACCATGTTGAACTGCGGACCGAAGCCACGCGCGGTCACCTGCGCACCCTCGCCGTCACGGCGCTCGATGGAGATGCCGGTGATGCGCTGCAACGATTCGGCAAGATTGGTATCGGGGAACTTGCCGATGTCCTCAGCGCTGATCGCGTCGACCACGCCCGCCGAGTCGCGCTTGATGTCCATGGCCTGGCTCAGGCTGTTGCGTATGCCCGTGACCTGCACTGCATCGAGCTGGGTGGGCTGCGACTGGCTCTGCGGCTGCTGCCCGGTCGCCGGTGCTGCGTCCTGCGCAAAGGCAGGATTGATGACCAGGGCGCCACCCACGAAGGTGAACATGGCCCGGGACCGGAACTTCGCCAATGCGCGGCTCATGAACCGGACCTCGGGGCCAGGGTGCCGCGGAAACTGCAAGTGCTCATGAAAGTCCCCTCTGACATACGATCGAATGGATGTACCGCCCCCTCCCAGGGGCACGCACGGGCGTGGCCCGCATTCCAAACCGAACAGCACGGGTGCTCAGGCACGCCGCGACTTACACTTGCTTTTCAAGCCTGCCAGGACAAACACGCGGCAAAGAAGGCAGCCCCTGGACCTTGGATCCCCGTCCGACTGGTAGCGCTACCATCGCGTTGCAGCGGAGAGTAGTCACCGCGGTTCGCCGTTGTCACCATGCAGCGCAGCAAAACCGCCTGCGGGCCAAACAGCTGATGACTCGGCCGTTGCTGCATCCGGTCACGCTCACCCGACGTAGGAAGAATGCCCGCACTTGCGGGTCATCCAGAAAGGAACGCACCGTGAACGCTCTTCAGCGCATCGCCGCCGCAGTCGGCTTCGCCGTACTCGTTTCGTCCGGCTCCTCGGTTTTCGCCGCCAACACCGTCATCGTGGGCGGGGCAGAAATGTACCCCACCAGGACCATCGTCGAGAACGCCGTCAATTCCAAGGATCACACCACGCTGGTTGCAGCGGTCAAAGCAGCCGGCCTGGTCGACACCCTCAACGGCGCCGGGCCCTTCACTGTTTTCGCGCCCACCAATGCGGCCTTCGAAAAGCTGCCTGCAGGCACTGTCGAGACACTGGTGAAGCCTGAAAACAAGGCACAGCTGACCCGGATCCTGACCTACCACGTCGTCCCGGGCAACTACAGTTCCGCCCAGCTTCTGGCCGATGCCCGCAAGCACAGCGGCAAGGCCACCCTGAAGACCGTGCAGGGTGAGCCTCTCACCGTGGCGCTCCACGATGGCAAGCTCTGGGTCATCGACGCAAAGGGTGGAAAGGCAGGCATCAGCATTGCAGATGTCGGCCAGTCCAACGGCGTCATCCACGTGGTCGACACCGTGCTGATGCCCAAGTAAGCGGCCTCACGCAACGGGCATCCGGCGCGATGCCCGTTGCCTGGGCCGGTCATCCCGACGTCACCATGCGGATCCCTGCCCGGCATGGCGTCGTGGCTACCACTCCGGCCCGAGCAGCTTGGTCACTTCGGCCTCCAGTTTCTGCGCGGCCTCATCCTGGGAGGCGACCTTGATGCTCAGCCCCGACTGCGCCGGCCCCGGCACCAGCTGGTAGCGGTTGATGGTACCGCCACCGTCGCCGTCCAGCGCTACCCGCGCCACTACCGTGCGGCCATTGGCGTGGAAGGTCCAGTCCTGATAATCAAACATGCTTCAGTAGGTGTGCGGCCAAGATGTCATCCCACTTTTAGCGGCACGACAGTGAAGAACGCTCCAGGAGGATGTTCAGAGCGCGTGGACATGATGACGACAGGGCCTATTGCAGTGTCCGCGCCAACTGCAGGACATCGGCGAAGAAGGAGGGATAGTCGTCCTGTGGAGCGCTGTGGGTCTCGCGCCGGTGAACCAGACGCACGGCGACCACGCGCTGTTCCGGGACGATCATCAGGTATTGGCCCAGGTAGCCGTTGGCGGCAAAGCCGACGACCGGTCCCCGTGAGATGTCGTAGAGATCGGCGAGCTTCAGGCCGCGCGCGGAGATCTGGCTGCCGTAGCGCTGGGACCCGTCCGCGCCCAGCTGATTGGCGAGGAAGGCGACCAGTGCGCTGCGGCTTTCGAATACTCGCCCTGCGCTGGCCTGCAGTGCGCGCTGTACGTCGTCGTCCACGCCCCTTTTCACCAGCAGATCCCGCAGCCGGGGCTTGAGCTGGTACCGTTCCCAGGCCGGTATCCGCCACCACAGCAGCCCAACATCTGGCGCACGGGCGCTTTCGGTCGTCATCAACGCGACCGACTGCTCACTCAGGAGACGTCTGCCATCCGGTGCCACGCCTCCGTCCAGCAACAGTTGCCCGATGGCGGCAAGATCGGCCGCGCGCAGGGACAGCCCGGCCATGCCCAGCGGGGTGCCTGCCTCATCCTTCATCCAGGTGTAGTGGGCAATGCCCAGGGGCTTGAACAGCCGCGCGTCCAGATACGCGTCCACAGGCTCGCCTGCCAGGCGCTCGACAATGCCGGGCAGCAGGTTGGTAGCCTTGTTGTTGTAGGAGAACACGTTGCCCGGGTCATCGCTCAGCTCGGCAGCCAGTGCCAGCTTGACCAGGTCCGGGGCCCCTTCCAGCTCTTCGCCCGCGTTCGCCACGTTCTGCAGGCCCGAGGTATGGTCCAGCAGCATGCGCACGGTAATGGCGCTCTTCCTGCCCTGCTTCCATTCGGGATAGATCCGGCTGACCGGCGTATCGATCGAAGCCAGCTTTCCTTCGTCCAGCAGCAATGCAATGGCCAGCGCGACGACCGACTTGGTGGCCGACATCAGGTGAACGGATTCCTGCCCGGCGGCGGGCTTCAGCTCAAGCAGCGTCTCCCGCTCATGCATCACCAGGACCGCATCGGAATGCGCGGCGCGTGCATTGCGCTCGATCGCGGCAAGGGCATCGGCACGCGTCGCCGCTTGGCTGGGCCCGGCGATGCCGAACACCAGAGCCAGGGCGCAGGACAACCAGCAGGATCTTGGCATCGCAATCTCGTCCAATGAGTGTGTGCGTAGCTTGACTACATGTGTAGTCACGCTGCAGTGCCTGAAGTCATGGCCCGCTTGAGTGCTGAACGTGGGCTGGGCGCCGCCCCCGGCCCACCTGCAACGCGGTCCAGGGTAGCGGTCGCCATGCCGCGCCGCACGGTATGATGCGGCCACCCGGAACCTGCGATGATTGCAGCGGCCGCCCATCCGCTGATCGCGCGCGCCAGGCCCACCTGCGCCGGGGTCGCTGCAGGTGCCGCTGAAGCCCCACTCCATGCTCGCCCCCCAAGCCCCCCTCGTGATCTGGGCAGCGGTCGCCGTTGCCACCCTCGGTCTGCTGTTCCGTCCTTTGCGCATCCCCGAATATGTGTGGGCGTTGGGCGCTGCCGCCCTGTTGCCTTTGCTGGGCGCGGTGTCGCTGCATACCGCATGGGGTGCGGTGGCCGAAGGCCGCGACGTCTACCTGTTCCTGGTCGGCATGATGATGCTGGCCGAACTGGCGCGGCGCGAAGGCCTGTTCGATTGGGTCGCGTTGTACGCGGTGCGGCATGCGGGCGGATCCGGGCGACGCCTGTTCGACCTGGTGTTCCTGGTCGGCACGCTGGTGACGGTGTTCCTGTCCAACGATGCAACGGCCGTAGTGCTGACGCCGGCGGTCTACGCTGCCTGCAAGGCGGCGCGCGCCAATCCCCTGCCCTACCTGTTCGTCTGTGCATTCATTGCCAATGCGGCCAGCTTCGTGCTGCCCATTTCCAATCCGGCCAACCTGGTGGTGTACGGCCAGCACCTGCCGCCGCTGCTGCAGTGGCTGGCGCAGTTCGCGCTGCCGTCGGCGGCGGCGATCGGTGCCACCTACCTGGTCCTGCGCTGGGTGCACCGGCGCGAGATCGCCCAGCCGCTGGTGGCCGCGCCGCCGCATCGCCCGTTGACCGACGGCGGCCGGCTGAGCGCACTGGGCGTGCTGTTCACCGGCACCGTGTTGCTGGTCACGTCGGCCTTGAACGGGCCATTGGGCCTGACCACGTTCTGCGCAGGTACGCTGAGTGTTGCGGTGGTGGCGATCCGCCAGCGGCGCAGCCCGCTGCCACTGCTGCGCCACGTGTCCTGGGGGGTGCTGCCGCTGGTGGCGGGACTGTTCGTGCTGGTGGAAGCGGTGGCGCAGACCGGTGTCATCCAGACCGCGGCCAGCGCCCTGCAGGCCCTGGCGCAGGCATCTCCCCGCCAGGCCAGCTGGCTGGCCGGTGGCGCGGCTGCGCTGCTGAGCAACGTAGCCAACAACCTGCCGGTCGGCCTGGCCGCCGGTTCGCTGGGGCAGATGGCCGACCTGCCGGCGCAGACCCGTGCCGCATTGCTGGTCGGCGTGGATCTGGGACCCAACCTGTCGGTCACCGGCTCGCTGGCGACGATGCTGTGGCTGGTGGCGCTGCGCCGCGAGGGCGAGCATGTCAGCGCGCTCGACTTCCTGCGCGTCGGCGCGCTGGTGATGCCGCCGGCGTTGATCGGAGCACTGCTGCTGCTCTGATCGGCGCACGAGCGGCATGCGCTTCTAGAAGGCCACCTGCAGGCGGGTGTTGAAGGTGGTGCCTTCATCCCTGCCCTGGCCGGTGCCGCTGCGGTTGCGGGTCTGCCAACGGATCGCCTCGAACATCACGCGGCTGAAATCGTTGAGATACCAGTTCGCACCCAGCGTCCACGCGTGGCCGGTACCGCCACTGGGCAGCTCGGCATAGTCCACATCCTCGTAGCGCCCCTTCAGTTCCCATGCCCCGGCACCGCCGCGGGTGACAGGATCGGCCACCTTGACCCGGCCCCAGGTGCCGGCCTTGCCCGAATAGGCCGGCCTTGCACCGGCCAGGAACCAGCCAGCCGAAATCGCCCAGGCCTGGTGGTCCAGATCGTAGCGCCCGCTGGCGTCGGCCCCGCGCAGGTTGCGCGTACCCCATTCGCCGGTCGCCCAGGCCGGCCCGAAGAAGCCTGCCAGTTCCGCGCCATAGGCCGTGCTGCGCTCGGCGCCCAGCAGTGTGCCCGGCGCGATCTTGACCAGGTCGTTGAAGTGCCCGGCGATGGCCGAACTGCGGACGACGCCGCTGGCGCCTGCGGCGATCTCCTCGTGGAAGGCCCAGGCCCCCAGGTGCACCGTGACCGCATCATTGGCCACCGGGTTCCAATGCACGCGCGTGGCCCAGGTCTGGCTGTCGTTGTCGGTGCCGGCGTTGTTGAGATCGTTGCCGGCCACCGACAGGCTGGCATGCCAGTCCTTGCCGTACACGCGCTCGGTCAGGCCGACACCGAACAGGCCGCGCTGCGGCAGCATCAGCGTGCCGACCACGTTGCGGTCCTGGAACGGCGTGTTGGAAGTACTGCTGGAGCCGTCGATACCCCGGTCGTTGAGGCGGTTGCCCACGGTCAGGTCGGCCGGCAGCCCGAACAGGCGGTGGTCCACGGTGGCGTAGACCGACTTCCACGCCACCGCGTTGTCGGCGAAGTCGCCTTCCACCGCCCAGCCGAGGATGCCGTAGCGGCCTTCGGCGCCCAGCCGCACCGAGCGGATCTCGGTACCGGAGATGTTGCGGTCACTCACGGACGATCCGTCTGTGCTGGACGCGTCGACGAACAGGCGTCCGCGCGGACGGAACGCCACGCTGCCATCGGCACTGCTGAACTCCGGTGCGCCCTTGGACCAGGTGACCTTGGGCGCCTTGGCCTGGCTGGATTCCAGTGCGGCGACGCGGGTGTCCAGCGCGGGGCCCTGCGTTGCGGCCGCCGCACCGGCGGTGCTGTGCCCGCCCTCCACGGCACGCAGGCGCGCCTCCAACTGCTGGATCTGCAGCGCCTGCTGCTGCACCAGGCGTGAGAGTTCGGCCTGGCTCAATGGTGCGGGTGGGGACGAAACAGCCTGGGCGCCAGCATGGCCACTGGCCAACAGCAGGCCGAGCGCGACCGACAGCGCTGCCAGCGGCAGCACGGTGGAATGGTTCATGGACTCTCTCCGGCCAGCCGGCCCCCTGGCCCGGCGCTGGCCTGTTGCGGTGGTGCGGGGGAAGATCGGGGGAGGAAGCGCGCGCCGCCGGATCGGCCCGGCGGCGCGGCAGGCGGGCTCAGCCCGGCCCGGTCAGCTGGTGGCCTGGGCTTGGGCGTTGGGACGCCAGGTGATCAGCTTGTTCTCGACCACGTCCAGCAGCGCGTCGATGACCAGCACGAAGGCGGCCAGGATGATGATGCCGGCGAACACACCGACGGCGTTGAAGTTGCCTTCTGCCTGCGCGATCAGGTAGCCCAGGCCCGCCGAGGCGCCGAGGTACTCACCGATGATCGCGCCGACCACGGCGAAGCCCACCGAGGTGCGCAGCGAGGACAGGATCCAGCTGGCCGCTGCCGGGAAGTAGACATGGCGTAGCAGGTCGCTGCGGCTTGCGCCCAGGATGCGGGCATTGGCCAGCACCACCGGATTCACCTCGCGTACGCCCTGCATGGCATTGAAGAACGTGGTGAAGAACACCAGGGTGACCGCCAGCGCCACCTTCGACCACAGGCCCAGCCCCAGCCACAACACGAAAATCGGGGCCAGCACCACGCGCGGAATTGCGTTGAAGCCTTTGATGAAGGGATCGAGGATGCGCGCCGAGCGGCGGCTCAGGCCCAGCCAGACACCGCCGGCCACGCCGAGGCCGGTGCCGATGATGTAGCCCAGCGCGGTTTCGGTCAGCGTGATGTAGACGTGCTGGTAGAACGAGGTATCGGACAGCCAGGTCCAGGCCTGCTGCACGATCGCCGTTGGCGACGGGAAGAAGAACGGATCGATCACGCCCAGCGCGATGCCGCCCTCCCAGCCGCCGAACATGGCCACAACCAGAGCCAGTTGGATGAACTTGTCAGTCTTGGCGTGCATAGCTCTTCTCCACTTCGCCGCGCAGGCAGGCCCAGATGTCGCGGTACAGGTCGGTGAAACGGTCATCCAGCTTGATTTCGGCCACGTTCCGCGGCCGTTCCAGATCCACGTCGAAACTGCGCACGACACGGCTGGCCGGGCCGGAGGACAGCACCACCACGCGGTCGCCCAGGGCGATCGCTTCTTCCAGATCGTGGGTGATCAGGATCACCGAGCGCCGGTCCTCCTGCCACAGGCGCAGCAGCTCGTTCTGCATCAGGTGCCGGGTGTGGATGTCCAGCGCCGAGAACGGCTCATCCATCAGGATCACCTTCGGTTCGACGATCAGCGCCTGCGCCATCTGCACGCGCTTGCGCTGGCCACCGGACAGCTGGTGGGGGTAGCGATGCTCGAAACCGGCCAGGCCGACCTTGGCCAGCCACGCGTTGGCCTTGGCCTTGCGTTCGGCTTCGGGCACGCCACGGAAACGCAGGCCGAGCTCAACGTTCTGGTATGCGGTCTTCCACGGCAGCAGCGCGTCCTGCTGGAACAGGTAGCCCACCGACTCCTGGACGCCGCTGACCGCACGGCCGTCGATGCTGACCTGGCCGGACGACGGCTTCAGCAGGCCCGCCACGGAATTGAGGATGGTGCTCTTGCCGCAGCCGGTTGGCCCAACGATGGCAAGGAACTCGCCATCACCTACCTGGATGTCGACATCACGAACGGCGGTGAATTCGCCGAAGGACATGGTCACCTTGTTGAGCGCGACCATGGTCTGTGCAGGCTCCAGCTGCGGTGCGCCATTGAGGTGGCGCACGGTGGCATTGAGGGCCATGGGGTTACCTCCGCTTACGGTTGGGCAGCCGGCGCCGCAGCGTTGGCACGCTCGACGAAAGCATTGGTGTAGGTGCGGGACAGATCGATATTGGCCTTGGCCACATCCGTATTGAACTCGCGCAGCACCTTCAACGGCGTTTCCAGATCAGCCGGCGTGAAATGACCGTCGCGGGTGAAGATCGCGCGGGCGTTCTCCACCGCGCGCGCATAGGTGGCGCGGTCGCCAGAAACGTAGTTGTCCGGCAGCGCCGCAACGATGTCTTCAGCACTGTTGTCGGCGATGAACTTCAACGCCATCTGCTCGGCGCGGGCGATCTTCTCGGCCGCTTCGGGGCGCTTGTCCAGGAAGCTCTGGTTGGCGTACATCACCGAGGTTGGATAGAGGCCGCCATAGACCTGGCGGGCGCCGTCGTCGCTGCGCGCGTCGAGGAGGATCCTGCCGACCTTGCGTTCGGTGATCAGGGTGGCGGCAGGATCGTAGTTGACCAGCAGGTCGATCTTGCCCTGCTCCAGCGCGGCCACTGCTGCGGCGCCCGAGCCGACGCCGATCAACGAGATGCTGTCAGCCGGAATATCGTGCTGGGCGAGGAAGTGACGGACGAAGAAATCCGACGATGAGCCCGGTGCGGTAATGCCGACCTTCTGGCCCTTGATGGTCTCCGGGCGGGCCGGATCGAAGGTGGCATCCTCGCGGCCGGCCATCACCAGGCCGGAGTTGCGCGAGAGCAGCACGAAGGCCACCACGTCCTTGCCCTTGGCCTGCATCTGGATGGTGTGGTCGTAGAAGCCGACGGCCACGTCGGTGGAATTGGCCACCAGCGCCTGCAATACCTTGGAGCCGCCCTGGGCGAAGTTCTCGGTCTTCACCTGCAGGCCGACGTCCTTGAAGTACCCCTTGGCGTCGGCGATGAAGAACGGCAGGTTGTTGAGGTTGTAGGAGCCGACGCTGATGCGTACCGGTGCATTGTCACCACCGCCGGCGGATGCGCCTTCGGTGCGCCCGCTGTTGCTGCATCCGGCCGCGGCCAGACCAGCCGCGCACAGCGCGGCCATCAAGAACTGCTTGTACATCATCCCTCCCAGGAGTGAAGCATCTACGTTGTAATGGCGGGCATGCGCACCTGCGCCGGCCCGTCCGGGTTCAGATCATGCCGCTGACGTCCATTGGCGGGCTTGGGTGGAACCGGCCACGGCAAGTGCTGGCGTGGTGGCAAACACGCGGCCCTCGAACAGGCGGCGTGCGGTGCGCACGACGCTGGCAACGACCGGCGCATCCTGCGAGCTGCGACTGAGGCCCACCTCCAGGGCCCCGCTCGGATGTTCGAGGGTAATGCTGCCGGGAACGGACAGGCTTCCGACCAAAGTGTGGGCCAGCGTGCCCGGCGTAACGGCGGCGGTGGCCAGGCCAACCGCGCCGGTAATGGCCAGCGCGGTGTGGCATTGATGCGGCATGAAATAGCGCACCTGCAGATCGCCCCCATGTTGCGGCGCCGACAGCAGCACCGGCTTCGGAATGACCTTGTTGCCGGCGTCGGCGATGCCCATGCGAGCGCCTGCCTCGATGCGCAGCGCTTCCAGCCGGCGCATGAATACCGCGTCCGCGTTCAGTTCGGCGGGCGGGGCATCGCCGCGCACGCCCAGGTCTTCGGCACGTACCAGCATCATCGGCATCGCGCAGTCCACCAGGCTGACCGGCACGCCATCGATGGTCTCCTGCGCGTGCCCGCTGGGCAGCAGCTTGCCGGTGCGGGCACCTGCCGCATCAAGGAAGGAGAGCCTGACCGGCGAGGCCGAGCCCGGCGCGCCGGCAATGCGCGTATCACCGCGGTAGACCACATTGCCGCCCGGCGTTTCCACCGTGGCGATGATCAGCTTGCCGGTGTTGACGTTGTGGATGCGCACCTCGGTCTGCGGATCCTGCGCCTGCACCAGCCCACGCTCGATGGCATACGGGCCTACGGCCGCCAGCATGTTGCCGCAGTTCGGCGAGGTATCCACCACCTGCTGCTCTACCCGTACCTGGGCGAACAGGTAGTCGACATCGGCGTCCGGACGGCTGGAGCGGTCGATGATCGCCACCTTGCTGGTCAGCGCGTTGCCACCGCCGATGCCGTCGATCTGCAACGGATGGCCCGAGCCCATCACTTCCAGCAGCAGGCGATCGCGTTCAGCGATGTCCATCGGAAGGTCGCTGGCCAGGAAGAACGGGCCCTTGGAGGTACCGCCGCGCATGAGCACGCAGGGAATGCTGAGCAGATCGTTGGACATACGTGTGCTAGATTGATGCGTATAGGGGATGAATGACCCCTCTGTGATTCGATACTGGCATGACCCCAATTGATCTGTGAATTGCTGATTTTCGGATGATTGATACCCAATGAGCATCAATTGCGAAATCCTGGATCTGCGTGCGTTCCTGCTGGTCTCGGAGACCCGCAGCTTCCATCGCGCCGCGGAAATCCTGCACGTCTCCCAGCCAGCACTCAGCCGGCGGATCCAGAAGCTGGAGCAGGCCGTGGGTTCGCCACTGCTGGAGCGCACCACGCGCAGCGTCAGTACCACCGCTGTCGGCGAGAACCTGCTGCCGCTGGTACGCCGCATGCTGGAAGAATTCGATGGCTCGCTGTTCTCACTGCGCGGCCGGGAGGACACCCGCGGCGCCACCGTGACCATCGCGTGCCTGCCGACGGCGGCGTTCTACTTCCTGCCCAGCGTGATGGCGCGTTTCCACGAAGCGCACCCGAACGTGCGCTTCCGCATCCTGGATATCCCGGCGACGGAGGGTCTGCAGGCAGTGGAACGTGGCGAAGTCGAGTTCGGCATCAACTTCATGGGCGCCAACGATCCCAATCTCGACTTCGACGTACTGGCTGAGGACCCCTTCGTCCTCGCCTGCCGACGCGATCATCCGCTGGCCCGCAAGCGCAAGGTGGAATGGGCTGATCTGGCCGAGCACCAGCTGATCACCGTGCATCGCACCAGCGGCAACCGCACGCTGCTGGACGGTGCGCTGGCGCGCGAGAACCTCAAGTTGAGCTGGCACTATGAGGTGACGCACCTGTCGACGTCACTGGGCATGGTCGAGGCCGGTATCGGCGTGTCGGTGCTACCGAAGATGGCCACGCCGGACGGGGACCACCCCACCCTGGTGACACGCGCGATCGGCAATCCTGTGGTATCGCGCACGATCGGGATCGTCCGTCGCCGGGGCGCCCTGCTCTCGCCCACGGCGGAGCGCTTTCTGCAGATGCTGATGAGCCAGTGGCGCGGGACCGTCTAAGGCGCCGGACATCTGGCTGGGCTGCTGCGCATGCTGGGCTTCCGCCATGCACCCTGCCTGGTCAGCGATGCGTCAGACAGCGACCTGTCGGACGTGCCGTTGCCCGCGGCGGTCAAACGGGATCGGCTGTTCTATCTGGGTGCTTGGCGGCCACCGCTGTTCAAGGACTACCTGGATTCCCGCCTGACCTGCACCGTGCCGGTCACCCGCAAGCACTATGCGCTCAGGGCCAAGCTTGATCTGCAGAGGATCACGATACCCGCTCTCTGGCGACAGCCGCTTTCGCGTGAAGTGGCCATGTTGGTGGAACTGGTTGGCCGGGTAGGCGCCTGCGCGCGAGTACATCATGCGCACCAGGCTGGACAGCGTGGTCACGCTACCCACCGATGATCGCGCATTGCTGGCACCGCGCTGTTGCTGCAGAGCCACCGCCAGTGGCGGCCCATCCGTGGCATCGACGTCGGGCACGCCCAGCTGGTCGATCAGGCGGCGTGCATAGGGTGCGGCGGATTCGAAGTCAGGAGATCAATGCGTTTGGCGCACTTCAATCGCCCCTGGATTCAATGGCACTGCTGCGCGACATCGATGCCGTCTCGATGCTTCATGATGAGCGCCTCCAGTCCCGAGGGCCCTCCAGAAATCGGGCCGGGCTTGCCGGGCTGACCCTCCGGGATCAGTCTCGATGTCGTCTGATCCTGAAGCTTGGCAATGCCTGGCGCACGTCGGTCTGCGTATCCAAAGATATCGAGGGTGAGCAGGTCATGCCCGTTCTCGACCAGGAGTAATGGAACCTCTCTGCACCGAAGTTCGAACACGCTCGATTGCGGGGGGCCAGCTTCGATGGTAATGCCTTTCAATGCGTTCGCCCGAGCGAAGGCGATCGCATCGTCGCGAAGCATCTTGAATGTTTCTGGTGGAAGTGGGCGGAATGTTCTGAGCTCAGATTCGAGAGAGGTTGGATACGTTATCCAAACGATTCCTGCCGCAACCACCAGGCCCAGGAACATGAGGGAAGAGATCAGAATCTTCATCTTGGAGCCTTCATTTGACCTGTCTGAACCTTGGACTTTGCGGATTCGCAACCTTCCGCCCCAGCCGGTGGACAGCAGCTTCCGTGCGTTGCCGCGCCTGCAGAACGCCCTCGTCACGAAGCCACGAAGATCGACGCAATACCCGCGAGCGATCCCACGGCCACCCACGAGAGCGTGGCGAATGCAACCAGCAACACCTTCCGGTGGACGACCTGCGCTTCGTTTCGGGACTCCGGCCGCCGCGCATAGGGCCTGGAGAAACCCAGCAGTTCGCCAGTGACTGTCAGCGCCCCCATCAGGATCAGCGCGGTTACGCAGAAGCCGAACATGGCGCCGATGAAGGCCAAATACCGGGTATCACCGATAGCCGGCTGCGTCCCGGCCAGCGCCTCCACAAGTTGCCCCGTCCACCGTGCGGGCAGCCAGGCCAGGGCGGCGACAATGCTGAAGTGACTGACCACGTTGATCCAGAACCAGGATGTGGTCTTCATGACGTCAGCGTTTCCGGTGGTGGCCAGTGGCGGGCATCGTGACGCCTGCGCCAGCGCCGCACAACCCTGCCTGGGGACGCGGGCCAGCGGCCGGCACGCCTCGGACAATCAGCCTGCGGTTTCCAGCCCCTTGCCCGCCGCATCCATCCGCAGCGAGCCCAGGTACCGGCAGTATTTGCCCACGAAGATGCCAGTGAACCCGCCCGTCAGCAGCAGGTAGGCGGCACTGAAGCCGGCATGGGCGGACAGCGACGGCGACACCGCAAATGCGACTTCGAAGCCGTACTTCACCAGGAAGGTGGCCAGCAGCAGCGGCAGCAGGCTGAAGTCCGCGCTGCGCCAGAGCTTGCCGGTGCTGCGGTCCAGCGTCAGCTTCAATCGATTCAACAGCAGCCAGGCAAGCGTCGCGCCCGTGGCGATGCCGGCCAGCCATTCGCTCCAGGCGCTCAGCGAAGCGCCGAAGCGATGGCTGACCGACCACGCACCCCAGACGGCGAACAAGGCGGGTACGATCGCCAGCTTCTGCAGCGAGGTCTCGGCCGGCTTCATGGCGGCGATGCCACGGGTGATCAGGAAGGCCAGGAGCAGCCAGACCCAGATTGGCGTCTGCGAGGCGAGGTGCTGGAGCATGTTCATGAGCGGTCCCCTTGGTGAGTGGTGGCGAGGCGCCCTCGCCTTGGCGCTCACTATTCGCTTCCGCCCGGGTTGCAACCAGTGACAGCTGTCAGCCATCGGGGATGACCCGCTGGCGTGCTGCCCGGCCTCCGGCAGCTGTTGGGTGGATACGCCCGGTACGTCCTGCGCCGGCCCGCCTTCGGCCCGCGCTACCATCACCACGACGCCGCTGCGAGCCACGCGCATGTACCACGACCCTGTCCGACGCCGTCTGTGTGCGGCGCTGCTGGCCACCGGCTGCGGCCTGTCCGCATCATCGGCGCTGGCGAGCCGGGCGACGTTAGCGGGATGCAGTTCGCTGACCGCATTGCTGCAGGCCGAACGGCAGCCTGGCATGGCGGCGGTTCTGGTCGATCACGGGCGCATTGCCGCGCTGTCCACGACCGGGCGGCTCAGTGACAGCCGGACTGCACCGATTGATCGCCATACCGTGTTCGAACTGGGGTCGATCACCAAGCTGTTCACGGCCCTGCTGATATTCCGGCTCCAGCAGCGGCAGCTGCTCGACGTCACCGCGCCCATCGGCCTGTATGTGGAGGGGTTGCCTTCCGCTTGGGCATCCACTTCGCTGCTGCAGCTGCTGAGCCATACCTCAGGCATTCCCAACTATCTGAATGAAGACAACTTCCTGCGGTTGATGCCGACGAATCCAGGCCCCCGTGAACTGCTTGCAGAGGTGGCCGAGCGGCCGCTGGAGTTTGCGCCCGGTGCGCGGCACGCCTACTCCAATACGAACTACATCCTGCTCGGCCTGGCCATCGAGCATGCGACCGGCATGGATTACTGGCGCATCCTCCAGGAGGAGATCCTGTCGCCGCTGGGCATGCGTGATGCAGGGCCGCGTCGTGCAGGGGAGCGGCGCCGGATTGCCCAAGGGCATCTGTTCCAGGATGGCCACTGGCGCGCACCGCCTCCCACTGCTCCGGGCTCGGCATGGGCCGCCGGCGGCCTGCTCGCGAGCATCGACGACATGGCGCGCTTTGCTGTGGCGCTGGACCAGCATCGACTGCTGCCCGAGGCGTCCCTGAAACGGATGTGGTGCGACACACTGCTCTCCAATGGCAGCAACGCGGGCTGGGGGGCCGGCTGGGAAGTTTCCGATGGCGGAAAGGTCGTCGGCCATGGCGGCGGAACCGCAGGCTTCACCGGGTATCTCCGGCACCGTCCCACCGATCGAAGAACACTCGTCGTGCTGATCAATCGCGCCGGAGACATCAACCCGCAGGGTATTGCAGAGCGCCTCGACCTGGGCATGCGTCACTGCAATGGGAGGCTTTCCAGGCCTGCGCCCGCGCTGGAACATGCCGGCGCCCGGACAACGCGATTCCTGCAGTGATGCGGATCATCCACTCTGGCTGATTGAAATGCGCCGCCGGTACTGCGCCATCCACTCCAGCGACGGCGCAACACCACCGAACGGGAAGAAATGCGGGCTGACCTGGCCATGGGCGTCCGTCAGCCCGTTCACCAGTCGATCGACGAACACCTCCGGCCCCGCCGTGCCGAGCAGCCGGCCGATCGAGATGCCATACCTGGCCAGCATCGATGCACTGGCGCCTACGCCGCACCTCGCGGCGTATCGCAGCAGCCGGGTGATGCTGGCCGGACCCGGCACACCGACCAGCACCGGAACCGCGATGCCACGCGTGCGCAGTGCATCCAGCCAGGCCAGCACGGTATCGGCATCGAAGGCGAACTGGGTGACGACCAAGGGAGCCATGCCACGTGCTTCGATGGCCTGGCATTTACCCTCCAGCGCCTGCCAGCGTTCTTCACTGCGCATTGCCGGATGCCCTTCCGGGTGCCCGCCGATAGCAACGACCTTGATGCCGGATTGCTCCAGAACACCGGTCTGGATGATCGAAGCACTGTCGGCAAACGGTCCGGCAGGTGTGGCCAGGTCGCCCGCGATCAGCAGGCAACGCGCGACCCCGGCTTCGCCGGCGGCACGCTCCAGGAAGCGTTCAAGCGCTGCGCGTGACCCGACACGCCGCGCAGAGAGATGCGGCATCGGTTCGAATCCGAGCGCGCGCACCGTGTGCGCGGCGGCCAGGCGGGTGTCGTCATCCTCGCTGGCCAGGTAGGGAATGGAGATGACCGTACCGCGCGGGATCCGATCCGCCTCGGCGCACAGCGCGGGCATGGCCTTCGCGCTGACTTCCAGTGAAAAAGCGCTGATGAAGGCGTCCGCCCGCAGTGACAGGCCTGCCGGCATCAACGTGCTCCGCCCACATTGCCGGCAAGCGGCGAGCTGTTGCGGGCCAGTTCGATGAAGGCCTGCAGGTAGTCGATACCGGTATCGGCCTCGCGCGCGCCCAGGTAGATCTGCTTGGGGATGCCCTTGGCGCCCAGCCGTACGGGCACCACCTCCATGCGCGTGGCGTACTCCTCCACCAGCCAGCGCGGCATGGCAGCCACGCCGCGGCCGCTGGCCACCATCTGCATCATGATGTCGGTGGTTTCAATGGCCTTGTGGCGCCGCGGGGTGATGCCGGCCGGCAGCAGGAACTGGTTGTAGATGTCCAGGCGCTCGAACGGCACCGGGTAGCTGATCAGCACTTCCTGGCTGAGCTGGCGCGGCTTTACGTGGTCCACCTTGGCCAGGGCGTGGTTGCTGGCCACCACCAGCACCTGCTCGTAGTCGAACACAGGGATGAACTTCAGGCCCGGCTTCAGCAGTGGATCGGGCGTGACCAGCAGGTCGATCTCGTAGCCGAACAGCGCGCCGATGCCGCCGAACTGGAACTTCTGCTTGACGTCCACATCCACGTCCGGCCACGCGGCCAGGTACGGCGAGACGATCTTCAGCAGCCACTGGTAACAGGGGTGGCATTCCATGCCGATGCGCAGCGCGCCGCGCTCGCCCTGGGCAAACTGGCGCAGGCGCTCCTCGGCCAGGTCCAGCTGCGGCAGCACCCGGTTGGCGACTGCCAGCAGATATTGCCCGGCCTGGGTCAGCCGCAGGCTGCGGCCTTCGCGCAGCCAGACATCGGTACCCAGCTGCTGCTCCAGCTTCTTCATGCTGTGGCTGAGCGCCGACTGGGTCAGGTTGAGCACGCCGGCAGCAGCGGTGAGCGAGCCCTGCTGCTCGACCTGCTGCACGATGCTGAGGTGGATCCGCTCCAACATTAAGATGAATCTCACTCATGGATAGGTGAAGTAATACCATTTTACGTCATGGAAAGGCATGACTAGGATCGGGTCATGCCTTCATCCCAACGCCCCCTCCGTATCGTCGCCGTTTCCGGTGGACTGCAGCGCCCCTCCCGGGCCGCCACCCTCGCCGAGCACCTGCTGGGCCTGATCGGCGAGAACATGCGCAGCGATCAGCAGCTGATCGAACTCGGCGAACTGGCGCCGCAGCTGGCCGGTGCGCTGTGGCGGTCGCAGCTCCCGGAGGTTGTCGAGCGCCAGCTGGTGGCCGTCGAACGGGCCGATGTCCTCGTGGTGAGCACGCCGGTCTATCGCGGCTCCTACACAGGGCTGTTCAAGCACTTCTTCGACTTCATCGACCAGGACGCGCTGGTCGATACCCCCATCCTGCTGGCCGCGACCGGCGGCAGTGACCGCCATGCACTGGTGATCGATCACCAGCTGCGGCCGCTGTTCAGCTTCTTCCAGGCCCGCACCCTGCCCCTGGGCGTGTATGCCACCGACCGCGATTTCACCGAGGGGCACGTGCACAACGAAGCGCTGATCCAGCGCGCACGACTGGCGGTGCAGCGCGCAATGCCGCTGCTGGCGCTGTCCCATCGCGGCGCGCGAGTCGCCGCCGCCGAGGCCATCGAAGCCTTTTGAAGCCAGATGCCGCCGACCTGCATCTGGATGTCACCCCGCAAACGGAACGCCGCCCATGACGAACGACGCTTTCACCTTCAGCATCACGCGCATCCCCTTCAACGAGGATTACCAGCCGGCCGAAGGCACGCGCATCACCACCAACTTCGCCAACCTGGCGCGCGGTGCGTCCCGGCAGGAAAACCTGCGCAACACCATCCGCATGATCAACAACCGCTTCAATGATCTGGCGCATTGGGACAACCCAAGCGCCGATCGCTACGCGGTCGAGCTGGACATCATCTCGGTGGAGATGCACATCGACGGCGCCGACGGCAGCGATCCGTTCCCGTTGATCGAAGTGCTGCGGCCGACCATCGTCGACACGCAGACCGGCGTGCGTAGCGAGGGCATCGTTGGCAACAACTTCTCGTCCTACGTGCGCGACTACGACTTCAGCGTCGTGCTGCCGGCCAGCAACGAGGGCAAGGCCACCTTCGGCCTTCCGGAGGGCTTTGGCGACCTGCACGGCAAGCTGTTCCAGCACTTCCTGCGCTCGGACGCCTACCGCGCCAACTTCAGCAAGGGGCCGGTGATCTGCATCAGTGTTTCCAGCAGCAAGACCTACCACCGCACCGAGAACCATCACCCGATCCTGGGCGTGGAATACCGCCAGGGTGAGTTCTCCCCCACTGACCAGTACTTCGACAAGATGGGCCTGCGGGTACGCTATTTCATGCCGCCGGGCAGCGTCGCACCGCTGGCGTTCTACTTCCAGGGCGACCTGCTGGGCGATTACTCGAACCTGGAGCTGATCGGCACCATCAGCACGATGGAGGCCTTCCAGAAGATCTACCGCCCGGAGATCTACAACGCCAATTCCGTGGCCGGCAAGGTCTACCAGCCCAGCCTGAAGCACCAGGACTACTCCTCCACCCGCATCGTCTACGACCGCGAAGAGCGCAGCCAGCTGGCGGTCAAGCAGGGCCGGTTCACCGAAGAACACTTCATCAAGCCGTACCGCGCCGTGCTTGAGCAGTGGGCCGCCCGCTGATCCATCGATTTCCCATTCGCCCCCAGGACACACCACACGATGCCGACGAAGACGCTGCTCCCCACCTCCACCGCAGGCAGCCTGCCCAAACCCTCCTGGCTGGCAGAGCCCGAGAAGCTCTGGTCACCCTGGAAGCTGCAGGACGAAGGCCTGATCGAGGGCAAGCAGGACGCCCTGCGCCTGTCCCTGCAGGAACAGCAGCATGCCGGCATTGATATCGTCAGTGACGGCGAGCAGACCCGCCAGCACTTCGTCACCACCTTCATCGAGCATCTCAGCGGCGTCGACTTCGAGAAGCGCGAAACCGTGCGCATCCGCAACCGCTACGATGCCAGCGTGCCGACCGTGGTTGGCGCCGTGAGCCGCCCCAGGCCGGTATTCGTCGAGGATGCGAAGTTCCTGCGCCGCCAGACCACGCAGCCGATCAAGTGGGCGCTGCCCGGCCCGATGACGATGATCGACACGCTGTACGACGCGCACTACAAGAGCCGCGAAAAGCTGGCCTGGGAGTTCGCGAAGATCCTCAACGAGGAAGCGAAGGAGCTGGAGGCCGCCGGCGTTGACATCATCCAGTTCGATGAGCCGGCCTTCAATGTGTTCTTCGACGAAGTGAATGATTGGGGCGTAGCCGCACTGGAGCGCGCGATCGAAGGGCTGAAGTGCGAGACGGCGGTACACATCTGCTACGGCTACGGCATCAAGGCCAACACCGACTGGAAGCAGACCCTGGGATCGGAATGGCGCCAGTACGAGGAGTCGTTCCCGAAGCTGAAGGCCTCCAACCTCGACATCATCTCGCTGGAATGCCAGAACTCGCACGTGCCGATGGACCTGATCGAGCTGGTGCGTGGCAAGAAGGTGATGGTCGGTGCCATCGACGTGGCCTCCAACACGGTGGAATCGGCGGAGGATGTGGCCAACACGCTGCGCAGGGCGCTGCAGTTCGTGGACGCCGACAAGCTCTACCCGAGCACCAACTGCGGCATGGCGCCGCTGGCGCGCGATGTGGCCAGGGGCAAGCTGCGCGCACTCAGCGCGGGGGCGAGGATCGTACGTGAGGAGCTTTTGGCGTAGCCCTGGCTGGGGATGTGTTCCCGTTTCGGCGCGGGGAGGATGGAACCTGGCCGGGTACAGACCAGGCTCCACCTCGCCCCTGCACCTCGGGCCTGGCGGCCGTCATGCGCGGCCGTGGCGCCAGCGCTTCCTTGATCCGCCCCATCTCCCCTGCCCCGGCTTCGGCCAGGCGCCGGGCCTGCTGCCGCTGCTCCCGCGTGAGCGCCGGAGGCGGTGGAGTACCGGCGGCATCCACCAACCGCGCCACCGCATCGCGCAGAGGCAACTGCGGGCAGAGCCGTGCAGCACACCAGCGCTCGGCGTAGCGCTTGGCCTGACGGGCGCTGGTGGCGGACACGACCTTGGCCTGTGACATCTTGCGTGCGTCCAGGTACAGACGGAACCCGAGCGCGGCATGCGGCACGATACTGGCCACCGAACGCCCGTTCCACCACAGGTCCCAGCGCTCGCCGCTCTGCACCCAGCCCGAGGGCTGGCGGGCTATCATGAAATCGGGAGCGCTGGAGGGCGAATGCATGGCCGTAAGAATACGGTCGGCCGTCGCATGGACTGAGATTGCGGAGTGGCGCTGGCAACCTCACAACGCTTCTGCCGCAGTGAAGCCCTCTTGACCACTCCCCTCTTTACCACTCTGGGCCGAGCAGTTTCTCCACCTCGGTTTCGAGCCTCTTGGCGGCTTCCTCCTGCGAGGCCACCTTGATGCACAGCCCGGACTGGGCGGGCCCGAGGGTCAACCGGTAACGGTTGATGGTGCCGTCGCCGTCGCCATCCAGTTCCACCCGGGCCACCCGGGTTCGGCCATTGGCGTTGAAGGTCCAGCCCTGGTAGTCGAACATCGTTGAGTCCACCGCAACGCCCTGAATGGCTCCCACCTTATGCGGGGAGGTGCGACACCCCGCCCGATGCTCGCTTCCTGTTCCTCTTTCCTCATCTGGGCGGCCGTGACCGTGGCGACCCTCGGCCTGCTGTTCCGGCCATTCCGCATTCCGGAGTACGTGTGGGCACTGGGGGCTGCTCTTCTGCTTCCACTGCTGGGAACGGTGCCGTTCGGCACGACCTTGCACGCGGTGGCCGAGGGCCGCGATGTCTATCTGTTCCTGATCGGCATGATGATGCTGGCCGGGCTGGCCCGGCTGGCCCGGCGCGAAGGCCTGTTCGACCCGGCACAATCATTCCCTGGCACGCAAGCGCAAGGTGGAATGGGCGGATCTGGCCAAGCGCCAGTTGATCACCGTGCACCGCGCAAGCGGCAACCGCACGCTGCTGAATGGTGCGTTGGCGCGTGAGAGCCTCAAGCTCAGCTGGCACTACGAAGTGGCCCACCTGTCGACTCATTGGGCATGGTCGAGGCCGGCATCGGCGTGTCAGCGCTGCCGAAGATGGCCACGCCGGACGGGGATCACCCCACCCTGGTGACACGCGCGATCGGCAACCCGGTAGTGTCGCGCACGATCGGCATAGTCCGCCGCCGTGGTGCCCTGCTCTCGCCCACGGCAGAGCGCGCCACCTCTCCTGCCCGCAGCAATTCCCTGCGGCGCCTACTGAAGGCTTCCTCGGTCCCAGTGCCTCATACCGGGTCGAGATTCAGATCGGCAACCTTGCCGAAGGGCATGACGGTCAACGCCTTGCAGCTTCCCTTCTCGATTGAATCACTGGGATTCTCAGCGGATTTTACGATCCCGTAGCCTGAGCCGCTCTTGTTGAAGACGGCGGCGCCGCTGTCACCGGACGCGCATGCAAGTTCGGAGCCTTCCACTCTTCCCCAAGTGGGTGCACAGACTGCAGCGCCACATACGCCCAACGGGGCGTGCTGCACCGATGTGACGGTTCCGCAACTGAAGCCGGTGCGAGCCCCTCGGAAGCAAAGGAGGCCATGCAGTGGAAGGTCCGCATGGATCAGTATCAATGCCTTCGTCTGGTACTCACCCTTCAATTCTGCGAACACTTCCTGGAGCGGTGTATTTCCAGCAGGAAGCGAGTGCCATTGAACATCGTGACTACCGTCGAAGAGCGCGTCCTGGAATGTCAGTGGCATCATGACCTGCGGGCCACCAACCTCATGATCGTAATTGCTGTAAAGCAACTGATCATCGCAGTGCGCTGCCGTAAGGAGCCCTTTTACCTTGGTCAGCTTGTGCCGAACCGCAAGGCCGCTTGTGCACATCCTGCCATTGGCAGTCAGGATCGCCCCACCGGCGGTGTACGCCGAATTGCGGAAGGGATCCCTCCCAAGGATGATGTTGACCTTCAGCTTCGCAGCCTCTTCAATCTTGCGCTTGGCCGCTTCATACGATTTTGCATCGGCTCCACGAACCGAAACGTCAATCATGCCCAGCTCGGGGCGGCCGTCCACACTCACTGCATCAGGTATGAGTTCGACCACAAGTGGAACGACTCTATGCATGGTTTCGGAGAACTCCTTCTCCGTGTACGGATACCCCTCCTCGAACTCGACCCTGATGGATGAGTCACTCACTCTGAAGTGCCGGACCGCCTCCATCATGTTTCCCTTCAGTCCAACAACGAGGTGTTGATCGGGCATGTTTTCGATCGAAACAAATGCGAGCCGATCACTGTATCGCCGTTTCAGTTCGGCGATGACCGAAGGTAGCTCGGATTCAACTTCCAGCCTGCGCTTGGCGGTGTCGAGTGACACGCCGTTCGCACTCATGTAGGCCTTGGCAGCGATATCCGATTCCTTCTCCGAAAATGCCTGGCCTGCCGGCATGACCGCGAGACTCTGAGCTGACGCGAGAACAAGCAGAACTGATGCTAGCGACATCTAGGTTTCCTCCATGGAATGAGTTCAGGAGCCAGTGCCGGCTCCACGGCCGAAGGTAGCAGGAAACCTCTTTGCGCTCGGCGGGGCAGGAGGGCCATTCACCGTTTCGTGATGCATTGCGCGCTTCAACGCAGGTGTGCGTCGCGCCAGATCAAGCTTAGCGCTGGTAGTTCTTCAGAAACAGCCAGGTAATCAGCGCCGACCATCACGTGCTCGGTGCGCTGCTGCTGGGACGCGATGGAACCCGCGCGCAGGCTCCTCCGAGGCCGCTGCCCGGCATCGTTGATCGCATCGGCGGTGGCGATGCCTTTGCCGCCGGCATCGTGCACCGATTGCTGTCCGGGCTGGACGCAGAAAGCACCGTGCGCTTCGGACTGGCTGCGGGCGCGTTGAAGCACGCCATTCCCGGCGACTTCAGCCCTGCCCGCGAAGCTGAAGTCCGGGCGCTGATGGAGAGCGACCAGTTCGACGTTCGTCGCTGATCTCCCCCAGGATAATCCCGCTAGAATCCAACGGGCGCTGGAATCGCGCAGGGATCGCCCATGGATTACACCGGATACACGCGCAAATTTCCCAACAACCGCCCGCTGAATGCGTTTGATCGTGAGCACCGCCTGCTGCGGAAGAAGCGACTGGATGTCGCGCCGCTGGCGCAGCTGTGCGTGGTGAAGATGAATTCGAACTGCCTGGTTTCGGTGGATCGCTGGTTCGCCGCACGTGGCTTTGCAGCCCTGCTGGGCGCGATCGGCATTGCCTTCGGGCTGGGCGGCATGCTGATGCTGCTCTGGTTGCTGGTCGTGAACAGGCTACCGAACCAAAACGGCCTGTGGGAGGCGATATTCATAGGCATGGCGATGCTGGCCGTCTTCACTGCAGCGAGCATATGGGTAGCTTGCCTCGAGCTGTTCCGTTGGACCTACTATCCGATCGCGCTTGATCGCAAGCATCGGCAGATACACGTGTTCCGGCTGGATGGCACCACCCTCAGCGCGCCCTGGGACCGGGTGTATTTCACGCTTGGCCGCGGAACCGGAACCTTCGGATGGTACAACTGGGATGTCCGCGGACTGATCCTGGACGCGGATGGCGTGACAGTACGGGAGACGTTCGCGTTCTGCATCGCGACCTCCCGCATCGAGAACGCGCATGCCCACTGGGAGTTCCTGCGGCGCTACATGGAAGAAGGACCGGCAGCCGTCGTGGACGCGGTGCACTACTGCATGCCGCTGGACGGCAAGCGCGAGAGCTTCGCGTCCGGCAAGGAGCGCATCTTCGCCGAAGACGCGCAGCTCCCGGGTTTCATGTGGCTCACGATGCTGCCACTCAACTACCTGCACACGATCATGCGCTGGGTGGTGATGCAGACCAGCAGGATTCCGCGGTTTCCACCGGACATCGAGGCGTGCCTGACACCGGACGCCGGTGATCCCTGTGTCCGCGACGCTTCGATGAATCCACCGGACCTGCGCTGACCCATCAATGCAAAGGCACCTTCAGCACCGAAGGCGCGTTGGCTGGCGAGCTGAAGGTCACCGCACCGCCCAGCTGGCTGATGCCCGCATAGCGCAGGTCCACGGTATCGACCACCAGGGTCAGCCGGCTGCCGGTCGGGAGGTTCCAGCTGCTGGCTTCCAGGCGAAGATCGATGGTTCTCGGCTGGCCGGGCGTGGCACCGCGCAGGGTGTACGGCTTGTGGCTGATCAGCTGGCCGTTGCCCAGCATATCCTCGGCATACAGGTAGGCATACAGCGTGGTGTTGGCGCGAGTGGGCGTCACCGTCAACCGCACTTCCGGTGCGCCATCCAGGCGGCGTGCACTCCAGTAGATCGGGCCCTGCCAGACGCCTGCGGCGTTGCGGCCAACGAATGGTACATAGGCACCGGGCGGCAGGTTGAACATCTGCAGCGCGCCGGACGCCATCACCACGCCGGAGTTGGCGGCAGTAAGCAGGCCGCTGCCGATCCGGTAGTTCCAACCGGTGCCGCCACCGCTCTCGGCCAGCCCTCCGGTGGGCAGCAGAAGCCCGGTCGGCGCGGTCAGCCCGTAGCTTACGGCGCCGGTAGAGGTGGCCTGCCAGTCCGGATAACGGCTCCAGCTGCCCTTCTGCGACTTCAACTGCACCGCCGGCTGGCGATCGATGCCATTGGCCACGCCCTTGAGGTAGTGGTCGAACCAGTCGCCCACCGTGGCATAGACCTCATTGGGAATGCCGAGCGCACCGAAGGCTTCGTTGAGGGCGTGGTCGCCATGGCGCAGCTGCAACTGCTTGGGTCCCTTCAGGCGGGTGAAGAAGTCGACCAGCTGGCCCGGCGGAAACAGGCTGTCGTTGAAGGCGTTGGCGAGGAATACCGCGGGTTGGTTGGCATTGATCTCATCAAGGCTGCTGGCCGGGCTGCGCTGTGCCGCCACCGGCAGCAGCGAGTCCACCGCCCCCTGGTAGTTGCCGACCAGCACATTGCCGTTGATGGTGGCCAGCTCCGCCCCGGGGCGGCCAGTGGCCAGGCCGGCTGCCACCAGCAGGGCAATACCCTGCGCGCTGGGCGTGTCATGGCTGTAGAGCGACGCCTGCAGGTCGGCCCAGCCGCTCAACGCGGCAACGGCCTTGATGCGCGGGTCGCGTGCCGCCGCCAGCAGGCTGGTGCCGGCCCCATAGGAGATGCCCGATACACCGATTCGTGAGGGGTCGGCACGGGTGTTGTCCAGCGCCCAGTCAATCAGTGCACTGACGTCCTCGACCGTGGCCGGCCCGGCGATGTCGATGCTGCCGCCCGACTCCCAGAAGCCGCGCGAGCTGTAGCTGATGACCACATAGCCGCGCTGCGCCAGCGACTGTGCCGCGCCCACGTACTCCACGCTGGGCACTGCCCAGCTGCTGGGCATCACCAGCAGCGGATAGCGGCCACTGCCGGCATCCTGGGGTTCGATGACGAAGGCCCCGAGGGGCGTGCCATCCCAGCTGGGGATGGTGCGATGGGTGGTCTTGACCGTGGCCGCCAGGGCCGTGGGCGCCAGCCCGGTCAGCAGGATCAACAGCAGCAGAACCTTGCGCATCGTTGTCTCTCCCCGTCGGTGGTGGTGCAACGGATCGGACCGTACCAGTGCGAATGGTGGCTGGCACCTTGCGACGCAACATGCCGCAAAGCGCGCCTTGCTATGCTTCAAGGCACTGCGGGCCCTCCGCAGTCTCCCATCAAAGCAAGGACGCCCCCGATGCACAGGATGCTCGTCGCAGGCACGCTCTCCAGCGTCGCCTGTCTGTTCGCCCCTTTAGTGTTGGCGGAAGATGCCCCCGAACCGGCCAACGATTGCGCGGAGATTGCGCGGCTGATGGCCAACGACGACTTTGCGGCACTTGATGCGATGGCCGCGCGTTTCCGCAAGGGCGAGCTCAACGCCGCCGGCCAATCCCGGCTCGGCCGTTTCTACATCTGCATGTCGCGTGCAATCGGCACGTCGCGGCAGGAGGTTCAAGCCTGGAACGACTGGTCTGCATGGGCGGCGCGCTGGGTTCAGCACGCGCCGAAGTCTGCGGCGGCCCACCTGATCACCGCACGGATTCCACTCAACCTGGCCTGGAGCTACCGCGGCAACGGTTACGCCAACACCGTCAACGCCGACGACTGGGCACAGTTCCATGAGTACAACGCGGTTTCGCGGGCCTACCTGCAATCGCATGAGGATGTTGCCGGCGGCGACCCGTTCTGGCACGAGATGAACGTGCTGATCGCGCTGCGCGAAAGCGCGGATGACGACGAAATGCTGGCGCTCGTTGATCGCGCAGCGAAGGCCTTCCCCGACTACGAACCACTGCACCTCATTGCCATGGAGTACTTCACGCCGGCCTGGGGCGGCAGCGCGCAGAAGATGGAAGCCTTCGCGCGGCACTCGATGGCCAGCGCACCAAAGAAGAAGCGGGCCATGCGCTACGCACGGCTGTACTGGTCGGCCACCGCGTATTCGCCCGATCACTTCCGCGCGGCGAAGCCCGATTGGCCGCTGATGCGCCAGGGACTGGACGAAATCGCCCAGCAGTACCCGACCATCGACAACCTGGAATCGATCGTCCGCTATGCCTGCCTGGCACGCGACAGCGACGCACTGGTCCGCTGGAATCGTTTGTGGTTGAGCCGCAGCGGTTTCGACGAGGCGGCCATTGCGAGCTCGACCGAGCAAAGCAAGGCCGCATGCCTGGCGCCGGACGAAGAACAGGAAGCATTCCTGTAGCGCCCGCCGCCGCAGGCCCAGGCGCGCAGCTGGCAGGCCTGCCAGGCGCCTAGCACGCGCGCGTGTCATCCACGCGCCGCGTGATCTGACATATCACCAGTGCTTGCGCATGATCACAGCTTCGCCCTTTCGTCATTGACCACAAGGCGCCAGCTTGTGACGCTTATGACACCGCAGGGCTGATGGCCCAACAACGCGGCCAGGCTCCACCGCAATCCGCAGCATCCGTCTCCGCAGCATCTCCGCATGTCCTCGCCCCGGCCAGGTCGTGACGGGCGGCTGCGCCCTGAATCTTCTGCTGGAGAATCGAAATGCGCCTTGCAAGCTTTGTCTTTGCCATCGTACTCAGTGCTTTTGCCGGTGCTGCACAGGCCCAGGTGGTCACCCTCAACAAGGGCGGCTTCGTGCTGACCTACGACTGCAGCATCCACAGCGCCACCCGCTACGAGTACACGCTTACCGCCGATACCGGTTCGGCCGCACGGCCGTCCAGCTTCTACAAGGACCCGGACCTGCCAGCCGGCTGCCTGGGCCAGACCAGCACCGCGTCCTACGCCAGCATCAGATCCGGCTATGACCGTGGCCATCTGGTCACGTCCAACCACATGGACTACGACGCGACCTACATCCGTCGCGCCAACTACATGACCAACATCGTGCCGCAGGTGTCCAGCTTCAACCAGGGCATCTGGGTGAAGGCCGAAAACGTGGCCGAGTGCTACCGCGACATCGCACCGGTGGACGTCTACGGTGGTGTGGTCTACGGCGACGCCGCCAACGATTACTTCCTGGCCAGCCATGGCATCCCGACCCCGGAGTTCTTCTGGAAGACGATCATCACCCGTGACCCGAACACCGGAACCGCCAAGGCGATCAGCTGGATCATTCCCAACGAGGCCAACCTCGGCAGCCTGGACAACTACCTGGTGACGATTGCCGATCTGGAGGAGCTGCTGGGCGCCAGCTATGTGGCGATCAACGCACCGGCCTCGCTGAAGAACATGCTGCCGGCCACCACCTGGCCACAGCCTGCAGGGTGTGACCTGGGCTGAGCGGCGGACAGAGGAACGTCACGATGCCTGTACACGCAGCCATCGTGACGCCAGCACTCTGGCAAACAGGAACTGCACTACGGCGCCGACGACGGTAGCAGCGACAAGCCCGTGCCCTGTCGTTGGCGTCCCACTGGACAGCGTTCGCATCAGGTAGGCCATGCTGGCCAGGCTGATCAGCAGCGTCGTGGCAAGCAGGATCAGCGACACCACCATCCTGCGCGCCGTCGATGCGGGTTCCGGCGACGGCGCGCTGGCCCATAGGCCGGCAAACGTGGCCAGTGCGCAGGCCGCCAGCAGGAGCAGCCCCGCACTCCGCAACTGCGCGGCGCCGTCGGCAACGGGCATAATGAACTCGCCTGGCGAGAATCCCGCAGGCAGCAGCAACACCAGGACGGGGAGCAGGCAGCTGCCGGCCAGCGCCACCGCGCCGGCGATGCCGGCACTGATGAGGTGATGGTGCCGGGCCTGGCATCGCACTCGGTTCAAGGGGTATTCCCGTGCAGGCGATGGGTGGGGTGGCCCGGCAGTCTAGCGTTCCTGTGGCCGGCGTGCCCTGCCCGTCCCGCTATGGGAAAATGGCGGGCGCTTCGCCCTTTTGGCTGTCCCGGAGTAGTAGATGTCCCGTTTCCCCTTCGATGCCGTGCTGTTCGACTGCGACGGCGTACTGGTCGATTCCGAGCCGCTGGTGGCCCGCGTGCTCTCGGAAATGCTGACCGCACGCGGCTGGCCGCTGACGCCTGCGCAGGCGGGCGAGGTCTTCCTGGGCCAATCCGTGGCCCATCTGGCCGGGCTGATCGCAGAGCGCACCGGCAAGCCGTTCACCGAGCAGTGGCTGGAGGAATTCCGCCAGCAGCGCAATCGTGCGCTGGAGCAGGACCTTGAGGCGATCCAGGGGGCGCCCGAGGCCGTGCGTGCGATCGCCATAGCGACCGGTGGCCGCATTGCCTGCGCGTCCGGTGCCGACCTGTTCAAGGTGAAGCTGCAGTTGAGCAAGGTCGGCATCCTCGATGCCTTCGGTGACCACGTCTTCAGCGGCCAGGACATGCCGCAGACCAAACCCCACCCGGACGTGTACCTGGCCGCTGCCGCTTCGCTGGGTGTGGACCCGGCCCGCTGTGCGGTGATCGAAGACACCGTGACCGGCGCGACCGCCGGCGTCGCGGCGGGTGCGACCGTTTTTGGGTTCAGCGAGGGCGGCCCGCACCACAGCACGCCGGAGGCCCTGCGCGCTGCGGGTGCGAAGGTGATCTTCCAGCGCATGGACCAGCTGCCGGCATTGCTGGCGGCCTACGCCGCCGACGCTGCCGCCTGAGTCGGCCTCAGCCCGCGGCGTCCAGTGCGGCGCTGCGGCGCTTCCCGGCGTAATGCAGCACGAACAGGTACAGGCCAGTGAACAGCTGCAGGAACAATGGCGGCAGCGGCGAATAGGTGATCCACGCTGCCGGCTCGCCCTGTCCCAGCCCGCGGACGGCGAAATTGGCGATCACCGCCAGGGTGAAGACGATCGAGGTCCAGCGATGCACGGGCCGCGCCCAGCCCCCCCGGCTCATTGACGGCGCCTCGCTTCAGAGCGGGCTTGGATCATCTTCCAGCCATTGCCGGACGGGTCACGGAATCCGGCATCGATGGCGCCATAGCGTTCGACCGGCTCCTGGGTGAACTCCACGCCCTGCGCCCGCCATCGCGTATAGCACGCCTGGCAATCGTCCACGGCCAGTACCAGCGGCGGCATGGCGCCCTTGGCCACCAGCTGCTGCAGCGCCTGCGCGGTGGCCGCATCGTGGGTGGGCGGGCCCGGAACGAACAGCCCAAGCTGGAATCCGTCCTGGCCGGGGCTGCGTACCGTCAGCCAACGGTAGCTGCCATTGCGCACATCGGTGTGCACTTCGAAACCGAGCATGCCGACGTAGAACGCGAGTGCCTCATCCTGGTCGCGCACATACAGGCCGACCGTGTTCACAGTGTTTGTCATGGGACCTCCCTCAGGTGGGGTCCACGTTAGCAACCGCCTGGCGACGGCGCTTCTCCAAAACTGCGATGTTCAGGTCCGGTCGCTGCGCGGCACGCGCATGGCATTCCGGCACGCCGGCCGGGGTCACCTGGCCAGCGCGCTCGCGCTCGCGCACGTTGCCGGGGCTGTCGCCGGTGATGTCACGGAAGATGCGGCCGAAGGTGCCCAGGCTGCTCCACCCGGTCTGGGCGGCGATCTCGGTGACCGGCAGGTCGGTGTCACGCAACATCGCCACGGCCCGTTCGATGCGGCGGCTCAGCAGGTAGCGGTGCGGCGGCAGCCCGAATGCCTGCTTGAACGAACGCGCGAAATGCGCCGCGGATACGGCACTCACTTCGGCCAGGCGGGCCACCGGCCAGTCCTCGTGGCTGGCATGGTCCATCCGGTCCTTGGCACGCAGCAGGCGTCGCAGCAGTTCGGGGCTCTGGCTCATGCCGCCACCGTGCGCGCCAGATGATGTCGCGCCGCATGCCTGGCCTGCGCGGCCTGCTCGCCCAACCAGTCACCGAACGCAATGACCTTGGCGCTCCGGCTGCGCGCCGTCGGTGCCACGAACCAGAAACCACGCCCGTCGCTGGCCACACCGGGATGTGCCTGCACCAGGCGCCCACTGTCCAGTTCGGCCTGGAACAGGATTGGCGAAGCAATGGCGATGCCCTGCCCGGCAATGGCCGCGCCGACGTCCAGATGCTCTACCGCAAAGGGGGTGATGAAGCTCTCTGCGGCCGGCGGCGGGACGGCACCATGTGCGGAGAACCACAGTGCCCACCAGTCGGGCCTGCCGAGCAGCGGAACGTCCAACGCCCGGCGACCGAGCCCGTCTGCCGCCGGCAGCAGCGCTGGCGCGCACAACGGGGTGAAAATGCTGGGGAACAGGGGCGTGGCCTGCAGCCCGGGCCACCCGCCATGCCCATTGCGGATGGCGGCATCGAAACGCCCGGCGGCCAGGTCGTGGGGCTCTGCCGACAGGTCCAGTTCCAGCACGATGTTCCGATGGCGGGCACGGAAGCTGCCCAGGCGAGGCGTCAACCAGCTGGTGCCCAGCGTGGGCAATACGGACAGGCGCAATCGCGCCGCATCCATGTCAGCGGCACGCATGAAACTGGCACGAAGCGCGTCGAAGGCCCGGGTGGCCTCCTGCGCGACGCTGGCACCCGCTGCCGTCAGCTCCACATGCTGTGCATGGCGCAGGAACAGGCAGGTACCGGTCTGGGCCTCCAGCCGGCGCACGTGGTAACTCACCGATGCCGCACTGGTGTCGAGCTCCTCGGCGGCACGGGCGAAACTGCCCAGCCGCGCCGCCGCTTCGAAGGCGCGGATGGCGACAAGCGATGGAAGCTGGCGTCGGGTCACCATAAGTGTGGCTTAGCCTGAGCCCCGATATCTGCGTGGTCAATCCCCCTCGCACCCGCAACGATGGAGGCACGTCCGGCAAGGGGTCACGCACATGGATCGACGGCAGTTCCTGGCCACCTTGGCCGCGGCGGCAGCCTCAAGCGCCCTGCCCTCGGGGCGGCCCCTGGCCAGCCACAGCGAAGACTGGAAATGGTTACAGGGCAACTGGCGGGTCCGGCACCAACGGCTGAAGGAGCGCCTGCTGGGCGATACCCGCTGGGAAGCCTTCAGCGGCGCCAGCGCGGTCTGGCTCACCCTGGGCGGACTCGGCACCATCGATGACAACGTCATGGCGCTGCCTTCGGGTCCCTACAGGGGCCTGGGCGTGCGTGCGTTTGATCCGGTGTCTTCCACGTGGTCGATCTGGTGGATCGATGGACGCAACCCTGCCCATATCGAAGCGCCCGTGCGCGGCGTCTTCGAAGGCGATGGCGGCAGCTTCCGTGGTCGTGATCACTTCAGGGGACGCCCCATCGACGTCTGGTTCCGCTGGCATGACATCCATGGCGAGGAGCCGTGGTGGGAGCAGGCGTTCTCCGCCGATGCCGGCGCGCACTGGGAAGTGAACTGGCGCAACTGGTTCCGCCGCACTGCGGCAGCCCCCTCTCCGCTTCCGAAGCTGCCGGATGCACCGCGCGATTTCGATTTCCTGGTGGGCCATTGGAACGTGCGCCATCGTCGCCTGCGCGCTCGGCTGGCAGGCAGTGATGCGTGGGACGCGTTCAACGGCACCCTGCACAACTGGCCGGTACTGGGAGGATTCGGCAACGTGGGCGACAACCTGATGGACGTGCCGGGAGCACCACTGCGCGGCATGGGTATGCGCGCCTGGAGTGCGGCTGAGCGGCACTGGCTGAGCTGGTGGCTGGATGGCCGGGAGCCGACCCGGATCGGCGCGCCGCTGCGCGGTGGTTTCGAGGCCGGCGTCGGGCGCTTCTTCGGCGATGACCAGCACGACGGACGGCCGATCCAGACGCGGGTGATCTGGTCACGCATTACCCCGCGCTCGGCGCGCTGGGAACAGGCGGCTTCGACCGATGGGGGACGCAGTTGGGAAACCAACTGGGTCAGCGACTTCGAGCGGCAGGCATGAAAGCGCTGCTGGCCGTGATGCTGCTGGTTTCTGCGTCGCCCCCCGCGACTCCCTCAAGGGTGCTGCAGATCGTCGGCCCCGCCGAACGCTTTGCGCCGGGCGTTGCATCCACGCAGTACGACGAGATTCGACTGACCTTGAGCCCGGACGGAAACACCGCACTGTGGTTCAGCCGCAACCGTCCCGGCGGTCCGGGCGGGTATGACATCTGGGTCTCCCGCCACGATGGGCAGCGCTGGCGGCCGGCGACGCCGGTACCGTTCAACACGGCCGGGCGCGACTTCGATCCCGCGTTCTCCGCAGATGGGCGCGTCGTGTACTTCTGCTCGGACCGCGCAGGCGGCCAGGGCGGCGACGATCTGTACCGGGCCAGCATTGGACGCGACGGTCGATTCGGCGAACCGGAGAATCTGGGCCCCGCGGTGAACAGTGCGGCCGACGAGTTCGCATCGATGCTCTCCCCGGACGGTCGTACGCTGTTGTTCTCCAGCGATCGCGCGGGCGGTGCCGGCGGCCATGACCTCTACAGCGCCACGATGATCGGCGGCGTGGCGCAGCTGGCGCGGCCGCTGGCCGGTGGCATCAATACCGCCGCGCAGGAGTTCGATGCCACTTTCCTCGGCGACGGCCGAACGGTGGTGTTTGCCCGTGCCCTGGACTTCGGCAGTGCACCGGTACGACAGTTCATTGGCTACGAGCGTGGAGGCCGTTATGACGCGGGCCATGCATTGCCCTCCCCGGTGAACGAAGCCTTCGGCGACAGCTACGGTGCGATGCTGGATGGCTCGCAACCTGACACTTTGACCTATTCGGCGCGGCGCGCAGACGGTGCGGGGTTGGACCTGTACCGCATCCGCTACCGTTCGGGCGAACCATGATCCGCGCTCAGCGCTGCGCCGGCAGTTCCAGCCGATGCTTGCGGCACAGCCGGTACACGGTCACCCGCGAGATCTGCATCTGCCGTGCGCACTCGGAGACGTTGTAGCCGGTCTGGCGCAGGGTCTGCAGCAGCACATCGCGCTCGGCCTGGCCGCGGGCATCCTGCAGCATCGCGCCCGGCGGCGCATGCTCGCTCCCCCCCAGTTCGAGGTCACGCTCGCTGATCAGCTCGCCTTCGGCCATGATCGCCGCCCGCTGCACCCGGTTGAGCAGTTCACGCACGTTGCCGGGCCAACCGAAGCGTCGCATCGCCTGCAGCGCGGCGGGCGCAAAGCCACGTGCACGCACGCTGTGGCGCAGACGGAAGCAGCGCAGGAAGTGCTCGGCCAGCAGCTGCACATCGGCGCCACGCTCGCGCAAGGGCGGCATCAGCAGGCGCAGCACATTGAGCCGATAGTAGAGATCGCTGCGGAACCGCCCCTGCGCCACCGCGTGCTCCAGTTCGACGTGGGTGGCCGCGAGTACGCGCACGTCGGCCCGCAGCGGCTGGCTGCTGCCGACGCGCTCGAAGGTGCCTTCCTGCAGCACGCGCAGCAGGCTGGTCTGCGCCTCCGCCGGCAGGTCGCCCACCTCGTCGAGGAACACTGTGCCGCCGTGTGCGGCTTCGAATACGCCTATCTGGCGCTTGTCGGCGCCGGTGAACGAGCCGCGCTCGTGGCCAAACAGCTCCGACTGCACCAGGTTGGCCGGAATGGCACCGCAGTTGACCGCGATGAACGGCTTGCCCGCACGGCCGGACAACGCATGCAGCGCGTGAGCCGCCAGCTCCTTTCCGGTACCGGTTTCGCCGGTGACCAGCACCGGCAGTTCGACCGGCGCGAACTTGTGCAGCACGGTGCGCACCGCATGCAACGCAGGACTCTCGCCGATCAGTGCGCGTGGTCCCTGGCCGCCGCATACCTCGCTGGCAGAAGGATCATCCGCGTCGAACTGCTGGCGCATCGCAGCCACCAGGTCCTGCAGGCCGAAAGGCAGCGTGAACCGCGAGATGCAACGCTGCAGCAAGGGCAGCCACGCTGCAGGCGTGGGCCCTGCGCCGGGTGGCAGCACCGCAAGCCAGGGCAGATGCACGTGCTGTTCGATCCATGGCGCCAGCAACTGCAGCGCGGGCGTATCCAGATGGCGAAGATCCAGCACAGCGAGCAGCCGATCACGCCCGCGCAGCCCGATCGCCATCGCCGGGTCGGGATGGATGCGGCGCACGTACCAGCCTGCGGCCGCCAGCGCGCTGCGCTCGTTCGCCAGCGGCTCGCCGAACCAGAGCACGCAACGTGATGTAGAAGCCTCCGGGACCGCCGCCATGCTTCCCCCAGCATCCGGACACCGTCGGCGGACTGTCAGGCAATCACCGGCGTGCCGCCCTCCGCCGGGACCCTTTACGGCCACCGCAGCGGCCTTTGATGGGCGGATCCTAGCGCTGCGCTAAACGGCGGCGCAATGAGCGCCGCGTCAAGAAAGCACCGGCTGAAGCGGCATCGTTGCAGTCCGCGACGGCACCTGTAACGCCCGTGTGACAGTCGGGCGCCCGCCTTGCCCTGCGGCGCTTGGTACAGCGCAATCCCAACATTTTTCCGACGCCTCTGTAACAGCGCGGCAGCAGCACCCCATGCTTGCCAGCGCCTGGCGCCAGAGCGGCCAAGCCTTGCTGGGTTGGCACGGTTGATGCGTGGTTCCGCCGCACCCACCACGGGAGATCGGCATGGACGGCACCACCCCCATTCGCGGCCTGCTGGCGACGCTGGCCGTGGCCCTGCTGTCGGTTGCCGCGAGCGCCTCTGCCTCCGGTGCACGCCAGGGCGTGAAGGCTCAACCGGGCGAAATCGTCCTGTTGCGTGATGTGTCCGCACGCCCGGCCTATCGCATGGCGCCGCCCGGCATGGCGCTGATCGCCGACCCGAAACCCCAGCGCGAGATCGCAGCGGCCCTCGGTGCGGGTGCCCCGGCAAACGGGATGGACGAGCTGAGCGATGAGGACTACGCAGGCATGGGGGCGGGTCAGGCAGCCACAGCCACCGCACCCGCAGGCACCACGGTCGAACGCGTGACGCAGCAGGCATTGGGCGGTACGCTCGGCCGCCACGGTGACGGCATGGTCGGCGGCAGTCTCGGTGGCGCCATGAGCGGGCCGCTCGGCGCGGTCGGAAACAGCACCCGCGGCATCGGCGAGACCGTGCGCGGCGCTCTCGGCCAGTTCCCGCTGCAGGGCATGGCCCCGGCAGGTGGCAAGTGAGTCGGGCGCACTGGCTGCTGCTGATCCTGCCTGCCACGCCGTTGATCGCGCAGGCCGATGACTACAGCGGCATGCTCGCCTACCTCGACGTTGCCCGCATCGACGGTCACGCCCTGGCGGGTGCAAACGGTGCCATCGCGGTGAACCAGGCGGCCGGCGACCTCAACCTGCAGGCCAACATGCGCGGCATCGCCACGGGCGAACATGCCGACGTCTCGATCAGCAACCGGCAACTCCGCGGTGGCAACCGCGTACTGGGTGCACCGCTGCACGCCACTGCCGTCATCGATGGCAAGGCGCTGGCCGGTGCCAGCGGCATCGCATCCATCAACCAGGCCAGCGGCATCGCCAACACGACGCTCAATGTCGTCAGCGCGACGCTGGCCCGACAGGGCATACGCGAAACCGACGATACGGCGTTGGCCGCCGAAGGTTCCGTGTTGGCAGGGGGGCGGGACGACGCCGGTCGCGGCGTCGCGACGGGCACCCGCAGTGCTGGTGTCACCAGCACGGCGCTGCGGGGATTCGACGGGGTCCTGCAACTCAATCAGATCGCGGGCAACGGCAACGACACGGCCAATGTACTGGGCCTGGTCGTGCAGGACCGCCCGTGACAACCACCCAACCGATGCACCACCCGATGAGAGAGAGGGCACCATGAAAGCGACCGTCAAACGGACCATGCTCGCCATGGCGATTGCCACCGCCTCGACCGCCGCTGCGGCCAATGGCTGGGACAACCAGAACGCCAACGCGAACATCAACCACACCCACACCATCAGCGAAACCCGCAACGACACCCACAACCATACGGACAACGACGTACGCAACCGCAACGTCAACGTCAACGTGCAGAAGCACAGCAACATCCAGGCCGACGAACGCAAGGAAAAGAACAACCACGGCGTCGACGTGAACCTGGAGAAGGACCTGCGCCTGAGCACCGACATCAATTTCTCCGGCGACCCGAACATCACCGGCGACATCGACCTCGACTCGGCGGCCATTGCCGTGATCGACAACCGGCAGTCGATCAGCAACAACGCCACCAGCAACAGCCTGGTCACCAACAGTGCCTCCATCGGTGACAGCGTGGGTGCAGGTGCCTCCGGTAACCTGGGCTTCAACGTGGTATCGGGCGACAACAATACGCAGGACAACGCGGCTTCACTATCTGCGGCCGATGCGTCCTTCAGCTTCGGCATGGCCGACGCCGAGGTGTTCGTCAACCAGGCCGGCTTCGGCAACGCCACCATGAACTCCGGCGTCACCAATGCCGCGGGTCTCGGTGGCAATGCCTTCGGCGGTGCGTCCGGCAACATCGGCGTGAACGTCGCCTCGGGCAACAACAACGAGCAGAAGAATGCGCTCGCCGCCTCGGTCGCGACTACCGCAGTGGCGCAGTCGAGCATCAGCTCCAACCAGGTCTCCACCGGCAACACGGTCAGCAACGCCGGCTTCGTGCAGTCCTACACCGATACCGTGCAGGTCGGCATGCGTGGCGGCGTCAGCGGCCTGACACTGGCCTATGGCGCGGGAACCTACCGCGGCACCGGCAACGCCTACCAGATGGCCAACTACTACCTGGATACGTGGAGTGGCGAGCTGCCGCACCCGGGTGGCAACAGCACCGGCCATATCGATCTGGACAACCAGATCCAGAACGCCACGATGAACCCCAACCGGCCGGGGGTGGGCGGCCTGGGCTTCGATACGCGTGAGAGTGGCACCAGCCAGTTCGTCGAACTGGGCGTGGCCGACCTGTATGCCAGCCTGAGCGGCACAGTCAGCACCACGCGCTGGGTGAATGTAGATGCGACCAACACCTCGGCGTTGTCCGGCAGTGCCTTCTCGGGCGCCTCCGGCAACATCGGCGTGAACGTGGCCGCGGGCACCGGCAACCTGCAGGCCAACAGCCTGGCCCTGGCAGTCGCCCAGCCCAGCACCGGCGGTGGTGGCGGCAACGGCGAGTAAGCGCAACACCCCGGCCGTCCGCCAATGGCCGGGTCCCCGGGAGCCCCTGTTCCTCCTCCCCCTTGGGACAGGGGCTCCCCCTTGCTGCCGGAGAACGCGATGATCGGCCACCGTCTCTCGATACGCCTGCTGGCCTGCCTGCTGTTGCTGGGCAGCGCGTCTGCGCGGGCGGGCGACGTCGGCTTCGCCGGCGTGCTGCCCAATGGCGCGCTGCTGCAGCAGAAGGTGGAGAGCATGCAGGAACGGCGCTACCGCAACGTGGTACGCCAGCACACCGATTACAGCTGCGGGGCGGCCGCACTGGCGACCCTCCTGCGCCATGCCTACCACCTCGATACCGACGAGGCGACGGTGATCGAAGGGATGATGGGGGTGTCCGACCCGGCGCTGGTGGCCGAGCGTGGCTTTTCGTTGCTCGACATCAAGCGCTACGTGGAATCGCTGGGCATGCGCGGTCGCGGCTATCGCATCGATGAGGCACGCCTGCGCACGCTTCGCGTTCCCGGCCTTGTGCTGATGGACGTGCGCGGCTTCCGCCACTTCGTGGTGCTCAAGCAGGTGCGCGGCGGTGTGGTCGAGGTGGCTGACCCCATCCTTGGCAACCGCAGCCTGGCGCTGCCTGAATTCCTCGCTGCGTGGCCATCGCATGCCGTATTCGTGGTGATCGGCAGTGATTTCGATCGCAACACGGTCCTGCTGCAACCCAGCGAACGGCCCAGTGCCCGCGCGCTCTACGCGCGACAGGGGCCGATCACCGATGCCGAACTGGTCGACTTCGGCTTCAGCCACGCCGACCTGTTCTGAAGGAGGCTCCGCCATGTTCCGCCACCGACTGTTGATGGTCCTGCTGCTGGCCTGCCCCCCCCTGCCCCTGCAGGCGGCGGACGCGGCGCCCGGGCGTGGCCTGAAGGAAATTCCGGATCCCGAACTGAACCTGATGCGCGGCCGCTACACCGTAGGCGGCAATACCGTGGCCTGGTTCGGAGTGACGATGGTCTCGCAGTGGCAGGCCAGCAACGGAAGCGTGCTGCAGGGTGCGTTGACCCTGGGCATGGACTTCCGCAGCGGCGGCAGCCCGAAATTGAGCTTCCAGCCCAGCGTGCACGTGACCGCCGCAGATGCGCCGCTGCCTGACACGCAGGGTCGCCACATCGACAGCAGTGGCCTGGCCAACGCCAGCGGCCTGGTGCAGAGCGTGCAGGTGGCCGGCGATGGCAATGTCGCCCGCAATGCGACCACGCTGGTGGTACGCAATGGCGCGGTGCCGGCCCTGTCGGGTGATGGAGCCCATTCGCTCAGTGCACAGGGCGCAGGCGTCTCGGCCTCCGCAGTGCTGGACGGCAACCAGGCACGCCTGCAGCTTCAGGTGGATGGCCAGGGTCTGGTCCAGCAATGGATACGCAACGGCAGCGTCGGCCAGGGCATCGCCCTGGCCGGCGACGGCCAGATCGCCAGCAATCAGCTGCGGCTGGAGCTGGTGCGGGACACCGCGGGCGGCAACCTGCCGTTGAGCCAGAACGTGGCCCAGGCGATTGCGATGAACCGCGGCATGGGGCCGGGCCGGTAGCACCACGGCACGGCGTTGGGGGAAGCGTTCCACAACGCAGGACACGAACATGCACACCTTGATGAGGATCACCCCGTTGGCGCTGGCGGCGCTGGCGGGTACCGCCTTTGCCGCACCACCCGCGGCGGATGATGGCGCCGACGTGCAGGCACTGGCCAACCAGTTGGAGCAGCTCAAGTCCAACTACGCGCAGGAAGTGCGGCGGCTGCGCGAACTGGACATGCAGGTGCAGGCGATGCAGGCGCGGCTGAGTGGGAAGGTTGGCCCGATGGCCCCGTCTACGGCTACGGCTACGGCTACGGCAGTCGAGCGTGGCGCGACGCTACAGACTTCGTCGGGTGGCGAAGGCTACGCCAGTACCGCCGCCGAGGCACAGCAGGCGAAGCAGGAATCGCGGCGCAGCGTGGATGATGTGAAACAGCAGCAGTCGGCGCTGTTCTCGCGCCGCTTCACCGTCGAGAACAGCCTCACCTACGCCCGCTACGACCGCAAGCAGCTCACCCTCAATGGTTTCCTGGCGCTGGACGCGATCTTCCTCGGCAACATCGCCATCGAGAACGTTGAATCCGATTCGCTCACCTACAACCTGGCCGCGCGTTGGGGTGTCAGCCCGAACCTGACGCTCAACCTGGACGTGCCTTACCTGGCGCGGCGCACCGTCTACCAGAAGGGCGGCGCCGGCGGTGCGGCGGCTGCGATCGCGCAGGAAGAAACCAATGGCAACGGGCTGGGCGATATCGGCCTGAGTGCGAATTACCGCTTGTTCGGCGAACGCGGCTGGCGCCCGGAGACCGTTCTCACTGCCGGCGTGACCGCCCCTACCGGGCGCGCACCCTACGGTCTGGACTGGAAGGTGATCGAGCGCGACGACGATGACTACATCCGCTTCGCCGTACCCAGGGAACAGCCCACCGGCAATGGCGTGTGGCAGGCCAATGTGGGCCTGTCGATGGTCAAGACCGCCGATCCGGCCATCCTGTTCGCCAACATCGGGTACGTGCACTCCATCCCTCGCGGCTTCAGCGACATCGACAGCAATCCGGATACGGTCAACCCAGGCGACGTAAAGCTGGGAGGCTCGGTGTACTTCGGTGCTGGCGTGGCCTTCGCATTCAACGAGCGGACCAGCCTGAGCCTGTCCTTCAGCGACCGCATCAGCGCCCGCGCCTCCACCCGTTTCCAAGGCGGGAAGTGGATGAAAGTGATCGGCAGCGACGCCAACGCGGCATCACTGAATCTGGGCGTGACCTACGCGCTCAACCAGCACACCACACTGGTGACCCTGCTGGGCATCGGGCTGACCCCGGATGCACCGGACTTCACGCTGGCGTTCAAGATCCCTTACATGCTCTAGCGGCCACTGCCCATGGCATGATGGGCGCCCTGCGGCCAGCGGACGTCCATCATGCGCATCGGATTCCTGGGACTTGGAGTGATGGGAACGCCCATGGCGGCCCATCTGGCTCGCGCAGGTTACGAGGTACGCGGCTGGTCGCGCTCAGACCGCAACCATGCTGCCGCTCGCGCCACCGGCATCGACGTCTGCGAGGCAGTGGACGGAGTATTCGCGGCCTGCGACAACCTCATCCTGATGCTGGCCAATGATGATGCCATCGACAGCGTGCTCGACCGCCATAGCGCGGCGTTCGGCGAGCGGGTCGAGGGCCGCCTGCTGATCAACATGGGCACCAGCTCGGCAGCGTACTCGCAGGCGCTTGCCGAGCAGATCCGTGCCGCGGGCGGCCGCTACGTCGAGGCGCCGGTGTCCGGCTCACGCGTACAGGCCGAATCGGCGCAGCTGGTGATCCTGCTGGCCGGTGCGGATGCCGACCTCGCGGCAGCCGCCCCACTGGTTGCACCGATGGGCAGGCAAACGGTGTGCTGTGGTGCAGTGCCGTCCGCGCTGCGCATGAAGCTGGCGGTGAACCTGTACCTGATCACCCTGGTCACCGGCCTGGCCGAAGCGGTGCACTTCGCCGAAGCCCACGGCATCGAGCTGGACCGCTTCGCGCAGGTGCTCAACGCAGGGCCGATGGCCAGCGAAGTATCACGCATCAAGCTGGACAAGATGGTCCGTGGTGACTTCAGCGTGCAGGCGTCGATCACCGACGTGCGCAAGAACAGTGGGCTGGTAGCCGCTGCCGCCCATGAGGTCGGCATGCATGCGCCCTTGATCGACGCCAGCGACGCGCTGTTCGCACAGGCACTGGCGTCCGGGTGGGGGGCGCTGGACATGGCGGCCGTGCTGCAGGCTGTACGAGCCGGGCCAACCGGCACCGGCCGGCGCTGATCCGGATTCATGTTCCGGCACCACTGCCGCCCCCCACCGCTGCTATATTCAGTCCAGCTCGGCAGGCACGGTGCCTGCCCTCGAATCACAGGGAGTTGGATATGGGTCTGGTACAGGCGGTGAAGGGTGCAGTCGGTGGTGTGCTGGCCGACCAGTGGAAGGACTTCTACACCGTGCCCACAGGCCTGCCCTCGACGGCGGCCCTGTTCGCCGCGGTGCCGCGCGGCACCAACGCCGGCCGCGGCTCCAACACCAGTGGCTCGTCCAACATCATCACCAACGGCTCGAAGATCATCGTGCCGGAAGGCTACGGCCTGCTGCTGTTCCAGGACGGCGCGATCACCGCGTTCGTCGCCGAACCGGGCGGCTACGAGTGGCGTTCGGGCGATCCTAACTCGCAGTCGATCTTCGCCGGCGACGGTCTGGTCAGCACCTTCATCAAGCAGAGCTGGGAACGCTTCAAGTTCGGCGGCCAGCCCGGTTCGCAGCAGGCGGCTTATTTCGTCTCGCTGAAGGAGCTGCCGGACAATCGCTTCGGTACCCAGTCGGAAATCTACTGGGACGATGGTTTCCTCAATACCCAGGTGGGCGCGGTCACGCGCGGCTCGTACACGCTGAAGATCGTCGACCCGATCCTGTTCGTGAAGAACTTCGTGCCGGCCAGCTACCTGCAGCCGGGCCAGGTGTTCGACTTCACCGACCTGGACAACGCCGCCGCCAGCCAGTTGTTCAATGAAGTGGTCGGCTCGCTGGCCCCCGCCTTCAGCCTGTACACGAACGATCCGGGCAAGGGCAACCGCATCACCAAGCTGCAGCAGGACTCGCTGGGCTTTGCACAGAGCCTGTCGGCCGCCGTCGAGCAGGGCTACCAGTGGAAGTCCGATCGCGGCCTGGCCATCGTCAAGACCGCCATTGTCTCGATCGAGTACGACGCCAACACCCGCGAACTGCTGAAGACCGTCCAGCGCGCAGATGCGCTGTCCGGCTCGCGCGGTAATTCCAACCTGCAGGCCAGCGTCGCCCAGGGCATCCAGTCGGCCGGCGAGAACGGCGGTGCGGCTGGCCTGGTCGGTGTCGGCATGGCCTCGGGCATGTTCGGTGTCGGCGGCATGCAGCAGCCGGCCACGCCGGCTGCCGACGATCCGGTGGCCAAGCTGAAGAAGGCCAAGGAAATGCTGGACCTGGGCCTGATCACCCAGGGCGACTACGACGCCCTGAAAGCCAAGGCACTGGGCCTGTAACAGCAGGACGCACAACGAACATGTCCGATCCCCGAAACGGCCCACCGCCGCTGCCCGGATCCGCGCCCACGACGCCGCCGCCCTTGCCGGCGGCGTCATTGGATGGGCCCGGTTCGCCGCAGGACGTCCCTCCCCTGCCCGGCAGCTTCCCGCTGGACACCTCGAAGCTGCCCCAGGCCATCCGCGATGAAGTGGAAGCGCCCGATCCTGTAGCCATCGATACCTCAGCCAGCGAGCTGAAGGACGGCCTTAACCGCTGCCCGAAGTGCGGCGCCACCGACATCCGGCCCAAGGCCGGCACCGATATCCTGGTCTGCCTGTACTGCCGTCACGAATGGCATGGCGCGCGCGTCGAGGAGGAATTCGGGCTGGGCGAGGCCATCGACCAGCTGCGCGGTACGGTCATCGCCTCCGGCGCGCGTGACATCGACGCCGACACCTCGGCGCTGATGACGTTCAAGTGCACGGGCTGCGGTGCCGAAGTCACGGTCAATACCGAAAGCACGATGACGGCGCGCTGCCACTGGTGCCGCCACGTCTTCGGCGTCAACGAACAGATCAGCAATGGTGCGGTGCCCGATGCGGTGCTGCCCTTCCACATCAAGAAGGATGATGCGGTCGCGCGCATCCGCCAGTTCGTCGACAAGCGCCGCATGTTCGCGCTGAAGGCGTTCAAGGAGCAGTTCACCCCGGAAAACGTGGTGGGCGTGTTCCTGCCCTACATGATCGTGGACAGCAATGTCAGCGCGGCCGTGGCCGGCAAGGGCGAGATCCAGACCCGGCAATACACGGTCGGCAGCGAGAAGAACAAACGCACCCTCTACGACGCAGATGTCTACCAGGTCGAGCGCCAGGTGGATTTCACGGTTGATGACCTGCCCCTGGAATCCTCGGCCGAGCGCGGCAATCTGGATACCCGCGCCAACACCAACAACATCATCAACACCATCTTGCCGTTCGACACCAAGAACGCGGTGAAATGGAACGCCTCATACCTGGCCGGCTTCACCTCTGAGAAGCGCAACCTCGACGTGGAGAAGCTGCGGCCGCGGCTGGAAGACCAGCTGCTGTCGATCGCCCGCGCGCAGGTGGAAGGTTCGGTGAGGCGCTACAACCGTGGCGTGCGTTGGGAACAGGAGCAGCTGGAGGTGCATGGAACGCGCTGGGTGTCGATGTACCTGCCGGTGTGGCTGTACTCGTATCACCAGCCCGGAAAGAACGGCGGCATGCTGCACTACATCGCAGTGAACGGCCGTACCGGCGAAACCATGGGCAGCGTGCCCGTGCAGCAATGGAAGATGCTGCTGGCGGCCCTGGCCACCGGCACCGTCATTGAAGCCCTCGCAATTGCCTTCCTGGTGGCATCGACATGAGCGACGACAGTGGCCTCTGGCTGTTGGCGGCAGGTCCGGCCGGCGCAACCGCGCTGTACTGGGCGCTGTACCGCTATTACCGCAACACCGACAAATCGCACTCCTTCGAACACGAGACCGAGATCGAGGCCAAACCGGTCACCGGCTCGGACCAGCAGGTCGGCCGGATCACCGGCACCGAGGACAAGCGTATCCGCGGTGACAACGTGTATGAGTACCGGAAACGGGTGGCAAGGGTGAAGCCGGATCAGTAGCGCCAGGCCATGCCTGGCTGCGGGTCATGCCGGCCGATGGCCGGCATCCCTTCGGTTTCTGGGCGCCAAGTGGGAGCCGGCCAGCGGCCGGCACTACCCTTCGCTGGGCTGCCCCAGCGCACACCCTCACACCGTCTCCCACCCCACCGGTTCGATACTCGCGCGATCCACCTTCCGAGGATCCTGCGATGGCTGCCCTGCTTCCCCGTAGCTGCCTGTCGGTGCTGTGCGTCCTGGCCCTGCCCGCCATGGCCCAGGACGCCTCGTTCGGCATCGGCGAACAGACTACCCGCACCGACCAGACCACCCATTCGAGCAGCACCGAGATCCAGAACAGTGGTTCGATGACCACGCAGACCACCACCAGTGGCAGCTCACAGTCCGAGTCGCGCAGCGAAAGCAAAGGCATCGACGTGGGCTTCGGCTTCCACGACAACAACGACGACTGGGGCCATGACCGTCGGCGCGATGACCGCGATGTACGCGACAGCGACCTGGTCGGCAGCTGGACACTGGGCCAGGAGAACGGCGGCACCTGCACCATCGAGTTGAAGAACATCGAGTGGTTCGGCGGCTACAGTGCCTATGTGCCTGCCGGCTGCCCGGATGGCTTCTTCTCGGCCAACCGCTGGGTGCTGTCAGGCAACCAGCTGCAGCTGACCGACACCAGCAACACGCTGTTCGGGCGCTTCCGCGCGTCGGGCGGCGGACGCTGGACGGGGTACCGTGAATCGGATGGGGCGCGTTTGTATCTCAATCCCAAGGGCCGCTGATCGCACCGTGCACGCAGTGGGCACGCGCTGATCGGGAAGAATAGGCGTCCGCCCCGCCCCGCCGCCGAAATGTCCGCTCCCACCGGCTCCCGTCTCGTCATCTATGCAGCCCTCGCAGGCAATCTGGCCATTGCCGTGGCCAAGTTCATCGCAGCCGGCATCTCCGGCAGCTCGGCCATGCTCAGCGAGGGCGTGCATTCACTGGTCGACACCCTCAATGAGGTACTGCTGCTGTACGGCCTGCGCCGTGCCGGCAAGGCGCCGGACCCGGTCCATCCCTTCGGCTATGGCCGCGAGCTGTACTTCTGGAGCTTCATCGTCGCCCTGCTGGTGTTCGCCGCTGGTGCCGGCGTCTCGGCCTACGAGGGCATCCAGCACATCCGCCGGCCGGAGCCCGCCAGCAACCACGCGCTGAGCTACAGCGTACTGGGCATTTCCATCCTGTTCGAGGGTGCTTCCTGGTGGGTGGCGCTGCGGGAGTTCCGGCGTACCAAGGGCAGGCTCGGCTACTTCGAAGCCTTCCGCCGCAGCAAGGACCCGTCCACCTTCACTGTATTGCTGGAGGACAGTGCCGCCCTTCTGGGCCTGGGCTTCGCGTTGATCGGCCTGCTGGCCGCGCAGGTGCTGGACATGCCGGTGCTTGATGGGGTCGCGTCACTGTGCATCGCCGGCGTGCTGGCCGCGACCGCCTTCCTTCTGGCCCGTGAAACCAAGGGCCTGCTGGTTGGAGAGCCTGCCCATCCTGCGCTGGCCGAGCGGATCATGGCGGTGGCCGAAACCGATCCGGACCTGCGCCGCGCCAATGGCGTGACCACCATGCAGATGGGGCCGGAACAGGTCGTGGCCATGCTCAGCGCCGAGTTCGAGGACGATCGCCGGACCCCGCAGATCGAAGCCTGCATCACCCGCATCGAAACCGCGGTGAAGCGGGAATACCCGGAACTGGTGGCACTGTTCATCAAGCCGCAGACGCCCGAGGTCTATGCCGCCCGCCGCGCGGCACTGGCCGCTCCGCCTGCACCGGAATGACGTGGCGTCTGCGCACGTTTCACCTCGCCAGTGCCACAGTGCCAGGGTCTCTCGCCCGAACCTGCCACTCTCGTGCCGGACTGGTTGCCCGTTTCCCTGCAGAGCCTCCCGCGCGGCTTCTACCGGCGCCCGCCAACTGAGCTCGCCCCGGAGCTGCTCAACAAGCTGCTGGTGCGCAACGATGGTCGCGTCGGCCGCATCGTCGAGGTTGAAGCCTATGCCGGCAGCGACGATCCGGCCGCGCACTCTTATCGCGGGCCAACGCCGCGCACGGTCAGCATGTTCGGTGAGGCGGGCCACCTCTATGTCTACTTCACGTACGGTATGCACTGGGGCAGCAACGTTGTCTGCGGAGAGATCGGCGAAGGCGTGGCCGTACTGCTTCGCGCCATCGAACCTCTCGAGGGGCTGGACCAGATGCGGGCGCGGCGTCCCGCCGCACGCCGCGACCACGATCTGGCCAGCGGACCCGGCAAGCTCTCGCAGGCCTTCGGGCTGGACCGCAGTTTCGACGGCGCCGATCTGGTGACAGGCAGCCACGGCATTGTCATCGCCAGCGATGGCGTGCCGCCTCCGGCAGATCCGGTGGTCGGGCCCCGCATCGGCATCACCCGCGCGGTGGACTTCCCTTGGCGCTGGCATGTTCGCGACCACCGTCACGTTTCAGTGCGGCCCTCGCGCGGGCCCCGCAAACCCTGACCGCGATGCGTCACGTCGGCATCACCCCGTCATGGCGATACATAACGCGGTACGCACTAGCGTAGCGCCCGACAGCCGCCGAAGCCGCCCTCGCCACCCTGCCCTGAAAAGCACCATGGACGAAGCCGAACGACTGCTCGAAATCGAACGACTGCACCTGCTGGACACGCCGCCGGAGCCGGTGTTCGATGCCATTGTCGCCGCCGCCCGCGCCGCGACCGGCATGACCATGGGCCTGATCAGCGTGGTGGCCGAAGACCGCCAGTGGTTCAAGGCCAACATCGGCCTTGAGGGCGTCAGTGAAACGGCCCGCGAAATTTCCTTCTGCACCCATGCCATACGCCAGGACGCGCTGCTCGAGATAGCCGATGCACGCCAGGATCCGCGTTTTTCCACCAATCCACTGGTGACGGGCGGGCCGCGCATCCGTCACTACGCTGGCATCCCTCTGGGCTCCGCGCACGGCGCACGCATCGGCACATTGTGCCTGCTCGATCCGATGCCCGGCGTGCTGTCTCCGTCCCAGCGCGAGCTGATGGTGCACCTTGCCCGGGTAACCACCCAGGTGCTGGAGCAGCGCAGCACGCTGATGGCGCAGGTGGGTCAGGCCAAAGCGCTGCATCGTGAGCTGAAACGCAGCGAAGACTTCCTGGAGCGCACCAACCGCGCCGCGCGGGTGGGCGGCTGGGAGATGGATCTTGTGACCAACGAAGTGCGCTGGACCCGCGAGACCAAGCAGTTGCACGGCGTGCGCAGCAACTTTGAACCGACGCTCGACACCGCGCTGTCGTTCTATCGCGAAGACAGCCGCAACATCATCCGGGCAGCAGTGCAGCGTTGCATCGACGAAGGCACGTCCTGGGAAGTGCAGCTACCGATGACCACGGCCGACGGTCGCTCGATCTGGACGCGCGTCGTTGGCAGCCGGCAACAGATCGACGGGCATCCGCGCCTGGTCGGAGCGATCCAGGACATCACGGACGAGCGAGCCGCGCTCGATGCGCTGGAAGCGAGCGAAACCCGCTATCGGCGACTGTTCCACTACAGCCTGGGCCTGATCTGCACGCACACGCTGGACGGAACATTGACCTCGGTGAATCCGGCGGCCGTGCAATCACTGGGTTTCGAGGAAAGCCAGATGATCGGGCGCAGCCTGTGTGACCTGATGCCGCCGGAAAAACGCGCGGGCTTCAATGCCTACCTCGCTCGGATCCAGGCAAACCACACCGACGCTGGAGTGATCGAGCTGATCGCCGCGGACGGAACGCGCCACTACTGGGCGTATCACAACGTGCTCGACAACGAAGCCAGCCCGCCCTACGTGCTGGGACATGCTCAGGACGTCACCGCGCTGCGGATGCAGGAGCAGCAGCTGCGCGAAATGTCCTTCAAGGATCCGCTCACCCAGTGCTACAACCGGCGCTACCTGCACCCGCTGGATGAACTGATTGACGAGCGCTGGGCCTGCGTGATGTTCGATCTGGACCATTTCAAGCACATCAACGACACCCAGGGCCACCGGCGTGGCGACGCCGTCCTGGTCGAGTTCGCCACGTTCCTGCGCTCACCGCTGGGCAGGGATGAGACGGTGGTGCGACTGGGCGGCGACGAATTCATGGTGGTACTGGTCGCGCCTGCGGACGGCCGGCTGAGCGAACTGGAGCATTGGTACCAGGACCACGCCGCGCTCTCGCCCAGCGCGTTCTCGATGGGTGCGGCCATCAACACGCCTGGCGAACCGGTGGCCGACACCATCCAGAAAGCGGACAGCCGCCTGTACCGCACCCGCGCACGGGTACGCCGCGAGCGTCGCGAAGACCCAGCCGCGCGTTGATCACGCGCTTACCGTCACCCAGGCCGGCGCGTGGTCGCTGGCCTTTTCCTGCAGGCGTACCCAGCGGTCGACGCCAGCGTCCTTCAGTCGCTCGGCCAGTACGGGATTCAACAGCAGATGATCGATGCGCAACCCACGGTCGCGCTCGGCATGTTGGCGGAAATAGTCCCAGAAGGTGTAGATCGTGGCGTCGCCGTGCACCTTCCGCACCGCATCGGTCCAGCCCTGCGCCAGCAGTCGTTCGAAGGCCTCGCGCACCTCCGGCTGGAGCAGCGCGTCGCGGCGCCAGGCTTTGGGGTCATAGACATCGGCGTCGGTGGGAATCACATTGAAATCACCCAGCAGCAGCGCAGGGTGCGGCAGCTCGACCAGGCTGCGCGCATGCCGGATCAGGCGCTCCATCCAGCGCAGCTTGTAGTCGAACCTGGGCCCGGGCTGCGGATTGCCGTTGGGCAGGTAGAGTGCACCCACCACAATGCCATGCGCCGCCGCCTCCAGGTAGCGGCTCTGGGTGTCCTTGGGCTCGCCCGGCAATCGGCGGCGGCTTTCGACCGGCGTGGTCCCTCGTGCCAGCAGCGCCACGCCGTTCCAGCGCGCCTCGCCCTGCCAGAGCGCGCCGTAGCCAGCCTCTTCCAATGCCGAAGCCGGAAACGCGGCGTCGGTCGCCTTCAGTTCCTGCAGGGCAACCACATCCGGCGATTCCCTGTGCAGCCAGTCCAGCAGCTGCGGCAGGCGTGTGCCGATGCCGTTGACGTTGAACGTGGCAATGCGAAGCATCTTGCGACGGGCCATGCAGGAAGTCTCCTCGGCGCATCGGGTGAGGGTTCACTGTGCGCGCCCAGGCATGCAGGGACCGTGGATGCCGCGTAATGATGCGGTGCCATCCGGTTCACCGACCGCTGCCATGCCGCGCAGCAGGCTGGTCACCGTGAACCCGGCATCAGCCACCTGTGGCTGCTGCCGTTCTACCGCAACGCCGGCCGTGATGGCGGCTACGATGTCACCGGGTGCGCCCCTACTCTGCCGCCAATGCCTGGATCGGGTCCAGCTGCGCGGCAGTGCGTGCCGGAAAGTAGCCAAAGCCCAGCCCGATGGCCGAAGAGCACGCCAGTGCGGCGAGCACCGGCCCCGGCGAGAACAGGAACGGCACGCCCAGCGACAACAGGCTCGACAGCGCACCCACAGCGAACGCGAGCAACACCCCCAGCACACCGCCGAGCAGGCAGATCAGCACCGCCTCGATCAGGAACTGGCGCAGGATGTCGTTCTGCCGCGCCCCCACCGCCAGCCGCACGCCAATCTCGCGCACGCGCTCCTTCACCGACACCAGCATGATGTTCATCACGCCTACGCCGCCCACCACCAGCGCCACCGCCGCGATCGCCGAAACCAACGCGGCCATGGTCTGGCTGGACTTCATCACCGCCTTGCGGATCTGGTCGGCGTTGTAGATGAAGAAGTCACGACGGCCATGCAGGCGCTCGAGCTCGGCGCCCAGCGAGGCTTCGGCGGCATTGGTGGGTACGTTGTCGCGTACGCGCACGGTGATGCTCTCCAGGCGTTGGCTGCCCAGCAGCCGGGAAGCCGCCGAGGTGTACGGCACGTAGACCGTGGGGGTTGCACCACCGGCGAACGCATTGGGACCGACCGCGCCGATCACCTCGACCGGCATGCCACCCAGCAGCACCGTGCTGCCGATGGGATTGCCAGTGAACAGCGCCTTCGCCGCCTTCTGGTCGACCACGCCCACTGCGCGGTGCGCATCGACTTCGGCGTCGGTGAAGAAGCGGCCGGCCTTCAGCCGCAGCCCCCGCACGCGCGGCATGTCGGCCCCTACGCCCAGCACCTGGGTGTTGGCACGACGGTTGCCCTGCAGTGCCGCCACCGATCCCGTCAGGTTCGGACTGACGCTGTCCACATAACTCAACGCCGCAAGATGGTCCGCGTCGGCCACCACCAGCGTTTCGACTTCCGCCGAGCGCGGGTCACCGAAATCTGCGCCCGGGAAGATCTCCAGGGTGCTGGCGCCCAGCGCGTTGATCTGGGATTCGACCTGCGCTTGTGCGCCCTTGCCCAACGCAACCACAGTCACCACCGCGGCCACGCCGATGATGATGCCGAGCATGGTCAGCAGCGTGCGCAGGCGATGGGCCAGCATCGAACGCACGGCCATGCGTGCCGCTTCGCGGACCGCGTCCCTGCGTGCGCGGCGCTCGGCGACCGGCGACGCGGCACGCTCGGTCCCGCATCCTGCGCCCGCAGCCAGCAATCCCGGCTCGGCGCGGTCGGCCACCACCCGGCCGTCGGCGATCTCGATCACCCGCGCCGCGTTGGCGGCGATCGCCGCATCATGCGTCACCAGGATCACCGTGTGGCCCTGCGCGTGCAGGCGCTTCAGCTCGGCCATCACCTGCTGGCCACTGGCGTGATCGAGCGCACCGGTCGGCTCGTCGGCCAGCACGATCGCGCCGCCGTTCATCAGCGAGCGGGCAATGGACACGCGCTGCTGCTGGCCACCGGACAGCTGACCCGGCCGGTTCCCGGTGCGTTCGCCCAGCCCCAGCGCTTCCAGCAGCGTGCGTGCGCGCGCAGTGCGCGTCTGTGCGTCCACGCCCGCATAGACTGCCGGCAGCGCTACGTTCTCGGTGGCACTCAGGTTCTCCATCAGGTTGTAGCGCTGGAAGATGAAGCCGAAATGCTCACGGCGCAGGCGTGCCAGCGCGTCCGGCGCCATCTGTTCGGTGGCCTCGCCGTTCACGCGATAGCTGCCCTCGGTCGGCCGGTCCAGGCAGCCCAGGATGTTCATCAGCGTGGACTTGCCCGAACCCGAGGGGCCAATGATGGCGATGAACTCGCCGGCGTTGATGCGCAGCGAGACCTCCTTCAGCACCACCACCTCGCCGGCGGCCGAGCGATAGGCGCGCGATACGCCCTCCAGTTCCAGCAGTGCATGGGCCATGCTCACATCCCCAGCAGGCTGGCGGGTTCGGCGTCGCCACCGCTGGGCGCCTGGCCAACCACCACGTTTTCGCCCGCTTTCAGGCCAGACAGGATCTGCACGGCGGTGGCGGTGCGCAGGCCGGTCGTCACCGCACGTTCCTCAGCGCGGCCCTTGGCATCGACCACGCGCACGGTGCCGCGGTCGCCATCCTTGTCATCCGGCTCGGCCAGTGCCGTCAATGGCACCTGCAGCGCGTTGGCGACCCGCGCCAGCTGCAGGGTCACTTTCACCGTCATCGAAGGCTTCAGCTTCAGGCCAGGATTGGCTACATCGAACAGCCCGGCGTAGTACACCGCTTTCGGCGTCTGCGCAGAGCCGCCCGCATTGCCGGAAGCGGCCTCGGCAATCGAGGTCGGCGCTGGCTCCAGCTGCTGCAGATGGGATTCATAACGGTGCCCGCTCGGCCCCAGCGTCGAGAACCACAACGGCTGACCGGGTGCGACCAGTTCCACATCCGCCTCGGCGATCTCGGCACGCACGGTCATCGTATCCATCTGCGCCAGCATCACGATGGTCGGCGTGGTCTGCATGGAGTTCAACGTCTGCCCGGCCTTGGTGACGATGGCCACGATGTAGCCGTCGCTGGGCGAGACGATGCGGGTATAGCCCAGATTGATCCGTGCAGTTTCGACCTGGGTCACCGCCTGGTCGATCTGCGCCTGCAGCGCAGCCACCTCCGAACGTGCTGCGTCGCGTGCCACGCGCGCGGCTTCGAAACCTTCCTGGGAAACCAGCCGCGACACCACCAGCTGCGACTGCCGCTCGTAGGCATGGCTGGCCTGCACATAGCGCGCCTGACTGGCCGCATGCTGGGCATGCAGCGCATTGGTGGCCGCCTCGGCGCTTCGCAGCGCGATCCGCTGCGGTTGTGAATCGACCTCGGCGATCAGATCGCCGGCCCGTACGCGCTGGCCCAGCACCACATGCAGGCGCTTGACTTGGCCGGACACCTGCGCGCCCACCGCCACCAGCTCCTTCGGATGGACCCGGCCGACCGCCTGTACGGTCTTCTCCAGATCCGCCACCCTTGCCGGCGCGGTGATCAGCGCGGCATCATCGCCGCCTGCAAACGTCCACCATCCAGCACCGGCGGCCAGCGTGGCCACGGCGGCGGCAATGATCCAGGTCCTGCGGTTGCTCATCGAAACGCCCGGTTGCGGGCAGTCGCCCAATGCGACCGCCGGAGCCGCAGTCTGGAAGACACTGATGGACGTTTCTTGGAGCCACCGTGGAGATTGCATGGAGGCGTCGCGGCCGTTCAGGCACCAGCGCCACGCCTGAACGCGATAGCTCCGCGTCCACGCAATCTCGACACAATCTCGACCGAATCTCCATCAACGGTCGCTAGCCTCGTCGGCCTCGCCGACTGCCTGCCTGCCGTGTCCCTTTCCTACCCGGACCTGCCACCCATCGATGTGCGCCGTGCCTACCTGGCTTGGTGTGCGCCTTCGCCATGGTTGATAGCACTGGTGCTGGCATCGACCAGCACGTGGATGTGGGTCGCGCCGTATCCGGGCCTGCCATTGCTGGCCGGCTTCGGGGCCGCCGCCCTGGTGGGGTTCGGCAGTGATGGGCCCGGCCGCACCCGCCGCACCGGGTCTCTCGCATCGCTGGCCTTGATCGGCCTGGCGGTCTGGGCGGCGACGCACCCGGCCGCCAACGTCAACCTGCATCTGCTGCTTGCCCTTGTGGCCACCGTGGTGGCCGCCCTGCTGGCAGTCCGCCTGCACACCATCGCGGGCATGGCTGCACGGCTGCAGGCCCGGGTGGACGCCACCCCCATGGCCTCGCGCTGGAGCAAGCTACCCTCGGCGGTGTCCACCCTGATGCTGCAGCAGCTGCGCGGCGCGGCTGCGGTGGAACCCAGCCTGCAGCGCACGCTGGTGCTGGCCACACTGGCCTGGGCAGCCGACGAGGAAGCACAGGCCATGGAGCGCGGCCGATGACCCAGTCCCTTCCCGCCCTGCCCTCGAACCCGCAGCACGCAACGAGACATGAACTCCGTAGCCGACCCGCGCCCCTGGTCCTGATTGCCGAAGATGAAGGCGAAATCGCCGATATCCTCGGTGCCTACCTGGCCCGTTCCGGCCTGCGCAGCGCACGCGCCGCCGACGGCGAGGCGGCGCTCGCCAGCCATCGCCAGCTGCGCCCGGACCTGGTGCTGCTGGACGTGCAGATGCCCAAGCTCGATGGCTGGCAGGTATTAAGCGAACTGCGGCGGCGCGGCAACACGCCAGTGATCATGCTCACCGCGCTCGACCAGGACGTGGACAGGCTGACCGGCCTGCGCGTGGGTGCCGACGACTACGTGGCCAAACCATTCAATCCCGCTGAGATCGTTGCACGCATCCAGGCCGTGCTGCGCCGCAGTGCCCCCACCGCCGCCGAAGAACCCAACGGGTTGATCCGCCAGGGGCCGTTCGAGATCGACCTGCGCAGCCACGAGGTGACGGTGCGCACCGGCGAGCAGGTCTACGCACTGAGCGTCACCCTCACCGAGTTCCGGCTGCTGGTGCATATGGCGCGCGCGCCGCGCCAGGTGCATGCGCGCGCGGACCTGCTGCATGCCTGCCTGCCCGAAGGTGATGCGCAGGAACGTACCGTCGACAGTCACGTCAGCAAGCTGCGGCGCAAGCTTGAAGAGGTGGGCGTGATCGGCATTCCCGCCACCATCCGTGGCGTTGGCTACCGTTTCCTGGACTGATCGATGAATCCCAAAGGCAAGAGCATCGGCCGCCAGATCACCCTCTCCATCACGGTCGCCTCGCTGTGTTCGACGGTGCTGTCGATCAGTGGCTTCTACCTGTTCTATTACCTGCTGGAGGTGTTCTATCCGCGCTGGTACGACGCGCCGGAAACGATCATGCCGTCCGGGCTGGAATGGCTGTGGATCGGCTTGACCGCCACCGTAGTGGTCATCTTCGCCACGCTGGTCGCCTCGCGCCTGACCCGGCGCATCATCACCCCGTTGAACTCGGTGGCCGAGAGCCTGCGCCGGGTGGCCAGCGGGGATCTGGACGCACGTGCACGCGGCGGCGACACCACGATGGCCGAAGCGGCCACGCTGGTCAGTGATTTCAACTCGATGGCCGAACGGCTCAGCCGGATGTCCGAGAACCGCGTGTTCTGGAACGCGGCGATCGCGCACGAACTGCGCACGCCGATGACCATCCTGCGCGGCCGCCTGCAGGGTATTGCCGAGGGTGTGTTCGAGCCGGGCCCCGAGCAGTTCAACAGCATGCTCACCCAGCTCGAAGGACTCACCCGCATCATCGAAGACCTGCGCGTGGTGAGCCTGGCCGAGAGCGGTCACCTCGATCTGCGCCTGCAGCGCAGCGACGTCAGCGTGCAGGTGGCCGCGGTGGTGGAAGCAATGTCCGACGCACTGGCCGAAAGCGGGTTTTCGGTGACCCTGGAGGCACGGCCGTCGCTGACGGACTGCGATCCGGCCCGCATCCGCCAGGCGGTGCTGGCGCTGCTGGAAAACGCACGACGGCATGCCATTCCCTGCCCACTGCGGGTTCGTGTCACGCTGGCCGAAGGCCATTGCACCGTGACAGTGGAAGACGGCGGCCCCGGCGTGCCCGACGAGCTGCGCGACAGCATCTTCGAGGCGTTCCAGCGCACCGATGTCTCGCGATCGCGGCAGAGCGGAGGCTCCGGGCTGGGCCTGGCCGTGGTGCGGGCGATTGCCGTGGCCCATCACGGAACGGCGCAGTGCCGCCCGACCGAACGCGGCGGCAGCGCGTTCGAGATCCGCTGGCCAGTGCATGCGCGTCGTTGAGATTGCTCAAGGGTCCGCCTCGATCATCGCCTTGTAGAGCCGAGCCCATGCTCGGCTGCCATTCGTGCGCCCCGCGCGCAATAGGTGGGTCTCATGGATACCGAAACGCAGCTCAGCGCAACGCGCAGCCGAGCATGGCTCGGCTCTACAGAAAAGCCGCCATGCGCTGCAGTTCGTCTTCAAGCGCGCCACGAAACACCTTGTCGCGGGCCAGCGACTTGCCGGCATAGCCCACGCTGGACACCAACTCACCCTCGCGCACGCTGAGATTGGCCCAGCCCACCACCTGGTCGTGCCACAACACCGGCAGCGCGTAGTAGCCGTACTGGCGTTTCGCCGCAGGTGTGTACGCTTCGAACTTGTAGACCCATTCCCACAGCAACTCGAAACGGCGGCGGTCCCACACCACCGGGTCGAACGGCGCCAGCAGGCGCACCTGCTCGTCTGGCGCGTGCCTGCGCGAGCGTGGATTCTCGTCTGCCGGCCAGTACCAGGTGGTGCCTTCCAGCGTGCAGCTGGCCAGCTGCTGCTTGGCCAGCGCCAATGCCTTGCGGGTCTGCTCGGCCAGATGCGGTGCGCCATAGCCCAGCAGGCGCACCAGATAGGTCAGGCTGGCCGATGGCAGCGGCGCGTACTTGCGCACCACCAGATCAATCAGCGCAGCGGCGCGTTCGATCTGTGCCTGCTCGCTGGCGTCCGGCTCGGCATGCTCGGCCACGGCATAGATACGGGTGCCACTGTCGCGCCGCTGCACCCGCAACAGCCCGCGGTAGTGCATGCCATCAAGCAGATGCGTGCTGGCATTGCTGGTGCCGCCCCAGTAGTTGGTCACCCGCCCATGCGCAAACGCCTGGTCGACCTCGCGGGGGTGTACGCTGCCGCGCTCGCGCACGAACGCCAGCACCTCGGCCGCGCGGCGATGGGTCTCGGCGTCCCACTCGCGCTTGGACACGCGCGGGTGCATCAGCGCCAGATGCTCGCGCGGCAGGAAGCCGTAGTTCACCAGGCAGTCCTCTTCCACCGGCAAGCGCGCATAACGACGTTCAAGATCACCCGCGCGGTAGTCCTTCACCCGGTGCCGCAGGGTCAGGTCCTGCGCGCGTGCCGGCGCCCGTATCGGGTCGGCCTGCACGAAGCCCAGCTTCCGGATCGCGGTCAGCAGCGTGGTCGGCTTGAACAGGGTGCGCGCCACCGCATAGCGGCGAAGATCATCGAGGGTGGGCGTGGCTGGCATGGCCGCATTGTAGATCCACACCATGCGTGGATGGCATCACGGCAATTCTCCCAGGACTAGCGCTCGCCGCACCGGGACACTTCCGCGGCCCCAACTACAGGCGCTGCCAGACCACACCCTGCCCCCGTCGGTAGTACACCGCCACCGCGCGACCGTAGATCCGGTCCGCATCGACCCATCCGAAGAAGCGGCCGTCCAGGCTGTTGCCACGGTGATCCCCCAGCACCAGTACCTTGCCTGTAGGCACCCGCACTTCGGCGATGTCAGGGCCTCCGCCACGCGTCAGGTCGAGCCGGGCCTGACGCTCGCCGAACCGCTCCACATCGGTCGCACCGGTCATCTGCAGAGACCGCCCATTGACGCTCAGTCGCCCATCCTGCAGGCGCACACGATCGCCGGCCACCGCCACCACGCGCTTGATCATGCGCACGCCATCGGCCGGCGAAGCGAACACCACCACCTCGCCGCGTTGCGGCACGCTGGCGCCCATCAGCTTCAGCCCGGTGAAAGGCAGGCGCAGGCCGTGCGCGCGCATATCGACAACAACGCGGTCACCCGGCTGCAGGGTGGGTTGCATCGAACCACTCGGCACCACGTAGTGGTTGGCCAGGGTGTCGCGTGCAGCGAAGAACAGGCCCAGCAGCATCAGCAGCGGCACGACCTCCTTCTTCAGCCACGCCAGCGTCCGCTGGGACAACGGCGCGCGGGAGGTGGCATCCATAAGGGCTCCGGAAGGTGATGAAGGGACTCCGAGCCCTAGGCTAGACCTGGCACACCTGGTCACACATAGGACAAGTTCCAGATGTGCCCACACTCAGGACCATCCGGCATGGTCAGCGCTACGGATCGCCGTCCGCTTCCAACAACTGCAACGACCCGATCACCAGCGCCCGCATGCCCTGCTTGAACTCGGAGATCACCTGGCCCTCTTCGTCATCCGCAATCGCGTAGATGGTGTCGGCGCCGGCGATGCAGTAGAACGCGATCGTGGCCAGCAGCCAGCGTGCCTTGTCCATCGGCAGGCCGAAGACCTCGGCCACATGCGCCTGGTGCGAGGCAATCTTCTCCAGCATCGGCGCGGTCGCCACCGTGCGCCGCAGCAGGTAGGGCGGCAACCCGGGATGCGCCTTCACCACCTCGCACAACGATTCGACGAACACCATCAGGTAACCCTGCAGGCCACCCGCCGCATCGGCCGAGGCGTGGGGAATCTGCCAGCGCTGGAACACCGCCTCGGCCACCAGGCGCTTCAGCGCCTCCAGGTTGGCCACGCGCTTGTACAGCGCGGCCTGGGTGACCGCGAGCTCGGCGGCCACGTTGGCCATGGTCAGGTTGGGCAGGCCCAGGCGGATGCCGATGTCGGCCAGGCGCTCGGGAGTAATGGTCGGCGGGCGGCCGCGCGGCGGCACCGTGGTTTCGCGTTGCGTGTTCATACCCTGCCGAGGGTGCCAGCAAAGGGACCCTCTTGTCCGCTTCGGTTGATTTAGTTTAATTTACTCAACTAATTCGGAATGCGTCTGGTTCGCAATCATGGCGCCGTCCGGATCGAGCCCGTGGCTCACTTCCCGCCAGGTCCCCACCCAGCCGACAACCCCGCGCTGCGCCCTCCCCCGTGCTTGCCGATGGCCGCGCGCCAGGCGCGCTCGCCCTCGCGATTCACAGGACCCAGGCATGACCGTGTACCCCTTCTCCTCTCCACAAAACCAAGCAGCCGCCGCGTGCTGCAGCCAGCGACATCCACACAGGGTGGCCCGCCGCTACCGCGCATCGGCGCTCGCGCTTGGCCTGATGGCATCGTGTGCCGCGCTGGCCGACACCGCGCCGTCCACCCTGCCCTCGGTGCAGGTGCAGGAACAGCGCCGCGTGACCGGCGACTATGCCGGCGGCCAGGTCGCGGCCGGCGGTCGCATCGGCCTGCTCGGCGACAAGGACGTCATGGATACGCCGTTCAGTACGGTCAGCTACACCGAGTCCTTCATCCGCGACCGCCAGGCCAAGGACCTGACCGACGTCATCGCCGCCACCGACCCCACGGTGTTCAGCAACGGCGTCACCGGTTCCTGGAGCGAGAACTACGCAATCCGCGGCTTCGCCTCCAGCACCAGCGACACCACCTTCAACGGGCTGAGTGGCATGGCGCCCTACTACCGCACCTCGCCGGAAATGTTCGAACGCATCGAGGTACTGAAGGGCCCCTCCGCGCTGCTCAACGGCATGCCGCCGGGCGGCTCGGTGGGCGGCGCGGTGAACCTGGTGCCCAAGCGCGCTGGCGAGCAGCCGCTGCTGCGGGTCAGCGCCAACTTCGCCTCCGATGCGCAGTTCGGCACCCATGTGGACATGGGCCGTCGGCTCGGCGCGGACAAGCAGTTCGGCATCCGCTTCAACGGCGCGTACCGTGATGGCGATGGCGCCGTGGGCAAGCAGCGCAAGAAGGTGCAGCTCGGTTCGCTGGCACTGGACTGGCGCGGCGAACGTGCGCGGCTGTCGGCCGATCTGTACAGCGCCGATGACCGTGTTGACGGCCCCGCACGCGGCGTCGGTCTGGCACCCGGCGTCGTCATTCCGCGGCCGCCGCGTGGCGATACGCTGATCAACCCGGACTGGGCCTACGTGGACAGCCAGGACAAGGGCGCGATGCTGCGCGGCGAGCTGGACATCAACGATAGCCTGCTGGCCTACCTGGCCTACGGCACCAGCAGGACCGATTACCGCTACAACGGTTCGATCAGCGCGCAGATCCTCAACCCGGCCGGCGACTTCACCACGGTAATCGGCCAGCTCGCCTTCGATATCAGGAAGCAGTCCGGCGATGCCGGCCTGCGCGGTTCATTCCATACCGGCAGCGTCGGCCACCAGTGGGCCGCCAACGTGACCCACTACCAGCACACCCAGAACGACTACGGCCGCCGCAGCGTGCCGGGCTGGGACTGGACCACCAACCTGTACAACCCGGTGTGGGGCCCGGCCGCGCCATTCGTAGCGCCGCACATCTCGCATACCGAACTGCGGCTGGACAGCATCGGCTTCGCCGACACCCTGTCCTTCGCCGGTGACCGCGTGCAGCTGACGCTGGGTGTGCGCCGCCAGCAGGTGGTCAGCGAGACCTTCAATGTGGCAACGGGCGCACGCACCTCGCGCTATGACGAGAGCGCCACCACCCCGGCAGCGGCGCTGCTGATGAAGGCCACCGACACGGTCTCCCTCTACACCAACTACATCGAAGGCCTCAGCCAGGGCGCCACCGCGCCGATGACCGCCGCCAATGCCGGTGATGTGTTCGCACCGTTCCGCACCAAGCAGAAGGAGCTGGGCCTGAAACTGGACCTGGGCCGCTTCGCGCACACCTTCAGCGTGTACGAAATCAAGCGGCCCAGCAGCTACACCGACCCGGTCACGAATATCTTCTCGTTCGGCGGCGAACAGCGGAACCGCGGTGTGGAATGGGGCTTCTTCGGTGCGCCACTGGACGGCGTGCGCCTGCTGGGCGGCGTGGCCTATGTGCAGCCGAAACTGACCCGCACGGCGGGCGGCGTGAATGAAGGCCGCATGGCCACAGCGGTTGCGCAGCGGCAGGCCAAGTTGGGCGTGGAATGGGATGTGCCCGCGCTGGAAGGCCTGACCCTGACCGGTACTGCCACGGCGATGTCGAAGCAGTACATCAGTGCCGACAACCGCCTGTCAGTGCCGGGGCGGACGTTGTTCGACGTGGGCGCGCGCTTCAGCACCACACTGGCCGGCAGGCCGCTGGCGCTGCGCGCCACCGTGAACAACGTGACCAACAAGGCGTACTGGGGCATGCCGTTGCTTTCCAGCCTGGCGCTGGGGGCGCCGAGGACGGTGTTGTTGTCGGCAACCCTGGATTTCTGAGCTGGCATGGACCCCTTGTAGAGCCGAGCCCATGCTCGGCTCCGTTTCGTCCGGTGAGCCGAGCGCAGGCTCGGCTCTACAGAACGCGGGGCCATCCGCCAACGGCATCCAGGCAGGATGCGAATATCCTGTAGATCCGAGCCCACGCTCGGCTGCGTTTTGCCCGATGAGCCGAGCGCAGGCTCGGCTCTACAGAACGCGGGGCCATCCGCCAACGGCATCCAGGCAGGATGCGAATATCCTGTAGAGCCGAGCCCACGCTCGGCTGCGTTTTGCCCGGTGAGCCGAGCGCAGGCCCGGCTCTACACCGACAGCATCCACGCTCGGCATAGGTCTACTCGGGGTGCAGACGAAAAATGGCGTGGTTGGTCAGCGCCAGCGCGGCCAGCTTCAGCCCTTCCATCACACGGTCGCCCACGTAGTGCTCCGGGCCGCCGTTCTGGCGGGCGCGCTCGGCGGCCAGCAGGATCTCGTTGACGATGCGCAGGCCGGCCAACGCGCCGTCGCTGTCGGCCAGCGCCAGGCAGCGGCCTGGCAGCTGGTGGCGCTCGGGCCAGGGCTGGCCGTCGGCAGCTACGCCGCGGCCGATCTGGTGCAGCAGCGCGATCAGGTTGCTGGGGTCGGGCGTTGCGCTCGCTTCCTCGCCCTCATCGGCGTTGGCCGGGGCGTACTGGGTGCGCAGAGGGGGAATGTCGGAAGGGTTCATGGCGGGTCTCCGTACAAGGCTACGGTGCCACCGCCCTTAACAAAGGCGGCGGGACGGTACGTGTGTGGAAACCGGTGGTCGATTAATCGGCCGGTGGGCGCACTTGCGTACACCCCACGTACCGCCCGCCATGGAACGCGAGCGGATTGCCAGCCGGCGTCACACGAGGCGACGCCGACTGGCAAGCGCAGACATCAAACATCAATCGACCAAACGGGTTTCCACACCCGGCCACCCTTTTCCGGTGGCAACCCATCATGCGCACAACCGGCTTGCCATCAGCAAGCGCTGCGGTGCACAGACGGAGACATTCATGCAGCGGGCGGCATTGTCGCACACCCACAGACGCCCGTGTTTCAGGGCTCGTGCGCGCCGCTGACGCGCTTCCCAACCAGGCCCGGCACATCCCCAACTGCCAGCGCCCCGCACCGGCAACAGCGCCACGCGCACGCCGATGCCGACATGCGCACACCCTGGTGCCGTCAGAGCGGTCGCGTCACCGCATGCAGCACACCATCATCGTCCACCCACTCATAGCGCACCGCTGTCAGCGGACCGGCAAACCCCTCGGGCAGCGCCAATGTCCGGCTCTCACCGGGGGCCAGGTAGAACGCGTCCACCGCCCGCTCGCCGGTGGCGGAGACCAATGTCATGCCCGCCAGGTTGAAGTGGTGCCGTGCGGCATTGCGCAGCGCCAGCCCGCCCGCGCCTGCTGCCATGCTCACCTGGCCGTCAGGATTCACCGGCGCCCCGAGCCCCTGCGGGCGGTACAACAGCTTCATGCGGAAGCGGATGGCCACCTGCACTACGTTGTCATCCGCCTTGGCCTCGCGTGCGGGCACATCCACCACGTTCAGCCAGTACAGGTGCTCGTGGTCGCCCGTCGGCAGCTGCGGGGCGATGCCTCTTATCCGCAGTGCGTGGGATGCACCGGGGTCCAGCCGCAGCATCGGGCGATCAAGCACGAACGGCGCTGCGGAGGCTTCCGGAGCCTGCTGAAGGTTGCCGTCGGCCACCCACGCCTGCACCAGCGACGCGCGTTCGCCGTCATTCTTCAATCGCAGCGCCGCCTCACGCTGGCCTGCCGCATAGATCACCCGCGTGCCTTCCACGGTCACGTCGGCCTGCGCGGCCGGCGCGAGGAACAGCAGCCACAAGGCACTGCTCCAGCAGGCCGCGCGCAATCCTGTCTTTGCTTGCACGTGATAGGGCATGCGGCCTCAGGGGAAGGTCAGGCTGAAGGTCAACCCCGCGTTGGCGGGGCCGGGCGTGATGGCCGGAAGGGTCTGCCGATAGCGCACACCAAAGGTCTTGCGCAGGATCTCGGCGTTGGCCGAGCCCCGGCCAAACTCATCGGAACCATAGAAGCGCATCGGCGAACCATCGCCGTTGAGGAACTGATAGCCCACCCCGACCACCCCGCCGCTGGCCTCGGCGATGCCCTGCGAGGCATCCAGCACCGCCGTGGTGGGAACCACCTGATAGTCCACCCGCCCGACACCGGCTTCGCAGTCGAGCACCAGCTCATAGCTGCGTTCGCCGGCGATGGATCCCACGCCGGTGAACGCCGCCACCGGCACGAACCCCATGTTGACCTCCTGCGTGCGCATGCGGCAGCTGGGGCGGTCCTGCACCTTCAGGGTCGTTGCACCTACCCACAGCTGATGCCGCAGTGGGCCGGCGCCGCCTTCATACAGGCGTGACTCGATCACCATTTCCCGCTTGCTGGTGGCGCTGCCGTAGGCGATGTTGCCGGTGCGGATGTACTTCACCTTCAGCCGCGCCCCCACCGGCCCGGTGCCGCTGTCGCCGGCATGCAGCACCACCTCGTCGTAGCCCATTGCTGATGGGCGCCCGCGGGTGCTGCGTTCGAATTCCGCCAGGAACGCCATGCCGACCCCCGCAACGCCGGTCTCATACACTACATACTCTGCGCCGCTTTCGTGATAGCGCTCACGGATGAACCCACCGTGCGTCTCCATCCTATAGTCGATGGGGGCGTCCGCATCGCAGCGGAACTCGTTGGTGGACGCGCCGCCATTGACGGGCAGCCACGGGGTCAGGCCGGCGCCCACAGGAACGTCGCGCGCGGTGAACTCCACCAGCGCGGGTGGTTGGAAGTCCGTGTGGCCGCCACCGCCACTGCAGGAGGCTGCCATGGCGATGCCAGGCGCGAGCACACAGGGGGCCAGCAAAAGCCCAAGACGCACGACTGGCCGCCGCGCAGGCGTCTCGTTCAGAACCTCGCCAGCGGATGGGTCCATAGCCAGGAACGTGCCGCCTCAAACCGTGATGCCGAACGGTATACCCTCCTGCAGGCCGGCTGCGCAAGTCTGGCGCGGCCCGGCGCGTTGACAGCCCCGGTTGCCGCCCGTCTGCAGGTCCACTACCCCCCGTGGCCCAGCTCGCGAACGATGGGCAGCAGGCGGCCGTCATCATCGATCCAGTTCAAGCGTGCACTCAAACGTCCGTCCGGGGCATCGCCGGGTATCGGAATCGCGACGCTGCCGAACGGTGCCACATGCGGGTTGCCCAGGCGGGTATCGCCCGACGCGTGCAGCAACGTTACGTCGCCCAGGTTCAGGTAGTACGGCGTCGGATTGGTCACGACCAGAGATCGCGCCGCGCCCTCGCGCTGCAACTGCACCGCGACCGCCTCTGCCCGCTTCACGCTTGGCGCCGGAAGGCCTGCGGGCCGGTACAGCAGCTTGTAGATGCTGCGCACCGGCAATTCCAGCCGATCGCCTTGCGCGAGTTCCGAACGTGATGAAATGGTGTGCACATTCAACCAGTACAGGTGCTCGCGCGCATCGGCGGGCGCGAGCGTTGCCAGCGTTCTGATGCGCAGCGGCTTGTCCTTGCCGGGGTCAAGCCGCATCAACGGTGGCGCCATTGCAAACGGTGCCGCTGACTGCTCCGGCGGTTGATTCGGGTCGCCTTCGGCAATCCACGCCTGTACCAGCACCGGCACCTCCCCCATGTTGCGAAGCGGTACGGTTACCGCGCCCTGTTCGGCCCGGATGACGACCCTGGTGCTGGGCAGTGCAACCTGCGCTGCGGCGTCACCCACGCTGATCAGCAGCAGGCAGGCCACGAGCACCCTTGCCACCGTCATGCCGCAGGCTGCCAGTCGACGGGTCATGGGTAGGCCATCACGATGGAAATGGAGGCATTCGCGTTGCCTGGCACGATGTCATCGGCATCACCGACGGTCTGCACATAGCGCGCCTCGAACGTGCGCCGCAGCTCGCCGGCCGCATCGCCGCTGTGGCCGAAGGACCTGATCGAATCGAACGGGATCGCCGCCCCGCCCACGTCCGTCATCTGAAGGGCGATGCCCTTTGCACCACCGCTGACTTCAACCAATCCCCGATCACGATCAAGCAGCGGGCTGGCCGCATTTTCCTCCAGGTAGAACAGGACATCACCGACCTTCTCCTCACAGTCGAGCACGATATCAAAGGTACGCGGCGCACTGTGGCTGTAACGCGTGGAGAACTCCGTCTGCAGCGCACGGCCCATGTTCACCGAAGTGTTCCTGGGGTAGCAGAGCTTTCTGTAAATTCCCTCGATTGAGGTTGCGCCCAGCAGAAGCCTATTGCCGGTGGTCACGCTGCTGAAGTCGCGCAGAATGAAGTCCGCCGCAGCCACTTCCGGAATAATCAGGGTGCCTTCTGGAATATCGCCAATCTTGATGAAGCGGATTCTCAGATCCAGCGTCAGCCAATGCCGGAAGAAGACCTTTGAGTTGGTCGTGCCTGCAACAACCGGCTGATAGTCGATGCCGTTCTCCCGCGCCTCGCTCCGGAATGCCATGATGAAGCCGAGCCCTGGGACGCCTGTCTCATAGATGGAATAGGTAGACCGGCCCTCTGTGTAGCTCCCCTGGGTGGTGGCACGGCCGGTGACATACATCGTCCCAGAGTCGGTGCAGCCGCCAACATCATCGACGGACGACAGGTTGTACCACGGCGAAACCGGCCTGCCGACCTGAGTTCCATTGACTGTGAGCCGAGCGCCGGTGAGGGTCGCGCGACCAGGCTCCCCGAAGTCGCAACGCGCCATGGCAGGAGCAGCGATACCCATGGCAACCACCGCCATCATTGGCAGCAGTCCTTGTCTGGCCCATTTTCGTACGTGAGATTTCATGATCCGTGTTCCTCTACACCGAAAGTGATTCAATCAGCCGCAAGCTGCGCCTGATCAGCCAGCGACGGCGCACAGGCCGCAACCAGAAGATCGGCGCTCGGGCTGTCGCGCAGGTCATAAGGAATTCGGCACTGCGCCCCCTCACCTGCCCCATGTGCAACAAAGAGCTCACCCTGCTCATCCAGGCCGCGCACCCAGAGCCGGCTGCCCTGCCCCACCACGCCCACCACGTCGCCCTGTGCATTGAGCACATCGGTGCCGAAGGGCAACGCAGTGCCATCCGGCAGCCGCGCTTCGATAAGTGCGTTACGGCCCACGGCCGTCGGCAGCACCATCTTCACCACCGCACCCGCGTTGGGGATGGCAGACACGGAACCGGCGCTGAGTTCGACGTCCAGTGGCAGGTCACTGGGGTCCACGCCCAACTCGTTGCGACGGAACGGGCTCAGGTGCGGCACCACGGCATAGCCACGCGAGTCGGTCTTCACGCCGGTGGCGCTGTCGACCTTTGCGCCCGCAGCACCCGGCACATGCACCAGGCCAACGGTCTCACCCAGGCGCTGGGCCAGCGTGATGCCGCCACCGTGCACCACCAGGCCGCCGCTGGCGCCCAGCGAGAGCCTGCTGCTCTGCGTTGAGCGGTTGAAGGAACCGGTGACGTGTGCCACCGGCAACTGATAGTTGGCACTGACGCCGTAGCTGGAACGGTCGCCGTCGCGATTGAGTGAGGCGCTGTAGCTGCCCAGGCCGGTGTCGCCGAGTGATCCGATCACGCCCACGCCGTAGCCGTTGCGCCCGCTGCTGTCGCGGCTTGCATTCACATCCAGGCGCGGCGCGCTGGCCGGCACGCCCAGCGGCACGCTGACGCTGAGGTACACGCTGTTGGTGGCCTTCGCCGCGTCGCTGGAGAACAGCGACGATTCCAGCGTGCGACGCGCGCTGATCGTATAGCTGGCGCGCCCGATGCGGCTGCCATAGCCCAGCGAGAAGCTGGTCTGGCGTCGGTTCTGGTCCCAGTAGTCACTGGTGCTGCCGGTGAACGTCAGCTGGCCCTTGCCGTCCTGCAGGCGCTGGTTGATGGTCAGGTCCAGGCGGCTGCGTTGGCGCCCCACGATGTCATAGCCAGCCTCCTGGCCTACATTGCCACGCAGGCGCATGGCGTCGGCCAGGGTGAGGAAGTCGCTGGTCGAATAGCGGTAGGCCGCCATCGTGATGTTGGTGTTGTCGTCGAACAGCGCCTTGTTGTATGCAACACGGTAGGATTGGCCACGGCGACGCTCGACGCCGCCGTTGATGCCCGGAATCCGCGCGTCGCTGAAGGTGACATCGCCGGAGAACGCACCGATGGGCGTCGACCAGGCACCGCCCAGCACCAGCCCGGTATAGCCCGACGCTGCGGTGGCACCCGCATAGCCAGTGAACCTGTTGCTCACGCCCCGGCGCAGCGTCGCTTCAATGAAGCGCGGCTTCTGCGCGAACTGGTCGTCACGCAGATCACCGGCGGTGATGCTGTAGCGCTGCTGGCCAGGGCGCAGCAGCTGCGGCATGGCGGTGAACGGCACCACGAAGCGCTCGATGCGGCCATCGGCCTCGGTAACCTCCACCTCGATGTCGCCACTGGAACCATAGATCTGCAGGTCGTCAATCTCAAAGGGCCCCGGCGCGACGCTGGTCTCGTGAATCACGAAGCCGCGCTGGCGAATGGTTACCCGCGCATTGGTCTGCGCGACACCGCGCACCACGGGTGCGAAATTGCTGGCACCGTCCGGCAGCATGCGCGGGTCGGTGGTGATGTTCGCGCCACGGTAGTTAACGCCCTGCAGCATGTCGCCGCTGGTGGAGGACTCACCCACGGTCAACTGCGCATTCAGCGACGGCACGTTGCGCTGCAGGTAGCTGCGCCCCGCTGCGTAGCGCATGCCATCGTCGTTGCTGTGGTGCAGATAGCCACTGTGGCGCAGCCGCCATTGCCCCAGGTTCAGGCCGGCATCCACGGTCATGCTGGTGTTCTGGCTTTCCCGGCCCTCGTAGCGATAGCGATCGTGGCTGAGGCTGTAGCCCAGCGTGACAGCGGTGATGCCCGGGTCCCATCGGGCCGGGTCCACCCAGCCGCGCGGGGTGCGGGCCAGATAGATCTGCGGAATGCTGATCAGCAGCGCCTGCTCGCCAACGTCGAACTCGCTCGTTGCACCCGGAATGAAGGCATCCAGGCGTTCGCAACTGGGCTCCGCCGGCAGCGGCAGCAGGGTGCCTTCGGTATCGTCGCCAGAGGCGCGCTCGGCCTCCAGCCGCTTCTCGTCCAGGCCCATCAGCTCGAAGAGTGCTGCATCGAAGCAGATGCGCACCTCATCGTCCTGGGCAACGCGGGCCACGATATCCCGTCGGTCAACAACCTGGCCGTTGATGCTGATATCCGCATTGTAGGTGCCCGGAAGCAGATCGCCGCGCTCGAACCGGCTGAGATCCACGTGCTCGCTGCCCATGCCGAACAGCAGATCCGGGTTGAACTCCACCTTCGGCGCGGCCCATGCTGACATCGGCAGCAGCGCGGCCACCACTGCGGCCGCCAACGGGCGACGGCAGAGCGAGTTGTGCTTGGCATGTCGGGTCATGGTCATGGTCCAGTGTTTGGGCAAGGCGCTGCCGCCCCGGGCCAGGCCCAGGTGGTGCAAGTCAGCGAGGGTATGGGGGATCAGTTCGTGGTCAGGGGCATCGTGCGTTCAACATCGCCGCCGTGGTCATTGATGTACTTGAAAGTGACCGTGCCCGATGAAGCCGACGCGGCACCTGGCAACGGGAACGACTGCTTGGAATAGGGGCGAAGCATGTCAACATTGGCGGCTTCGGTCTTGCGACCATTCACGGTTATCGAAGCCCTGACCGTGCTGACATGGAAGGGGCTGTTGTTGTCTGCCTGCAGTGCCCAACCGTGACCCTGAGGCACTACAGACCAGCGGAGGCTGTCGATGGCAGAGGCAGAGTCAAGCTTGCTGATCGACTGCGGGCGGTAGAACAGCTTGAGCCGATTGCGGAATATTACGTTTACAACCGCACTGGAGGCTGCTTCGCCTACCGGACTAGCGGGTATTTCAGCAAGGCTGAAGGTGAACACGCTCTCGCGGTCCGCCGGCAAGTCTCCACCAATCGCGCGCAGCCTGAACGCCTGGTGCTTTCCCTCATCCACGCGCGCAACCGGCGGCAGTACGACAAACGGAGCGTTGCTCTCCGAAGGCGGCGTTCGGGCGCCATATTCGCTCACCCAGGCCTGTACCAGCACCGGACCGCTGCCTGCGTTCTGCGTCCGAACGCTCAGCTCTTTGGTGCCTTCCGCGTAAATCACGCGATTGGATTCAACCACGACCTTGGCTTCGACCCCGACACTAGCCAGGAGTGTCGGCGCCGCAAGCGCGCAGCACATCAGTGTTCGATGGATGAAAGGCATGAAGACATCCTCAGCAATCAGGTGGTTGCCGGGGGCCTAGTGCCCCCGGCAGTACGGATCAGTAGTTATCGATGTCGAAGACCAGCCTGCCGCTGAAATCACCCTCGGTCAGATCAGCCCCGCCCGGTGCGTGATAGCGCGCGATCCAGTTGTACTTGAACTCGCCACCAGTATCCTTGTCACGCTGCAGGGCGGGGTCGTCGAGCTTGGTCAGGTCAATCGCTGCGTCGCCGTTGTCAGCGTCCAGAAACTTGACGATAGCGTTGGTCCGGGTCCCCGAACCGCCCGCGGTATCAGTGATCATGCCGTCCGCGTTGATGGCGCTGGCAGTCTTGTCTACAACCAGGCGTGCTTTGTCCTTGGCGCAGGTTGCGGTACCGGCGCCGGCCTTCAGCGTCATCGTGAACGGCGTGCTGCCCACGGTGGGATCGCCCTTGAATGCACCTGCATTGATCTGGCGCAGAGCGACGGTGTTGGAGCCCGTGCTGACGTCGACCGCACAGGTCGATGCAACGACCTTGCCGGTGAAGGTGATGGTGGCGTCAGCGGCGTGAGCCGAGGCAGCGGCGCCCAACGAGAGCGCGGCCGAAAGAGCAATTGCAAGCTTGTTCATGATGTTGAATATCCAGTGTTTGGTAGGTGTACTGCGTTCAAGCCGCGCTATGCCTGGGCTTGAGCGAAGGGCATTCCCTTCGAGAGGAAATGTTAGGGATGTCACCGATGCGCAGGCATAGGACAACGACGAGAAATGACGAGACGCACGGCGTCGGAGGATTGATTCAGAACGCGTACCGCAACCCCAGCGTCGCTTCGCGCGACACCAGATCCAGCTGCAGCTTCTCGTCCTGCAGGCCACGTGCGTTGGCGAACGTGTTCCAGCCACTTTCGGTGCGGCCCAGGTCCGCATAGCGGTATCCCAGATCGACCGTCATGTTGGTCCCGGCGGCAATCGAAACACCGGCCCCCATCGACCAGGCCAGGCCGGTACGCGTTGCCTTGCCGTACCGGCGGTTTGGCGTACCCTGCCAGCCGCCTGACTGGATGTGCGACAGACCCGCACCGGCGGTGGCGTACAGCGACCATGCCTGGTTGATCGCAAGATCGCGGTAGACATTGAGCATCAGCCGCTGCGAACGCACGTCGTGATGGTTGCTGCTGGTGGTGAAGGCGCTGGAACCGCTGGTGTAGGTGTCCGTGCGCCGGGCGACGAACTCGCCTTCACTGCGCCAGCCATTGCCATAGGCGCGGCCAAACGCGAGCGAACCGGTCACGAAATTCTGCTTCTGGTCACCCGCTACGAAGCGGCCGATTCCGGGCCGGGCACTCGCGTCCATGTTGCGGGCCTGGTGGTGCGCATCAATGACCCGGACGGTCTCGTAGTTGTGTGGGTCGCCGGCCATTGCCAAGGCAGGAATGCACATGCCGATGGCGGCGCCAACGACCATGAAGGGATTGGGCATAGGGTTCTCCAGTACTCCGGTCAATGCGCAGTGCGCAACACGCACTGCGCCTCTACTCAGCGCGGCTGCTGCACCCAGGTGCCGAGACGTGCGTTGTAGCGGAAGGTCTTCGCCTTGCCATCGATGCCGTACCCGCCAACACGGTAGGCCCTGGAGTTGGACACATCGGTAAACTGGATGATGTCGCCGTGGATGCCACCCGTCGGCAGGCTCATGAGCATCGGCGTGATGACGTCTTCCGCTGGGCCGCTGATGACGATGTCAGTCCAGCGCTGCGCCGGCACCGGCAACTGCGGTTGGGTCGGCTGGAAATGCCTGCGCCCATGGCGCGCATGCCACTTTCCATCGGCGTTGAAGACGAAGCTGCACTCGCTGCTGCCCGGGCAGACCTGATCGTGGCCCTCGGCCAGCTGTGCGCCGGTGAGGGTCGTGCCCCAGGTGGCCCGGTTGCTGATGGAAAGGACGGCGCCACGTTCGGCGGTGTCCGGCAACGACAGCGTGCCCACGTGATAGCCGTCCCAGAGGTCCATCTGGGTGACGACGTGGTCGGTGCTCGGGATCTGGAAGTCCGGAACGTTCTGGCCAAGCAGCGTGCGCGCAGACAAGCCCCCGGTCACTTCCCAGCGCTTGCTGCCGCTGCTCCAGGCCAGCTCGATGTTGCTCAGCGGCTGCACCGGAACATAGGCCAGATGGGAGAACGCAGTGTCGGAAGCGAGCAGGCGGCTTCCCGCTGTGGCCAGCGAACTCAGCACAACGGTATCGCCGCTGCGCGGATTGCTTGGCAGCTTGATCTCCTGGGTCCAGTCGTCGTTCGACAGCTCGAAGTACACCTTCGTGTAGCCGGACGGAAGATCACCCGTGCCGCCGTTCTTGCTTGGGGTCAGGTAGGCCTCGGCAGCCGAAGCGGCCAGCGGGGTAATGCAGGCCAGCACGGCGCTGCACAGGAGCTTGCGTGAAATCATGATGTCTCGCGGTTGCAGTTGAGGGTTGCCGCACGCTGCCCTTGCCCGAAGCAGGTGATGCGGTACATGCAACGATGCCGACCGTAGACAGGTACATCTGTCTGACGAGTACGATTTTCACTCAGCCTTCACATCACACCAGATCCACCTTGCTGCGCGGACCGCACGCGCCGCCAGGCACGCGGTCCGGCGATCTGGCAGTGCAGGGCTGGCGCCCTGCACTGCTGGTGATTCAGCGCTCCGGGCTACCCCAGCGGCCCTCGCTGGCGTTGTAGCGATAGGTCAACGGTGTCGACTTCACCGTGGTGCCATTGATGCGATACGCGCGCGAGTCCGACACGTCACGGATCTGCAGCACGTCGCCGTCGACGGCCTCAACCGGCAGCATCATCGACAACGGGGTGTTCACGTCTTCGGCAGGTCCCTGCAGGACGATGTCGGTCCAGCGCTGCGCCAGCTTGGGCAGCTGCTCGGTGGTCGGCTGGAAGTGGGCACGCCCGCGGCGCGGATGCCACCGGCCATCGCCCCCATCGAAAACAAAGGCGCAGGTCTGTGCGACGGCGCAGGTCTGAATGCCACCGGCCAGTTCCGGGCCACTGATGGTCACGTCGTTCTGGGTGTAGTTCACCAGGCCAAGCACCGCACGCGCCGGTGCATGCGGCGGCAGGCCGACGCTGGAAACGTTCCGGGTCACATGCAGATCCACGAAGGTCTGCGTGATGGCCGGTGCCTGTGCGTGAGCCCCCTTGTTGAGCACGATGCGCGTCGCATCCGCACCGTAGGGGGTAGTCATCCAGCGGCCCAGCGAGTTGGACTTCCAGAGATTGTAGCTGCTCAACGGCGACACCGGGATATAGACCAGATCGGCTACGCTGGTGCCCGCCGCATCGAGCATGCTGGCGCGGCGATCAGCCATCGAGGTCAGCACAACGTCATCGAGATCGCGCGGGTTGGCCGGCAACGTCAGCATCGGTGCAAAGTCATTGTCGGCGATCTCGAAGAACAGCTTGGAATAGCCCGACGGCATGGCGCCGCTACCACCGTTGGACTTCGGGGTCAGATGGGCTTCGGCGGCACTGGCGGTGAACGGTGCCAGGCACAGCAGGGTGGCAGCACACAGGAGCTTGCGGGAAATCATGAGGTCTCGTGGTTTCAGTTGAGGGACGCCGCTCCGTGCCCAGCGGGCACGTACGGAGCGGCGACCACAACCATGCGCCGGGCAGCGCATTGCTGCTGCCTGACGAGTACGATTTTGACCACGCGCTCATGCTCCGCTCGCCGAAAGCGAAGCGAGACCTGCCAGGCCTCGCCTCCCCGTCCTTGATCGATCAGCAGGCCTGATAGACCCAGCGACGCCGAGTGGCTCCATAGCGGAAGGTCAGTGACTTTCCGCGGACGGGTGCCGGGATGAAGAGAGTGGTGTTGATCGGCCGAATGTGGGCGCAGCGATCACGGCTTGGATTGCTGATCTGATAGATATCGCCATCGATGCCGTGCACTGGCAACTACATGACGGCGTCATCCGTACTGGGCGCCCGTTGCGGGTTGTCGAACAGACCCCACCTCCTGACCAACCCACCAGTGCTGACCGTCCAACGATCAGAGTACGAGGATCAATCGTAGTTCCTCCGCCTGAGGAAGGACGTCTGCCGGGCGTCGGCAACCGGCAGAGAGACAAGATCTTCGTACAGGGTCCCGACTATCCACACGCTCGCCAGCTACTTCGCTGCCGATGTGAGGTGGACGCGATCGAGGTCGCCCTCGATCCAGTTCGAATCGTCAGCGGGTGGAGTTGCGGGCTTGCGGTTGCGGTGCGTCTTCGAGGCAGCCGCATGGCTCGATCACCACGTCCGGCCAGGTGCTGCGCAGCTGCCTGCGCTGCGCCGGCGATGCATAGATGTAGACATTCAACAGATCCAGGAACCGCTTCTGGCCATGCGGCGACAATCTGGAAAAGCTGGACATCAATGCGGCGATGCGTACATCGAGCAGGCGCGACACGGCGGCTCCGTCGGCAGGTGGGTTTGGCCCTTCCACCCTAGCCGCCTGATCGGCCGTTTCCATCGGACAACGCCTGATTTCCGCATGCTCAGTCATCGTCGTTCCTGCGCGGCCCACGTGCCAGACGCGCCCCCTGTGATGCCGACACCATGCCTTCGTTGAGCGCGTACTCGAAGATTTCCGCGCTGCGCTGCAGGCCCAGCTTGCGCATCGCCGAATGCTTCTGCGTGCTGATGGTCTGCCGACTGCGCTGCAGCTGCTGGGCGATCTCCTTCTGGGTCTTGCCCTCGGCGATAAGGCGCACTACTTCGGCCTCACGGCGCGTCAGCACCGCCTGTTCAATGGTCGCGCTGCCCAACTGGCGCTCGATCTCCGGCGACAGATAGGGCCGTCCCTCCTTCGCCGCACGAATGGCCTCGGCCAGCTCTGGAATAGGGTCAGCCTTGGACACGATGCACGACACCCCTGCCCTGCGGATGCTGGCCAACACCTGTGCGCCACCCACGCTGGTCAGTACCACCAGCGGCACGGCCGAGAAGCGGCGGCGCAGGAAGCCGACCAGCGCCACGCCATCGCCATACTGGCCACCGGGCATCGAGTAGTCGGTCACCGCGACATCCACGGGAAACCTGCCCAGCGCTTCGACCAATGCCGTAGAATCCTCGACGCCTGCCACGACGTCGATGTCCGGCACTTCGCCCAGCGCCTCCCGCACACCGGCCAGGATGACGGGATGGTCATCGGCGATGACAATGCGGATGCTCATGCTGCATGCTCCTTGAAGCGGTTCGTATGTTTTCCTGCTGTACGGCCAGCCATTTCCCGAACGACCGGACCTCCCATTCCATGATCCAGCTCGCCATCCGCGTTGCACTTGCCGACGACCATCCGGTCATCCGCCTTGGCGTGAAGTCGGCGCTGGACGAGGCGCCTGCGATCCACTGCATTGGCGCGGCGACCGATTCCACCGGCCTGGTGGCCCTGCTGGAACGCGAGCCCTGCGACGTGCTGGTGACCGACTATGCGATGCCGGGCGGCATCCACGGCGATGGTTTGGAGCTGCTGGCGTACCTGCGCACGCACTTCCCGCAGTTGCGCGTTGTGGTGATGACCGGCCTGGAACAGCCCAGCCTGCTCAACCGCCTGGATGCGCTGGGCGTGCCCGGCATCCTCAGCAAGGGCGACGACCTGCACCACGTGCAGGCAGCGGTGATGGCGGTGTACGCGCATCGCCGTTATCTCTCGCCCAGCGTGGCCGAGCTGCTGCAGCGCAAGGAAGTGCGCCGCGTGACCGCGCTGTCCGAGCGCGAGCAGGAAGTGGTGGCGCTGTTCATTTCGGGGCTGAGCGTGGCCGAGATCGCCGAGCGCTTGGGCCGCAAGAAGCAGACGGTCAGCACCCAGAAGATCAACGCCATGCGCAAGCTGGGCGTGGAGCGCGATGCGGAACTGCTGAAGTTCGCCTCGGACCTGGGCCTGGATGCGCCGGCAGGCTGAGCACGCCGCCGCGCGGCGGCATGGGCGGCCGCTCATGGCTGCGCCTCCAGAGCCTGGCGATACTCCTCCAGCCGGACGTGCAGCGCCTGCTGCAGTTCATCCAACGTGACGTCTGCCACCGGCACGCCGTCACGCAATGCCGCTTCCACCGCCCCGCACTGCTCGGCCAACAGTGTTTCGCCCAGCATCTGCAGTGCCCCCTTGAACGCGTGCACGCGCTCCAGCAGGCGCTGCGGGTCGTTCGCTGCGCGCGCCTCGGCAATGGCCTGCAGATCCTTGTCGCCGGTCTCGACGAAGATGCGCCGGATCGCGGCGGAGACCCTGCGGCCACCGGCGGCAATGCCCGATGCCACCGGGCGCGGCGTGCGCGCATGCACCTTGCTCAACCCGGCTTCCAGCCGGTCCAGGTTCAATGGCTTCAGCAGCAGGTCGTCGATGCCGGCCGCCAGGCAGCGCTCGCGCTCACTGGCCAGCGCGGTGGCGGTGATCGCCAGGATCGGCAGCGAGTGGCCCCGGCTGCGCAGCTCGCGCGCCAGCGCGTAGCCATCCATCACCGGCATGTTGATGTCGGTCAGCACCGCCAGGTAGGTATCGTCCTGCCACATCGCCAGTGCTGCGCGGCCGTCCTCGGCCGCATCGACGGCAAACCCCAGCTCTTCCAGCTGCTGCTGGATCAGCTCGCGATTCACCGCATTGTCTTCCACCAGCAGCACCCGCCCGCGCGCGTCCACCGCCGTGGCACGCGTCGGTTGCGGTGCCGGCATGATGGGTTCGTCGGCGCCGATCGCCAGCAGCAGGGCGTCGCTGGCGTAGCAGGTCACCTCGGTATAGTCACCACGCTGCTCGGGATTCAACGGGCCTTGTGCATGCGCAAGCACGGCATGGTGATGGGCGCTGGCCAGCTGCCGTTCTTCCTCGCGATCCCACGGGCGGTGATCGCCGATGATCAGCAGCACGTCGCCGCCGGTCCCGGCCTGCGGATGATCGAGTACGGTGACTGCCGCACCCCACTGCACCAACAGTCGCTCGAACTCGCTGCGCCATTCCGGAGACGATGACAGCAGGGTACTACGACGCCCACGCAGTGGCTGCGGCAGCGGCGCCGTGGCAGCCTGCGTGCGCACCGGCAACTGCAGGGTGAAGCTGCTGCCTACGCCTACCGTGCTCTGCACCGACACCTGGCCGCCCATCGCCTGTGCCAGCTGCTGGCACAGGGCCAGGCCCAGGCCGCTGCCGCCGTAGCGGCGCGAAACGCTGGCATCGGCCTGCTGGAAGGGCTGGAACAGCTGCCGGGCCTGTTCGTCGGTCATGCCGATGCCCGAATCCACCACCTGCACCCGCAGCTGCGGGGCGGCGCCGTCGATCAGCAGCTCCGCACGCAGCAGGATGCGGCCGGAGGCGGTGAACTTCACCGCGTTGCTGACCAGGTTGTTGAGGATCTGGCGCAACCGGTGCACATCGCCGATGCAGTCCTGGCCCGCCGGCGCCTCCACCGCGAAGTACAGGCGCACGCCCTTGCGCAGTGCGTCGGGCGCGTACAGCAGCGCCACGCTCTCGATCAGCGGCCGCAGCGGGAACGGCGCCAGCTCGACATCCAGCTGCCCGGCTTCGATCTTGGAGAAATCCAGCACGTCGCTGATGATCCGCATCAGCGCATCGGCCGAGAAACGGATGCGGTCCAGCCGCTCGCGCTGGCCCGGCTGCAGCGGCGACCGGCCGAGCAGCTCCAGGTGGCCCAGCACGCCATTGAGCGGCGTGCGGATCTCGTGGCTCATGGTGGCCACGAAGGCTGACTTGGCACGGGTGGCGGCTTCCGCCGACTGCCGCGCCGCTTCGGAGTCTTCGCGTGCGCGACGCAGGTTCTCTTCCAGCTCCACCTGCGCAGTGACATCGCGCAGCGCACACACCCACACCGCCTGATCGTGATACCTGGCCAGCGCCAGGCTGATCTGCAGCTGGGTGGTACTGCCTTCATCGGCCGCCCAGTGCAGGTCCAGTGCTTCGTCGCCCTGCACGCCGCGCCCGGCCTCGGCCAGGCGTGCGTACAGCGGCGCCACCTCGCCCTCCGCCGTGCTGTCATGCTGGGTGACCTGCACCAGTTGTCGTGCGGTGTCGTTCTCCAGCAGCGGACGACCATTGTCGCGCGCGAGCAGCGCCAGGCCGATCGGCGCGGTGCTGATGATGGCGCGGCTGAGCGCCTCGCTTTCGTAGACCCGCGACGCATCGGCCAGCGCCGGCGTGAATACCCGCCGGTCAATACGGCGCAGCAGCCACCACAACAGAACGATGATCAGCAGCGCGCTGATCCAGCGGATCAACAGGTAGTTGCCCTGCGCCTGCCAGATATCGGACCAGTCGTAGACGTGGCTGAGCGTCCAGTCCACGCCGGGCAGCGCGCAGGCCAGGATGAAGCGGCCGTTCGCATAGTGGCGCACCGGCTTGGTACCCAGGCCACTGGCCACGGCGGCCAGTGCCAGCGCCTGCTCGTCAGCGGTGAGCCCGCCGCTGCTCAGCACCACGCGATGGTCGCCGGTGGCCACCAGGTAGCGGCCCTCTTCGCGCGCCTCCAGGCGTGCCCGGATGGTATCGATGGACTCGAACACGACGCGCCGGAAGTACGGCGTGGTGCCTTCGGCCATGGTCAACGTGCCGACCAGCGAGGCCTGGCCGTTGAAGGGGTTCACCGCGAAGTGCGAGCGCAGCCGCCCCTCGCGCGATGCCGAGCGGATCGGGCCGGGCCGCGGCGCCAGCCGCCGCACGTCGGGCTCGTCGCGCAGCAGCCGCGCAAACGCCTGCTGGCGCGTGGCCACGCCGAGGGTCTGAAGCAGCTGCGCCTCATCGCGCAGATTGGATACGGCCAGCAACCGCCCCTGCGGCTCGTAGGCATAGACCGTCACCGAGCCCGGCGCCTCCTGCGAGGTGATCGAATCGGCGGTATAGGCCGAATAGACCTCGATCATGCCCAGATAGGCACTGAGCTCGTGCGCTGGCAGCGGGTTGTCCTGCAGCCCGAGCACCAGCCACGGCACGGCCGTGCGGCCCTCGGCACGCACCAGGAGTTCCTCGCCCTGCGCATGGAAGCGTTCTGCAAGCGCGGCGCCGGCGTGCTGCAGGACCGGGCGCTGGTCGCGCCAGAGCACGTCGTTGCCGTTGACCACCGTGGCATACGCGCGGTCACGCTGGAACAGGAAGTAGTCCATCGCAGCCCGGGCTTCCATGAACGACTGCCGTTCACGGCCATGGAACTCTTCCACGTCGGCGATGGAGCTGACGATGGCCGCCAGCAACACCAGCACGGTGATCAGGGCGCCGCCGCCGATGAGGAGGCGCTTGCGCAGGCGGCGCAGGTCGTCCAGGCGCGCTGCGGCAGCCGAGCTTCCTGCGGTGGGCGCGGTTCCGGAACCTGCCATGACATTGATCCTGACGTGGGTGCCCATGCAATTTATCCGATTGCGACATTGACTGGCGGTTCTGGCTCGCTTTGAACCAGAGCCTGATACAGCGATTCGCTGGCATAGCAGGACACCACCTGCCCCTCCCCTTGCCACTGCGGACGCAGCGGACCTTCGCGGCAGACCCGCACCCACGCACGGCCGGAGCGCAACACCCCCTCCCATTCACCCGGGCCAGGCTCGAACATCACCACCGTCGCCTCCTCGGGAAGTTCCAGCCATGGGGCCTGTGCCAGCACTGGCGGTGTGACCACCTGTGCGCCGAAGCCGCGCAGCCGCCGCTCAAGTTCGGTGCGCCACGGCCCGGCAGCGGCCAACAGGCCCACCACCCGGCCTGCCAGTGGTACGGCCGCGACCTGCGTGACCGAGGTCGCCAGCGGGGTTTCGAACGCGAAACGGCTGCCGACCCCAGGCGTGCTTTCCACCCAGATCCGGCCGCCCATGCGCTCACAGAGCTGCTGGCACAACGCCAGGCCCAGCCCGGAGCCGCCAAATCGCGACAGGATGGTGGTGTCTGCCTGCACGAAGGGTTGGAACAGGCGGTCGCACTCTGCCTGGCTCAGGCCGATGCCGGAATCGGTTGCCTCAAAACGCAGCCAGGCCTGGGCGGCCTCGCGACGGCATGACACACCCAGCTGCACGCGACCGGACGCGGTGAACTTCAGCGCATTGCTGGCCAGGTTGCGCAGCACCCGCTCGATCGCCGCCATCGGCGCCACGGCACCTTCCGGCACGTCGGCGCCCACCACGCAATCGAGCTGCAGGCCCTTGGCATTGGCCATCGGGGCATACAGCAGCGCCACCCGCTCGAGCATCGCCGCCGGTGAGAACCGCTCGGGCGTCAATGTCCACTGGCCGGACTCGATGCGCGACAGGTCCAGCACGTCGGTGATGATGTCCATGAGCGAATCGGTCGACTGGCGCAGGCGCAGTACCCGTTCCATCGACTCTTGCGGCAGCGGCCCGCGCGCCAGCAGTTCCAGATGGCCGATGATGCCGTGCAGCGGCGTGCGGATCTCGTGGCTCATCGCTGCCACGAAATTCGACTTGGCGTGGCTGCGTGATTCGGCGGCGGCGGTCAGTTCCTGCTCGGCCAGCAGGGCGCGCATGTCCTCGCTGGTGTCTTCCACCATCAGCAGCACGCCTCCCGGCCACGCGTGCCCGCCGCAGTGGACGTGGGTACGGTGGAACAGTCGCTGCTGCGGATCGCTGGCCAGCGGCAGCTCACCGCTGAGGATGACCGGGCCATCGGCCAGATCAGCCTGCTCGACCGCGGCGCGCAGCTGTGGAATCAAGCGGCCACCGCTGGCGCGGTCCATCCGCTGCAACGGACTGTTGAGGTCCTGTACCTCACCACTGCGGGCGTCCAGCAGCGCGACCCCGACTGGAACATAGTCCAGCAGCAGACGCAGGCGCTGGTCGCGCGCGTAGATCGCCTTCACCTGGCGCAGCGCCGGCATGTACATGCGCTTGTGCAGCCACAGCAGGAAGATCCACAGCACGGCCAGCGCGGCGATCAGCGAGGCGCCGCCCGACAGCAGCATCGGCGCGATGCCGCGCAGGATGTCACGCCAGCGGTAGGTTTCCACCAGCGTCCAGGGCGTGCCATTCACCGCCAGCGCCAGGGTGAAGCGCCCGTTGTGAAAGCGTGCGCGGGTGGCATTGCCGAGCAGGACCCAGTCGGCGTCGGCGCCGCTGACATCACGTGCATCCTCGTGGCTGGAGAGCACGCGCAGGCCGTCACGGTCCAGCAGCATCAGGTGGCCCTGGCTGTTGCGGCGAAGCAGCGCCTGCAAGCGCGCCAGCGGTTCGTACGCAACGAAGGTGGCAATGGGTGCGTCTCCGGCGCTGGCCTGGAACACCGACACCAGCGAGGCTTGGCCGGTGATCGGATGGCGGCCGAAGGTGCGCTGCGGTGCGTCGCTGCGTGCCAGGCTCTCCAGCAGCGGCACCTGGTCATGCAGCGAGGCGGGGGCCAGCAGCTGCGCCGGAGCCCGCAGGTGCTCGAAGATCTCGTCGCGCGAGCGCGTGCCCAGTGCGTCGGCCAGGCTGCGCTCGGTCAGCCCCTTGTCCAGTGACAGATACTGTCCACTGGGATCAAAGAAGTAGGACGCTCCCACCGGCTCGCCTTCATCGGAGGTTCGGGTCAGGCGCTGGATCAACGAGACGGCGGCACTCAGCTGCAGGTAGCGCTTCAGCTCCTGCGGCTGCCACTGCAGTGTCTGCAGGCCGAGCGCCATCTGCGGGCGGCTGCTGTCGTCAGCCACCACCACCAACCGCTGCCCACCCTGCAGATAGGCCAGGTACATGGCATCGGAACTGGACTGGCCCAGCCGTACGTCGTGGCCCCAGGCGTACTCGGCCATGTTGGCCAGGCGGGCATAGCTGGCATCCTGTCGCGCCAGCTGGATCTGCAACGCGTTGTGGGCCCGGCGGAAATCGGCAATGCGCCGGGCCTCGTAGGCGTTCACCTGCACCACGATAAGCGTGATCAGCACGCTGATCGACAACAGACTGAGTACCGCCCCGCAGGCCAGCATCAGCCGCCGCGGGTAGCGCCGCAGTGCCTGCAGCTCGCCGCCATCGGCCGGACCCGCCCCGGCACGGGCGTGCAGGCGATACAGGGACGCTGCAATGGCTGGACGGGACGATGGCATGGCAACAGGCGGCGCGGTGCGCTCGCGTAACTCGAAAGGAGAGCCAGCATGCGTCGGCGGCGCCCGCGTCGATGTAGGACGATGTCCAATTTCGGGGTTTGGGGTGTCGCATTCCCCCCACTATTCACGCCAACCCACAATTCGTACTTGTCCGGTTCCTGTCCATTGCGCCCGCCGCAACCCTGTCATCTCGAAACGGCAGGGCGCGGAGAGACGGCAATGTGGGCACGACGCATGGGCGAACGCTGGTGGCTGCTGCGGCTGCTCAGCCGGCATGCACTCGATCAGGCCAGCCTGCGCCTGGGCGGCTTCGCCGCGCGCCTGCTGTCACCGTCGCAGCAACGGCGCGTCGCCTGCCAGATCTCTGCCGTGCTGGGATCCTGCCTGCAGACCCGTCGCTACCAGCGCACCTGTAGCGCCCTGCAACAGGTCGGCCTGCCCGCCGGCACGGCGAGCAGACTGGGCAGCATCATGCTGGCACATGCGTGGTTGCGGCGCATGCGCCTGCGCCACCTGCGCTCACTCCCCTTCCCCGCCGTGAAACGGCATGCGCGCCTGATCACCTGGAAAGACCCCCAGGCGCTCTGGGCAGCAGGAGCCGGCAGGCGCCGGGTGGTCTGCGTGCTACCCACCGGTGATGTCGAACTGGCCATCGCCGCCGTGCTGGACCGGCCGGGTGCGCCGGCACACTACTTCATCCGCTGCCCGCACGCTCCAGGGTCGGCCGAGCATCGAATCCTGTCGGCACTGCAGGGCCAGGGCCATCGCCTGGACATCGGATCATCGTCCATGCCCGGCCAGGGCTGGCGGCAGCTGCAACGTGGCGCCACGATCATCGCGCTGCTGGATCCGCTGCTGATGGTACGTTCCGCGCTGCCGGGCCATCGTCACCCCGCACCGTTGCGGCTTGCGCGACTGGCGCGGGTGCCGGTGCTGCTTGCCGGGCATCGCAACGATGACGACGGCGCCGGCACCCTGCACGTGCTGGGTGAGTTCCGGCTGGATGGGAGCGCTGCACAGTCGGACGCGCTGTACAGCACGGTGCAGGCATTTCTCGCGGCATCACCACTGGACTGGATGGCGCCGGGGTAAACCCGAAGGCCGCAGCGGGCGCGTCCCGCTGCGGCGGTTGGGTCAGGCTACGATGAGCGCGACGTTGATGTTGTTGCGGGTGGCATGCGAGTACGGGCATACCACGTGGGCCTTGCTGACCAGATCACGTGCCTGCTCGCTGTCGACGCCCGGCAACGAGATGGTCAGCGCGACGTCGATGGCGAAGCCGGTGCTGACCGGGCCGATGCCAACGCGACCGGTAACCGAAGCATTGTCGGGGATGCTCACGCCCTCGTGGCCAGCGACATGGCGCAGCGCGCCGAGGAAACACGCCGAGTAACCTGCGGCGAACAACTGCTCCGGGTTGGTGCCCGTCCCGCCAGTCCCACCCAGTTCTGCCGGCGTGGACAGCGCGATATCGAGCATCCTGTCCGATGAGGTGGCGTGGCCCTCGCGACCACCGACGGCGGTGGCCTGGGCGGTGTACAGGATCTGTTCAATGCTCATGGAGTGCTCCTTTGCGTGGTTGCGCGACCGCGGACGCGGCCGGAAGCCGCATCGTGGAAGCAGGATCGAGCACGTTCCATCGGACAGGGACGATAGCCGCCACCCTGCAGCGACAAATCAGGCGCGCAGCAGCACGTACGCAGCAAGCACCCCCAGGTGCCCGACGTAGTAGAGATAGAACGCCCACCGCCAGCGCGGCAGTGGCCATGTCACCCGCGCGGCCAGCAGCACCACCGGTACGGCCAGCAATGCCCAGCCGTTGTGGTTCGCCCAGCACACCGCTGCGAGCCCGACCAGCAGCAGCCACCACGCGCGATGCCGGAACGCGATCCATCCCAGCAGCACGCAGCCGACACCCGCCCACTGGTAATCCACGAACATCGGCAGCACGCCGGCAGCCAGCAACAGCAGAACGGGCCGATGGTTCGCCAGCGCATGAACGGCCACGACCGCCAAAGTGAAGGTAAGCAGGATGTTGAGCGGCAGCCAGGAACCAAACGCGAATGCGTGCAATGGCTGCGCGATCAGCCCCCACAACGCGAGCCGGCGTATCGATTTGCGCAGGTCGGCCCCGGGCTGGGCCAGGTTGCAGGCCATCACCAGCGCGAACAGCGGGAAGGCAATGCGCCCCAGTTCGCTGACCACCGGTACGTAGCCGCCAAAGACCACCTTGGCCACGTGATCACCGATCATGGCCAGCAGTGCGATCCACTTCAGCAGCTCGCGCGCGCCGCTGCAGAGGGTGAAGTTGAAGGTTGACGTCCCGGTCGTGGTCGCTTGCATCGCGGAAGCTTATGCGCATCGGCCAGCCCATTTCCAGCGCCGAGCAGGAGCCCGTCGCTGCAGCCTGCAGGTGTCGGCGCTATGCTGGCCGCCCCAGCTTGTGAGACACCTGCCATGCGCACCCTGTACCCCGCCATCGAACCCTACCGCGAGTTCACCCTGCCGGTGAGCGATCTGCACACGCTGCATGTCGAAGAGTGCGGCACACCGGACGGCATTCCGGTGGTGTACCTGCACGGCGGCCCAGGCGCGGGCATTTCGCCCACCCATCGCCGTTTCTTCGATCCGGCACGCTACCGCATTGTGTTGATCGACCAGCGTGGCAGCGGCCGTTCCACCCCGTTCGGCGAGCTGCGCGACAACACCACGCAGGACCTGGTGGCCGACATCGAGAAGGTGCGTGAGCACCTGGGCATCGAGCGTTGGCTGGTTTATGGCGGCTCCTGGGGGTCGACCCTGTCACTGGCCTACGCACAGGCGCATCCCGAGCGCGCCACCGGCCTGATCGTGCGCGGCGTATTCCTCGGCCGCGAAATGGAAAACCGCTGGTTCGCCGAGGCCAACGGCGGTGCGCGCTGGATCTTCCCGGAGCGCTGGGACCGCTATGAGGCCTACATTCCGGAAGCCGAGCGCGGCGACATGATCGCAGCCTACTGGAGCCGCATGGACAGCCCGGATGAAGCGATCCGGATCGAAGCCGCGCAGGCCTGGCTGGGCTGGGAAGACAACGCGGCCACCCTGCAGCATGATGTGGACGCCGAGTCCACCGATGACCCGCTGGACACACTGGCCAAGGCCCGCATCGAGGCGCACTACTTCCGCAACGGCATCTTCCTGGAACCGGACCAGCTGCTGCGCGATATGGATCGCATCCGCCACCTGCCGGGCGTGATCGTGCAGGGGCGCTACGACATCATCTGCCCGCCGCGCAGCGCCTGGGACCTGGCCAAGGCGTGGCCGGAAGCGCGGCTGGAGATGGTGACCTCCGGCCACAGTGCCAACGAGCCGGCCACGGTGGATGCGCTTGTGCGGGCCACGGACGCCTTTGCCGACCGCTTCTGAAGGGAGGGTAGTGCCGGCCGCTGGCCGGCATTCCACCGTAGGAAGGTAGAGTCAACTGTCAGTCGACTGCTCTTGGCAGGAAGCTGAAAGCCCCGCGCCGCGCGCGATCGTCGACTGGCAGTCGACTCTACCGAGCCGTCTCCGTCGAGCCACCTCGCCCAGGCGTCTCCGCGCAGTCGTAGCTGCGTGGCCCGGTGAATGGCAACCCACCGGCAACGGTCCACGGGCCCCATTCTTCGCAGCCCACTTACAGCCTCCCGCAGAAGATCCGGCCGTGACCACCGCACCGGTAGTCCGCCTTCTCTTCAGGAGCACGCCATGATCGCTTGTCGCTACCTTCCCATTGCACTCTCGCTTTGTGCGGCCCTGCTGCTGGGTGCCTGTTCCAGGACCCAGGAGGCGAGCAAGGCCACCGCCGCCGAGGACGTCACCGAAGTGAAGTTGATACCGCCGTACGAGTCGCTGGACAGGGACAAGGACGGCATCGTCACCCTGGCGGAAGTCGATGCAATAGCACCGGACTGGGCCGAACGGCTGCATGCCTGCGATACCGACCGTGACAAGACGTTGACCCGTGGCGAGTACGACGTGTGCAAGCAGACCAGCGCTTCGCATTGATCCATCACTGAACCCTCGATTGGCGCTGTGCATGCCCGGCTATACCAAGGTATAGCCGGGCTAACCCACGAGTCTCTAGGCCTGTCCCATTCAGGGGCGGACAATAGCACCACTGGCCAGGGCAACCCTGGCTGGCACCTTTCCCTCATGGAGACGCAGATGGACCCCGACCCTGCCGGGTGCGCCGCACCCCGGATCACCGCTTGTTGCCTGTTCCTGGCGCCTGCCCGCCGGTCCCTGCCTGCCTGAGTGACGGGGGACCGCCAGGCGCCGCCTGCCTGGAGATCGCCCCCATGTCCTACAAGATCCTCTACATCACCCTGCGCCGCCTGATCGGCGAGCGCGATGTTGCCGCCCTGCGCAGCCAGCTGCTGCAATACGGCCCGGTCATGTTTGCCCGTTCGCTGTCGCTCGGTTCGCCGCGCGTGGTGGCCGACGCCTTGTCGCTGCTGCCGATCAGCGAGCGCATCACTGTGCTGCGTCATCTGCCCTATCCCCTGCGCGATGCGATGAAGCCACTGTGCATCGGTGGCAGCCAGCGGCTGCACATGCAGCCATGGTCTCCGGCAGTGCTTGCGATGCGCCACGCCTGATCTGTCTCACCCATTCCGTTCGTGTTCCGGCTGCGGCCGGCTCTGACATTCGAGGAGCGTCCCATGAGCCTGCTCAACGCCTGGTTCAACGCCTTCCTGCGCAGCCGTCGCGCAGGCAACCTGTTCCGCCGCCGCGCAATGCCCGAAGCCGGGTTTGGTCCGGGCAGCGCCGAAGCGGCGCCGTTCGCGCTCACCACCGGCCTGGTCACGCTCGCCCAGCAGGACGAAGCCGAGCTGCTGGCCACGCTGGACTCGCATGCCGATGGCCTCAGTCCGCATGAGGCCGAGCAGCGACTGGCCACGCTCGGCCCCAATGAGGTGGATCACGAAAAGCCGCTGCCGTGGTGGCGCCACCTGTGGCAGTGCTACCGCAATCCGTTCAACCTGCTGCTGACCGTGCTGGCGGCGGTGTCCTGGCTGACCGAGGACATCAAGGCGACGATCGTCATCGGTGCGATGGTGCTGCTGTCCACGCTGATCCGCTTCGTGCAGGAGGGTCGTTCGAACCGAGCGGCCGAGCGGCTGAAGGCACTGGTCGGCAACACTGCGCGCGTGCTGCGCCGCAATCCCGGCACCGAGGCTGCGGATGTGGCAGACCAGTACTTCGGCGCGCGCCTGCACAGCCGTCGCCCGGCACGCCTGCTGGACCTGCCGATCCGTGAACTGGTGCCCGGCGACCACATCGTGCTGTCGGCAGGCGACATGATTCCGGCCGATTGCCGCGTGCTGAACGCCAAGGACCTGTTCGTGGCGCAGGCGGCGATGACCGGCGAGTCGCTGCCGGTGGAGAAATTCGCGCACCCGGGCGATGGCCTGGCCGGCCTGCTGGAACAGCACAACCTGCTGTTCATGGGTACCAACGTGGTGTCCGGTACGGCCACCGCCATTGTGCTGGCCACCGGTAACCGCACCTACTTCGGCACCCTGGCCCAGCGCAGCACCGCCACCGACCGTGCGCCCACCGCATTCCAGGCCGGCGTCAACAGTGTCAGCTGGCTGCTGATCCGCTTCGCGCTGGTGATGGTGCCGTTCGTGCTGCTGATCAACGGCTGGACCAAGGGCGACTGGACCGAGGCGTTCCTGTTCGCGCTGTCGGTGGCGGTGGGCCTGACGCCGGAAATGCTGCCGATGATCGTCACTTCCACCCTGGCCAAGGGCGCGGTGCTGCTTTCGCGGCGCAAGGTGATCGTCAAGCGCCTGGATGCCATCCAGAACTTCGGCGCGATGGAAGTGCTGTGCACCGACAAGACCGGCACCCTCACCCAGGACAGGATCGCGCTGGAGCGCCACACCGATGTGTTCGGCCACGATTCGGAAGACGTACTGAAGTTCGCTTACCTCAACAGTCACTTCCAGACCGGGCTGATCAACCTGCTGGACCGCGCAGTGCTGGAACACGTGGAGCTGCAGAGTTCGTTGCGGCTGTCGCAGGACTACCACAAGGTGGATGAGATCCCATTCGACTTCGAGCGCCGCCGCATGTCGGTGGTGGTCTCCGAGCGCGAGGACCACCATGAGCTGATCTGCAAGGGAGCCGTGGAAGAGATGCTGGCGGTGTGCAGCACCGTGCGCGAGAACGGCCAGGACATGCCGCTGGACGAGCGCCGCCTGGCGCGGGTGCGGCAGACCACCGAGGAACTGAACGAACAGGGCCTGCGCGTGGTGGCGGTGGCGATGAAGGAGACCGCAGCCAGCCAGACCGCCTATTCGCAGGCCGACGAATGTAGCCTGACCCTGATAGGCTACGTGGCCTTCCTGGACCCGCCGAAGGAATCGGCCGCGCAGGCGCTGCAGGCGCTGGCCGCGCATGGCGTGGAGGTCAAGGTCTTCACCGGTGACAACGAACTGGTAACCGCGCGTGTCTGCGCGCAGGTGGGGCTGGACACCGACACCATCCTGACCGGGCCGCAGATCGAGCGCATGGACGACGGCGCGCTGTCGCGGGCGCTGCACCACCATCGCGTGTTCGCCCGGCTGACGCCGCTGCACAAGGAGCGCCTGGTGCGCGAGCTGCGTGCTCAGGGCAAGGTGGTCGGCTTCCTCGGCGACGGCATCAATGATGCACCGGCGCTGCGCGCAGCCGACATCGGCATCAGCGTGGACAGTGCGGTGGACATCGCCAAGGAGGCGGCCGACATCATCCTGCTGGAAAAGAACCTGATGGTGCTGGAGGAAGGTGTCATCCAGGGCCGGCGCACGTTCAACAACATGCTGAAGTACATCCGCATGACCGCCAGCTCCAACTTCGGCAACGTGTTCTCGGTGCTGGTGGCCTCGGCCTTCCTGCCGTTCCTGCCGATGCTGCCGCTGCAGCTGCTGGTGCAGAACCTGCTGTACGACATCTCGCAGATCGCCATTCCGTTCGACAACGTGGACGAGGAGCTGGTGCGCAAGCCGCTGAAGTGGAACCCGGCGGACATCGGCCGCTTCATGGTGTTCTTCGGGCCGATCAGCTCGATCTTCGACCTGAGCTGCTTCGCGCTGATGTGGTACGTGTTCGATGCACGCACGCCGTCCGACCAGGGCCTGTTCCAGTCCGGCTGGCTCGTGGTCGGCCTGCTGACCCAGACCCTGATCGTGCACATGATCCGCACGCCGAAGCTGCCGTTCCTGCAGAGCATCGCCGCGCCGCCACTGCTGCTGATGACCGGCCTGATCATGGCCATTGGCGTGGCCCTGCCGATGAGCCCGCTGGCCGACTACTTCAAGCTGCAGGCGCTGCCGGCCGGCTACTGGCCGTTCCTGGTCGCGATCCTGTTCGGCTACGCGGTGCTGACCACTGCGCTGAAGCGGTTCTACATCCGTCGTTACGGCTGGCAGTAAGCGCCCGCCGCTTTGTCCAGGGAGAAACACAATGGACATCAATCCGAACCTGCCGGTGTTCAACGCCGGCGCCACGCTCAGCTCGCTGATCAGCCTGTCGGTGGCGTTCGTGCTGGGCACGGTCATCGGCCTGGAACGCCAGCTGCGGCAACGCACCGCCGGCCTGCGTACCAACACGCTGGTGGCGGTGGGAGCGGCGGTGTTCGTCGATCTGGCGGTGCGCTTCCATGACCTGTACGGCGGCCCGCCGTCGCCGCTGCATGTGGTTGCCTATGTGATCTCCGGCGTCGGCTTCCTCGGTGCCGGCGCGATCATGAAGGACGGCGCCCAGGTGTCCGGCCTGAACACCGCCGCCACCCTGTGGGGATCGGCGGCGGTGGGTGCATGTGCCGGTATCAAGCTGCTGCCCGAAGCAGTACTCGCGGCGGTGTTCGTGCTGGCCGCCAATACTTTGCTTCGGCCCGTGGTGAACCGCATCCAGCGGCAGCCGCTGCCGGAAGCGTTCAGCGAGGCAACCTATGCGATCAACGTGGTCTGCCAGCGCGAGCAGCAGGCCGAGGTACTGGACCAGCTGTTGCTGCTGCTTGAGCAGGCGCAGTACCCGGTGCGCGCGGTGGACCAGCGCCCGTTTGGCGAGCGCGACGTGGAAATCGAAGCGGTGCTGTATGCCACCACGGTGGATGCCGGCGAACTGGATGCGGTACTGGCGACGCTGGCGACCACGCCCGGCGTGCTGCAGGGGTTCTGGAACGCCAGCCTGGAGGAGTAGTGCCGGCCGCTGGCCGGCAACTTCATGCCCCCCGGGTGCACCGTGCATCGCTTTGGTGGGTGCCGACCGTTGGTCGGCACAAACCCTCATCGCCCCGCCGTTCAAGTGCTGTGCCGACCAACGGTCGGCACCTACCAGGAGCCGGCACCCACCGCGCAGGAGCACGCCGACCAGGGTCGGCATCCACCGATGGCGGCTTTGCTATCCTTTCCGCCCACGCCAGGGAGCCGTCCCGATGCCATCGCTGTCGCCCCGCCGCCCACTGGTGCTGCTGGCCCTGATCGTCGTGATGGCGGCGATCTTCCTGATCGACACCGTCACCGATTACGCGGTTGCCGCTGCCTGCTTCTACGCGGCGGTCATCCTGGCCGCATCGCGCGTGATGGGCGCACGCGGGTTGATCACCCTGGCCATTACCTGCATCGCGCTGACCGGGCTGAGCTTCTTCCTGACCCGCTTCGGCACCTATCGCATCGGCCTGGTCAACTCGGTGATCGGCATGCTGGTGATCGGCATCACCACCTACCTCGCCCTGAACATGGAAGCGGCCAAGGCCGCCGTGCAGGAAGCACAGGGCCGCCTGCTGCGCGTGGCGCGCGCTTCCACCGTGGGCGAGCTCACCACCTCCATCGCGCATGAAGTGAACCAGCCGCTGGCGGCCATCGCCAGCAGCGCCGAAGCCTGCCAGCGTTGGCTCGCGCAGGACCCACCGAACGTGGACAAGGCCCGGCAGACCGTGGCCCGCATCCTGGCCGATGCACACCGCGCAGGCGACGTGATCGCCCGCATCCGCGGCCTGACCCAGGGCGCGGCACCGGAACGACGCGCCTTCGATCTGAACCAGGCGGTGGAGGAAATGCTGGCGCTGTCGCGCAGCGAGCTGGACCGGCATGGCGTGGCCGTGGCGCTGCTGCTGGACGCCGAACTGCCACCGGTGCAGGCCGACCGCGTGCAGGTGCAGCAGGTGATCGGCAACCTGATCCTCAATGCGGTGGACGCGATGGAAGCCGTGCCCGCCGCCGACCGGCGCCTGTCACTGCTGACCCGGCGTGACGGCCAGCGGGTCAGTCTCAGTGTGCGTGACCGCGGCGTCGGCCTGCCCGCCGACCATCCCGAGCGTGTGTTCGATGCCTTCTGGACCACCAAGTCGCACGGCCTGGGGCTGGGTCTCAGCCTGAGCCGCTCGATGATCGAAGCCAACGACGGCCAGATCCGTGCCGAACGACCCGCAGGCGGCGGTGCCTGCTTCGTGTTCGACCTGCCCATCGCCACGGACTCTCCCTATGCGTAAGCCCGCTGCACCCATCGCCGACCCGGCACCCATCGTCTACGTGATCGACGACGATCCGTCGGTGCGCGCCGCGCTGGAAGACCTGCTGGCCTCGATGGGCCTGCAGGTGCGGGCCTTCGCCTCCACCCAGGCCTTCCTCGAACACGCGCTGGAAGACGCACCGGCATGCCTCGTGCTGGACGTGCGCATGCCCGGCCAGAGCGGTCTTGAATTCCATCGCACGATGAGCAGCCACGGCCTGCAGCTGCCGGTGGTGTTCATCACCGGTCACGGCGACATCGCGATGGGCGTCAACGCGATCAAGGACGGCGCCATCGAATTCCTCACCAAGCCCTTCCGTGACCAGGAACTGCTTGATGCCATCCACAAGGGCATCGAGATCGACCGCCAGCGCCGCCGCGAGGGCGAGGCACTCGGCGCGCTGCAGCTGCGCTGGGACACCCTCAATGCTGGCGAGCGCGAGGTGGTCGATGGCGTGGTGCGCGGCCGCCTCAACAAGCAGATCGCCGGCGACCTGGGCGTCAGCGAGATCACGGTGAAGGTGCGCCGTGCGCAGGTGATGCGCAAGATGGGCGCACGCACCCTGGTTGACCTGGTGCGCATGTACGACCGCCTGCAGGCGGGTACGCCATGAACGTCCACGTCGCGCTGCTGCGCGCGGTCAACGTCGGCGGCACCGGCAAGCTGCCGATGCGCGAACTGGTGGCGATGTGCGAGGACGCAGGCTTCGCCGATGTCCGCACCTACATCGCCAGCGGCAATGTGGTGTTCCGCAGCGGGCTTGATGAATCCACCGTACGGGAGGCCCTCGCCCAACGGCTGCAGGCGTACGCCGGCAAGCCGCTGGGCGTGCTGGTGCGCTCGGCCAACGAGATCGCCGGCGTAGTGGCACGCAACCCGTTTGCGCAGGCCGCCGGCAACCGTGTGGTCGCGCTGTTCCTCGACGGCAGCCTGCCTGCCGATCCGCTGGACGGCGTGACCGGCCGGCGCGATGAACAGCTCGCACTCGGCACGCGCGAGATCTTCATCCACTACGGTGCCGGCATGGCCGACTCGCGCTTGCGTATTCCCGGTTCGGCACAGGGCACGGCACGCAATCTCAACACCGTCGCCCGGCTCGCGGCGATGGCAGCGGAACTGCGCTAGCGCTCTTCCGGCAGGCTGTACAGGAGCCGGTAGTCATGGCGACCCTCGCTGATGGTGATCTCCAGCGTGCCGACCAGGCCCAGCAAGCCGCCACTGCCGGAATCAGGCACCACCACCACGCTCAGCTGGGGCGTGCCACGGGTCATCAACCCATTGTGCTGCAGGGTGAACGCGCCGTGGCGCCCGGCCAGCGTGGCCGTCACCCGCTCCATCGCCACGTAGCCGGCCGAGCCCTGCACCGCCGTGCGGAAGGCCAGCATCTGGCCGACGCTGCTGCCCCGCAGGTCGCCGGCGAAGGTCTTGTTGATCGACATCACCGCGATCGGGCCGTCGTTGCCACCTATCGGCCGCAGATCAACTTCGAACGTACCGTGTGCTTCACCCTGCATCCTGCTCTCCCCTCTGGTCGGTTGAACGCGGCTACTTCTTCGTGGCCAGCATGATCACCCCGGCCAGCACCAGGCCGATGCCGCTCCACTCCCGCAGGCTGGGCCGCTCGCCCAGCAGAAGATAGGCCAGCACGATCACCAGCACCACGCTGAACTTGTCCACCACCGCCACCTTGGCCAGCTCTCCGCTCTGCAGCGCGCGAAAGTAGAACAGCCACGACGCACCGGTGGCCAGCGCCGACAGCACCAGGAACAGCTGGGTGCGCCCCGGCAGCAGCAACGGGTTGGACCATTTGCCGGTGACCACCACCAACGGCAGGATCACCGCCGCCACCACCAGGGTGCGGATGGCCATGGCCAGGTCCGAGTCGACACCCTTCACGCCCACCTTGGCGAACAGCGCGGTCAGCGCCGCGAACACGGCAGACAGTCCGGCCCATATCAACCACTGCGGTACGTTCTGCACGGACCCCTCGCTTGCCGGAACGGATGAGCGTGCGCCAACGCTACTCCACCCTGCCATCGGTGGGGCTTCACCTGCCCATCACCACCGCTACAATGGGTGAGGAATCGCCAGGGGGGCGATCTGCAGGGAATGCGCCATGCGTGAACAGGACACCACCCTCGCCCTTGCCGGGCCGTCGTCCCTTGACCGGGCCCGCCTGCCGTGCACCGCACGGCTGCTGCTTCCCCTCCCCTTCGTTTCGCAGCAACCTGCCCGTTCCGCATGGCAGGTTCCTCATCGCTTGCCCTGACCGGAGCCGTCGAAATGTCCGAGAACACCCTCCTTGCCACGCCGGCCGCTACCGCGCCGATCAAGTACCTCGACCGCGCCATGGCCACGCTGCGCAGCCTGGGCCTGGCCGCTCCCCAGGACAACAACGCTCCGGCCATCGCGCTGGTCTCGCAGCTGTCCAACCTTGACCAGGGCCGCGTGGTGGCCATTGCCCGCGTGCTGCAGCAGTCCGGGCATTTCAATGCCGTGATGCGTGATGAAATCAGCTCGGCCAAGGTGTCCGACCGCTATACCGAGATCATCCGCGCCTTCGACAGCATCCGTGACGATGCCAGCACCATGGTCGAGCAGGTGCGCGACGGCAGGATCGACATGGGCGAGCGCCTGCAGAACCTGTGGATGAAGGTGACCCGCGGCGACATCCCGAGCCGGTTCGAGAAGATCCGCCGCACGTTCCTGGACGTCAGCCGCGATTCGGCCGAGCAGCTGCAGCGCGAGTCGCGCGTGCTGGAGATGTACGGCGACTTCCGCCTGTCGATCAAGGATGCCGAGATCCAGGCCCATGAGCTGTTGAAGCTGCAGGAGCAGGCGCTGGCCGATGCCCGCGAGGCGCTGAAGCAGGCGCAGCAGCGCGTGGAGTCGGCCGTTCCGGCCGCCGATGCTGCCGATACCGGCCGCCTGGTCATGGCCCGCGACGAGGCCCTGCGCAACAACCAGGCCGAGGAGTCGCGCTACCAGCTGGCCAAGGACCTGGCCGAGAACCTGCAGGTGAACTACGCCACCTCCGAGGCGATCATGCTGCGCGTGCACCAGTCGCACGAGATCAAGCGCCGCGTCAACGAGCGCTCGGTGGTGTTCTTCTCCACCAATGAAACCAGCTTCACCGCCTTGAACCTGGCCTTCAACACGCAGATGGGCCTGCACGAGTCCACGCAGGCGCTCAATGCGATGACCGAGGGCACCTCCAAGGGCCTGGAAGCGGTGGCCAACATTGGCGATGACGTGCTGCACGAGGGGCTGAAGGCCGGCTACGGCGCCACCATCGGCGTCGATTCGGTGCGCAAGCTGGTCGACGCGGTGGTGCGCTTCCAGGAGACCTCGCTGCAGGAGATCGAGCAGCTGCGCGGCCAGGCCACCCGCGATTCGGCGGAGATCGCCGAGTATGTCGAACAGGGCAAGCAGCGTTTCGCCGCCCTGCTGCAGGCACCGCCGAGCCCGGAGTCGCGCTGAGGTGAGTGCGACGATGGCCCCTGCCGAGCTGCAGGATGCGCTGCTGACCATGGATGTGGTCGACCAGCTGCGTTACCGCAATGCCGAAATGAAGGCGCTGGCCGACAGCGGCCATGACAAGGCGACGCTGAAGCAGCGCCTGCTTGAGCTGTACCGCTCGCAGGGCATCGAGGTCTCCGACGAGATCCTCGAAGCCGGCATCCAGGCCCAGCGTGAGCAGCGCTACCTCTACACCGCGCCGCGAGGCTGGAAGGCCTGGCTGGCGCGGCGCTGGATCGACCGCAGCCGGCTGCTGAAATGGGCGCTGATGGTAGCCCTGGTGCTGCTGATGCTCGGTGTCCTGCTGGTGATGGCGCGCAGCTTCGGCGCGTTCGTGCACGAGAGCAACGTGCAGAAGAACGTGCAGGTGCTGAACGACAAGGTGGCCGCACAGCAACAGGAGGCTGCCGCAGCGCGCGCCCTGCTGGCTGCACAGGAACAGGCCCTGCAGGGACTGCTGCCACGTGCCACCGCCAGCGGCGAGCGCCTGCAGCCGCTGACCGAGGGCGCACAGGCCGCGCTGGTCGAGGCACAGCGGCGCTTTGCCGAGGTTCCCGCCGCACTGGCCGCGCAGCCGACCCTTGTGCGCAAGGACAAGCTCACCCGGCTCAGCAGCGGTGGCAGCGCCACCGGCCAGCAGGCGGCCGCGCAGGTGGAGCAGCATCGGCTGGCAGCGGCGCAACTGCTGGCGCAGGCCAAGGACACCCTGCCTCCGCTGACCGAGCGGCTGAACACCCTCGGCCAGGCGATCAAGGCCAGCGAGCTGCTGGACACCACCAACGCCGCTGCAAAGGCAGCACGCCTGGCGCCGGATGCCGAGCTGGTGCGCGCACGCGCCTACACCGGCGGCGATGTCGCAGTGCGCGCGGGCGACATCGCCGCGGCCGGGCAGGCGGTAGCAACCCTGAAGGACCTGATCGGCAGCGCCGACAAACTGGCCGCGCTCAACGAGCGCCTGGCCCAGCTCAAGGCCGATGGCCTCGCCACCGGTGTCGCCGGCGAAGACCGCAAGCGCTTCGAGCGTGCACTGGAGCAGGCCGCCCGCCTGATCCGGGTCGAGACGCTGGCCGAAGCCGGGCCGGCCCTGGAAGAGGTCAGCCAGCTGGTGGGGTTGCTGTCGCAGACCCTAGTCTACCGCATCGTCAACCGTGACGATGAACGCACCGGCGTCTGGCGCTACAACGAAAAGGCCAATGGTGGCCGCAACTACTACCTGGTGACCGAGGCGCTGGACGAGGCCGGCAACGCTGTTGAACTGCCGATCCGCAACGAGGAAACCGGCAAGGAGGAACGGGTCTCGGTGTTTGCCGTACGCGTGCCCGAGGCCACCTACAACCGCGTTGCCGCCGACAAGCAGGACAACGGCATCATCGAAGACGACCAGATCGGCAGCAAGCCGCGCGGCAGCCTGTCGCCGCGGTTCCGCATGCCCGCCACCGGTGGCTACATCACCCAATGGTGATGGGTAAGGAACTGACATGAGAGACCTGAACGACGCGATTGCCGATGTCGAAACCGATATCGGCCAGGTGCAGGCACAACTGGCCGCGCGTGGCGACCAGTGCCGGGAACTGATCAAGGAACAGGAAGCGCTGCACGGCGGAGTCCGCGACGACTTCAACACCTTGGCCCGCCTGCAGGCCGAGGCCGCTACCGATGCGCCGCCGATGCTGGCCCGGGACCTGCTGCAGCAGTCCAGCGCCGATCTGCAGCGCCGTGACCGCAAAGCGGCGGTGCTGGCCGACGAACTGCAGGCACTGCTGGACATCGAGCAGTCGCTGCAGCAGCGGTCGCGGGAGGCCGTTGCCGCGCGCGACGCCGCCGGTGGACGCTGGCAGGCCCTTCAGGATCAGGTGGACACCGCGCTGGAAGCGGAACCCACCTACAGGGCCCTGCAGGACGATCTGCAGCTGGCCGTGGCGCGCGCTGACACGGTGGAGCGGATGGCCGCCTCCGCGCAGTCGGAGCATGACGCCAAGGCCGGCGCCTACCAGGCCGACCCGATCTTCATGTACCTGCACCGGCGCAACTACGGCAGCACGGCGTACCGCGGCTGGCCGCTGGTGCGCACCGTCGATGGCTGGCTGGCCGGGCTGTGCGGCTTCGACCGTGCCCGTCGCGAGTACGCCACGCTGGTCGAGCTTCCGCCCTATCTGCAGGAACATGCCGGACGCGCCCGCGACGACGTGGAGGCCGCCCGCCAGCCGGTTCAGCAGGCCCGCGATGCCGCCCTCGCCCGCGCTGGTGGCGACCCGCTGCGCCAGCAGCTGCAGACGGCACAGAGCGCAGTAGCGCAGGCGCTCCTCGCCGAGCAGCTGCATCGTCAGACCGTGGATGCCAAGCAGGCACAGATCGATGGCTTCCGCAGCTGGACCGATGCCGAAGGCGGTGCCCTGCTCACCGCGCTGGCGCGCACACTGTCGGCCAAGAGCATGGACGACCTGTACCGCCGCGTCGCCGCCACCGCGTCCGGCGAGGACGATGCCGTGCTTGAACGCATCCATGGCAGTCGCCTGCGCCTGGACGAGATCGACGGCATGGTGGCTGAGCACACCCGTGAAATGGCCGTGCTGAAGAAGCGCCTGGACAGCCTGCAGGCCGCGCGCAGGAGCTACCAGGCAGCAGCAGACATCGAACGCCAGGCCTACGAGGCGCCGAGCTACCGGTCCGCCGCCCCGGCCACCGTCGCCGCATCCTTCTTCAGCACCCCCCGCAGCCAAAGCACCACCCGCTCCTCTGGCAGCCTGTTCGACCTGCTTTCGGGCGGTTCCAGCAGTTCCAGCTCGAGGTCAAGCTCGCGTTCGAGTTCCAGCTCGAGCTCCGGTTCCAGTTCCAGTTCCAGTTCCAGTTCCAGCGGCGGCAGCTTCCACAGCGGCGGCGGCATCAGCGGTGGCGGTGGCTTCAAGACCGGCGGCGGGTTCTAGCCCGGCAGCGGCCGGGTGCGCCGCTTCAGCCGCGCATCCAGCACGCCCACGCCCAGCAGCACCAGGCTGGTCAGCCATCCGGCGGCCAGCAGGTGCATCCAGGGCAACACCAGGCCCAGCACCAGCAGCGCCGCCGCGCCCAGCAGGTGCGAGCGCGGCGCGCGTCCATAGACCACGCGCTTGTACAGGGCGCTGCCCAGCAGGTAGATCAGCGGGCCCGCCACCATCACGGTGGCGTACACCGTGGTGACCGCCGCCGCCGGGTGGTCCATGACCAGATCGTTGCCCACCGCGGTGGCGATGATGCCGGCGATCAGCAGCGCGTGCACGTAATGGAAGTTGGCGCCCATCCGTCCGGGGTCTTCGGCGTGGGTGATGGCCTCTGTGGCATCACGGCTGGAGATGCCGAAGTACAGCCACCACATCGCAATCGTGCCAGCGAAGGTGGCCAACACCGCTGAAACCACTTCCAGGCTCCAATGCTCGACGTCGCTGAGCACGCCCCCGGTTGCCAGCAACGTCTCACCCAGCGCGACGATGACGAACAGCTGGCAACGTTCGGCCAGGTGACCGCCCTCGATCGTCCAGTCGCGGGTGTGCGAACGACCCATGCCCGGGAACGCGAAGCCGAACATCGGCGAGATGTATTCGCAGGCCACCGCCACCGCCCATAGTGCCAGGCGGAGGTTGCCCTCGGCCGCTGCGCCGGCCAGCCAGAAGCAGGCCGAGACGCTGACCCAGGCCAGCATGCGGCGGAAGTTCGGCGCCAACGGATGGTTGCGGCCGACCTCGATCAGCACGAACGCGGTGCGTCCGACCTGCATCGTGGCGTACGCCCCGGCGAAGATCCACGCACGATCGGCAAACGCCTCGGGAATGGACGAGGACATCAACAACGCCAGCAGCATGGTGGCGAACAACAGGCCCCGGATGCGAGGCGCCTCCGGATCAAACCAGTTGCTGACCCAGCACGCGTACTGCCAGCCGAGCCAGACCGCGAACCACAGCACCAGGGTCTGCAGCACGCCAGCCAGGTCCAGGTGGTGCAACAGATGGTGGCTGAGCTGGGTGACCGCGAAAACGTAAACCAGATCGAAGAACAGTTCTTCGTAGGTCACGCGGGCATGGTGGCCATCACGGTGGCGCAGCGCAGGCAGGCGCAGTCGGGTACGCATGGAACTCCTTCAGCGCGCCAGGCGCCAGTATAGGAAACCGGCCAGCAGCGCCGGCGCGGCAAACACCAGCAACAGGATCGGCAACTCCTCGCGTACCGCGTAACCGGCCTTGCTGACCCCCACCCACATGTTGGCCACGGCCACCAGCAGCCAGGTAGCGATGAAGGCGATCAGCGCCGTGGGCAGCTGCGAGGTGCCCACGCTCCAGAGACGGCCAAACAGCAGGAACACGCCCAGCAGGAGCACGCCGCCGAGCATCACCATGAGCACATGCATGGTCCACCTCCTTGAGCCTGGGAACAGGCTAGCCCCGGCCGATCGTGCGCAACAGCCCGTGCAGATGGATTCACAGTCCAGAGCAAGCGAACAATCCCGGCATCGGCTGCGGCGAACCTTATGGCAGCCATGAGTTATTCGCGAAACGGGCCGTCCAGGGTACGTGCTAGCTTCATCCGACCCTATCCAGACCCCTCTCCGCCATGCGCCGTTGCCTGACGACCCTTGCCCTGACTGCCACACTTGCCTTTGATGTCACTGCCGCCGACTCACCGCTGCCACAGCTGCAGGCCTACACCGTAGACCCATCCTGGCTGCAGCCGATGGCGCCGCTGCAGATTGCCGACCATACCTGGCAGATCGGCACTGAGGACCTGACCGCGCTCCTGGTGCAGACCGCCGACGGCGCGGTGCTGCTCGACGGCGGCATGCCGCAGATGGCCAGCCACCTCATCAGCAACATGAAGGTGCGCGACGTGGCGCCGCAGGACCTGCGCTTGATCCTGCTCAGCCATGCGCATGCCGACCATGCGGGCCCGGTGGCAGAACTGAAGCGCCGTACCGGTGCGATGGTGGTAGCCAACGCCGAATCAGCGGTGCTGCTGGCGCGCGGGGGCAGCAACGACCTGCACTTTGGCGACAGCATCACCTTTCCGCCGGCCAGCACCGACCGCATCATCATGGATGGCGAAGTGGTCACGGTGGGTGGCATCGCGTTCACCGCACACTTCATGCCAGGGCACACCCCGGGCAGCACCGCCTGGACCTGGACCGATACCCGCGATGGCAAGCCGGTGCGCATCGCCTACGCCGACAGCCTGAGTGCGCCGGGCTACCAGCTGCAGGGCAACGCCGGCTATCCCCACCTGGTCGAGGACTACCGGCGCAGCTTCGCTACGGTGCGCGGCCTGCCCTGCGACCTGTTGCTGACCCCGCATCCGGGCGCCAGCAACTGGAACTATGCCGCTGGCAGCAAGGCCAGCGACAAGGCACTGAACTGCAAGGCCTACGCGGATGCGGCCGAGAAGAAGTTCGACGCACAGTTGGCCAGGGAAACGGCCGCAGCACGCTGATCCCGTAGAGCCGAGCCCATGCTCGGCTTGCCGGCCAAACACAGCCGAGCGTGGGCTCGGCTCTACACAGGACGCGTCGAAGAGTGCCGGTCAGAACGACCGGCACCCGCCGTCCATCAGCCACCCTGTCCGTGCTGGGCGAACGGTTCGGTACTGCCGTCGGTGCGCACCAGCTCGACGGTATACGGCTGCACGTAGCCGTCCGGCATTTCCATGCCCGGCGAACCGGCCGGCATGCCGGGCAGCACCAGCCCGCGCGCGGCCGGGCGTTCGGCCAGCAGGCGCTTGATGTCCTCGGCCGGGATGTGGCCCTCGACCACATAACCGCCGATCTCGGCGGTATGGCAGGACGCCTTGCCGACCGGTACACCCAGGCGGACCTTGATCGGATTCATGTCATCGGTGTCGCGCACATCGACCTGGAAGCCGGCGGCCTTCAGGTGGTCGACCCAGATGCCACAGCAGCCACAGCTGGCGGTCTTGTGCACGATGGCCACCGGCAAGGCCGGATCGACTTTCGCCGGGCTGGCCTGGATCGGTGCCACTGGTGCCGCGCTGGCGACCGGTGCGGCGGCAGATTCTTCGGCGGCACGTGCACAGGCGGTCGTGGCCAACACGGTGCCCAGCAGCAGGCCGAGCGAGAGAGTACGGTTCATAGGGAGTGATTCCTTTGCAGAGGCGGGCAACGCGGCCCGTCGCCCGCGCATCGAAGGCACAGGCAGAGTCGAGAAAGGTCGAGCAGCTACGGCAGGCGCTTGAGCGCCTGCAGGGAATCACGCGATAGGGGGCCGCAATGGGTCCGGCATCGGTGGCGGTGCGCGTTGCTGGGAACCGGCGCCTACCGGCGCCTCGCGCCACGGCGAGGCGGGCGTTCCGCTCAACGTGGCCAGCATGCCAAGGCAGGCCGGCGGGCATTCACACTCACCACCCTGGCAGGCCGCCGGGGCCGCATCATCGCAGCAGCCGGCTGCCGCCATGCCGGCCGAGTGCGGTGCAGCGCAGTGATCCTGATTGGCCGACCCGCTGTACGAAGATGAGGCAAGCGCGAGCGCCGGTGCATTCAGCACCAGGGCGACAAGCAGCATCCATCGCAGCAGCAGGCCAGGCAGGTTCACCCGCCGATGATAGCCGATGCGCGTGTCACGCAATCGCCGCCACCATCGCGCTCATCCGCACCGGGATCGACTTGGCCGCTGGCGTACCGCTGATGCGGTCGTAGTAGTCCAGCGGCAACAACGGGTTCAGTTCCGGGTAGTAGCCGGCCAGCGCGCCGCGCGGCATCGGGTAGTCCAGTACGGTCAGGCCCTCGATGCGCCGCTGCACGCCATCGCGGCTGATCGTCTCCAGGCTGACCAGCGCTTCCTTCTGCAGTCCGCGCGCCAGCCGGTCCTCGATGTTCATGAACAGCACCATGCGATCGTTGTACACGCCGCGATAGCGATCGTTGTAGCTGTAGATGGTGGTGTTGTACTGGTCGTGCGAGCGCACGGTGGCCAACCGCAACATGTCCGGATCGTGCACCGGATCGTCCACGTCCAGGCCGGGCATCACCAGGATGTTGGCCTTGCCATTCGGCGTGGGCCAGACGCGGCGGCGCGGCGGAATGTCCAGATGGAACCCGCGTGGCTGCTGGATGCGCTCGTTGAAGCCGGTGTAGATCTCCGGGTACACGGCAGCGATCAGATCGCGGATGGGCGCATAGTCGTGCATGCAGCGCGCCCAGTCGACCTTGCTGCCTGGCAGTGCGGCCATCGCCATGCGGCAGACGATCTCGACCTCGGGCAGCACCTCCGTGCTGACCGGTTCGAGCACGCCGCGCGAAGCCGTCACATTGGACATCGCGTCTTCGATGGTGACGAACTGCTCGCCGGCCGGCGTGACGATGCGCTCCGAGCGCGCCACTACCGGCAGGATCAGCGCATCGCGGCCATGAACCAGATGACCTCGATTGAGCTTGGTGGCGATGCCCACGGTCAGGTCCAGCCCACGCATCGCTTCATACGCGCGAGGCGTATCGGGCACCGCATGAATGAAGTTGCCACCCAGGCCGATGAACACCTTGGCCCTGCCATCCAGCATCGCCTCGATCGACTCGACCACATGATGGCCATGCTCGCGCGGCGGATCGAAGCCGAACACCTGCTGCACGCGTTCCAGATAGGCCGGCTTGGGCTTCTCGTCGATGCCGACAGTGCGGTCGCCCTGCACATTGGAATGCCCACGGATCGGCCCGATGCCCGCACCGGGCTTGCCGAAGTTGCCGCGCAGCATCAGCAGGTTGGCGACCTGTTGCAGCAGGCGCGAGCCATACTGGTGCTGGGTCAGCCCCATGCCGTAACAGATCACGGTCGCGTTGGAGCGGATGTAGATCTCCGCGCATCGACGGATCTGCGCCTGCGAAATGCCGGACACCTGTACGATCTCGTCCCAGTCCTGCGCCATCACGTCTTCGCGCAGCGCCTCCAGGCCTACCGTGTGTTCTGACAGGAAACCATGGTCGAGCACGCGCTCGCCCTGTGCCTCGCGCTCGAACATCACCTTCATCATGCCCTTGATCAGGGCCAGGTCGCCGCCGATGCGGATGTGCACGAACTCGCTGGTGATCTCGGTTGAACCGAACGTGGCCATCTGCACCACGTCCTGCGGCTCGGCAAAGCGGATCAGCGCGCGCTCGGGCATCGGATTGACCGCCACGATCGGGATGCCGCGTTTGCGCGCTTCGACCAGGTTGCTCATCATCCGGGGCGAATTCGTGCCGGTGTTCTGGCCAATCACGAAAATCGCTTCGGCGTGCTCGAAATCCTGCAGCACGATGGTGCCCTTGCCCACCCCGATCGCCGGCGGCAGGCCGCGGCTGGTCGGCTCGTGGCACATGTTCGAGCAGTCCGGGAAGTTGTTGGTGCCGAACTCGCGCACGAAGATCGAATACAGGAATGCTGCTTCGTTGGGCGTGCGCCCGGAGGTGTAGAACTCGGCCTGGTGTGGGCTGTCCAGCGCCTGCAGGTGGCGGCCGATCAGTGCGAAGGCATCGTCCCAGCTGCACGGCACGTAGTGGTCGGTGCCTGCGTCGTAGCGCATCGGCTCGGTCAGCCGGCCCTGCATCTCCAGCCAGTAGTCGGTCTGCGCCATCAGCTCGGTCACGGTGTGCTGCGCGAACAACTCGCGGCCGGCGCGGAACTGGGTGGCTTCCCAGGCCAGTGCCTTCGCGCCGTTCTCGCAGAACTCCAGCTTCCTGCGTTCGTCGGCATCGGGGAACGCGCAGCTGGGGCACTTGAAGCCGCCGGGCTGGTTCATCGCCAGCAACGCCTTTGACCCCTTGCCGATCACACTCTGCTGCAGCAGCACCTTGGCCGTGGCACCGGCGGCACCCCAGCCGCCGGCAGGCTGGTTGTAGGGCTTGTAACGCGGCGGTTTCTGCTCGGACATGTTCGGGAACCTTACGGAAGGAACGCAGCAACAATCGGCACAACGCGGTCCGGCGGCGCCGTCAATGGCACGACCAGCCGCACAGTCAAGCACGGCCTGCGCGGCTTCGCCAGAGGGTACAGGCGGTTTTCAGCACAACCTGCCATGGCAACGGTTACAGCCGCGTCTGCGCGCGACCACTGCGCTATCCTCGAAACCGCAGGCGGTGGCCCGCCCGCGTTTCTCCCTTGTCCGGACGCGCTGCATGCCTGATTCGATCCCGCCGCACACCCCACCTGCCGGCACCGCCCAACGCCCGCTGCAGCGCTGGCGCAACGAGGGGCAACAGCAGCAGGTCGATGTGGTGGCCGAAGAAGTGCCGGTGGCGCTGCGCTACAACGGCGCCGCCTTTGCGGTGATGATGGCCACACCGTGCGACCTGGAAGACTTCGCGCTCGGTTTCTCGCTCAGCGAAGGCCTGATCGACACCCCCTCGCAGCTGCTGTCGATCGAGATCCGCCCGCAGCTGGAAGGCATCGAATTACAGATGACCGTGGCTGAGGAGGCACCCGGTGCCGACCTGGACCCGTCCAATGGACGCCTGCTGCCCGGTCGTGGTGGCTGTGGCCTGTGCGGCACGCGCCAGCTGGAAGAAGTGCTGCGCCCACTGCCGCAGATCCGCGAGCGACGCAGCTACTCGCCCGCCGCTCTGCAGCGCGCGCTGGCCACGCTGACGCAGCACCAGCCGATGAATGCGGCAAGCGGCTCCACCCACGCCGCGGCCTGGGCCGATGCCAGTGGACGCATCGGCTGGGTGCGGGAGGATGTCGGACGCCACAATGCACTGGACAAGCTGATCGGTGCGCTGCACCACAACGAACACGCCATCGAAGGCGGCCTGCTGGTGATTTCCAGCCGGGCCAGCTACGAAATGGTCAGCAAGGCGGTGCGCGCCGGTGCCAGCATACTGGCTGCAGTGTCAGCACCGACCGCGCTGGCGATCGACCTGGCCCGCAGTGCCGGCCTGTGCCTGGTCGGGTTCGCGCGGGAGAGCGGGTTCAATGTGTATACCCATCCCGAGCGCTTGCAGGTGACGGAGAACGACAGCGGTACGGAAGGGTAGCGCCCACGCGAGGGGCGCGCAGGCACGGCCAGCGATGTCGTCGTTGTCCGATAGCCGGCATCCGCTGTGATGCCCAGCATCGGCTACACCAACCGAGGCCCCTCCCCTGCAGGAATTCCCAAGACGGCTGCCCGCCCAACCCGTTCACTGCTGTCCGTGTCGCTTGACGTTTCCGTCCATCGCACGGTGAGGACAGTATCTGTGTCGCCCAGGAACAGCGGTGCGGGCAGGACGGACACCCTTGCCGCACCTACGATCCGCGCAGAAGGTCCTGCACTCTGGCTCGCGCAGCGTGCGGATGCACGCCTGTGGCTCCTCCCTGTCCCTGCTGCGCTTCCCGGCGCGATGCCATCGCAGCTGGGCGACGCGGGACGCATTGCGTCGGCGGCGAACACGCTTCTGGCACGACCGAAGGTCGACATCAGCGGCGCATGGCAAGGCTCTGGGCTGCGCGCGCTGACCCGGCTGCGCCGGGTGGTGGCGGATGCCTCGATCGTTCACCGCATCGCGGACGGCCGCACGCTGCGCGATCTTCTCCCCGCCGAGGCCCATGCCGAATGGCAGGCGGCAGTGGAGCACAGCGGAATCGCGTCTGTCGGGCTGGAACACCTGCGTCCCTTTTTCGCGCTCAAGGTACTGCGCAAGGCCATCATGGCCCGCCACGGCCTGGAATCGCCGAAGGTGTTCTGCAAGGAGCTGCGCCGGACCAGCCATGCAGCCGGAGGCCGCTACCATGTGCCACGCGCTGAGTTGACCATCGACATTCCGTTGAATGGCGACAGTGCCCCGGCACACGCTGTACTCGATGACACCACCCGGTTTGCGGCACAGGTGCAGCGACTGCGCCAGCTGCCGCGGATCGCCGTCGCGCAGGCCCAGGCCTGGGCACAGGGCGATGCCGTTGCCATGTACGGGGACGACACGAGTGGCGACACGCCGGCGGACACGCCCGCCGCTGCGCTCGCGCTGGACGCATTGCGGCTGGATGCCTGGCTCAATGCGGTGGACGCCGCGACCGGGGACGCATCCACCACGCTTGCAGTACTGGATATTGAGGACGCGTTCGACGGGAGTGGCTACATCAAAGGCCTGCGCGAACATGGATTCACCTTCCAGCCCGCCTAGCCGCCGAGCTGGATGCCGAGGTCCGGGCAGCACTCGGCCACCCGGACAAATCGCACTCAGCGCAGCGCGACCTTCGGGAAGTCCACCGGCACGTCGAACGCCACGTTGACGTAGTTGGTGAACAGGTTGAGCGCCACATGGGCGAGGATCTCGACGATCTGCTCATCGTCAAAGCCGGCCGCACGCAGCGCCTGCACATCGCCCTCGGCGATCTGCGCACGCTGCTCGACCACTTTCAGCGCGAAATCCAGGGCGGCGGCAGTAGCCGGGTCACTGGACTGACCGATCTGTGCAGCGGCCATCTGCTCGCTGCTGGCACCAGCCTTGCGGCCCAGCGCGGTGTGTGCAGCCAGGCAATACTCGCAGGCATTTCGGTTGGCAATGGCCACGGCGATCTGCTCGCCCAGCAGCGGCGACAGGCGACCGCCGCCCAGCGCGCCGAACGAACCCCACATGCTCTGCAGGGCGGCTGGCGAGTTGGCCACGGCGCGGAACATGGCGGGGGTGGCGCCGAAGGCAGCGTGCACCTGACCCAGCAGGGCCTGGCGGTCGGCGGTGGTGTTGGCGGCATCGATCAGGGGGACACGGGACATGGTGGATCTCCTTGGGAAAGCGCCCGGGATTGGACGACCCGCTCATCCTAGGTAGACTCGCTGGACGCTTCAGGCGCAATTAGCCACACATGTTGTCCATTCATCCATGAGCATGCCCACCGACACCTCCCCACCCGACCGTCTCTCCTCCCTGCTGGAGCGCTTCCGGGTGCAGGCCGCGCTGTTCCACAGCGGTCCGCTGTGCGGGCGCCATGTCTTCGAGCCGCAGCCCGGTCGTGCCTTCCTGCACATCCTGCGCCAGGGTGAAATGGAAGTCCGCCATCCCGACGGCGCTATCGCGCTGCCCCGGCTGAAGATCGACACCCCCAGCCTGCTGCTGTACCCGCAGCCGCTGCACCATGTGTTCTTCAACGCGCCGCTGGATGGCCCGGATTTCACCTGCGCCACGCTGGATTTCGATGGCGGTGCGCGCAATCCGATCGTGCAGTCGCTGCCACCGGTCATGGTGGTGCCGCTGCCGGCCATCGGCGAACTGGATGACACCCTGCAGCTGCTGTTTGCCGAGGCCGATCGCCAGCGCTGCGGTTCACGGCTGCTGACCAATCGCCTGTTCGAGGTGGCGCTGATCCAGATCCTGCGCTGGGTGGTCGACCACCCGGATGCAGCGGGCGTCAGTCATGGACTGATGCGCGGCCTGTCCGATGCACGGCTGGCACGCACACTGGTGGCGATGCACCGGGCGCCGCAGGACGAATGGACGCTGCCCCGTATGGCCGCGACCGCCGGCATGTCGCGCAGCGCATTCGCGGCAGTGTTCAAGGAGGTGATGCAGGCAACGCCGGCCGCTTATCTGCTGGACTGGCGGCTGAGCCTGGCCTGCGCGCAGCTGCGGGCCGGCGTGGCGGTCAAGCAGGTAGCGGTCGAGGTGGGGTTTGCCGATACCGCGTCGTTGTCGAAGGCGTTCCGCAAGCGGTTGGGGGCATCGCCCAGGGCCTGGTTGGCCGCGAGCGCCGCCCAGGCTGGGTAAAGGGTGAGAGGTAGAGTCGACTGTCAGTCGACTATCGCGCGAAGCGCGGGGTTTTCGCTGTCTGATTGGAGAGCAGTCGACCAACAGTCGGCTCTACCACGGGCGATGTCTGCGCGCCGACCGGCCGCTCAACTGGACGTGCCGTCAGACTTCGCCAGCAGCCCGGCGATGCGCTCGGCCACCTGGGCGCGCACGCCTTCATCCAGCTGCCCTTCGTACATCGCTTCGTAGATCCACAGGCCGTCGGCGGCCAGCCGTGCTACGAAATTGTCGAGCGCGGCCGGGTCATTCAGCCCGGCCGACGGCGGCAACGGCGCCCAGCGGCGTACCGCCGGGCCCCACGGGCGCTCATCGGCGTCCGGGTCGGCCGATTCGAGCATGAACATCAGCTCGGCACGGGTAGCGCTCTGCGCCGAGACGCGCACGAAGGTCTGGTAACGCTCCAGCGCCGAGGCTTCGTCCGCACGCTTGCCCAGCAGCGTTTCCATCGACGACTCCCAGGCCTGCACCAGGTGCTCGTCGATGCCGCGCAGCAGCGCCTCGCGCGACGGGAAGTGGTAGAGCAGGCCGCCACGGGTCAGCTTGGCCTCGGCCGCCACCGACTCGAAGGTCACCGCACGCACGCCGTCACGATTGATCACGTTGACGGCGGCGTCGAGGATGCGATCGCGCTTGCTGGTTCTCATCGCTTCATTTTACGCGATCGGCCGCGCCCTCGCGGCTGCCGACGCGGCCGCGCAGCAGGCGCGCCAGGATCGTCGCGCCCAGCGCCAGCACCGCCGTGATCACCAGCAGCACGATCTGGTAGCCACGGTCATACGCCGCCGCAGCCAATGCGAACCACTCGCCCTGCCCGCTCTCGCGCGCGGCATGCAGCGCCTGGGTGAAACCCTCGCGGGCCAGCGCCGGCATATCGGCCGAGACCGGCAGGAACGCGCTGTACATCGCGGCGCTCAGGCTGCCCAGCGTCGCCACCGCCAGCAGGCCGCCGAACTCATAGGACACCTCTTCCACTGACGAGGCCATGCCCGCGCGGTGTGCCGGCACATTGTTGAGGATGGCGGTGGACGCCACCGAGATGGCCGAGCCCATGCCGAAGCCGGTGATCGCCATGCCCGCGACCACCCAACCGAGGCCGTGCGGGAAGCCGAAGGCCACCACGCCCACACCCAGCGCACCCGCAGCCAGGCCGCCACAGATCAGCGGGCGCAGGCCCACCCGGTGCAGGATGCTGCCGCCCAGCAGCGCACTGGGCAGGCTGCCCAGCGCCGCCACCGACACCAGCAGGCCCGCCTGCAGCGGCGTAAAGCCTGCCACCAGCTGGAAGCGCTGGGTGGTAACCAGCTGCAGGCCGGCCATCGCGAACAGGGTGAACACCGCCGACAGCGTGCCAGCCAGGAATGCCGGATTGCGAAAGATCGCGAAGTCCAGCAGCGGGTACGGCAACTGCTGCTGGCGGCGTGCGAACGCCGCACCGCTGATGACGGCCAACAGCAGCGCGCCTGCGCCCAGCGCATACGACGGCGGCGTAGCGATCAGCGACTTGATCGCCAGCACCAGGCCGGACAGTGCAGCCAGAGCCAGCAGCGACGAAACCAGGTCCCACGGCCGCGAGGTGTCGCGCTGGCCTTCCGGTGCCAGCAGCAGCGTGGCCACCAGCGCCAGCACCACCACCGGCACGTTGATCAGGAATACCGAGCCCCACCAGAAGTGCTGCAGCAGCCAGCCGCCGATGATCGGGCCGAGCGCCGCACCGACGATGGCCACCGAACCCCAGATCGCGATGGCGATGTTGCGTTCGCGCTCTTCGTGGAAGCTCAGGCCGATCAGCGCCAGCGTGGCCGGCATCATCGCGGCCGCGCCGACCGCCAGGAACGCGCGTGCGGCAATCAGCTGCGCTGCAGTGTCGGCGAACGCCGCCGCCAGCGAGGCCACGCCGAACACCACCAGGCCGATCAGGAACATGCGGCGGTGGCCGATGCGGTCGCCCAGCGTGCCCGCGCCCAGCAGCAAGCCGGCCATCACCAGTGGATACGCATTGATGATCCACAGCGCCTGGCCGGCACTGGCAGAGAGTTCCTCGGTCAGCGTCGGCAGTGCCGTGTACAGCACCGAGTTGTCGAGCGTGACCAGCAGCAGGCCGGCGGCGACGGTGAACAACAGTGCCCAGCGACGGGCACGCGACAGGGCCGGCGCACCGGCCAAGGGCTGGGACAAAGCCATGGGAGAACCTGATCGGGGGTGGAATACGGCCATAACTATACAGGATGTCCTGTATAGTTATGATCTTCGAAGTCCACCGATTCAGCTTTTGTAGAGGCGGGCTTGCTCGACTGCGCCGCCAGCCAGGCATGGCCTGGCTCTACTGATGAACGTTTACCGGCAGTCTTCGGGCAGCGCGGCAATCGCCGATACCACCGCCGCCTGCATGCCCTTCCCCACGGCCATGTCCAGTTCCCCGCCAGTTCCCCCATGCTGGCGCCGCAGCTCGTCCTCGCACAGGCCGCGCACGCGCGCACGGGCATTCGCGCGCAGGCTGCTGCACCGCCAGTCGGTGCCACCGAGCGGCAGCACCGAATACACCACGCTGTTACAGGCATTGCCGGCGCGCTGCTGCAGCGACAGTCCACCAAAATCCCGCGGTTCGCTGCTGCGTTGCGGGTCGAAGTAGCTGTCCGGAAACATGCGCGCATACTGTTCGATGTCCACGGCCATGCTGCGCCCACCGGCCAACGGCATCTGCAGCGGCTGCCCGCACGGCGTCGCATCGGCGCGATGCTGGATGTACTGGTAGATCGGCCGGTCCAGCGATGGGTCCTGCTGGGTCACCGCGCTGACTGCCGCCAGCACCGGCAGCGATGCACGATTGGCCATGCGCGCCAGCAGCCCCGCCTGCGCCGGCTGGCAGCGGTCGCGCAATGTTGCTGCAAGCAGGAAGAGCACGTCGTTGCGAAACGCGGGGTCATCACCCAGGCGCTGTTCGATGCGTTGGCTGGCGTCGGACGAAGGCGCCGGAAACGCGACCGCCGGTGGCGCGATGGGGGCGCGCTGCCGCTGCCACCACACCCGCAGCACGACTGCGCCCAGCAGCACCCCGGCAGCCATGATCCAGCGCCGCGGCATCAGTTGTGGATCGCCGTCAGCGTGGCTGCCGCAGCATCGTAGGACGCGCTGGCGATATCCGCGTCGAAACGCTTCACCTGCAGGCGGCCGGCAAGCCGGTACGGATCCCACAGATCGCCCAGCGCGATCGGCGTGGCCAGGGTCACGTGGATGATCTGGTTCGGTGGTGGTGGCGGCACGTGGATGCACGCGCCATAGAACGGTACGAACAGCAGTTCATCCACCAATCCTGCATCGTTGGTGCCGAGCGGCACCACGTAGCCATCCAGATCGACCGCGCGACCGTCGACGGCGTCGACCACGCGCGAGGAGCCGAACTGCTTGGCGCGGTCCGGGCTGGAATGGTCGATCTCCTGCCCCGGCGGCGTGCCGGAGCCGGTGTCGTCGATCAGTCCGCCCACGCCATCCATGCCACCGCGTGACAGGCCGATCTGCGGCGGCGGGCGCTGGTAGGTGACTTCATCGGGCCGCAACGCATCCCAACGGTTGATCGCGGCAGCGTCCGTAGCGACTGCAGCCGGTGTGTCCTTCGGCGTGACCGCCACGGCATCGCCGCCCGGCGACGTACAGCCCGCCAGCCACAGGCATCCCAGCACCAGCAACAAGGGGCTACGGTTCATAAGGCCTCAGCTGTGCATCGCGCATGGTGTAGGCGGAGCCGGCCAGATCGTCATCCAGCCGTTCGGCACGCAGGGTGCCGGCCAGGAAGAATGGCGAGTACATGTCCGGCATCGCGATGGGGCGTGGCAGCACCACGTGCACGATCTGGTTCGGCGGCGGGGGTGGCACGTGGATGCAGGCGCCGTAGTACGGCACGAACAGGAATTCAGTCAGCCGCCCGTCCTGCGCGTTGGCCAGCGGTACCACGTAACCCGGCAGGCGAACCGGTCGCTGCAGCACCGTATCCACCGTACGGAACGTACCGAACTGCGGCATGCGCCGGTTGCCGTTGTGCTCGACCTCCGGGCCCTCGCCCCGCTCCAGCGCGGCCAGCTCGTCCTTCGGCATCATCTGCAACCAGTCCAGTTCCTGCTCTGCCGCATCCGCAGCGTCAGCGCGGTCGACAACCGGCGAGGGTGGCAAGGCCTGCACACCGGTATCCGCCGGCCGCTCGCAGGCGGCCAGGGCCAACACCATCGGCAGCGACAGCGTCCAGCGCATGCTCAGCCTCCCGGCGACAGGCCATCGGCCAGCGTGCGCCGGTAGGCCAGCAACGCCGGCACCAGCCCGGCCACAGCGCTGATCGCCAGCACGCCTGCCACCCAGGCCAGCTCGCGGCCGTCCGGCCAGACATGGGTGATCGACAGGCCAAAGTTGGCCAGCGCCCAGCCGCGCCCGGCAATGCTGGCGGCCACCAGAAGCACCAGCGCCAGCGCGCAGGCCACCGCGCTGGTCGCCACCGCCTCCACCACCAGCAGGGCAGCGATGTAACCCGGCCGTGCCCCGGTGGCACGCAGGATCGCCATCTCGCGCCGCCGCTCCTGCAGGGTCGAGACCAGCAGCGCCACCAGCGAGACCATGCCGAGTGCCACCACCATCGCGCTGATCAGCTGCAGCGCCCGTTCGGCCATCCCCAGCGACTGCCACAACTGCTGCAGCGTGACGCCGGGCAGGATCGCCAGCATCGCCTCGTCCGGATACTCGTTGATCCTGCGCTGCACCGAAAACGTGGCGATGCGCGAGTTCAGGCCGAGCATGAAGGCGGTGATGCTGGTCGGGGTCAGATCCAGATGACGCGCCTGCTCGGCGCTGACGCTCTGGCTGCGCAGCTGCACGCCCGAACGCCAGTCGGCATGGATCGCCTCGATCGCTGCCAACGAGACCAGCAGCGACGAGTCGACCGGCGTGCCGGTTTGCTGCAGGATGCCGGCGACACGGAATGGCTTGTCGGCATGCGTGGCCAGGGTGACCGCGCCGGTGCCATGCGCCAGCACGATCTGGTCACCGAGACCAACCTTCTGTGCCTGTGCCACCTCGGCACCGATCACCACGTCATACAGGTCATCGAACGGCCGTCCGCTCGCAAACGCAAGCGCGTGCCCGGCGCCGTAGCGGTAGTGCTCGAAATAGCCATCGCTGGTACCGACCACGCGGTAGCCGCGCCAGGAATCGCCCAGCGAAAGCGGCACCGCCCACTTCACCTGCGGCAACGCGGACAGCGCCTGGTAGGACTGCCAGGACACGTTGTTGGTCGGGTCGCCGATATGGAACACCGAATACAGCAGCAGGTTCACCGGCCCCGAACGCGCACCGACGATCAGATCGGTGCCCGACACCGTGCTGGCGAAGCCTTCGTGCGCCTGCGTGCGCACGCGTTCGACACCCAGCAGCAGCACCACGCTTAGGGTGATGACCAGCACGGTCAGGCCCACGCTCAACGCACGGCTGCGCAGGCTGGTCCAGGCAAGCTCAAGCATGGCCGGCACCTGCCTGGTTGATCTGGGACAGGGCAATCGTGCGGTCGAACAACGGCTGCAAGCTGTCGTCGTGGCTGACCACCAGCACCGTAGTGCCGGCCGCCTGGCACTGCGCCGACATCAGCTTCAGGAACGCGGTCGCCGCGTCGCGGTCGAGCGCCGAGGTCGGCTCATCGGCCAGCAGCAACGCCGGGCGGCCGATCAGGGCGCGTGCCGCCGCCACGCGCTGCTGCTGGCCGACACTCAGCGTACCCGCGCGCCGCTGCATCAGCGCCGGGTCCAGCTGCAGGGCCTGCAGCAGGCGCGCGATCTCGGCATCCAGCGGGCCGCTGATGCGCGTGCTGCGCAGGCGCGAGAAGCGCAGGCCCAGCGCGATGTTGTCGCGCACGCTGAGAAACGGCAGCAGGTTGAACTGCTGGAAGATCACGCCAAGGTGATCGGCGCGGAAGCGGTCCCGCGCAGCACCACGCATCGCCTGCAGCCCGTGGCCCACAACTTCGATGCGGCCCTTGCCGGGCAGCAGCACGCCCGCCAGCAGGCCCAGCAGCGTGCTCTTGCCACCGCCACTGATCCCGCGCAGCAGCACGCTGCTGCCCTGCTCGATCCACAGCCGCGGCACATCCAGCACCAGGCGCGGGCCGTAGCCGAACTGCACGCCCTCCAGCGCGATCACCGGTCGCATGCTCACGGCCCCAGCACCACGCGCAGATTGTCCGCGGTCAACACGCTGCGGTTCTGGCCGTGCGCGGTGGCGCTGTTGACGATCACTTCATGCAGGCCCGGGAATAGCACGGGCAAGCGCACGACGATGGCGCGCAACTCGGCCGGCTTGGCGCACTGATACCGCAGCGTTGCGCTGAACCCCGCGTGCCGGTGCTCACCTGATGGCGGTGCTGCAGCCGTCGCATCGAATCCCTCGGCCTTGGCATCGTTGCCTGAAAGGCGGCAGCCCGCGGCGGTGGGCAGGGCGACCCAGCTGCCGCCCTTCAGCACTGTCGTAGCCCGTGTCAGCGCGGACTGCTCGGCCGCATTGGCCGGCGGCCGCTCGAAATCGAGGATACCGATGCCAGGGGCCTGCAGGGCGAATTCCAGCGTCTGCTGGTCAAGCGCAACATCGACGGTCGCCTGGCCGTGCACGTGCGGTGCGTGCTGGCGGATGTCATGGGCCTGCGTCGCACTGGCAGCCAGCAGCAGGAAAAGAGCAGCAGAACGCTTCATGGGGGACACTCCAATTGTTACTATGTAACATTATGGACCACATCCCCACGACGCCCGCAAGGGCCCTGGCCCAGCCGCCACGTTCGGCACGCTGGCACCCGCGCTTCGATCTTGCCGGGGCCTGGCTGTCCCTGGCCTGCGCCGCCCACTGCATCGCCCTGCCCCTACTGCTGGCCTTCGTGCCGGCGGCGATGATGGCTCTGCGTTCGTTCCAGCACCCCGGCCATGGCGCGATGACGTTGCTGCTCGCGATGTCACGCTGGGAATGGCTGTTCGCGCTGCTGGCCTCTTCGCTGGCATTGGCGAGCACCTCGGCCGGGCTGCACCGGCACGGGCGCGGGCGGCCTCTGCGGCTGGCGTGCGTCGGCGCGATCCTTCTACTGTCAGCCTCGCTGTACCTGCCGCTGAAGGAATCACTGCTCTGGCATGGCGTCACCACCGCGTGCGGCGGCATGATGCTGGCGGCAGCACACATCGGCAATCGGCGGGCGCTGCACAACCGCTAACACCGGCTGCGGGTCGGTTGGAACACGCCATCCACGCATGGCGTGGATCTACTGAAACATGCAGCACAGCCAACGGTAGTGCCGGCCGCTGGCCGGACGGAAAACACCATCCACGCATGGCGTGGATCTACTGATGCACTCCCGGCAGCCGGCCAGCGGCCGGCTCTACCCCTCCTTATTCGTCAAACGGACGCTGCCCCAGCGTCTGCGTCACATGGTCGACGAAACAGGTGATGCGCGCGGCCAGCGCGGTGTTGCGGTAGTACACCGCGTTGATTGGCTGCCGCACCTCCTGCGTCTGCCTGGCCAACAGCTGCACCAGGCGGCCATCACGCCGGTCCTGGCGGGTCAGGAAGTCGGACAGGCAGGCGATGCCCAACCCGGCCACCGCCATCTGCCGCAGTGTCTCGCCACTGGATGAAGCGATGGCCGGCTCGATCACGAAAGGCCCGCCATCGGCATCGTGTAGTGGCCATTCGTTCAACGAACTGGGCTGGGTAAAGCCCAGCAGGTCGTGCTCGCGCAACTGCTCCACGCGCGTCGGCGTGCCGTGCCGTCGCAGGTACTCGGGGCTGGCCACCACGCGGATGCGGCTGTGGCCGATCGGTCGCGCATGCAGGGTGGAATCGCGCAGCACGCCGATGCGGAACGCCACATCGGTGCGCTTTTCGATCAGGTCGGTGATGCCCTCGTTGGAATTCAGCTCCAGCTCCACCTGCGGGTAGCGCTCGCGAAAGCCCTCCAGCAACGGCACGATCACGTGCAGCATGAATGGCGTGGACGCATCCACGCGCAGGCGCCCGACCGGCTGCAGCCGCCGCGCGGCCATCTGTTCCTCGGCCTCGTCCACCGTGGCCAGGATCGTGCGCGCGTACTCCAGGAACGCCGTGCCTTCCTCGGTCAGTTCCAGCCGCCGCGTGGTCCGCCGCAGCAGCGTGGTCTGCAGCTTGTCCTCCAGCCGCGCCAGCGTGCGGCTGGTGGCCGAGATGGTCAGCTCCAGCTCCTCGGCCGCCGCCGTGATCGAACCACTGTCAACCACGGCCACGAAGGCCTTCAGCTCATCCAGGGTGGTTTTCATTTTTTACCTCGGCGCAAAAGCGTTTCCCGTATACACGGCTTAATCAACAAATGTAAAGCGCCCACACTTCGCCCTGTCCCGAGCCGCCGGCTCGCAACGAAGTCCCTGGAGTCCATCATGAGCGTTCCTTCCTTTGGCGTCGGCACCTTCCGCCTGACCGGCCAGACCGTCATCGACTCGGTGCGCGATGCCCTGGAAGTCGGCTACCGTGCGGTCGATACCGCGCAGATCTACGGCAACGAAGCCGAGGTCGGCCAGGCCATCGCCGAGTCCGGCGTAGCACGCGACCAGTTGTTCCTGACCACCAAGATCTGGGTGGACAACTACGCCGCCGACAAGCTGATCCCGAGCCTGCGCGACAGCCTCGCCAAGCTGCGCACCGACTACGTCGACCTGCTGCTGATCCACTGGCCGGCGCCGGGCAATGGCGTTGAACTACGCGAGTACATGACCGCGCTGGCCGAAGCCAAGAAGCTGGGCCTGACCCGCCAGATCGGTGTGTCCAACTTCAACATCAAGCTGACCCGGCAGGCCATCGAGGTGGTCGGCGCCGGCGAGATCGCCACCAACCAGATCGAACTGAGCCCCTACCTGCAGAACCCGGCACTGACCGCCTTCCTGCAGGACCAGGGCATAACCGTCACTTCCTACATGACCCTGGCCTATGGCAAGGTGCTGAAGGACCCGGTGCTGGCCGCCATCGCCGACAAGCACCAGGCCACCGTGGCCCAGGTCGCGCTGGCGTGGGCACTGCAACTGGGTTACTCGGTCATCCCGTCCTCGACCAAGCGCGAGAACCTGGCCAGCAACCTGCTCGCCCAGGACCTGCACCTGGATGCTGATGACATGGCCGCGATCGCCGCGCTTGACCACAACGGCCGCGAAGTCGATCCGCCGGGCCTGGCCCCGGACTGGGACTGAGGAGCCTCGCCATGGGCAGTGCGTTGACGCGTCTGCAGGCCGGTGGCTTCAGCATCGGCATCGAGGCACCGCTGGACAATGACTGGACGCCGCTGGGCGAACAGGCACGACGCGCCGCGCGACGCCTGCCCGGCGAACCGGACCTGCAGCGCCATGCGGAACTGGCACGGTTGGCCGACCGCCTCGGCTTCCGTGCGCTGTGGGTACGCGACGTGCCGGTGTACGACCCGGCCTTCGGCGATGTGGCGCAGGTGTTCGAGGTATTCAGTTACCTCGGCTACCTGGCCGGCATCACCAATGACATCCTGTTGGGCACCGGTGCGGTGGTGCTGCCGATCCGTGAGCCATTGCTGACCCTGAAGTCGGCGCGCAGCGTGCAGCGGCTCAGCGGTGACCGCCTGCTGCTGGGCGTAGCCAGTGGCGACCGCCCGGTGGAGTACCCGCTGTTCAGCCGCGACTTCGACACGCGGGGCAGCCGCTTCCGCGAGCAGATCGCACTGCTGCGCGAAGGCGCCGCCGCGCACCTCCCGCAGGGTTTGGACGTGCTGCCCGCGGATGGCCCGGCCCTGCCGTTGTTCGTGGCCGGCCTGGCCCAGCAGCAACCGGCCTGGATCGGCCGGCACATGGATGGTTGCCTGGCCTATCCGGGCACGCCACAGGACCATGGGCAACGCGTGGCAGCGTGGCGCGCCGTGGCCGGCAACAAGCCGTATGCCAGCTTCATCCACCTGGACCTGGTGGCCGACGCCGATGCCCCCCTGCAGCGCTGGCGCTTCGGCCTGCGCGGCGGCCGCAACGCCCTGCTGGCCGAACTGCACGCCATGCAGGCGGCCGGTGTCGACCACATCGGCCTGCAGTTCCGCCGCAACGAACGACCGTTGGCCGATACCTTCCACGAAATCGCCGAGTACGTGCTGCCGCACTTCCCGGCCCATGCCGGTGCCGCCGCGCCGCATGCCCCGCTGGCCCCCCCCCGCGACGGCCTGACAGTTACCGGAGCTTTGCCATGACGATGAAGACCCTGGCCGCGCTTGCGCTGGCCACCCTGCCGCTGTCCTTCCAGGCTGCCGCCGAGGACTGGTATCCCTCTGCCTACGGCGCCAACGACGAGATCGGCGCGGCCAACCTGCTGACCGCCGACGTGGTCAAGCACGCGGTATCGCTGGTCAGGACCGGCAAGACCTATCCATTGGCGGTGCCGGTGGACAAGAACCTGCCTGCGTTCCGCCACCGCAGCTTCCGCCTGTACAACGTGCAGGTCGGCCAGCAGGCCGGCAAATCGCTGGGCCCCAACAGGTTCACCTTCAACGATGAACTGGTGAACGCCTGGACCGGCGTTGGCACCCAGCTCAACGGCATCGGCCATATCGGCATCGACAACGTCTACTACAACGGCAACAAGGCTGCCGACTTCGTCACCGTGGACGGTGTGCGCAAGCTCGGCGTCGAGAAGGTACCGCCGATGGTCACCCGCGGCGTCGTGATGGACATGACCGCGTACTACGGCAAGGCGATCGTGCCCGGCGGCACCGAGTTCACCGTGGCCGACATCCAGGCCGTGCTGAAGAAGCAGGGACTGAGCCTGCGCAAGGGCGACGTGGTGCTGTTCAACACCGGCTGGCTGGAACTGATCGGCAAGGACGACAAGCAGTTCCTGGAAGTGGAACCGGGTATCGGCATGGAGGCCGCGAAGTGGCTGGCCGACCAGGGCATCGTCGCCTTCGGTGGCGACACCTGGGCCTCGGAGGTCTACCCGAACCCGAACGGTGCCGAGGAGTTCCCGATCAACCAGTACATGCTGGCCAAGCGCGGCATCTACAACCTGGAGTTGATCGACAGCCGTGCGCTGGTGCGCGACAGCGCCTGGGAATTCCTGTTCGTGCTCGGCCAGCCGCTGTACGTCGGCTCGACCCAGGTCAACATCAACCCGGTGGCGATCCGATGAACACCGCGGCTGACCTTCCCCTGTTCGCTGGCCGCCGCTTCCGCGTCAGCTATGACGGCCTGGCCGCCGACAATGTCTACAGCGCCGATGGCCGCCACGTGCAGTACGCCATCGTCTCCGGCGCCTATGCCGGTGCGCAGGGCGAAGCCGCCTGCGAGTGGCAGCGGATCAGCAAAGGGATCTATGCCATTTCGTGGCAGGAAGCCGATGGCGCTACGGTCGTGCATGTCGACGATTTCGTGGGCGGGCGTTCGCTGGCCTGGTTCACCGCCACCGATGGCAGCTTCCATCGCATGCAGGGGCCGCTGGCAGCGCTGTGATGCCGGCCAGCGGCCGGAAGGAACATTACAGATCGGTAATGCAAGGGTCAGGGCGGCGAAAGGCGCTGCCCTCCACCCTGTGGGCCACGTCTTCCACAGGTGTCCCACGCATGACCCACCCCCTGCTCCGCTCCACTGCCCTTGTTCTTCTCCTGTCCGGCCTCGCGCTTGCGCCGCTGGCGCTGGCCCATCCCAGCCTGGTGCGCTCGACGCCGGCCGCCGACGCGATCGTGGCCCCGGCCAGCCAGATCGAGCTGCAGTTCAGTGAAAAGGTGATGCCGCGTGCCACCCGCATCGAGCTGAGCATGGACCATGGCCGCATGAAGATGGCCATGCCCACCACTGCGCAGGAGCTCTCCGAAGATGGCCACACGCTGCGCGCACGCTTCGCCAAGCCCTTGCCGGCAGGCAGCTACGCACTGCAGTGGCGCGCGGTCGGCCAGGACAGCCACCCGATCACTGGCACGTACCGTTTCACCGTGAAGTAAGGCTGCCGACGTGGCCGAGCTCTCGCCGTATGCGTTGCGGCTGGCGCTGTACCTGGTGCTGATGCTGCTGTTCGGGCCGATGCTGTTCGTCCGTCCGGGGCTGCCGCGCGGCGTCTCGCTGGCGCTCGCCCTGATCGCGTTGGCCTTGGTGGTCACCGATGCCATCACCCGGTTGTCCGTTGTCCTCGGCATCGCGCCGGCCGACATCGACCCTGCAACGGCGCACTGGTTCCTCACCGGTACGCCGGTGGGTAAAGCCGGCCTGCTGCGTACCGTGGCGGTGCTGGCGATGCTGCCCCTGCTGGCATTCGCCACGCCGCTGCAGGGCCTGCGCCGCGTGGCCCTGCTCGCATTGTCTGCCACGGCGTTGGCCAGCCTGTCCTGGAACGGCCACGCCGCTGCGGGCGATGGGATCGGTGGCACGCTGCGGCTGCTGGCCGGCATCGTGCACCTGCTGGCCGCCGGCGCCTGGGTCGGCGCGATCGCCGCCATTCTGCAACTGGCGCTGCGTCCACAAGGCCTGCCCCTGCGCGAACGCACCCATGCACTGTGGCAGGCCGCCCACAGCTTCGCCCTGCCCGGCACGGTCATCGTCGCCACCCTGGCGATGACCGGCACCTATACCTATGTCAATCTCGGCGGTTCCGTACAGACCCTGACCGGTACCGCACACGGGCGCTGGCTGCTGCTCAAGCTGGCCCTGGTGGGCGGCATGCTGGGGCTGGCGGCACTGCACCGCTGGCGGCTGGTGCCGGCACTGGCGGTTTCCATCCATGGCGGCTGGCAACCGCCGCCGCTGCGTTCCCTGCGCTACAGCCTGGCCTGCGAATCGCTGCTGGCGATACTGGTGCTGGCCTGCGTCGCGATCCTCGGCACGCTGGATCCGTTGGCGTGAACCGGCACCACCGACCCGTGCCCAAGCTGCGATGATGGGCGCATCATGAAACTGCTGATCGTCGAAGACGAACCCAAGACCGGCAACTACCTGCGCCAGGGCCTGATCGAGGCCGGCTACGTGGTCGATCTCGCCTGCAACGGCATCGACGGGCTGCATCTGGCCGGCAGTGGCGAGTACCAGCTGATCATTCTCGATGTGATGCTGCCTGGCCTGGATGGATGGAACGTGCTGTCGCGGCTGCGCGCCGCCGGATGGCAGGTGCCGGTGCTTTTCCTGACTGCGCGCAGCAGCATCGCCGACCGCGTGCAGGGCCTGGAGCTGGGTGCCGACGACTACCTGGCCAAGCCGTTCGCCTTCGCCGAGCTGCTGGCGCGGGTACGCACCCTGCTGCGTCGCGGCCAGGCACAGCCGCAGGCCGAGCGCATCGTCATCGCCGACCTGGTGGTGGATACCCTGCGCCGCCGGGTCGAACGCGGCGGCCATCGCATCGCCCTCAGCCAGAAGGAATACAACTTGCTGGAGCTGCTGGCGCGTCGCCAGGGCGAAGTTCTGCCGCGCTCACTGATCGCATCACAGGTGTGGGACATGAACTTCGACAGCGACACCAATGTGATCGACGTGGCGATCCGCCGCCTGCGCGCGAAGATCGACGATGACTTCGATGCCAAGCTGATCGTCACCGTGCGCGGCATGGGCTATGTGCTGGAGGCGCCGGACGACGGTGCAGTGCACAGCGGATGAGCCTGCGTCGTTCCATTGCGGTACGGCTGACACTGCTGTTCGCCATCGTGGCCACGCTGGTGCTGGCCGCATTGGGCGTGGCGATCTATGTCAGCGCCCGCCATGATCTTGTTGCCCAGGACTTCATCGAACTGGAAAACAAGATCGCGTTGATCCGCGACCTCGCTGACAATGGGCCCGCCACCGCACGCGGGCCGCGGTTGGCAGAGGCGCTCGGCCACCATCCCGATATCGCCTTCCACATTGTTGATGGGAGCGGAGCCGTGCTGTTCTCCACTGCGCCGGCGCTGCTGCGCGAGCATGCACGCAGCCAGCCCATCGATGCCACGCCACGGCGGCACGACTGGATCCTCGCCGATGGTCGCTGCATGCACGCCCTGCACCTGCGCCAGACGCTGGCCGACAGCAGCCAGCTGGTCACCCTGCTGGCCATCGATGACAACCGCCATGCCGACTTCCTGGAGCGCTTCCGCCACCTGCTGGCGATCGCCATCATCGGCGCCGCAGTGGCCAGCAGCCTGCTCGGCGGCTACGTGGTGCGGCGCACGCTGCGGCCGCTGCGCATGCTGGCCGATGAGGCAAGGCAGATCACCGCTGGCCGGCTGCAGCGCCGCCTGAGCGCGCGCAGTGCACCGGCCGAACTGGAGCAGCTGGCGCAGACCCTCAACGGCATGCTGGCACGCCTGCAGCAGGACTTCGCGCGGCTGACCGAGTTCTCCGGTGATCTCGCCCACGAGCTGCGTACGCCCATCACCAATATGCTCACCCAGGTGCAGGTGGTGCTGGCGCACCCGCGCAGCAACGAGGCCTACCGCGAGACGCTGGCGTCGTGTGCCGAGGAACTGCAGCAGCTGGCACAGACCGTGGGCGACCTGCTGTACCTGGCGCAGGCTGAAGCACCGGGCGCGCTGCCTTCGCGCGAGCCGGTGGCGCTGGATGGGGTGGTGGATTCGCTGCTCGAGTTCTACGACCTGCTGGCCGAGGACCGGCAGTTGACCCTGCGCCGCGAAGGTGTGGCGAGCGTGGAAGGCAACCGCTTGATGCTGCACCGGGCGATTGCCAACCTGCTGTCCAACGCGTTGAAGCATGCCGCTGCCGGTAGCGAAGTGCGGGTACGGCTGGCCGAGGCCGATGGCGTGTGCAGGGTCAGCGTGCACAACGTCGGCACGCCGATTTCCGCCGAAGCGCTGCCGCGCCTGTTCGATCGTTTCTACCGCGGCGAGCGTGGCCGCCACGAAGGTGCGGGGCTGGGCCTGGCGATCACCCGCGCGATTGCACAGGCGCATGGCGGCAGCGTGAGTGTTGCGTCCGATGACACCGGCACCGTGTTCGAGCTGGTGTTGCCGAGCGCCGCAGCCCGGTAGTGCCGGCCGCTGGCCGGCACTACCGGTGCATCAAGCGCATTGCAGCTGCCGCATTGCAGCTGCCGGCCAGCGGCCAGCACTACCCCGACACAGCTATCCCGTCGTGGCGTTTCAGGAGCGCCGCTTCGGTAGTGCCGGCCGCTGGCCGGCAACACCGGTCTGCTCGAACACCCCGGCCACCCAGTCGATGAACACCCGCAAGCGCGGCGACGGCGTGCGGTTGCGCGGGTAGACCAGGCTCAACGGGCTAGGCGTCGGCGGCGCCTCCGGCAGCAGCTCCACCAGCTGCCGGCGCGCAATGTACGGGTCCATCCGGTAGCGCGGTGCCTGGATGATGCCCAGGCCTGCCAGCGCGGCACCAAGGAAGGCGTCTGCACCGGACACACGCACCCGCGCCGGCAGCGGCACGTAGTGCACCTGCCCGCCCTGCTGGAACTCCAGCGGAATCAGCTGGCCGCTGGCGCTGGAGCGGTAGCCGACCATCTGGTGGCCGTCCTGCAGGGCATCGATGCTGGCCGGCACGCCCTTGGCCTGCAGGTAGCCCGGCGCGGCCACCGTCACCTCGCGCAGCATCGCCAACCGGCGCGCCGCCAGATCACTGTCGGCCAGCGTCCCCACCCGCAACGCTGCATCCACGCCTTCGCGCAGCAGGTCGACATAGCGGTCGCCTTCGCTGATCTCCAGTTCGATCTCCGGGTAGCGCTGCAGGAAGTCCGGCAGGTGCGGGAACAGCAGGTGCCGGCCCAGCGTGCCATGCACTTCAATGCGCAACGGGCCGCGCGGCGGCGCGTCACGGAACGCGGCCTCGGCATCATCCATGTCGGCGATCAGGCGCAGGCAACGGCCATAGAAGGCCTCGCCTTCCAGCGTTGGCACCACCCGCCGCGTGGTCCGGTGCAGCAGGCGCACGCCCAGCCGCTGTTCCAGTGCCTTGATCGCGTCGGTCACCGTGGCCCGCGGAAGGCCCAGGTCCTCGGAAGCCCGGGTGAAGCTGCGGCGCTCGACGATACGGACGAAGGCGCGCATGGCCGTGAAGCGGTCCATTGTTCGGTTGTCCGGATGATGTTGACGGATTATGCAGGATTATCCGAAAAGGCAATATCGCGAAGATGGCCCTGCGCCACTCCGGCGCGCCCGCTGGAACCGACCATGACCCTCTCCCCCGCCCGCTCTGTCGCCCTGGTCACCGGCGGCTCCCGTGGCATCGGCGCCGCCATCTCCCGCCGCCTGGCCGCCGATGGCCACGCGCTCGCGATCAACTATGCGGGGCGCCGCGACGACGCCGAAGCTTTGGCGGCCGAGCTCAGCGCAGCCGGCGCGCAGGCCATCGCGCTGCAGGCGGATGTCGCCGATCCTCAGGCGGTGCGGCAGCTGTTCGATGCCATCGAGGCGCGCTTCGGCGGTATCGACGTAGTGGTGAACAGTGCCGGCGTGCTGCAGTTGGCGCCGCTGGCCGACAGCGACGATGCCCTGTTCGAGAGGGTGATCGGGATCAACCTGAAAGGCGCCTTCAACGTGCTGCGCGAGAGCGCGCGACGGGTGCGCGACGGTGGCCGCCTGATCACCCTGTCCACCAGCGTGGTTGGCATCAAGCTGGAGAACTACAGCGTGTACGCGGCCAGCAAGGCAGCGGTGGAGACGATGGGCGCGATCCTCAGCAAGGAGCTTCGCGGGCGCAACATCACCGTGAATGCAGTGGCCCCAGGCCCGACCGCCACCGACTTGTTCCTCGAGGGAAAATCGCCGGAACTGATCGAGCGGCTGGCGAGGATGAACCCGCTGGAGCGGCTGGGTACGCCGGAAGACATAGCCGGCGCGGTGGGGTTCCTGGCTGGCACGGATGGCGGATGGATCAACGGCCAGGCGCTGCGCGCCAACGGAGGGATGGTCTAGCGACAGCACAGTCCGCACCGCACCGCGTCTGCACCGATCATCAAGCGGACGACACATGCGTCAAGCGTGCGAACTATCGTCATCGTCCGATGTTTCACCCGCTGCATCCACCACAGAATCCAGTCTGCCCCCAACCTCAACTCCGAGTCAGGGGGCATCCTTCGAACCCTCTGCAGGCGGCACAGTTGCCGCCGCCTGCTGGAAGCACTCTGTGGTGGTCCGTCATGCATCTCGTCCGCTCCAACCTGTACCGCTCTGTCCTTGTGGCCGCCTGTGCGTTGGCCGCGGCCCCGGCGTTGGCCGATGGCATGCAGCCCAAATCCACCATCGTCATCCTCGATGAGGCCGATGGCGAAACGACCACCACTGTCACCAATACCGACAAGGCCCCCGCGCTGCTGCACACCGTGGTGTTGGACATTCCCGAAGACCCGGACACCGTAGTGATCGCCACCCCGCCCATTGCGCGCGTGGATGCAGGCCAGCAACAGCTGGTGCGCTTCATCCTGCAGGGTGAGCCGCTGAAGACCCAGCGCCTGAAGCGCGTGACCTTCGAAGGTATCGGCCAGCCCAACCAGGAACCCGGAAAAACCACCGTTGGTATCGGCGTGCGCCAGAACCTGCCGCTGCTGCTGCACCCCAAGGGCCTGCCACGCAATGATGCCCCGTGGAAACTGCTCACCTGGTCGCGCGACGGCGACACGCTGACGCTCACCAATGACAGCGCCTATGTGGTGCGGCTGGCCCCCTCGGTCACCTTGCTGCCCTCGGGCAAGACCGCAGAGCTGAAGCGCGCCTACCTGCTGGCCAACGAAGCCGTGTCGTTGCCGCTGCCTGAAGCCTCGGCCACCGACACCACGCTGCGGATCAGTCCGGCAAGCGTCTACGGCTTCTCCGTCGACACCTACGATCTGCCCCTGCAATGACCGCACTCCCCCTGGCACGTGCCAGGCGGGGAACGCAGGACACACATCAGACTGGCCTGATCCGGCTGCCGCGCACAACACTGGTGGCGGCGCTGGCCAGCCTCGTGCATGCGCCTGTAGCCAGCGCGGACCCCGGTACCCAGGCGATGGAGTTTGATCGCAGGGCGCTGGCTGCGCGTGGCCTGGACCCCGCCCTGGCCGAACTGTTCCGGCATGAGCCGCGCTTTGCGCCAGGCACGCATCGGGTCACGGTGACGGTCAACGGCAGGACCGGCGCCCAGCTTCATGCGCGCTTCGGCGAGGAGGGCCAGCTGCTGGCCGACATGGCGTTGCTGCGCAGGGCACGCCTGCGCTGGCCAGCCAGCTTCGACCATATGGACGACGAGGCCACGTTCGACCTGCGCGATGCCTGGCCGCAGGCGGTGATCCGCCCGGAGCCCGGCACGCAGCAGCTGCACCTGGTGGTGCCCGAAGATGCGCTGGACGACTCCCCGGTCGACGTCGTCGATGTGGAACGCGGCGGCATCGGTGGACTTCTGAACTACACCCTCAGTTCCAGCACCATCGCCGCGGGCGGGAACACGCGCACCTCCTACTCGGCCTATACCGAGACGGGCTTCAATGCGGCGGGCTGGATGTTCCGCAGCCGCCAGTCAATGAGCGCCGACCCAGGCGGCAAGCGGCTGCAGTTCCAGGACAGCTATATCGAACGCAGCCTGCCGCGCCGACGCGCGCTGTTGCGGCTCGGCCATGTCTCCTCGGCCAATCCGCTGTTCACCGGCATTCCGATCAATGGCGTGCTGCTGGTGCCCGAGTCCGCACTGGCCGTGGCCGAGGCGTCGGCAGGCGCTCTGGTGGAAGGCATCGCCAGCAGTGAAGCGCGCATCGAGATCCACCAGGCCGGTGTGCTGCTGCATACCACGCTGGTACCGCCCGGGCCTTTCAGCCTGTCTGGTTTCTCGCTGCGCAACAGCACCACCGACCTGGACGTCACCGTGCACGAGCACGATGGTGAACGTACCTTCGTGGTGCCTGCCTCCAGCTTCAGCCGTGCCACGCTTGCGCGCCCCGGAAAGACCTTTGCTGCCGGCCAGCTGCGCGATACGGTGGCCCACGCTCCCGGTGGTCCACAGGCCGTGGTCACTGCCAGCACCGCCTGGCGCCTCCCCAAGGCCGATGCTGTCGCCAGTTCCGGATTCCTGCTGACCGGGCAGTACCGTGCGGTGGCCATCGGCCTCGACCAGATCACGCGCGGCAATGCGGAGATGGCATTGAGTGCCCGGCTCACTGCCGCCTCCTCCCGCGTGGGCGTGGGCTATGCGCTGGATATGCGCGCCAACACGCGCATGAACGGCATCAGCGCCTACTTTGGCATGCTACGGCAGAGCGCGAACTACGCCGACCTGTACACGGCATTGCAACCACGCGACGACGAATGGTTGCCCACGCGCACGCGCTGGCAGGCCTCCGCCGGCCTGGCTTTCAGTACGTCACGGCTTGGCAGCTTCAACGTATCCTGGTCGCCGCGCCGCCGCTTCGATGGCCAGAGCAGCAGCCACCTGTCCGCAGGCTGGTCGCACCGCGTTGGCCGCAGCCTGCTCACCGCCTCGGTGCAATCGACGCAGGGTGGAGCAAGGGGCACCGATCGCAGCGCACAGCTGTCGTGGGCGTTGCCGCTGGGCAACACCTCGGTGCGCAGCAGCGCCCGGAAAAGCCGCGGCACCGAGACCTTCACCGTGGACGCGTCCGGTCGCCTGGACTCGCAACTGGCCTGGCGCACCTCGGTCGAACATATCCGCCAGAGCGAGTCCAGCCCCCGTTTTTCCGTCGGTGCCGGGCGGATGACACGCCGCGCGCACCTGTCGGGCAGCGCCTCGCACAGCCAGGGCAACACCCATATCAATCTGGCCGCCAGTGGCGGCCTGGCGCTGCACCGCTACGGCCTGATCTTCTCGCCGCAGCCGCTGCAGGACACCTTCGGCATTGCCCAGGTGGATCGCCGGCCGGGCGTGCGCCTGGAAACCGACGCCGGCAGCGTCTGGACCAATCGCCGCGGATTTGCCGCCATTCCGCGCATCCGTCCCTATGTCGCCACGCGCGTGCAGGTGGATGGCACCACGCTGCCGTCCAAGGTGGATGTGCACAACGCGGTGTATTCCCTGCACGTCGCGCGGGGTGCGGTGCCCAAGGTGCAGTTCCGCACCCAGGAAACCCGCCGCGTGTACGTGCTGGCCACGCTGGAGCACGGCCAACCGCTTGAAAAGGGAAAGCTTGTTCTGGCTGCGGGCCAGATCGTCAGCGCCGTCGCCGAGCGCGGCCGGATCTTCATTCCGAACGTGGAACCGGGTGTGCCGATTGAAGTGCAGCTGGGCGAAGGCCAGCGCTGCACGCTCGAACTGGCTCTGGAAACACCGGTGTCGAATGACGCGTTCTTCGAACAGGGAACCGCGATATGCCGGCCGTAGTACGGCCGCAAACCCACCTCCCCGGCGCGATGCGGCGCCTGCCGGTTCTGCCGGCATTCCATCCCCCGATAGTGCCCGCATCGGCCTATCGATTTCAAAGAGAACAGATCACCATGAAGTTGAAGATGATTGCACTGGCCGCTGCGGCCCTGGCCGCAAGCGCAACCGCCAATGCCAGCGTGACCCTGAACGTGACCGGCAAGGTGACTCCGCCGTCCTGCCAGCTGAGCCTGACCAAGACCGAACTCGACCTGGGCAACTTCCATGCCAGCAAGCTCAGTGAGAATCAGCCGACCCACATCGGCCGCCAGAGCACCGATGTCCTGGTTTCCTGCGCCTCGAAGTCGCAGTTCGCACTGCTGGTGACGGATGACCAGTCGGGAACCGTCGCGGATGATGCCGTTGCCGTGGCAAAGATGGGGGCCAATGCAGAGCAAGCCTATGGTTTGGGTGTCAGCGGTAGCAGCAACATCGGCGCCTACGTGATTTCGCTGAACGGAGGCACGGCTGACGCCGGCGACGCCAGCTTCGTGACGTCCGCTGACCTGGGGGCGACGTGGACTGCCGCGACCGTGGTCGCACCCAACCAGCTCACCGCCTGGCAGGCCCAGGACGGTTCGCTCGCTGCTGCATCGGCTACCAACGCCCGCGCGACCCTGACAATCGACGCCGCTGTGGTGGGTACGGAGCACCTTGACCTGACCAATGAGGTGTCGCTGGACGGCAAGGCCACCATCGAGCTGAAGTACCTGTAATCGAAGGTGCCCGCCTTACTCTATGGCGGGCTTCTTCTCCAGCAAGGGAAATTCCCCATGAAAAATCGATTCATCCCGCACTCGCTGCTGGCATTGGCGTTTGCCGGCTGCTCGGCCATGCATGTCAATGCCAGCGAGCTGAAAGTCAGCGGAAGCATCCACCCCAGTGCCTGCGAGCTGTCCGTCAACGGCAATGAGTTCACCATTCCGCAGCAGGATCTGGACAAGCTCCCACCCGATCGGTCTACCGAGCTTTCCACGATCACGCTGCCGGGCACTGTCACCTGCGCGTTCCCCGCGCGCTTCGGCCTGCAGTTTGCAGATACCGCAACGGTCGATGGTGGATTTGATGACATCTTCCATATCTATCCCAGCAATGACAGCTCGAAGAGTCTCGGATGGTACGAAGTGCATCTGACAAACGGCCAGGCTGACGCCAAGTCCTATCCATTTGCGCGCAGAAAGCTGGACAACAACGCGATGACCTTGGACAACAAAGTCCGCTCCAAGGATCACGATCACGTCATGGTTCTGGCCGGCGGCTCCACTCTATCTGGCGCCCGTCATGCCACGTTCGACATCAATATCACGCCAAGCCTGAAGCCACGAGGTGAATTTGATGCAGTGAACGAGGTGGATATCGTTGGTCAGATGGTAATGGAACTGCTCTACCTTTAAGGAAGAGGCGAAATGAGTACCTTCATGAAGAACAAGGCAGTTGCAGCACTACTGCTCAGTGCGTGTGTCCCCGCTTCGCTTGTACAGGCAAGCGAGCTGTCGGTATCGGGGACGATCCAGCCGGAATCCTGCACGCTGTCCCTACCGGATGGCGGCGCGCTGGACTTCGGTGAGCTGGCCCCGCAACCGACCACGGAAGGCAAATGGGCCTTTGTGGAGCACCGCAACGCACAGCTGTCGATCGACTGCACTGCCAGGACCCATGTGGGTTTGAAGTTCCGCGACCTCCTGCTCATCGACAATCCAATTCCCAAGGATGGCTTCATCCTCGCCACCGAGAATGACGACCACCTGGCAATGGTCGAACTCCGTATCCCTCACGGCGTCGCTGATGGAAAGCAGGTCGATTTCGCAATGCTCCATTCATCAGGAAGCGGCAGCCATGTGGTCCGGGTGGACGATCCGGGCAACTACATGCGCATTGGCGATCCTCGCGACCCAGGATTCGCAAAGGTCTCTGCCAACATGCGGGTGACGATGCTGGGTGTTGATCTTGAGGGTGACGAACTTGAGAACGCCAAAGGTCTGCGCAGCATGATAGGCATCGACCTTCACTACCTCTGATCGGTTCGGCGGGGCCGGGCAACGGATGCCCGGCCCCGCATCTGCTGGCCTGCTGCATCTGCGCGTGTCGCAGGGAGTCGGTAGAGCCGAGCCCATGCTCGGCTGCTCTTCGCGCGAAGGCCAGAAGCAGCCGAGCATGGGCTCGGCGCTACAGTCAGGTCAGGCGCCATGGGCCTCGCGGCGCCGGTGTACCCAGTAGTACAGCGTAGGCAGCACAAGCAGGGTCAACAGCATCGCCGACAGCAGGCCGCCGATCACCACCACCGCCAGCGGCTTCTGGGTCTCGGCACCGATCGCGTGCGAGGTGGCCATCGGCAGCAGGCCGAACATCGCCAGCAGCGCGGTCATCAGCACCGTGCGCAGGCGCTGCAGCGAGCCCTGTACCACCGCCTGCAGCAGGTCCATGCCCTGCTCGCGCAGCTGGGCGAAGCGACTGAGCATCACCACCCCGTTCAGCACTGCTTGCCCGAACAACGCGATGAAACCGATCGCCGCCGACACTGACAGCGGGATGCCAGTGAGCCACAGGGCGAGGATGCCGCCGATCATCGCCAGTGGCACGTTGGCCAGGATCAGCGCAGCGCTGCTGATGTCCTTGAAGGCATCGAACAGCAGCACGAAGATGATCAGCACCGACAGCGGAATCACCCAGCCCAGCCGCTTCATCGCACGCTGCTGGTTCTCGAACTCGCCAGACCACTCCAGCCGGTAGCCGTCCGGCAGCTGCACGCTGGCGTCCACGCGCTTGCGCATGTCGGCCACCACGCTGCCCATGTCGCGGCCGGCGATGAAGATGCTCACCGCCTTCACCCGCTGTGCGTTCTCACGCGAGATGTTGATCGCGCCACTGGCCATGCGGAAATCGGCGACGTCGGACAGCGTCACGGTGTGGCCATCGCCAATGCCCACCGGGACCGTGCGCAACCGTTGCAGGTCACGGTCGGCGTCGTCCAGGCGCAGCGTGATCGGGAACCTGCGGTCACCTTCCCACAGTTCACCAACCTGGCGCCCGCCCAGTGCGGTCTCGATCACCTCGTCGATGTCGCGCACATTCAGTCCATAGCGTGCCGCACGATCGCGGTCGATCTCGATCTGCAGCTGCGGCAATGAGCCGTCACGATCAATGAAGGCACTCTCTACGCCCTCCACGCCACGCACCTGCCCCAGGATCGCCTGCGCCTGTTGGTTCAGTACATCCAGATCCGAGCCGCTGACCTTGATCACCACCTGGCCCTTGATCTGCGAGATGCTCTCCAGGATGTTGTCGCGCACCGGCTGCGAGATCGAGAACTCCGGCCCCGGGATGCGCTGCTCCAGCGTGCGCTGCAGGTCGCTCACCAGCTGCCGCTTGCCCACGCCCTTCGGCCATTGCTTCTCAGGCTTCAACGCCACCAGCGCCTCGATCTGGTTGGCGCCCTTGGCATCGGAGCCATCTTCTGGCCGCCCCAGCTTGGCCACCACCGTCGATACCTGCGGGAAGGTGCCGACCAGCTCGCGGATGCGCCGCGACTGCTGCTGCGCCTCGGCCAGGCTGGTGCTCGGGTCGAGCGTGGCGGTCAGCCAGATCGAGCCTTCGTCCAGCTCGGGCAGGAACTCCGATCCCAGCCGCGTGCCCAGTGCCAGCGTACCGACCAGCAGCACAACCGCCGTCAGCACCACCGCGCGCGGACGGGCAAGTGCGCGTTCCAGGATCGGCTTGTACCAGCCGGTCAGGCGGTCCATCAGCGGATTGCCATCGCGCATGCGGTCGCGGCGCAGCCACCAGTAGCAGAACAGTGGCACCACGGTCAGTGCGAGGATCAACGCACCGATCAACGCCGAGGTCACCGAGTACGCCATCGGCGCGAACATTCGGCCCTCCTGGCGCTGCAGGGTGAAGATCGGGATGTGTGCGGCGATGATGATCAGCATCGAGAAGAACGTCGGGCGCCCCACTTCGGAGGCTGCCGAGAGTACGGTAGAGAAGCGCGTCTTCCTGTCAGCGTTCGGCGGCAGCTTCGACAGCCGCGACACGATGTGTTCGGTCACGATCACCGCGCCATCGATGATGATGCCGAAGTCCATCGCACCCAGCGACAACAGGTTGGCCGGTACGCCCCACAGATGCAGGCCAAGGAAGGTCGACAGCAGGGCCAGCGGCATCATCGCCGCCACGATCAGCGCGGCGCGGGCGTTGTACAGGAACAACCACAGCACCAGGAACACCAGCACCGCGCCTTCCAACAGATTGCGGAAGACGGTTTTCAGTGTGGTCGAAACCAGCCACGAGCGGTCATAGAACGGCTCGATGCTGACCCCGGCCGGCAGCTGGTTCGCCTCGATCTCGGCGATGCGCGCATGCAGGGCGTCGAGCACGTCGGAGGGATTCTCACCCTTGCGCATCAGCACCATGCCGAACACCGCATCGTCATTGTCATCCTGGCCGACCAGGCCCTGCCGGGGCAGGCCGGTGTCGGCGACGCTGGCCAGGTCACGCACCAGGATTGGCGTGCCCCCGCGCTGCGCCACCACCACGTTGCCGATGTCGGCCGGCGAACGCATCAGGCCCACGCCGCGGATCAGGAACTGCTGCTGGCCGCGTTCCACGTAGCCGCCGCCCGCGTTAGAACTCCCCTTCTCCAGCGCCTCGGCGAACTCACTGAGGCTGATGCCGCGGTCACGCAGCTTGCCCAAATCCGGTTTGACCTGGAAGGTGCGCGCAAAGCCACCGAAGCTGATCACATCGGCCACTCCAGGAACGGTGCGCAGGCTACGCTCCATCGTCCATTCCTGCACGGTGCGCAGCTGGGTCGGGGTCAGGTGCGGGCCTTTCAGCACATAGCGGTAGATCTCGCCCACCGCCGAGCTCATCGCCTCCAGCTCCGGGGTCACCCCTTCCGGCAGCTCCACGCCCTGCAGGCGCTCCAGCACCTGCTGGCGTGCGAAGTAGTCATCGGCCTTGTCGTCGAAGGTCAGGATGATCATCGACAGGCCGAACTGCGTATGCGAGAACACCCGCACCGAATGCGGAATGCCGGACAGCGCCACTTCCAGCGGCGTCGTCACCTCACGCTCCACCTCTTCGGCGGCACGGCCCGGGTGCAGCGACACCACCGTCACCTGGGTGTCGGACACATCCGGGAAGGCTTCCACCGGCAGCACGCGGAACGCGGCGATGCCAGCGCCGATGAACAGCAGCAGCGCCAGCATCACCATCAGCGGTTGGCGCAGGCAATAGGCAATCAGGCGATCGATCATGGGGCGGCGCGCCCGGTGCCGGTGCTGACGGCTGCCGGCGCGCTGTCCACCAGCTGTTGCAGCAGCAGGCCACCCTCGACGACCACTCTGCTGCCCGGCGCCAGGCCTTCACGCACCCACAGGCGGCCGTCACCCAGCTCCTCGGCGTGCACCGCGTGGCGCACGAAGCGGCCCTTGCCTTCCTCCACGAACACCACCTGCTTTCCGTCGATGAGCAACACCGCGGCGTCGGGCAGCGAGACACCGCCCTCGGACGGCAACGCCACCTGGGCGCGCACGTACTGCCCGGCCTTGAAGCCACGTGCGCGGTTGTCCAGCTCGGCACGCGCCTGCACCACGCGGCGCTCACTGTCGATGAAGTCATCCACGTGCTGCAGGGTCGCCTGCAGCGGCTGTCCATCGGCGCCGGGCACGCTCACCTGCATGCCGGCCTTCAACCGCCCTGCCAGGCTTTCAGGAACATCCAGCAGCAGCCACAGGCGGTCCGGATCGCCGATCACTGCCAATGGCTGCTCGCTGTCGGGACTGACCGACATGCCCGGGTTCATCCGCCGCTCCACCAGCACGCCATCGATGGGGGCGCGCAGCGGCAGGCGCTGGTCCACGCGCTGGCCATTGCCATAGGCCCGGGCGAATGCAGTCGCGCGCGCATGATCGGCCTGGCTGCCGGCAAAGCTCGCTTCGGCTTCATCCAGTTCGCGGCCCGACGCCACTCCCGCGGCGTGCAGCTCGCGGGTGCGCTCCAGCTCCTTGCGTGCCTGCTGCAGTTCGGCACGGCCACGCGCGCCCTCGGCTTGGGCCTGGCCGAACTCCGGCGAGGTGATCCAGGCGATGACCTGCCCTGCCTTCACTCTCTGCCCCGGCTGCGCCTCGATGCGCGCCACCTGACCCGGCAACGGCGTGCGCAGTGCACTGGAGCGTGCCGCGTCCCAGGCCACCCGGCCCGGCAGCTGAAGGCTGGCGCTGGCGCCGGCGGTCGCCGCCTCGCTGCGCAGCACGTCCAGCTGGCGGCTGCCGGCTGGAAACTGGATCTGGCCGGCACTGACCTGCGGCGCGTCCTCGGTATATGACGCCGGTTCGCGGCCGCAGCCGCCCAGCAGGGCCAGCGCCAGCAGGGCCGGCAGCACGGCATGTCGCGCACGCAGGCGACGGGCGACGGTGGACTTCATCGGGACGCTCCTTCAACAACGGATGTGGCCGCTTCCCAGCGCGCCAGGGCAATGGCATGGTCGGCACGCGCTTCGATCAACGCGGCCTCGAATTCGCGCCAGCTGCGGCGCGCATCCAGCAGATCGGTCAGGCTGGCGGCGCCGCGCCGGTAGGCCAGTTCGATGCCCTGCACCGCCTTGCGCGCGGCGTCGGACTGCAGTCCTTCGTAGTCGCTGCGGCGCTGCGCGGCGGACTGCGCACTGGCCTGCAGCAGGTCAAGTTCGGCGCGCGCTTCGCGCTGCAGCACCTGCAGTTCCAGCGCCGCACTATCACGGTCGGCCTCGGCACGCTGCATCGCGCCGCGTGCACGCGATGGGCCACCGAGTGGGATGGTCAACGACACGCCCCAGGTCACACCGCTGATGTCGGTCGGCTCGCGTTCGGCTTCCACACCCAGCTGGACATCGCGATGGCGCTCGCTGCGCGCCAGTGCTACACCGGCATCGGCCGCGGCCAGGCGCGAACGCGCTGCGCGCAGATCGGCACGCTGCTGCGGGTCGAACGCGCGCACATCGGCCACGCTGTTGGCATCCGGCCAGGGGTCATCGGCAGTGAGGTCGTGGTTGTCGTCGCTGCCGAGCAGCAGGCCCAGCGCATGCCGCGCATCGCGCAGATCCAGGGCCGCCTCGCGCGCCGCGTCGGCGACGGCCAGGTCGTCCACCGCAAGCCGCGCGCGATCCACCGGCGCCATCGCCCCGGTAGCAACCTGCTTGGCCGCCGCCGCCATCTGCTCGGTCGAGCTCTGGCGGTTGGCCTCGGCAATCTGCGCCCGCTCCTGCGCGCGCTTCAGGCCGAAGTAGGCTTCGTGCAGCGCCACCTGCTGGCGCCGCCGGGTGTCGAGCATGTCCAGTCCGGCCACCTCCAGCAGCGCATCGGCCTGGCGGATACGCAACGCGCGCTTGCCACCGCGTTCCCAGGTCCAGCCCAGGCCCACGGTGCTGTCCATCCGCTTGTCCTGCCAGCGTCCGGGGCCGACGCCGTGCCTGGGGCTGAGCTTGCTGGTGCCGATCGACAGCTCGGTCGCTGGACGCAGCGCCGCCGTCTGCGCGTCGCCCTGCACGCCACGCAGCGCCAGTGCCGCCACACGCAGGTCCGGGTTGTGTGCTTCCATGGCGCGCTGCGCCTCCTGCAGGGAAAGTGCCGACGCCGCAGGTGCGCACAGGAGGGCGGCCAACACAGCCGCAAGGCAAGGGGAGAAATTCATGCGCGTCACGGTAAGGTGACGCACTTGCGCCAATCTTGCCCCAACCTTGCACGAAGCTTGCAATGCGAATCCTGTTGATCGAAGACGACGCCGCCCTGGCCGATGGACTGATCCGTGCCCTGCAGGGCGCGGGTCATCTGTGCGACCACCTCTCGCGCGGGCTGCATGCACCCGCTGCACTGGCCAGCGCGCCATATGACGTGATGGTGCTCGACCTTTCATTGCCCGACGTCGATGGCCTCGACCTGCTCTCGCGCCTGCGCAACGACGGTGTGATCCTGCCGGTGCTGATCCTGACGGCGCGCGACGGCGTGGAGGACCGCATCCTCGGCCTCGACCGGGGTGGCGACGACTATCTCGCCAAACCGTTCGCACTGGGCGAGCTGGAAGCGCGCCTGCGTGCGCTGTCGCGCCGCCGCAGTGACGCACCGGCGCAGAAGCGATTGGGCCGTCTGTGCTTCGACAGCATCCGCAATGAGGCGCAGGTGGACGGCCAGCGCATCGAACTGACCGCCCGCGAGTTGTCACTGGTCGAGGCACTGATGCAGCATCCCGGCCGCACCGTCACCAAGCAGCGCCTGTTCGACGCTTTGTACAGCTGGGACCACGACGCCAACCTGTCGGTGATCGAAGTGCATGTCAGTCGCCTGCGCCGCAAGCTGGAACAGGCGCGTGCCGGCGTCGGCATCCGCATGCTGCGTGGCCTGGGTTATCGCCTGGAGGCCAGCGGTGACTGAGCGCGTGCACAGCCTGCGGAGCCTGCTGCTGCGCCGCCTGTGGCTGCCGCTGCTGGTGCTGCTGATGTGTAGCGCTGTGGGTTCCTTCGCGCTGGCGCGCTTCTACGCCGGTCAGGTCTATGACCGCTGGCTGCTGGACTCGGCGATGTCCCTGTCCGAGCTGGTGACGGTGCAGGAGGGTCATGCCTCGATCGAGATCACGCCCGCGGTGTCACGTATGTTCAGCTGGGACACCGCCGACGAAGTGCATGGCGAAGTGGTCGATGCTGCGGGTGGACGCTTGTATGGCGACTTGGCCGAAGCGCTGCCGCGCCCGGCCACCGCCGCCTCAAGCGACGACGCGGTTTATTACGATGCGCGCCTGCGCGGGCAGCCGGTGCGCATGGTCGAAGTCCTCGTCAGTGCCGGACCGGGCCACGATATCCGGCTGCGCGTAGCCGAGACGCTGCGCAAGCGCCACCGGCTGGAGCGCAAGCTGCTGCTGACCAGCATCCCGTTCCAGGCTGCGATCCTCACGCTGGCCGCGTGGCTGGCCTGGTCCGGGACCGGCGCGGCCGCACGCCATGCCAACCAGGTGGCGCGGCGCTTGGCCAGCCCCCGCCCGGACCCGCTGGCGCCCCTGGAACCCGCACAGGAGGCGCCACGCGAGCTGTGGCCGGCGGTGGAGGCCTACAACGCCCTGCTTCAGCGACTGGACGCCATGCAGGCCGCGCAACGGCGCTTCGTCAGCAACGCCGCGCACCAGCTGCGCACGCCGCTGGCGGCGATGCAGGTGGAGCTGGAGAGTTCATTGCGGCAACAGGATCCGCAGACCCAGCAGCTGGCGCTGTCCGGCACGCTGGCCGGGCTGGCGCGGCTGCAGCACCTGGTCAACCAACTGCTGATGCTCAGCCGTTCGGAAGATCTCCATGGCAGCGTACTGCCGCTGCAGCCGCTGGACCTGGCCGCGCTGGCGCGGGGCGTGGTCGAGCGCTACGCCGACCGTGCGTTGGCGGCCGGCGTGGACCTGGGTTACGACGGACCCGACGACGGCGTGCAGCTACAGGGCGATCCGCAGTTGCTGCGCGAGGCGCTGGGCAACCTGCTGGACAACGCGCTGCGCTACGGCGCCACGCCCGGAGTCATCACCCTCGGCGTTCGGCAGGGAACCGACGGCGTGCAGGTATGGGTGGACGATGACGGCGCCGGCATCGCCGAAGCCGAACGCGCGCGCGTCACAGAACGCTTCTACCGGGCCAGCAGCGAGGGCGACGGCTGCGGGCTCGGACTGGCGATCGTGGCCGAGATCGCGCAACGGCATGGCGCGACCTTGATGATTGATACCGCCCCGATCGGCGGTGCGCGGGTGGGGTTGCGGTTCCGATGAGCGCTGTTGAACCGCCCTTGTAGAGCCGAGCCCATGCTCGGCTGCTCCTGGCACGATGCCTGAGCCGAGCATGGGCTCGGCTCCACAGGTTCCTGGTCACCCGTGAAGCGTGCCGACCAAGGTCGGCACCTACCGAGTGCGCGTCACCGGCTCATCGAATAGGGCGCCTGCGCGCCCTGCCCCGGCCAGTCCTTGTTCGGCTCGGCCTGCATGGTGAAACGCAGCTCGCCACCTGCCAGGATCTCGTCATGGCGCAGGAAGGTGCGCTGCAGCGGCTTGCCGTTGAGGCTCACGTTGCCAACATACGTGTGCTTGTCATCCAGCCCATCAGCCACGATGGTGAACGTCTTGCCGTTCGGCAGACGCATCGCGGTCCTGGGCAGGAATGGACGGCCAAGAATGTACTCGCCCGAGCCCGGCGCGACCGGATAGAACCCCAACGCAGTGAACACATACCACGCCGACATCTGGCCGACGTCATCATTGCCAGCCAGGCCATCGGGACGGTCGGCATACTGGGTATCCATGATCTGCTTCAGCCGCGCCTGGGTGCGCCACGGCTGGCCGGCGTACGAATACAGGTAGGCCACGTGGTGGCTGGGCTCGTTGCCATGCGCGTACCAGCCGATCAGGCCGGTGATGTCTTCCATGTGCTCGAAGATCGATGGATCCACCTTGGCGTTGAATACCTCGTCCAGGCGCGCGAGCAGCTTGTCGCTGCCACCGTGCGCTGCCGCCAGGCCGGCGACGTCCTGCGGCACGTACCACGAGTACTGCCATGCGTTGCCTTCGGTATAGTCGGTGCCGTAGCCGCTGGCGCTGGGGTCGAACGGCGTGCGGAAGCTGCCATTGCGCTTGCGCGCGCGCATGAAGCCGGTGTCCTTGTCGAACGCGTTGCGCCAGTTGCCAGCGCGCTTGTCGAAGGTCGCCGCGATATCGGCCTTGCCCATGGCCTGCGCCATGCGTGCGATGGCCCAGTCGTCGAAGGCGTACTCCAGCGTCTTGCTGGCCGCTTCACCTTCCTCGTCGATCGGCACATAGCCCAGCTCACGGTACTGCGCGATGCCGTCGTAAGGGCCGTAATTGGCGGTCTCGACCATCGCCTTCAATGCCTTGTCGGCGTCGAAGCCACGGATGCCCTTCACGTAGGCATCGGCGATCACCGGCACGGCGTGGTAGCCGATCATGCACCAGTCCTCCAGGCCGTGGAACGACCATACCGGCAGCATGCCGTACGGGCTGTGCTCATGGTGGGCCAGCATCGAATTGACGAAGTCGCTGTTGCGCTTCTCCGGCTGCACCAGCGTCAGCAACGGGTGCAGCGCACGGTAGGTGTCCCACAGCGAGAACGTGGAATAGTTCGTGAAACCGTCGGCCTTGTGCACCGCGTTGTCCGAACCGCGGTACTGGCCATCGGCATCCATGAACAGCGTCGGCCCCAGCATCGTGTGGTACAGCGCGGTATAGGCACTGCGCCGCGCATGTTCCGGCGCGTCAATGTCCAGCACGGACAGTGCCTGCGCCCACTCCTGCTTCGCCTGTGCACGCACGCGGTCGAAATCGAAGTCGGCCACTTCCGCGTCGAGGTTGGCGATGGCGCCGGCTTCACTGACCGGCGAGATCGCCACCTTCACCACCAGCGGTGCATCCAGCTTGCCGAATGCAAACGTGCCGACCAGCTGCCGGCCTTCGATCTGCGCACGCTGCGCGGGATCCTTCTCACCCGGCGGCGGGAAGCCCTTGTAGACGATGTCCTGCTCGGTGTTGTGCAGCTCATGTCCGGCCAGCGGGCGCGAGAAACGCATCGCGAAGTACAGCTGGCGGCCCGGCGCCCAGCCGCGCGTCTCGCGGAAGCCGGTCACCGTACCGTCGGCGCGCACCCGCACCCGCGACCACAGCACCTTGCCCGGGTAGTCGTACATGCTGGTACGCATGTCCAGCAGCACCTTGGCGTCGGTGCCCTTGGGGAAGGCATAGCGGTGCACGCCCACGCGCGCACTGGTGGTCAGTTCGGCGCGCAACTTGTAGTCGTCCAGGGTGACCGCGTAGTAGCCCGGCTCGGCCCTCTCGTCAGCGTGGCGGAAGCGTGAGGCATAGCCGCTGCGCGGTTTTTCCGGATCACCGCGCTCCAGGCCGGGATTGCCAGTGAACGGCATCAGCAGGACGTCACCCAGGTCCGAATGACCGGTGCCGGAAAAATGCGTATGCGAGAAGCCGACGATGCTGCTGTCGTCGTAGCGGTAGCCCGCCGCCCAGCCATAGGCCTTTTCACGCGGCTGGATACGCGTGTCCGGGCTGAGCTGGACCATGCCGAACGGCACCGTCGCGCCCGGGTAGGTGTGGCCCTCGCCGCCGGTGCCGATGAAGGGATCGACGGCGGCGTAGGCGCGCTCGGCAGCGGTTTTCGGCGAGGCCGCCAAGGCGGCACCGGAGGCAAGCACGGCGGTAGCGGCGAAGGCGATCAGGAGGCGACGGTCCAGCATGGGCATCGGCATTTGGATCGATTCAGATGGTTGTCAGATCCTAGCATCCGTGTTCTGGCATCGCATGTTGCGGTGCGGCTGAACGGTTCCAATCACTCAGCCTATGGCGAGTGAAGACTGCAATTAGTTGCATGGATTGATCCTTCCCCCCTCACCAGACTGTCCCCGTGCCCAAAACGGCGCGGCAAAGCGAGTGACGACATCTCCTGCCGTTGTGTGATCTCTCGCGCAGTTTGCATCGGGCGGGCCGGAAAAAGGCACGGGTGTCACCTGGACTTCACAACATCTCGGCGCTTCATTAACGCCGACGAAGTGAACGGGGTCCCCTTTCCTGAGGTTCTGATTCCAGCAGGAGTACATCATGAAGATCGCTGTCCGCCGTTCCCTTGCGCTGGCCATTGCCGCCGGCCTTGCCGTTGCCGGTCCCAGCCAGGCCGGCGTCCTCAACCCGGGTGAAAGCGCAACCGTCAACGCCGGAGACCCCGTTGAGTCCTGGTCACTCGACAATGCCTCCCTTGTGGTCGCGGCCGGCGGCGCTACGCAGGCTGTTGATGCCTCCGACGGCTCCACAGTGACCTTTGACAGCGCGGCGATCAATGCGTCGAGCGCCATTGGTATCCGCCTTGGCAACAGCGCGATAACGATGAACGATTCCACTGTGGTCAATACGACGGGCCGAGCGCTGGCATTGACGGGACTGATCGGCAGTGCGCTCCCGGGTTCCTCCGCTACCCTCACGCGCAGCACGCTTTCGGGCAGCGGAATCGGAGCCAGCGTACAGTTGGGTGGAGACCTGGTTCTGGATGCAACGCATCTGGAGGGGCATGCGCAGGCAGCCACCGGCGTGTACAGCGGCACCGGCCTGTTCCTGGTGGGCACCGGGCAGATCGTCGCCCGTAACGGAAGCACGATCATCGGCGATGGCAACGGCATCTGGGCCCAATATGATTTCACCCCGGTTACAGGTGATGCAGTCACTGTAGACATCGACGCTTCCCGGGTGGAGGGCCGCACGGGGTCTGGTATCTACATCGAGGAAAAATTCGATCCTGCTGACGCTGCAGTCGTTGCCCGTTTCAACTTCCGTAATGGTGCCGAACTGGTCGGCGGTGACGGCAACCTGTTGCGCGTTGACGCAACCGATGCGGACATCGACTTGAATGTCGAGAACTCGCGGATGAACGGCAACATTGTCAACGCCGCCGGCAGCACGGTGAATGTGGCGCTGTCCAACGGCGCCAGCATCATCGGCACCATGAGCAACGTCACCCGCGTGGCGCTGGATTCCTCTACCTGGAACCTGACCGGCAACTCCTCGGTCGGCACGCTCAGCCTCGGCAACGGCACGGTCGCCCTCGGCGACGGCTCCGCCTTCCATACCCTCAACGTGGCTGGCAACTTCAGCGGCGCCGATGGCATGATCATCTTCAACACCGTCTTGGCCGGCGACGACGCCGCCACCGACAAGCTGATCATCGGCGGTGACACCAGCGGCAGCGCCAACGTGCGTGTCAACAACGTCGGCGGCGCCGGTGCGCAGACCGACAAGGGCATCGAGCTGATCCATGTGGGTGGCGCCTCCAACGGCCAGTTCAACCTCTCCGGCCGCGCGGTGGGCGGTCAGTACGAGTACTTCCTGCACAAGGGCACGGGCGCCGACGGCAACTGGTACCTGCGTTCGCAGCTGCCGACCCTGCCTGATCCCTGCGAGGCCAACCCTGGCTTGCCGCAATGCCCGCCGGTCGACCCTGTAGATCCCGTGGATCCGGTCAATCCGGAACCGGTGCTACGCCCCGAGCCAGGCGCTTACCTGGCCAACCTGCAGGCCGCGCAGACGATGTTCCGCGTGGGCTACCACGACCGCAACGCCGGCCAGAACTCCGGCCGCGCTTGGGCCCGCGTGGATGGCTCGCGTAACGGCTTCGATGCCGTCAGCCGCCAGCTCGACATCCGTGGCAACAGCCAGGCACTGACCGTCGGTGCCGATCTGTGGCGTCACGATTCGGGCAGCAGCGTGGGCGTGATGCTGTCCAGCGGCAACGCCAGCAGCACCTCCACCAATGAGCTGACCGGCTACTACGCCCGCGGCAAGGTGAAGGGCGAGGCGCTGGGCATCTACGGTACCTGGCGCGGCGGCAATGGTGCCGACCCGTATGCAGGCTTCTATGTGGATGGCTCGTTGCAGCGTGCGCAGTTCCGCAATCGCGTGGAAGGCATCGGTCTGGACGCGGAACGCTACGACAGCCGTGCCTGGCAGGGTGCGGTGGAAACCGGCTACGCG
>NZ_JCAFTF010000005.1:0-361841 GCF_059369995.1 Stenotrophomonas sp. YJH_SMC_53 | reverse complement strand
CGGCGCGGCGTCGATCGAGGAGTAGTCCTTGAACTCGCCACCGAAGCGCTCGGCACCGATCTTGGTCAGTGCGGCGGTCAGCGTGGTCTTGCCGTGGTCGACGTGACCGATGGTGCCGACGTTGACGTGCGGCTTGGTGCGCTCGAACTTACCCTTGGCCATGGCTGCTTATCTCGAATTCGTCTGAGAGGTGATGCTTAAGATGGTGCTCACGAAAGGAATCGAACCTTCGACCTCTTCCTTACCAAGGAAGTGCTCTACCGACTGAGCTACGTGAGCCGAGTTTTGCATTATGACATGAACTCGATAATATTCAAAGTTCATTCAATGGAGCGGGAGACGGGAATCGAACCCGCACCATCAGCTTGGAAGGCTGAGGTTCTACCATTGAACTACTCCCGCGCCGGGAATGTCACAACGTGAAACTGGTGGAGGGAGGTGGATTCGAACCACCGAAGGCGTAAGCCAGCAGATTTACAGTCTGCCCCCGTTGGCCGCTTGGGTATCCCTCCTTACCACCCCAACCCGTTGCCGCCGAAGCGTTGCGGTGTGTGGTGGTGAGCCGCTTATTCTGCTGATCAGGCGGGGGGCTGTCAACGCTTTTTTCCATCTTTTTCACACGTTGTCGCAAACCCATTGATACGCAAGGTTATTGCTCAGGGACCGGCAGGGTCTCGCTGGCGAAAATTGCGACATGGGGGACGCCATCGGCGCCGATCCAGCCCCGATACATGCCCTGGGTGTTGAACGGCATGGCCATTTTTCCGTCTGCGGCAAGCACGATCGCGCCGCCGTCGCCGCCCATCTTCGGAATCATCTCGTTGATCACGCCCCTGCCGGCCTGCTCCGGCGTCTGCCGCTGGTAGCGCATGCGCGCACAGATCTCGTGCGCGGCCGCAGTCCGGATGTAGTACTCGCCCCAGCCGGTGCCCGATACCGCGCAGCCCGCGTCGGCCCAGGTACCGGCGCCGATGATCGGCGAATCACCCACACGGCCATAGCGCTTGTTGGTCATGCCACCGGTGGAGGTGCCGGCGGCAAGCTGCCCCTGCGCATCCAGGGCAACCGCGCCCACCGTGCCGAAGTGCCTTGCGGTCTCCAGGTCGGCGTGCGCCTGGCCACTGGCCTCTTCCTTCAATGCGCGCTGCAGTTGCTGCCAGCGCTTGTCGGTACGGAAGTAGGATGGATCGACAAGGCCGATGCCCTGCTCCACCGCGAATGCCTCGGCACCCTGCCCGACCATCATCACGTGCCTGGACTTCTGCATCACGGCCTGGGCCAGCAGGATCGGGTTGCGCACCCGCTGCACGCCGGCCACCGCACCTGCAGCCAGGGTGGCGCCATCCATCACTGCGGCATCCAGTTCGTTGTGGCCGTCATGGGTGAACACCGCGCCCTTGCCGGCGTTGAAGGTCGGATCGTCCTCCAGCACGGTGATTGCCGCAGTGACGGCTGCAAGCGCCGGGCGACCGGCCGCCAGTTCGGCATGGCCCTTCAGCAGCGCCGCGCGCAACGCGTCGCGCGCAGCCTTCTCTTCAGCCGGCGACAGGTCCTTGCGCTCGACACCGGCGCCGCCGTGGATGACCAGCAACGGCGAGGCGGCCGGGGCGGCCTGGGCAAGCAACGGCAGGGACAGCAGCGCGGACAGCACCAGGCGCAGTTTCATCGGGTACATCTCCAGCAGGTGTAGTGAAAGGATTGCGCCGGTAGTGCCGGCCGCTGGCCGGCACCGGTCGCATCAGGAAGGAGGTTGCCGGCCAGCGGCCGGTACTACCGAAGCGTGAACTCAATCTCGCCGTCGCTGACGTCGGCCACGGCCTGGTAATCGGCCTCGGCCTGGAAATCATCCAGCCGCATGCGGCTGCCGCTGGCAACCACCGTCACCGGCACCGCATGGAAGCGCAGCGGCTCGCCCTCCACCAGGCGGTCGGCGTCGCGGCCGGGGCTGACCACCCAGACCTTGCCTTCGCCATCTGCGCTGTAGACCTGGGCCCGGCCATCGGGCTCAACGCACAGGGCGGTGTCCTCATCGACGCCGATGCCGACGATGTCAGGGTCGCCGCTGTCCTGGGCGGCACGTGCCACGAACACGATCAGGCGACCGAGCCGGTCACGCTTGTCGAAATGGGTGTCGGTGACCACGCGCTGCAGGTAGGGCATCTGCAGGAAGCCGCTGTCCAGGGTCACGGCACTGCCCATCGGGTCGGCCAGCGCACCGGCCGAGGTGATGCTGCCGCCATCCATGGCGCCATAGGCATAGCCGCCGAGGATGGCCAGGCCAGCGCTGGTACCGGCAATCGGCTTGCCGGCGCGCACATGGGCGTTGAGTGCACGGTTGAGTGCGGTGCCCTTCCAGAAGCGGATATAGCGGGACTGGTCGCCGCCGGCAATGAAGATGGCATCGGCCGCGGCGACCACGCGCAGCACCGCCGGATCATCGGCACCGCGGCGGCTGTCGAAGACCAGGGTCTGCACTGCGGTGGTGCCGCCGATCTCGCGGTACAGGCGGTCCTGCAGTTCGTCGCCACCGGAGGCGCGCAGAATCAGCACACGGCCATTGCCGGCCTGCTTCAGCCACCACTGGAAGGCCTCCGGCACCCACTCGCCACCGCCCATCAGCATCATGGCGGGCGCGCGCGGACCGGGACGCGGGGATTCCAGATCGCCGATTTCGTAATAGGCGAAGCCGGGGCCCTGCAGGTCCTGTGCGGGCGTGGCCAATGGCCAGGCCAGCACCAGCAGCGCCAGCCAGGCGAAGGGGCCAGGCAGGGTCCGGTCGAGGCGTCGCATCTTGATCTCCCTGAACAAAATCGACTTGCAAGCGTTTTCACTCTTTGCCAGATAGGGGCCCAGTAGTCAAGGACATGAAAAAGGCGTTAAATGCGCGCGCCCATTCCCGAAGTCTGAATGGGGGACAGGGCCCCTCCTCTGCGGGCCGGCTTCATTTCCGAGAATTCCTCATGCGTAGACAGGCGATGGCGTGGTCGATCCAGCTGGCGTTGATGGGCGTGGCTGCTTCTGCGGCGGCCCAGGCACCGGCTTCCTCTTCGGTGCAACAACTGGACGCGGTGCAGGTCACCGGCTCGCGCATTCCGCGCGCCCAGGTGGAAGGCCCCGCTCCGATCACGGTGATCAATGCCGAGCAGATCCGCTCCAGTGGCTTCACCAGCGTGCCGGACGTGCTGCGTGCAATGACCCAGAACGGCGGTGAGACGCAGAGCCAGCAGTCTTCCAGTGGCGCCGACTTCTCGCCGGGCGCCCAGCAGGTGGATCTGCGCGGCCTGGGCCCGAACCACACGCTGGTGCTGGTCAATGGTCGGCGTATTGCCGATTTCCCGATGCCGTTCAAGGGCCGCAGCAACTTCACCGATGTCTCCAACATCCCGCTGGGCATGATCGAGCGCATCGAAGTACTGACCGGCAGCGCCTCGGCCATCTACGGCTCGGACGCGATCGCCGGCGTGGTCAACTTCATCCTGAAGAAGAAGGCCGACGGCACCACGATCGACATGCGCATGGGCACCACCAGCGAAGGCGGCGGCGAGTCGTTCGACATGAGCCTGGCCAGCGGTTTCAGCCGTGGCAACTTCAACGCCGTGTACAGCGTCGAGCTGCAGTCGCAGACCCCGCTGTGGGCCTATGACCGTGACATCCAGGACTCGACCCGGGATGGCCCCACCGAGGGTTCGCGCATCGCGCGCCGTGCCTATCTGCGCACCGACTACAACGATGACTACCTGGACCCGGGCGCCGCCACCTGCGAAGCGCTGTCCGGCCAGAACCAGGGCAGCACCTATCGTGCCTACCGCCCGAAGTACGGCTACTACTGCGGCAGCGACAGCTCGATCGGCTACGGCACCATCCTCAGCAAGCGCCGCGGCGCCAACGGCTACGCGTCGCTGAGCTACGACTTCGACAATGGCCAGCAGTGGTTCGCCGACGTGCAGCTCGGCTACCACACGATGTCGCTGATGCGCGACGTCACCCAGTGGGGCCGCATGGATGCCAACGGTGATGAGTCGGGCTACTTCAACAACGAAGCCACTGGCGAGATCGAGTTCTGGCAGCGCCAGTTCTCGCCCGAGGAAATGGGCGGCCTGCGCAACGCCATGGTGCGCAGCACTCAGAAGACCTTCAGCGTGACCACCGGCTTCAAGGGCAACCTGATTGGCAACTGGGATTACGAAGCGGCGTTGAGCCATTCGCAGTACCAGTCGCGCATCAGCTGGGCACAGATCATTGCCGCCAAGGCCAATGACCTGTTCCTCGGCCCGCAGCTGGGCGTGGATGACGACGGTTTCCCGGTCTACAACGCCGATCCGTCACGCCTGTACCGTCCACTGACCCGCGCCGAGTACGACTCGATCGCCGCGCGTACCACCTACACTCCGAAGTCGCGCACGGAAACCGCCGCCTTCACCCTGACCAACGCAGCACTGTTCGCACTGCCCGGTGGCGATGCCGGGTTTGCCGCGACCGTGGAAGTGGGCCAGCAGGCCTATTCTCTGAACCCCGATCCGCTGGCGACCGGATACTACTACTACAGCTGGAAGGATTCGGACGGCAAGGGTTCGCGCAACCGCTGGGCGACGGCTGCGGAGCTGCGCATGCCGCTGCACGACACGGTCAACCTGAGCGTGGCGGGCCGCTACGACCAGTACCGCTATTCCGGACACAGCATCGGCAAGGCGACCTGGAGCGGCGGCCTGGAATGGCGCCCGATCGATACCCTGCTGGTGCGCGGCTCCTACGGCACCGCATTCCGTGCACCGGACCTGCACTATGTGTTTGCCGGACCGGGCAACGACGAGACCAGCGCCGAGGATCTGTACACCTGCCGCCTCGAGGAGGCCAGCGACTGTTCCGATTACGAGCGCAACCTGATCCGCAGCCGCACAGGCAACCGCCAGCTCGACCCGGAAACCAGCACCTCGTGGAGCGCCGGCTTCGTCTGGTCACCGGCGATCGGCCTGGACCTGTCGGTGGACTGGTTTGACATCGATATGCGCAACCAGGTGCAGGACATGGACGTGCGCACGCTCCTGGCCAACGAAGCAAACTGCCGCCTGGGCAGCGCCGACATCAATTCGCCGACCTGCGTGGACGCGCTCGCCCGCATCACCCGCAGCAACGACGGACGCCTGTATGGCGTGCGCGTGGAGCCGATCAACGTCGCCCGCGAATCCACCTCCGGCATCGACGCCGGCCTGCGTTATCGCCTGCAGACGGGCATCGGCGATTTCATCTTCAACGGCACGCACACCTGGGTGAAGAAGCATGATTTCCAGCGCTACCCCGGCGACCGCACCGAAGACCAGTTCGCGGTCAACAGTGGCTTCGACATTCCGCGCACCAAGACCAGCCTGAGCGTGACCTGGGAGAAGGATGCGTGGTCGGCAACGGTGTACGGCTCGCGCCTGGGCAAGCTGCCGACCTCGGACAGCTACGACCAGGTGTTCGACTGGGACAGCGGCGACAGCCCGTACGTGAAGGCGACCTATCGCTACAACGCCTCGCTGCAGTACCGCCTCGACGACCACTCGCGCCTGTCGCTGTCGGTGGTCAATGTGTTCAACAAGATGCCGCCGAAGGACCGTACCTACACCGCTTACCCGTACTACGACGTGTCCTGGTTCGACAGCGTCGGCCGCACGATCAACCTGCAGTACACCCACAAGTTCGGTGGCAGCGCACTGTAAGTGCCTGGCCAGCGCCGATACAGGAGACCCCCGCTTCGGCGGGGGTTCTCTTTTCCGCCGCCTGAACGGTACCCACGCGCAGGCTCCGGCCTGACCGGCCAGCGGGGGATTTTAGGAAACAGCTGATTCCGCGCCATCAGCGCCGCTCCCTAGCATCGTTGCATGTTCCGCTTTCCCCGCCCTTCGCTGCAGCAGGCCGTGCCATCGACCACCGCGTCGGTGTTGCTGCGCTGCCTGACCGTCTGCGTCTTCATCTGCCTGGCCGCCGCGGCCGGGTTCTACCTGCTCACGGCATTCACCGAAGACATCTCGACCCATCGCCGCGAGATGAATGCAGCGGCCTACAAGGCACAGATCTATTTCGACCAGCGCGAAGCCCTGCTGCGCTACCTGGGGGATTCGGTACTGGCCGGCAACCCGGATGCACCGGCCGCAGACAGCGAGGGCGTGCGCCAGCTGCCGCTGGATGGTCCCGGTGGCCAGCCGGGCCAGCGGCTGCTGCTGTCAGCGCGCGCCGAGCACACGCTGCAGGCACTGCAGACGCACCTGCTGCTGATCGATGCACGCGGCGCGCACTGGCTGGCCGGGGGCGAGGTCGACGTCGACCTGGTGCACCTGCCATCGCTGCGTGCGCTGCAGGCACGCAGCGGCAGCCTCGAGGGTGCAGACCCGGTGTACTGGCTGCGGCCGGGTGACAGTGGCGTTGCGCTGGCGCAGCCGGTACAGGCGGGCCCCCAACCGGCGCAGTGGCTGGTGCTGCTGCTCGATGGCGCGGCGGCGGCGAGCATGATCGACGGCCAGGGCATTGGCGGTTACGCGTTGCTCGACCGTGCGGGGCAGCCTGCATTGTCCAGCCAGGCACCGCGGCTGGATGGTGCGGGCTGGAAGACCCTGCGGGAGCGCCAGGACGACAGCTTCGGCACGTTGTGGAGCGGTGGCCTGCCGCGCGGCGTAGCGCTGGTGAAAAGTGTCGGCAATGACGGCTGGCGGTTGGTCTACCACCTGCCGCCGCAGCTGCTGCTGGGCGACCTGGCCGTGCCCCTGCTGGTCTGCGTGCTGTTGCTGCTGCTGGCCGGTGTTGCGCTGCGCCTGCTACGGCATCGCGTTGACCTCCAGCTGATCCAGCCGGCCCTGCAGCAGCACCGCCGCCTGCTGGAGAACCTGGACTTCAGTTCGACGGTGATCGACATGGCGCCGGTCGGCATCTGCGTCCTGCGCCGCAGCGACCGCGCGCTGCTGCTCTCCAACCAGCTGCTGCGCGACTGGCTCGGCGAAGAAGGCGAACACAGCGACTGGCAGGCACCATGGCGCGGACATGCCGGCGAACGCGGGCGTGGACTTGAATTCACCGCCCGCGATGGGCGCCAGCTGCAAGTGCTGCACGCGGCCTGCCGCTACCAGGGCGATGACGTGCTGCTATGCGTCTTCCATGATATTTCCCGGCACCGCCAGGCACAGGCCGCACTGTCGTCGGCACGCCAGGCCGCCGATGCGGCCAACCAGGCCAAGAGCGCGTTCCTGGCCACCATGAGCCATGAGATCCGCACCCCGCTGTATGGCGTGCTGGGCACGCTGGAGCTGCTGGGGCACACCTCGCTGGACGCCCGGCAGTCGCAGTACCTGCGCACCATCGAGAGTTCCTCGTCGGTCCTGCTGCAGTTGATCAGCGATGTGCTGGATGTTTCCAAGATCGAGTCAGGACAGCTCAGCCTGGAGCCGACGGCGTTCTCGCCGCGCGAGCTGACCGAGAGCGTGCTGCGCAGCTTCGCCGCGTCGGCCACCTGCAAGGGCCTGCAGATCCTGGTCTGTACCGATCCGCGCCTGCCGACACGGGTGCTCGGTGATGCCGACCGCATCCGCCAGGTGCTGGGCAACCTGCTCAGCAACGCGATCAAGTTCACCGAGCATGGCCGGGTGGTATTGCGCGTGCGCCAGGTGCAGCGCGAAGGTGAATCGAGCGTGCTGGCATGGCAGGTGACCGATACCGGCGTGGGCATCGCTGCGGAGGAACAGGCGCGGTTGTTCGAACCGTTCCGCCAGGTCCGCGGCGCAGCCAGCGCGCAGGGCACCGGCCTGGGCCTGTCCATCAGCGACCGCCTGGTACGCCTGATGAGCGGCGAGCTGCAGGTGGTGAGCGAACCCGGGCTGGGCAGCAGCTTCAGCGTCCGCCTGCCGTTGCCGGTGCTGGCCGCTGCCGAGGATGGCCCCACACTGCTGCCGGAACCACCGATCCTGGTGCGCGGCCGCGACCGCGAGCTGGTCGACAGTGCCTGCGGCTGGCTGTGTCGCTGGGGCGCCAACGCGCAGCCCCTGCTTGGTGACCCGGCGTTGCTGGACCATGACGGCGCGATCCTGATGGATGGCGAAGCCGGGATGCCGCTGGCCTGGTCGGGCCCGCGCGTGGTGGCATCGATCGAGGGCGGTGACCAGCCGATCACTGCCGCCGACGGCAGCCTGGTGGTGACCCTGCACGGCATGACCGCGATCGGCAAGGCGCTGGCCAGCGTGCAGCAGCAGCGCGCGACGCAGCCGGAGGCCACGCGCACGGCACCACCGATGCCTCTGGGCCTGCGCGTGCTGGCCGTCGAGGACAACCCGATCAACCGGGTGATCCTGGCCGAGCAGCTGCGCACCCTCGGCTGCGACGTGGAGCTGGCACAGGATGGCATGGAAGCGCTGCAGCGGTGCCGCGAGCAGTGCTTCGATCTGGTGGTGACCGACATCAACATGCCGCGCATGGACGGCCACGCGCTGGCCCGCCAGCTGCGCGATGACGGCAACCCGGTACCGGTGATCGGCGCCACCGCCAATGCCACCGCCGAAGAGCGCGAGCGCTGCCTGGCCAGTGGCATGCAGGGCTACCTCAGCAAACCCGTCGACATCGCCCGCCTGCGCAAGGCGCTCACCACCCTGCGCCAAGGAGACCCCGCATGACCCAGCGCGTCCTGATCCTGGAAGACCAGCCCTTCCAGCGTGGTTTCCTGGCCAATCTGTTCGGCAGCCGCGCCGGTATCCAGGTCGATGCCTGCGAAGACGTGGATGCCGCCATCGCACTGTGTGCCTGCCAGCCCTACGACCTGGTGGTCAGTGACCTGCTGATGCCCGGGCAGGACGGCATCCAGTTCATCCAGGCACTGGCGGCGCAACCACGCCCGCCGCGCCTGGCCGTGGTCAGCGCGGCCCCGCGGCGGATGATGACCTCGGCACGGCTGATGGCCGAATCGCTGGGGCTGGATGTGATCGGCCTGCTGTCCAAGCCGGTGGCGGCCGCCGACGTGGACGCGCTGTTCGAGGCGCTGGCGCAGGCGCGCCCGGCCACCGGCAAGGCTCCTTCTCGCGCGTCGGCGGCAGTCCCCGAAGCGGATGCGTCGCAGCTGCGCCAGGCGATGGCCGATGGCAGCCTGACGGCATGGTTCCAACCCAAGAAGTCACTGCAGTCCGGACGGGTGGTGGCGGCCGAAGCACTGGTGCGCTGGCGCCACCCGCAGCTGGGCACGCTGGCTGCCGGCAGCTTCCTGCCGGCGATCTGCCGCCACGGGCTGGAGGGCGACCTGCTGCGGATGATGCTCAAGGCCAGCATCAGCGCACAGGCGCATTGGCGCAAGCAAGGCTTCCGGGTACCGGTGTCGATCAACCTGCCGCCTCATCTGCTGGAGCAGTCGGACCTGCCCGATGAGCTGCTGGCGCTGACCCTGGCCCACGGCGGGACGCCCGGCGAGTTGTGTTTCGAACTGATGGAGAACAGCACCACGCGGCACGTCAGCGACTTCTATGCCGGTGCCTGCCGGCTGCGCATGAAGGGCTTCGGCCTGGCCCAGGATGATTTCGGGCAGGGCCTGAGCTCGGTCCACAACCTGGTCAATACCCCCTTCACCGAGGTCAAGATCGACCGCGCGCTGGTCAGTGGCTGCGCCCGTGACCCGGCCCTGCACCTGACCCTGTCGACGGTGATCGCACTGGCCAACCAGCTGGGCCTGACCATCGTGGCCGAAGGCGTGGAAAGTGATGCCGACCTGGCCGCCCTGCGGCAGCTGGGGTGCAGCCAGGTGCAGGGGTTCCTGATCTCGCAGGCGCTGCCGTCCGACGCGTTCACCCGCTTGCTGGACGAAGAAGCACCGCAACTGGACGAAAGACCGCAGGCTGCCCTGCGCTGACGCGGACTGCACGACGGCTTCACAAAATCATCAAGCGGCATTGACGATCCTGTCTGTGCAGTAGCGGTGGACGTTGCGCCGCCACCGGTGCCGATGTCCGCCCCCTGCCCTGAGACCTGCCATGCCGGCCGAGGCCGCTCCTGTACGCCGACTCGCTCGCCGCTCGCTCCGCGTCCATGCCCTGTTGATCGGCGTGGTGGTGCTGGCGACCCTGCAGGCCGGACTGTTGCTGTCGGCCGGCTCGCAGCTGTTGAACGAAGAGCGCAGCAAGATCGAGTACCACTTCCGCCGCCTGGACGGCACGTTGCGCGAGCAGGAGCGCTTCCTGCGCCAGTGGCGGCTGCATGATGTCGGCGTACGAGGGCAGCCGGTTGCCGATGCCAGCGTGGAACTGCAACGCGGTCCGTTGTACGCCAACTTCGCGGTGATCGGGAGCGAGGGGGCCGGTCGTTCGCCACCGACCGAGCTGGGCGACCGGTTCCTGCGCTTCTACGGTACGTTCTGGTCCGCTTCGCGCTACCCACCACCGCAATGCCTGCTGGTCGATGGCCAGGGCACACGCGGGCTGCTGGCACCGGTACAGATCGTCGGTACAGATGCGAGCCAGAACAGCCCGCATCACCTGCGCCCGGCGATCGCCGACATCCACCGCGCACTGGGTACGCGGCCCACGCTGCAGCGCGGCGGCATCGCCTGGGTAAGCGTGCCGTGGCGCGACCGGCAGACCTGGCTGCTCGCCATCGCCCACGCCCCGCAGGATGCGCGCCTGTGGGGCGAGGACGGCAAGGATTCGCAGGCCGCGCTGGCGTGCCTGCTCGATCCGGCACGCGTCGATGACTACCGGCAGGTGCTGGGTGTTCCGGTGTTCCAACGGCTGTCGCTGTTCGATGCCGATGGCCAGCGCCTGCTGGGCGATGCTGCAGATGCCAGCAACGCTGGCACCTCCTGGCAGGCAGGCCTGGGAGGCCTGCAGTTCCGCATGCGCAGCGAGCGCGGCTGGCTGGCGGTCTACCACGTCAGCTGGCGGCAGGTATTCCAGCACCCGCAGGGGCCGCTGCTCGGTGCGACGGTGGTGGCCCTGCTGCTGGCACTGGGTGGCACGCTGGTGCTGCGCGCGTATCGGCGTTCGGTCATCGAGCCGCTGCGCAGCAACCACGCGCGGCTGCTGGAAAGCGAAGCCTTCAGCCGCACGATCCTGGACAACGCACCGATCGGGCTGTGCCTGCTGCGCCGTACCGATGGCAATGTGCTGCTGGACAACACCCTCGCCCGCCGCTGGCTGGGTGAAGACCATCATACTGGAGGCTGGCACGGCCCCTGGCGGCGCAGCGTGCTCGCCGCTGGGGGCACCACGCTCGGCGATGGGCTGGCCTACACCACGCCCGAAGGCCGCCACCTGCTGGTGACGGCGACGCCGGCGCGCTACCGCGGCGAGCCGGCGGTGCTGTGCCTGTTCATCGATCTCAGCAGCCAGCACGAAGCCGAGCAGGTACTGCAGCAGGCGCGCCGTGCCGCCGACCAGGCCAACCGGGCCAAGAGCCAGTTCCTGGCCACCATGAGCCATGAGATCCGCACGCCGCTATACGGCGTGCTCGGCACCCTCGAACTGCTCGGGCTCACGCCACTGGATGCGCGTCAGCGGGACTACCTGGGGACGATCCAGCGTTCGTCCTCGACGCTGATGCAACTGATCAGCGACATCCTCGATGTCAGCAAGGCCGAGGCCGGGCAACTGAGCCTGGAACCCAGCCCGTTCGATCCAGTGCATCTGACCGAGGATGCGCTCGACTCGTATGCTGCCGCGGCCGCCAGCAAGGGGCTGCAGTTCTACGCCTGCATCGATGCCGACGTGCCGCCCGTGGTGTGCGGTGATGCGGCACGGATCCGCCAGATACTCAACAACCTGATCAGCAACGCGCTGAAGTTCACCGACAGCGGACGCGTGGTGGTGCGCGTCTCGGCACGCTGGCAAGAGCAGCGCTGCTGGCTGCAGTGGCAGGTCGCCGATACCGGCATCGGCATTGCCAGCGAGCACCAGGCACACCTGTTCGAGCCGTTCTTCCAGGCCAACCCGGGCACCGATGCGATGCGCGGCACCGGCCTGGGCCTTTCCATCTGCGCGCATCTTGTGGCGTTGATGGAAGGCCAGCTGCGCGTGGTCAGCGAGAGCGGCCTGGGCAGCAGCTTCAGCGTCGAACTGCCGCTGCCCACGGCGCCGTCCGATCCGCAGCAATCTCCTGCGCCGCAGTTGCCTGCGGGCCTGCAGGTACAGGTGCGGGGCGGTGTGCGCGAGCTGGTCCAATCGCTGTGCGAGCGCCTGCAGCAGCGCGGCGCACTGGCCAGCGTGTACCGCGATGAAGGCGCGGCGGGCTTGCCGTCGTCCACCGTGCTGCTCGACCTGGTCCTGGACGACGCGTTGCCCGAGTGGGTGGATGGACCGCGTGTGGTTGCCTGCCGCGAAGGCGGCGTGCGGCCACGGCAGATCGATGGTGCCTGGCAGGTTGGCCTGCACCGGTTTGACGCGATCGTGCTCGCATTGGCTGCCGCCAGTGGCCAGCCACTGGCGGCCAGCACCGAAGGGCGCCTGCCGTCGACGCGCCGTTTCGGCCTGCAGGTGCTGGTGGCCGAGGACAACCCGATCAACCAGGCGATCCTGCGCGACCAGCTGGAACAGCTCGGCTGCCGCGCCGTGGTCGCCAGCGACGGCAATGAAGCGCTGGGCTACTGGCAGCAGGACGAGTTCGCGCTGGTGCTGACCGACCTGAACATGCCGGGGCTGGATGGCTATGGCCTGGCCCGTGCCTTGCGGGTGCGTGGTGCCCGCGTGCCGATCCACGGTGCCACTGCCAACGCCGACCCGGCCGAACGCCAGCGCTGCCAGGAATCGGGCATGCAGGGCGTGCTGGTCAAGCCGATCACGCTGGAAGCGCTGCAACGCCTGCTGATCCAGATCACCCGGGGCGATGCAACGGTTGCCGCGCCACCGCAAGGACCGGAATCCACCGATACGCGCGATGATGATCTCCCGCTGCAGGTTCCCGCGAAGATGCAGGCGTTGTTCGTGCAGACCATGCAGGCTGACCTGCACAGCCTGCGCCAGTCGATTGCCAGCGCCGATCCCGCGCGCGTGGTGCAGGTACTGCATCGCATCCGTGGCGCACTGGTCATCGTGGGCGCACCCGCGCTGGTGCACAGCGGCCTGCAGATCGAGCACAGCCTTGCTGGCGGCGATGACCTGGCCACCCAGGCGGCGTCGCTTGCCCGCTTCCAGCGACGCCTCGAACAGCTGTTGCATCCGCTGCTTGATGCGGCCTCCCCTCCCCCACCTGACGACCCGACCCCGCCATGACCACACGGATCCTCATCGCTGACGACCACCCGATCGTGCTTGCCGGCATCCGCGACGTATTGGCCGGGGAACTTGACCTGGACGTGGTGGGCGAAGCGGCCGACCCGGCGACGCTGATCGAATTGATGACGCGGACCCGGCCACAGGTCGTGATCACCGACTACAGCATGCCGGGGGGCGACCGCTTCGGTGACGGCATCAAGCTGATCTCGTTCCTGCGCCGCAGCTTCCCGGAGACGCGCCTGCTGGTGCTGACGATGGTGTCCAATCCGTCGTTGGTTGCAGCGATGTATGCCGCCGGTGCGGGCGGCGTCGTGCTCAAGAGCCATGGATTGGGCAGCCTGGTACAGGCCCTGCGCGTGGTGCTGGCCGACCGCGTCTACCGGCCGCCGGGCCCGCTGCCGGTCGCGGCGAGCGAACCAGCCGACGCCGATGCGGTCCGTGCGCGCCTGTCGCCGCGCGAGCTGGAAGTGATCCGGCTGTTTACCGGCGGCATGAGCGTGGGCGACATCGCACGCCAGCTGCAGCGCAGCGCCAAGACGGTCAGCACGCAGAAGATCAGTGCGATGCGCAAGCTCGGCGTGGACAGTGACCAGGCACTGATCGAGTACTGCCTGCAGGCCTCGTTGTTCGCCTGAGGCCCACTCCAGGCTGAATCCTGCAGGCCCCGTACGAGGGCCTGCGACGGCTTTAGGAAACGCCTGATTCCATAGGACAGTGCCGATTTCTAGGCTGGACGCATCCCGCCATGGTGCGCCTGCCGGCAGCAACCGCGTCGCCGTGGGGGACGGAAGCCCGGTGGCGCCTGCAGCTGCCATCGCGTGTGGCTTCCGCAGCGACGCGGCCCTGCCGCGCCAGTCCGCGCAGCCCTGCTGCGCCCTGCCACAGGAAGTCCAACAGCATGTATGCCTCCCCCCCTCGGCGCCGCCGTGCGTCCGGGCGCGCGCGCCTCGCGCCTGCTTCCCTCCTTCCCAGCCTGCTGGCAACCGCCCTGTGGGCGGCACTGCCGGTCCACGCCGCCGATCTGACCGGGCCCCTGCAGGTCAGCGATGGCAACAGCCTGCAGCTCGGTGCCGATGATGTCCTCACCCATGGCTCGGGCAGCTTCGCACTGACCGTCACCGGCGCTGGCAGCAGCGCACTGATCGACGGCAGCCGCATCAACGTGACTGGTAATGGCAGCGCCGTGTCTGCCGCCAATGGCGGCCAGGCACAACTGCGCGGGGCGACGCTGTCGATCGCACCGGCCACCGGTGTTGGCTTCTACGCACTGTATGCCAATGGTGCCGGCAGTGTGATCGATGCGCGCGATGTCGACATCGATGCCACGCGCAACGGCAGCGGATTCGGCGTCGTACAGGCCTACAACGGTGGCGTTGTCCACTACACCGGCGGCCGCATCGCGATGACCGGCGGCGTCGGCACCCTGATCGGCGCCTCCGGCAAGGGCAGTGAAGCGCACCTGGACAATCTGCAGATGAGTGCCGACAGTGGTGCCCGCCTGCGCGCCGACAGCGCCGGCCTGCTGACGATCCGCGACAGCCGCATCACTCTCGCCCCCGGCGGCATCCTCGCGGGCGTTGCCGTTGATGGCGCGGGCAGCCGTGCCGAGCTGTACGACACCTACATGGACGGCGGCTGGTTCGATATCGACAGTGGTGGCAGCGTGCTGCTGGAGAACGTGGAAGCGCACTCGGTGGGCGGCAGCATGCGCCTGCTCGGCAGCCGCATCAGCAAGACCTATTCCAGCGCGGTGATCAACGGCGGCAGCTTCTACACCGTCGGTGGCTATGGCGTGAACATCAACAGCTGGGGCCAGCTGACCGCCCGCGATGCCGCGTTCGATGTCCGCGACGGCTACTCCGGATTCTGGCTGGCCAGCGATGAGTCGCGCCTGCAGCTGACCGACAGCACCATCGACACCTGGACCGACACCTACGGCTACGGCGTTGAGATCGCTGGCGGGGTCGCCACCGTGCAGGGCGGCCGGATCACCACGCACGGCGATGCGACCTATGGCGTACGCGTGACCGGTTCCACCGGCAGCACCGCCAGTCGCATCGAAGCCACCGGCAACCTGATCGACGTGCGCGGCAACGGGGGTGGCGGCGTGTTCATCGGTGGCTCCACCGCCACCGCGCTGCTCGACACCGTTGCGATCCGCGGCGACGGCGAGAACGTGTTCGGCATCGTGCACATGAACACCGCGCGGCTGACCCAGGCCGATCGCCTGGACATCCGCATGACCGGGAGCAACAGCGGTGGCTACCGCTCCTACCTGACCGCGTTCGGTCCGTACTGGAACCGCGCCACCTTCAATGACAGCCACATCGAGACCGCCAGCGGCGCCGCGTTCTGGCTGCAAGGCAGCAACCATGCGTTGACCGTCAATGGCAGCGATGTGACCGCAGGCGACGGCAGCGGGCGCCTGCTGCGCGTCAGCGACACGGTGTTCACCGATGGCAGCAGCGTGGCGACCAGCCGCATCGACTTCAGCGCCGACGCCAGCACGCTGCGCGGTGACGTGGTGGTCGACAGCGCAACGGCTGACGTACGCATAGTGCTGGGCGACGGCACCACGTTCAGCGGTGCCCTGCGCAACGACTCAGGCTACCAGGTCGCACAGCTTGCGCTGGATGGCAGCAGCCAGTGGAACGTGCGTGCCAGTTCCAGCGTCGGCGCGCTCGAACACGCCGGCACCATCGCCTTCGATGCCCCGGGGGCAAGCGGCTTCAAGACCGTCACTGTCAGCGGCGACTATGTGGGCAACGGTGGTCAGTGGATCTTCAACCGTGCACTGGGTGACGACACTTCGCTGGGCGACCAGCTGGTCATCAATGGCAACAGCAGCGGCACTGCCAGCGTGAGCGTGCGCAATGCCGGCGGTGCCGGTGCACTGACGCAGGAGGGTATCCGCGTGATCACCGTTGGCGGCCAGTCCGATGCACAGTTCAGCCTGCAGGGACGCGCGGTCGCCGGTGCCTACGACTACTTCCTGTTCAAGGGCGGCGTGTCGACCCCGGATGATGGCAACTGGTACCTGCGTTCAGAATACGTGCCACCCGTCGATCCGCCGGAACCGCCGATTGATCCGCCGCAGCCGCCGGAGCCGCCGGTCGATCCACCGTCACCGCCGGAACCGCCGGTCGATCCACCGTTGCCGCCGGAGCCGCCGATCGATCCACCGCGCCCGCAGGTGGAACGCCCGGAACCGGCGGCCTACCTGGCCAACCGCAGCGCCGCGCTGGGCATGTTCCGGCACAGCCTGCACGACCGCGCCGGTGACCCCGCCGCCGAGGCCGGCGCCAGCAGCGATGCCGTGGCCTGGATGCACCTTCGCAGCGCGCAGCCCGACAGCCACGACCGCAGCCGCCAGATCCAGGTCGATGGGCAGATCAGCAGCGTGCTGGTCGGCGTCGGCCGTCGCTTCGAGGTGGGCGGCGCGGGCGAACTGCAGGCAGGTGCGATGCTCGGCCACGGCCGCGCGCGCAATAACAGCCGCTCGCAGGTGACCGGCTACACCGCGCGTGGCGTGGTCACCGGCAGCAGTGTGGGTGCCTATGCCACCTGGCTGCAGGATGCACGCATGCAAGACGGCGCCTATGTGGATGGTTGGCTGCAGTACGGCCGCTTCCGCAACAGCGTGCAGGGCGATGGACTGCAGAAGGAACGTTATGACGCCCGCAACTGGAGTGCATCGGCCGAAGCTGGCTATGTGCTGCCCCTGCGGCGCACCGCGCAGCGCGGCATCTACCTGCAACCGCAACTGCAGGTGGTGCACAGCCGCTATGACAGCGACCGCGTGGTCGAGGCCAACGGCACGGTGGTCGAGGACCGCGGTGGTGACGAGACCAGCACTCGCCTCGGCCTGCGCCTGTACAGCCGTGGGTTGAGCGCGGCGCAGGGCCAGGTGCATCCGTACGTGGCAGTGAACTGGTGGTCCGGCGGCAATGGCGCGGGCCTGGCGATGGACGGTGAACGGCTGCAGCGGCAGTTACCGCGCGACATCTACGAGGCCAAGGCCGGTGTACAGGTGGATCTGTCCGGCGGCTGGCGCGGCTGGGGCGAACTGAGCCGGCAGAGCGGCGGCATGGGCTTCCGCGACGTCGGTGCCCAGCTGGGCGTCTCGTACAACTGGTGATGCGGGAATAACCCGGCAAGGGAGTGCCGGGTTCTTTTTTCCACACGGGCCGTGGAAAGCGGTGGGGGTTTGGTGTGGACAAGTCTCCGCGAGCCCCACGCCGCAAGCATTTCAGAGTGTGGCGTTTTTTTGTCCATGCCCATCTGCGGTTTTCCACATCCGCCGTGGAGAGTGATTGGGATTTGGTGTGGACAAGTGGGTGCGAGCATTGCACCGCAAACGTTTCGGTATGTGGTGAAATTTTATCCATTGCCCGGGGTCGGATCCCATTCCACGGGAATGGGATCCGACCCCACCGGTTTTCCACATCACGCGTGGAAAGCGGTGGGGGTTTGGTGTGGATAAGCGCCTGCGAGCCTTGTGCAACAGCTGTTTCCCCACGTGGCACTTATTTGTCCAGCCGCGGAAACGCGAACGCCCCGCACAGGGCGGGGCGTCCGGGGTCGATCCGTTGCCGCCGGATCAGACGTTGAAGCGGAAGTGCAGGATATCGCCTTCCTGCACGCGGTATTCCTTGCCTTCCAGGCGCAGGCGACCGGCTTCCTTGGCGCCGGCTTCGCCCTTGTACTTGATGAAGTCGTCATACGCGATGGTTTCGGCGCGGATGAAGCCCTTCTCGAAGTCGGTGTGGATGACCGCGGCGGCCTGCGGGGCAGTGGCGCCCTTGCGCACGGTCCACGCACGGACTTCCTTCACGCCAGCGGTGAAGTAGGTCTGCAGGCCGAGCAGGCTGTAGGCCGCGTTGATCACGCGGTTCAAGCCCGGCTCGCTCAGGCCCAGGTCGGCCAGGAAGGTATCGCGGTCCTCGTCGTCGAGCTGGGACAGCTCTTCTTCGATCGCGGCCGACACCGGTACCACCTGCGCGCCTTCTGCGGCGGCATGCGCGCGCACGGCTTCCAGGTGCGGGTTGTTCTCGAAACCGTCTTCCAGCACGTTGGCGATGTACATCACCGGCTTCAGGGTGAGCAGGAACAGGTCGCGCACCAGCGCCTTCTCTTCCTCGTCCAGGCCGGCCGAGCGGCCGGCCTTGCCCTCCGACAGCGCCGCCTGCAGCTTGGCCAGTACCGGCTTGCGCGCCGCTGCATCCTTGTCGCCGCCCTTGGCCGCACGCTCGGCACGGTTCAGTGCCTTCTCGACGCTGTCCAGGTCGGCCAGGGCCAGTTCGGTATCGATGGTTTCGATGTCCGAGATCGGATCGACCTTGCCGGCCACGTGCACGATGTCGCCGTGCTCGAAGCAGCGCACCACGTGAGTGATCGCATCGACTTCGCGGATGTGTGCCAGGAACTTGTTGCCCAGGCCTTCACCGCTGGCGGCGCCGGCTACCAGGCCGGCGATGTCGACGAACTCGACCGCGGTCGGGATGACCTTCTGCGGGTTGATGATGCCCGCCAGCTCGTTCAGGCGCGGATCCGGTACCGGCACGATGCCGACGTTCGGCTCGATGGTGCAGAACGGGAAGTTCGCCGCGGCGATACCCGCCTTGGTCAGCGCATTGAACAGGGTCGACTTGCCGACGTTGGGCAGGCCGACGATGCCGCATTTGATACCCATGGGTGACAGCTCTCTGGGGTGAAAGTGATTGGTGAAACAGCGCGCGCGCTGCTTGGCCAATCCATCTCGGTGTCGATCATTGTGTGCCAACCAAGGTTGGCACCCACCGGAATCGGGAAGGTTGGCACCTACCCAAAGCGGTTTACTTCGGGGTGTGCAGCCGCTTCATCGCTTCGTTGAAATCGCCCTGTACCGCCAGCGGCATCACGTCGATCGCATCATCGATGGCACGTGCAATCAGCACGTCGTCGTCCTTCGACGGGCGCCCCAGCACCCAACCCACTACGCGGTCCTTGTGGCCGGGATGGCCGATGCCCACGCGCAGGCGATGGAACTTGCCGTGGCCGAGCAGGCGCATGGTGTCGCGCAGGCCGTTCTGGCCGCCGTGGCCACCGTCGAACTTCAGCCGCGCCACGCCGGGCGCCAGGTCCAGTTCGTCGTGGGCCAGCAGGGTTTCCTCCGGCTCGATCTTCCAGAACCGCTGTGCGGCGGTGACCGACTTGCCGCTGAGATTCATGAAGGTGGCGGGCTTGAGCAGCCACACCGTCTGCCCGGCGATCTCGACCTTGGCGGTCTCACCGAACAGCTTGCTGTCCACATTCCATCGCGCACCGGCTTTTTCCGCCAGGGCCTCAACGAAATGAAACCCGGCATTGTGCCGGGTCCGGGCGTGTTCCGATCCGGGGTTGCCCAGACCGACGATCAGTCGCAGTCCTGCCATGGTTCCTTCCAGTACGGTGCCTGCCCGGAGGCAGGCACCGTAGCGGTATTACTCGGCGGCAGCCGCTTCTTCGTCAGCCGCGTCGGCCTTGCCGGCCTTGGCGGTGACGATGGCGTCGTCGTGGTCCTTGCCCAGCGCCAGGGCCGGGATTTCCACGCCCTTCGGCAGCTTGATGTCGGACAGGTACACCACGTCACCGGCCTTCAGCTCGCCCAGGTCGACTTCGATCGACTCCGGCAGGTCCTTCGGCAGGCAGGTGATGGTCACTTCCTTCAGTTCGTGGGTGACCACGACGTCGGCAGCCTTGCCGGCCGGCGAGGTGTCTTCGTTGACGAAGTGCAGCGGGACCGAAGCGGTCAGGGCTTCGTTCTCGTTCACGCGCTGGAAGTCCAGGTGCATGATCAGCTGCTTGTACGGGTGGCGCTGCATGTCACGCAGCAGGACCTTCTGCACCTGGCCGTCCAGGTTCAGGTCCAGGATCGAGGCATAGAACCACTCGTTCTGCTGGGCCAGCCAGATTTCGTTGTGGTCCAGGCTGATGGCGACCGGCTCGGCGTTGCCGCCGTACACGATGGCCGGGATCACACCCGCGTGACGCAGGCGGCGGCTCGCACCCTTACGCTGCAGTTCACGCTTGGTGACCTTGATTTCATGGGTCTTCGACATTTTCGACTACTCAGGTTGTTGCCTCGCCTTGCGGCTTGGCGGTTGAAGATGCTTCCGCGACCAGAAGCACCCGGGGTATGTCCCCGCCGTTGCCGGCAGGGACGAAAAACTCAGTCCACGTACAGCGAGCTGACCGACTCGCCGAAGGCGATGCGGCGCATCGTTTCGGCCAGCATTTCCGCCACGCTCAGCTGGCGGATCTTGCTGCACACCCGCGCGGCGTCCTTCAGCGGGATGGTGTCGGTCACCACCAGTTCGTCGAGCTGGGAATTGGTGATGTTGTCCACCGCCGGGCCCGACAGCACCGCGTGGGTGCAGTAGGCGGCGACCTTGAGCGCACCGCGCGCCTTCAGGGCAGCGGCAGCGGCGCACAGGGTGCCGGCGGTATCGACGATGTCATCGACCATGACGCAGGTCTTGCCTTCGACGTCGCCGATGATGTTCATCACGGTGGAGACGTTGGCGCGCGGGCGGCGCTTGTCGATGATCGCCAGGTCGGCGTCATCCAGGCGCTTGGCCACCGCACGGGCGCGGACCACGCCGCCCACGTCCGGCGAGACGACGATCAGGTTCTCGGTGCCGTAGGCGCGCCAGATGTCGGCCAGCAGCAGCGGGGACGCATACACGTTGTCCACCGGAATATCGAAGAAGCCCTGGATCTGGTCGGCGTGCAGGTCGACGGTCAGCACGCGATCAGCGCCCGCGGTGCTGAACATCTTGGCCGCCAGCTTGGCGGTGATCGGCACGCGCGAGGAGCGCATGCGGCGATCCTGGCGCGAGTAGCCGAAGTACGGCACCACGGCGGTCACGCTGGCCACCGATGCGCGCTTGAGCGCGTCGATCAGCACCAGCAGTTCCATCAGGTTTTCCGCGCTCGGCGCGCAGGTCGGCTGGATCACGAACACGTCCTGCTTGCGGACGTTCTCTTCGATCTCCACCTGCACTTCACCATCGGAGAAGTGCGAGACCAGCGCCTTGCCCGGGCGAACCCCCAGTTCCTTGCAGATGTTCTGCGCCAGACGTTTGTTGGCGTTGCCGGAAAAGACCAGCAGGTTCGGGGACTCTTGCATCATGATTGTCTCGGGCGGGGACGAGTGGCGGGGATCCGGGGGCGGCAAGGACCCGGATGGACCCTTGCTGCTGACAACACCGCGGTTGTTTCCACGTCCCGCGCGGGCGATGCGCTGGAAGGCGCGGACACAGCCGCTATTGGCAGGGGCGGTAGGATTCGAACCTACGAATGCCAGGATCAAAACCTGGTGCCTTGGGCCTCTTGGCGACGCCCCTGCATTGATAAATCAGTGTTGCTCGAGTGCATCCAGCAGTGGCGAACGCGCAACGCCCGCTGCCACCCTTGCCCGCAACTCCTTCGGCAATTTCGACCGTCCCTGCTCTGCAGCAGACTGCGACGCGAATTCGACGAAACAACCACTTCCCGAACCGGTCAGCCGCGCCGTGCCGATGTCGCTCAACGCGGCAAGCGCTGCCTCGACGGCAGGCTCACGGCGGCGCAGCACCGGCTCGAACGCGTTCCCGACCAGGGTCCCGGAAGCGAAGTCCTCTATTTTCGCCACTGGGCTGTCGCGCGTCAAATCCGGGTCTGCAAACAGGGCCGGCGTGGGAACATGAACGCCCGGTTCAACCACCACATACCAGGCCGGCGCCAGCGTGATCGGCTGCAGGCGCTCGCCCACCCCTTCGGCCCAGGCGTTGCGGCCGCGCACGAACACCGGCACGTCGGCGCCCACGCGCAGGCCCAGCGCGGCCAGGGCATCTTCATCCAGGCCGGCATGCCAGAGCCGGTTCAGTACCACCAGAACGGTGGCCGCGTCGGACGAACCGCCGCCAAATCCACCACCGGCAGGAACGTGCTTTTCGACGATGATGTCAGCACCTTGCGCAACCTTCGCCGCTTCCTTCAGCATGCGTGCGGCGCGCACCGCCAGATCATCGGCCTCGGCCACGCCGGCCAGGCCCTCGCCCTGCCGGCGCACCTGGCCGTCTTCACGCAGGCGCAGGCCGATGCGGTCCCCCCAGTCCAGCAGGCGGAACACGGTCTGCAGTTCGTGGTAGCCGTCGGCCCGGCGGCCGGTAATGTGCAGGAACAGGTTCAGCTTGGCCGGGGCCGGCCACCAGGACCAGCCCGCGTCGTCGACTGCCCCGCTCATGGCGTGCCCTGCCCCCACTCGTCCACCAGCAGGCGCACCTTGGCGTCACCGTTGCTGGCCTCGATCCGGCGCGGCAGCGCCGGCCGTCCGGCGTCGGCCGGGTACCAGTCCAGGTACTGTACCTGCCAGCCCATCTGCTGCATGCGGCGGGGCCGGCCTTCGCCGTCGCGTTCGACCGTCTCGGGGCCGGCGGTGTCGCCGGCCACCAGGCCACGGATCCACTCCGGCAACTGGTTGACCGGAATGTCCCAGCCGGTCGCTTCCAGCAACAGCTGCTGGGCGTCCTCGCCGTCGCGCGGACCGCCTGCCAGTCCTTCCAGGCGGCCAGCTTCGGAATGGGTGTCACCGGTCAGCTTCCAGCTCTGCCGGGTCACCGGCGCGCTCAACTCCACCACGTAGCGGCGGCCTTGCTGCTTCCAGTCGATGCGACCGCTGCCGCCGTCCTTGCCCTTGCTGACCGCGACCCGGCCCTGGAAGGCCCAGTCCGGCTGTGCATGCAGGGCGGCCACGCGCGCCGCTTCGGCCTGCGCCGCTTCGGCCGAGACCGTCTCGACCACCGCCGGTGGCGGGGTCTTCTGCGTGCCCACGCTGGTACAGGCGGTCACCGCCAGGGTCGCAGCCGCCAACAGCAGCGGCCGGATCAGGGAAACACTCATGGATTGAATTTCTCGCGGGCGCGCAGCAGCGCGCGGTTTTCAGGGTCGAGCTTGGCCGCTTCGTCGAAGAAGTGGCGGGCCTCGTCATGCTTGCCCAGCACCCACAGCACCTCGCCGACATGGGCGGCGATCTCCGGGTCCTTGGCCAGGGTCCAGGCCCGGCGCAGCTGCACCAGCGCTTCGTCCTTGCGGCCCAGGCGATACAGCACCCAGCCATAGCTGTCGACGATGGCGGCGTTGTCCGGCTCGGCGACGCGGGCGCGGTCGATCAGCTCCAGCGCCTCCTGCAGGCGCCCGGTACGGTCAGCCAGGGTGTAGCCCAAGGCATTCAGGGCCGGCACGTTTTCCGGGTCGGTCACCAGGATCTTGCGCAGGTCGGCCTCGGCGCGCGGAATATCGTCACGACGCTCCCAGGTGAGCGCGCGGGCGTACAGCAGGCCATTGTCATCCGGGTAGGCGGCCAGGCCGCGGGCCAGCGCATCCAGCTCGCCAGCACTGTCATCGCCGCGCTGGCGCAGCTCGGCCTCCAGCAGATACGCGTCACGGCGCACATCATCATCGACCACCGCGTCGGACTGGATCGCGTGCACCTCATCCAGTGCCTGCGGCAGCCGTCCGGCCAGGGCCTGGGCGTTGGCCGCACGCAGGCGCGCCTCGCTCAGCTCATCACCGCCGGGCACACTGTGGTACCACTGCACCGCCTCGGGATAGCGCTTCAGGTATTCGGCGATCTTGCCCAGCAACAGGCGCTGCGCGGGGTCCGGCTTGGCCGCCTGCCGCGACAGTTCGTTGTAGAGGTTGGACAGCGCCGCCTTGTCGCCCTGCTTGGCCAACAGTGAAGCGCGCATGCCCCAGGTCTGCACATCCTGCGGGCCGAATGCCAGTACGCGCTCGGCCGCAGCCGGTTGCCCCAGGCTGTCGTAGGCGATGGCCACCGCATTGCGCAGCTCGGGGTCCTGCCGTGTCTTCGGCTCGACGTCGTGCAGCAGCGACAAGGCCTTGTCGGTCTCGCCCGCCTGCTGCAGCTGGCTGGCACGCAGCAACGCTACGCGCGGTTCTTCGGGGAAGCGCCTGACCACTTCTTCGATCATGCGCCGCGCCAGGTCGGGCTTGTCCATGCGCAGGGCGAGGCGGCCGAACTCCTGCCAGGCCTCGATCTTCGGCGGAATCGCATTGGCATCGACCAGCTCGCCGAGCACCTGCGCCGGCACCGCCGGGTCGCGGCCACCGCCGATCAGCGCGGCCAGGGCGAACTTCCAGCCGCGCTCGTCGGGGTCGGCCAGCAGCGCCTGCAATTCAGTGCGGGCGGCCTTCACATCGCCCTGGCGCATGGCCAGCGCACCGGCGGCGCTGCGCATGGTCAACGAACGCGGGGCGCGCTGCTGCCACAGGGCCAGGCCCTTGGCGGCACTGGCGTCATCATTGGCAAGCATGGAGATACGGGTCGCGCGCTCGGCCAGGCCAGCGTCGCCGTCGGTCTGCTGCGCGGCCTGCAGGTACCAGCGCGCGGCCTCGGCCAGCTTGCCGGCCTGCAGGGCGAACTCACCGGCCATCACCGGCTCCAGCGCCAGTTCCCCGGTGGCCGCGGCCCGCACGGGGGCCTTGGCCGGCACCGCCGCCAGGGCCTGGGCGCAGGCCAGGGACAGCAGCAGAACACTGGGGATGCGAATCAATGCGGGCATCGTCGGCATCGGGGCCTTAAAATGTCGTCCAATGGCCAGCAGCTTATCGCAAGCAACTGAACAATGACCCTGTGGGTGCTCGGACTGAATCACCAGACCGCACCGGTAGAGCTGCGCGAGCGCGCGGCCTTCGCCGGTGAGGCGTTGCCGCGTGCGCTGGGCTCGCTGCGCGATACCCCGCAGATCGCCGAGGCGGTCCTGTTGTCGACCTGCAACCGCACCGAGCTGTACGCCGTGGCCGAGTCGGCACAGGCGCTGGACCAGTGGCTGCGCAGCCAGGCCGGCGACCTGCAGGGCTATCTGTACCAGCATGCCGATGCCGAGGCTGTGCGCCACCTGTTCCGGGTCGCCACCGGGCTGGACTCGATGGTGCTGGGCGAACCGCAGATCCTCGGCCAGGTGAAGGACGCCTGGTCGACCGCGCGCGACCATGGCCTGCTCGGCCAGCGCCTGGACCGCCTGTTCCAGCAGACCTTCTCGGTGGCCAAGCGGGCTCGCACCGATACCCAGGTCGGTGCCAACCCGGTATCGGTGGCGTCGGCCGCGGTGCGCCTGGCGCAGAACGCGTTCGCCCGGCTGGACGACTCCACCGTGCTGCTGGTCGGGGCCGGCGAGACCATCGAGCTGGCTGCACGGCACCTGAGCGAAGGCAAGGTGCGGCGGCTGCTGATCGCCAACCGCACCCTGGCCCACGCGCAGGAACTGGCCAGCCGCCATGGCGGCGTGGCCCTGCCGCTGACCGAACTGGACCGCCACCTGGGCGAGGCCGACGTGGTGTTCTCGGCCACCGCCGCGCGCGAGCCGGTGATCCATCGCGAGATGGTGGCCAAGGCCCTGCGTGCACGCCGGCACAAGCCGATGCTACTGTTCGACCTGGCCGTTCCGCGCGACATCGAAGCCGAGGTCGGCACGCTCAACGATGCCTTCCTCTACACCGTCGATGATCTGGAACGCGCGGTGGAAGACAACCGTCGTGGCCGCCGCGAGGCCGCCGCCGAAGCCGAGGCGATCATCGACCTGCAGGTATCGCGTTACGTCGAGACCCAGCAGGCCAGTGCCCATCAGGCGCCTTTGCGGCAGCTGCGTGCGTTCGGCGAGGCCACCCGCGCCGAGTTGCTGGAGCGCGCACGCCAGCAGCTGGCCAACGGCAAGCCCGCCGACGAAGTGCTGGAACTGCTGGCCCACGGCCTGACCAACCGCCTGCTGCACCCGCCGACCGCCGCACTGCGCGCCGCCGCGCTGAGTGGCGATGCCGACCTGACCCGCGCCGCCGAGCGCCTGTTCCCGGCCACGCCGGGCTACCGCCACCCACCCGTGAGACCCGATGACGCCGACCCTGCGCCGTAAGCTGGAAGCGCTGGCCGAGCGCCGCGAAGAACTGGAACGCCTGCTCGCCGAACCCGATGTGGTCGCCGACAACACCCGTTTCCGCGACCTTTCGCGCGAATTCGCCCAACTGGAGCCGGTCGCTGCCGCGCTCGCCGATGAAGCCCGTGCCAAGGCCGACCTGGCCGCCGCCGAAGGCATGCGTGCCGACCCCGATCTGCGCGAGCTGGCCGACGAGGAAATCGCCGCCGCCCAGGCGCGCCTGCAGGAGCTGGAACAGGAACTGGCCCTGTTGCTGGTGCCGCGCGATCCGCGCGACGAAGGCAACCTGTTCCTGGAAGTACGCGCCGGTACCGGCGGCGACGAAGCCGCGATCTTCGCCGGCGACCTGTTCCGCATGTACGCCCGCTATGCCGAACGCCAGGGCTGGAAGGTCGAGATCGAATCGGACAACCCCGGCGAGCATGGCGGCTACAAGGAAGTGGTGGCACGTGTGGTCGGCCGGGGTGCGTTCTCGCGCCTGAAGTTCGAATCGGGCACGCACCGCGTGCAGCGCGTGCCGGCCACCGAATCGCAGGGCCGCATCCATACCTCGGCCGCCACCGTGGCGATCATTCCCGAGGCCGACGAAGTCGATGACATCGTCATCAATCCGGCCGACCTGAAGGTGGATACGTTCCGCTCGTCCGGCGCCGGTGGCCAGCACGTCAACAAGACCGAGTCCGCGATCCGCATCACCCATGTGCCAACCGGCGTGGTGGTGGAGTGCCAGACCGAGCGCAGCCAGCACGCCAACCGCGACAAGGCGATGAAGCGCCTGAAGGCGCAGCTGCTCGATGCCGAGCGCCAGCGCCAGGACGCGGCACAGGCCGAGTCGCGGCGCCTGCAGGTCGGCAGCGGCGATCGCAGCCAGCGCATCCGCACCTACAACTTCCCGCAGGGCCGGATCACCGACCACCGCGTGGAAGGCCTGACGTTGTACGACCTGCCCAACATCCTGGCCGGTGACCTCGACCCGCTGCTGCAGCGGCTCAGCCACGAACACCAGGTCGACGCCCTGGCCCAGCTGTCGGCGGGCTGAGCACGATGACGGCCTGGCAGCAGCGGCAGCACCTGCAGCAGGCGATCGCACGCCAGCCCGGCGACTTCGTCGCCTGGGTGATGCTGGCCGACCTGGAACTGGAAGCCGGCGACATCGCTGCCGGCGAGCAGGCCGCACGACACGCCCTGCAACTGCGCCCGAACCACCCCGAAGCGCTGGCGCGGCTGGGCCGCGTGGCGTGGATGGCCGGCGCGCACACCGACGCGGCGAAGCTGCTCGGCCAGGCCTCGGCATTGGCCCCGCAGCACCCGGGCATCGCGCTGTGGCTGGGGCATGCGCTGGAAGATGCCGATGATGCCGAAGGCGCAGCAGCGGCCTATCGCCGCGCGCACGCGCTGATGCCGGGCGAACCCTACATCGCGGCCCAGCGCCTGGCCTGGCAGCGCCGCCTGTGTGACTGGCAGGACGTGGACACGCTGGCTGCGCAGGTACGTGCCGCGCTCGCTTCCGGGCAGGGTGCAGTGGAACCCTTCGCCTTCCTCAGTGAAGACGTAAGCGCTGCGGAGCAGTTGGCCTGTGCGCGCGCACGCGCGGCGGTCGTTGCGTCGGCGGTGCGCCCCCTTCCTGCAGTGAAGGTTCGCGAGCACGGCGCGTTGCGCGTCGGCTTCCTCTCCAATGGCTTCGGCGCCCATCCCACCGGGCTGCTGACCGTGGCCCTGCTCGAACACCTGCGCCATGACCCGGCGCTGCAGCTGCACCTGTTCGCGCTGAACCGCGCCGATGGCAGCCGCATCCGCGAACGCCTGCAGGCTGCGGCCCGCCTGCATGACGTGGCCGCACTGCGGCATGCCGACATCGCGGCCCGCATCCGTGCACAGGGCATCGACCTGCTGTTCGACCTGCGCGGCTGGGGGGGCGGCGGCACGCCCGAAGTGCTGGCCATGCGCCCGGCCCCGTTGCAGCTGAACTGGCTGGCCTACCCCGGCACATCGGGTGCGCGCTGGCTGGATGCCGTGGTCGCCGACGAATTCGTGCTGCCGGCATCGCTGGAACGTCACTTCAGCGAACGCGTCCTGCGCCTGCCACGTGCCTTCCAGCCCTCGGACAACACCCGCGTACTGGAACCGGCACCGTCCCGCGCCGAGTGCGGGCTGCCGGAACACGGCGTGGTGTTCTGCTGCTTCAACAACAGCTACAAGCTCAACCCGCGCAGCATGGGCCGCGCCTTCGCAGTGCTGCAGGCCGTGCCCGGCAGCGTGCTGTGGCTGCTGTCCGGGCCCGGCAAGGCCGATGCGCGCCTGCGTGCGGCCGCGCAGGCCGCCGGCCTGGATCCGGCGCGCCTGGTGTTCATGGCCAAGCTGCCGCATCCGCAGTACCTGGCCCGCTATCACCTGGCCGACCTGTTCCTCGACACCCATCCGTACAACGCGCACACCACCGCCTCCGATGCGCTGTGGGCCGGCTGCCCGGTGCTGACCTGCCCGGGCGATACCTTCGCCGCGCGCGTGGCCGGCAGCCTCAACCATCATCTGGGTCTTTCGCGGATGAACGTTGCCGACGATGCGGCGTTCATCGCCACCGCCAGCGCGCTGGGCAACGACCCGGTGGCGCTGGCAGCGTTGCGTGCCGAACTGGCGCAGGCACGCGAAGACAGTGGTGTATTCGACATGGCAGGTTTTGCCCATGACTTTTCCGCCCTGCTGCAGACGCTGGCGGGCGAGCAAGGCTGGCAGGGCGTCGACACCCCCTGAGCAACCCGTGCGCTACGCTCCGGCTTCCTCCCCGCGTGGTGTGACGATGGCCAAGCTCAAGCGCAAGGACTACGACGAACTGCTGCTGCCGCTGCAGCTGGAACTGACTGCAATGGCGCGCTGGGTGCAGTACAGCGGGCAACGCCTGCTGGTGCTGTTCGAAGGCCGCGATACAGCCGGCAAGGGCGGCGCGATCCAGGCCATCAGCCAGCATCTCAACCCGCGCCAATGCCGGGTGGTGGCGCTGCCCAAGCCCACCGACCGTGAAGCCACGCAGTGGTACTTCCAGCGTTACGCCGCGCATCTTCCCGCCGCCGGCGAGATCGTGCTGATGGACCGCAGCTGGTACAACCGCGCCGGTGTTGAACGGGTGATGGGCTATTGCAGCGAAACCGAGTACCAGCAGTTCCTGCGCCAGGCGCCGGTGTTCGAACAGCTGCTGGTGGACGACGGCATCCTGCTGTTCAAGTACTGGTTGTGCGTGGACCAGGAGCAACAGGAAAAGCGCTTCGCCGAACGCCATCTCGATCCGCTGAAGGGCTGGAAGCTCTCACCGGTCGACCTGAAATCGCGCAGCAAGTACAGCGCGTACACCGAGGCACGCGAGGCGATGCTGCGCGCGACGCATCGCGAGGCGGCGCCGTGGACGCTGGTGGACTTCAACGACCAGCGGCTGGGGCGGCTGACGCTGGTGCGCAACCTGCTGGACCGGTTGCCGGACACGCGGGTGGATGCGCCGTTGCCGGAGCTGCCGAAGCTGAAGGGCAAGCTGCATCGCGAGCACTACGATGTGCTGAAGCCGATCGAGGATTTCCCGGTCGAGGATTAGGGTGGGTCGGGAGGGCCTGCGGCCCTGCACCTGCCGAAGCCAGAGCAACGGCAACAGCAACAGCAACGGCGGGCTTCCTGAGGGATGGCGGGGCGGGTCCGGGTGCGGGGGGCGCTGCAAGTACGTCCATGTAAGCTCGGTCGCCGCATCCATGCGGCTCACGCCCCCGCACCCGGACCCACCCCGCCTTCGACAGATTTCCGCGATCTGTCGTTGATCCACACCATGCGTGGATGCTCTTCGAATTCAATTCGAAATATTCGATTTGTCTGGAGAATCATCCACGCATGGCGTGGATCTACCAGACATGAGGAATCTGTCAGAGGTGGGGCGGTGTCGGAGTGCGGGGTGTCAGCCGCATGGATGCGGCTGCCAAGCCTACATGGACGTACTTGCGGCCTCCCCGCACTCCGACACCGCCCCGCCATCCCACGGATAGCCCGCTGTTGCTGTTGCTTCGGCTGTTGCTGTTGCTGCCGGCCAGCGGCCGGCACTACCGCGGGTGCAGGGCCGCAGGCCCTGCCGACCAACCCACTACTTGGCAGCCGCGATCTGCTTTTCGATGTCGGCGGCGGTCACCGGGCCAAGGAACGTGTGCGCCAGCTTGCCCTGCGGGTCCAGCAGATGCGTCAGCGGCAGGCCACGCGGCGTGGCGAAGTCGGCCGGCGGATCGAACGGGTCCACGATCACGATCGGATAGGTCACCGGATGCTTGGCCAGGAACGACTGCATCTCCGGCACTTCAATGTCCTCGTAGGCCAAGCCGACCACTTCGATGTTGCTACGCATCGCATGCAGGGCCGACAGCTCGGGCATTTCCTTGCGGCACGGCGCGCACCAGGTGGCCCAGAAGTTCACCACTACCCACTTGCCGCGATGCGCGGCCAGGTCGTAGTCGCTGCCATCCACCGCCTTCATCTTCAGCGTCGGGAACTCGGCGGTGGTGCGCTCGGCCGGGGTTTCCTCGACCGGTGCCGGCGTGCTCGGCGTCGGTGCCTGCGCCGGTGGCTGGCTGCTGGCCGGTGCCGGCTCTTGGGCCGGTTTGCAGGCCGCCAGGGCCAGCAGCAGGGTCAACGGGAGCAGTAGCGGCAACGACGTCTTGCGGGTCATGGGGTGTCTCCAGAGTCGGTATAGATATCACTGACCTTGCGCTTCAGGCGTTCGCGCAGGGGCAGTCGCAGGTCATCCAGCGCCGCCAAGGCGGCACGGCCCAGGCTGTCGTCGCGGTACGGGAGGTGCTGCTCGGCTACCGGGATGCGCAGCTGGGTGCATTCGTACAGATCGGCCAGGCTGACCTGGTCCAGGTCGCGTGACAGCAGCCACTCGCCGCGCTCATCGCGGCGCAGCAGGTCGATCTCCTGCAGGTTGCAGATCAGGTCCTGCAGCAGTGAATCGGTCAGCATCGGCTCCAGCCGCAGGATCTCGTCATCGGCCAGGCCTTTGCCCTTGGCCCGTGCATGCTGGAAGCGGCCAAGCAGGCGCAGCAGCCCATAGAACTCGTACCCCTGCGGCAGGCGCAGCTCGACCGGCTGGTAGCGGAAGGCGGCCATCGAGGAGGCCAGCGACGCACCCAGCAGCACCGCCACCCAGCACAGGTAGATCCACAGCAGCAGGATCGGCACGAAGGCGACCGTGCCATACAGCTTCTGATAGGACTGGAAGCTGCCCAGATACGCGCCGATGCCCCACTTCACCAGTTCAAGGATGACCGCCGCCAGGATCGCGCCGGGCACGGCATGCCGCCATTTCACCGTGTGGTGCGGTACCACGCGGAACATCAGCGTGATACAGACGAACTCGATCAGGATCGGTGCCAGCCGCAGCGCCAGTTCGGCCAACCAACGGCCCTCCTGGGTACCGAACAACGGCATCGCGAACACCCTCGCCGATACTGCCAGCGATGCGGCGGCAAGCATCGCGCCCAGGGTCAGCACGGTCCAGTAGACCAGGAAGCGGGTCAGCTTGGGCCGGCTCGAGCCGACCCGCCAGATCTGGTTGAAGGTCTCTTCCACGCTGTTGAGCGTGATCAGCAGTGAGGCGACCAGTGCGATGAAGCCGGCGGCCGTCAGCTGGCCGGCACTCGCCGAAAACTGCCGCAGGTAACCCTCGGCCGCGCGCGCAGCAGAGGGCACGAAGTTGGAGAACACGTAGTCGCTGAGCTGATCGCTCCAGCGGTCGAAAACGGGAAAGGCCGAGAGCACGCCGAATACCACGATGGCCAGCGGCACCAGCGCGAACACCGTGGTGTACGCCAGCGCCGCCGCTGCCTGGAACAGGCGGTCGTCGAGGAAGCGATGCCACAGGAAGCGGCCGAAACTGATGGCCCGTGCGCGATCCCGCGCGCGCTCCATCCACAGGTTGAGCGTATCCAAAGGTTCCATCGGTGGAAGGGTACCCGATGCGGAATGCTCGCAGGATAGCCATACTGGTGGCCACACGACGAGGAGAAGCGGGCACGATGGGCGAGATTCTGGTGCTGTATTACAGCCGGGGCGGTTCGGTGGCACGGCTGGCGCGCCAGATCGCGCGGGGCATCGGCGAAGTGCCGGGCATGACCGCGCGCCTGCGCACGGTGCCGCCGGTGGCCGCAGTGACCCAGACCGCGCAGCCGCCGGTACCCGAAGATGGCGCCCCCTATGTAAGCGTGCAGGACCTGGTCGAATGCCAGGGCCTGCTGCTCGGCAGCCCGACCCGCTTCGGCAACATGGCCGCGCCGGTGAAGCATTTCCTGGATGGGCTGGGCGCCGAATGGGTCAATGGCACCCTGTCCGGCAAGCCGGCCGGCGTGTTCACGTCCACCGCATCCATGCATGGCGGCCAGGAATCGACCCTGCTGTCGATGCAGGTGCCGCTGCTGCACCATGGCTGCGTGATCGTCGGCATCCCGTTCACCGAACCGGCGCTGAGCCATACCACCAGTGGCGGCACACCCTATGGCGCCAGCCACGTAGCCGGTGCCGCCGACGACCCGCAGCCGACCGACGACGAAGCCGTGCTGGCGCGCGCGCTGGGGCGCCGGGTGGCCGGCATCGCGCAGCGGTTGGCCCGATGAGCGCCGCGCCGCGCACGGTCCTGCTGCTGGCCCTGATGGGGCTGGCCGCGCTGTTCGCGGGCTGGTTCATCAATGACAAGCACTGGCTGGCGACCCAGCTGGTGTTCACCGCACCGCCGCTGGCGCTGGCCATCGCCGTGCGCCTGGGCTGGCGCAAGGCCGGATTCTGGGCCTCGGTACTGGCGCTGGGCTGGTTCAGCCACGGCGTGATGAGCGCCTGGAGCCACCCGGAAACGCGCTGGCTGTCGCTGATCGAGATCGCGCTGGCCCTCCTGGTGATCTTCAGCGCCAGCCTGCCCGGCCTGCGCGCCCGCTTCGGCAAGCAACGCTGACGCTGCGCCCGCTGGGTCGTATCATCTGCATTCCTGGCCCCGCGCCGCAGTACCTGTCCTGGTTTCGCGCATGCACATGATGGAAGAGCTCCTGGTCGTCACCACCGGTGGCACGATCGACAAGATCTACTTCGACGACAAGTCGGACTACCAGATCGGCGATCCGCAGATCGGCATGATCCTGCGCGAGCTGGGCGTGACGTTCCGCTTCAACGTGATTCCGATCCTGCGCAAGGATTCGCTGCACATCAACGATGAGGACCGCGAACTGATCCGCGCCACCATCGCCGCGCAGCCGACCCGGCACGTCCTGGTGACCCACGGCACCGACTCGATGGTGCACACCGGCAAGGTGCTGGCGACGATCCCCGACAAGACCATCGTGATGACCGGCGCACTGAGCCCGGCACGCTTCCGCGGCTCGGATGCCGAGTTCAACATCGGCTGCGCGATCGGTGCGGTGCAGTCGCTGCCGAGCGGCGTGTACATCGCGATGAACGGGCGGATCTTCGACCCGCAGCACGTGCGCAAGAACGTGGCTGCGAACCGCTTCGAGTCGGTCTGAGGAACCGCGTGCCGACCAAGGTCGGCACCTGCCAGAGCACTGTCCTTGTAGTGCCGGGCCATGCTCGGCAACGGCGTGCCAGCGTGGCACAACGGTCGGCAGCCGGAGCAGCCGAGCATGGACTCGGCTCTGCAGAAGCGAAAACGCCCCGGCCGAAGCCAGGGCGTGCCCTTGGAGAGGGACTTGGGCTCAGTACTGGGCGTTGAGGGTCACGCCCGAGAAGGTGCTGTAGGCCTTCACCCGCACATACCATGTGCCGGCGGCAGGGCTGTTGATGGTGCAGGTCTCGCTGTTGCCACTCAGGTACGGACGGCAGGTGTAGCTGGTATCGGTCGGGGCACTGCCCTGGCGCACGTACAGGTCGGCATCGCCGCTGCCGCCACTGATCGTCACGCGCAGCTGGCTGCTACCGGCCGGAACGGCGACGGTGTAGTTCAGCTCGGCACCGGTTGCGGCGCCCAGGCCGGTCACCGGCACGTTGTTCTGCAGCACGTTGCCACCCGGGTTCGGGTTGCCACCGCCGTTGATCGCCGCAGCCACGGCCGCGTTGGCGTCGACGATGCCGGCGCCGCAGCCACCCGAGCAGGCGCCCGGCAGCGGGCGTGCAGTGCTCTTGATGATGCTTTCGACCTGCGCCGGGCTCAGCGGGCTTGGCGCGACCGACTGCATCAGCGCAACCACGCCGGCCACGTGCGGCGCCGCCATCGAGGTGCCGTTGTACGACGCGTAGCTGGCGCTGCCAGGCGTGGTGGTGCCGGTGTTGAGGGTGGACAGGATGCTCTGGCCCGGTGCTGAGATGTCGATGCCGGTGCCGTAGTTGGAGAAGCTGGCACGCGCACCGGCCGAGGTTGTGGCCGCCACGGCAATCACGTTCGGGCAGTTGGCCGGCACCGACGAGGACACGTTGGTGTTGCTGTTGCCGGCGGCGACCACCACGGTGGTGCCACGGCTGACCGCGCCGTTGATGGCGTTCTGGTAGGTGGTGGAGCAGCTGCCGCCACCCCCCAGCGACATGTTGATGACTTCGGCCGGATTGGCGTTGGCCGGCACGCCACTGACGGTGCCGCCAGAGGCCCACACGATCGCGTCGGCGATGTCGGAGGTGTAACCGCCGCACTTGCCCAGCACGCGCACCGGGACGACCTTGGCATTGAACGCAGTACCGGCCACGCCGGTGCTGTTGTTGGTCACCGCAGCCACAGTGCCGGCGACGTGGGTACCGTGCCAGCTGGAGTTGGAGGCCGGGATGCCCGAGCCGCACTCGTTGGCGCCGTACCAGTCGCCCTCGTCATTCGGGTTGTTGTCGCGGCCACCGCCATCGCGCGCCATCGCGGCATCGCTGATGAAGTCATAGCCAGGCAGGATGTTGGCGTTGAGATCGGGATGGTTGGTGATGCCGGTATCGATCACGGCCACCACCACGCCGGTGCCGGTAGCCTTGTCCCAGGCCGGCTGCACGTTGATCGACGCGTTGGAGGTACCGAAGCCCCATTGCTCGCTGAAGCGGGCGTCATTCGGGGTCAGCGTCGCACGCATGATCTGGTCGACTTCGACGTATTCCACGTTCGGGTCGGCGGCGAGCTTGCGCATCAGCAGCTCGGATTCGGCCTGGTCAAGCGGCCGATCGGTCCTGACCAGGGTCGGGCCAACGGCCAGCTTGCGGACCTCCTGCAGGCCCAGCGCGCGGCCCTGGCTGCTGGCCAGGCCGGCGGCGGCACTCTTCAGCGAAGAGGCCAGTGCGGTGGTGTTGGCCACCGGCGCACTACCGTCGCGGTACTTCACGATGAAGCGCTGGTGCGTCGGCGCGGACTGCAGGCCGCTGAGCTGGACGTCACCGGCCAGCGCAGGCGTGGCCAGCAGCAGCGATGACAGAACGGACGCACCAAGGACCACCCACACTCGACGCACACGCGGTTGCGTTACCTGGGACATCGTATTTCCCTTTCTTGTGGTGTGAATGCCGGAATCGGCAGAAGCACCGGCCCGAACCCTGGGCTGGCTTGCGTTGGCGAGGTTCGAAGTCCGGCGAGTCAGCGGATCCCCCTAACGATCCGCCGTGCAGATGACGCTAATGGCCGAAACCGGACACCACAAGATTTTCAGCGTCTTTTCAGCAAGATGAAATGTTCGTTCTGAGACTTTTCGGGTCGAAGGTTTGTGAAGGTGAAGGAACTTTCTCGTGCCCTGCACAGACCTGACTGGGTCGTCACGTGTCCTGGAATGACTTTGCCGACATCGGCGTCCACCGATCCGGGGTCAGATCCCTTTTCACGCGGAAAGGGATCTGACCCTTGGCCTGAAACGCAGAAAGCCCGTCGCGGGGACGGGCTTTCCAGAAGCGCAGCCGGGCGCGGGCTCGGCTCTACGATTCGATGTGGGCGATCAGCCCAGCTTGACCAGCCAGTTGTGGCGGTCCGGCAGGCGGCCATACTGGATATCGGTCAGTTCCTTGCGCAGCGACATGGTGACTTCACCGGCCGGCGCGTTGATGTCGCCCACCGAGAAGCCCTCGCCCTTCAGCTGGCCGATCGGGGTGACCACCGCGGCGGTGCCACAGGCAAACACTTCGCTGATCGCACCGGAGGCGACGCCGTCCTTCCACTCGTCGATGCTGACCTTGCGCTCTTCGACCTTCATGCCACGGTCGCGGGCCAGCTGCAGGATGCTCTCGCGGGTGATGCCCTCGAGGATGCTGCCCGACAGTTCCGGGGTGACCAGCGTGCCGTCCTTGTAGACCAGGAACACGTTCATGCCGCCCAGTTCTTCCAGGTACTTGCCTTCGACCGGGTCGAGGAACAGCACCTGCGAGCAGCCCTGTGCCTGCGCCTTCTGCTGCGGGAGCAGCGAGGCGGCGTAGTTACCACCGCACTTGGCAGCACCGGTGCCGCCCTTGGCCGCACGCGCGTACTCGGTGGACAGCCAGATCGACACCGGGGCAACGCCCTTGGCGAAGTACGGGCCGGCCGGGCTGGCGATGACGTAGTAGCCGGCCTTGTGGGCGCCGCGCACGCCGAGGAAGGCCTCGTCGCCGATCATGAACGGACGGAAATACAGGCTCGACTCATCGGCCGAAGGCACCCAGTCACTGTCGACGGCGATCAGCTGCTTCAGCGATTCGACGAAGATCTCCACCGGCAGTTCCGGCAACGCCAGGCGCTGCGCCGAACGCTGCAGGCGACGGCCGTTGGCATCCGGGCGGAAGGTCCAGATCGAACCGTCGGCGTGGCGGTAGGCCTTGATGCCTTCGAAGATTTCCTGGCCGTAATGCAGCACTGCGGCGGCCGGGTCCAGCTGCAGCGGGCCGTAGGCGCGCACATTGGCATTGTGCCAGCCGGCATCCTTGTCCCAGCGCACTTCCACCATGTGATCGGTGAAGTGCAGGCCGAAGCCCGGCTTCTCCAGGATCTTGGCGCGCTCTTCAGCGCTGCGCGGGTGGTCCGAACGGGTGACGGCGAAGCTGGGGATGGACTGGGACACCGGAGGATTCCTGTTCTGGTTGCGGGTAGTGCCGGGCCCGCGTCACTGCGGGCCCTGGGTCAAAGCATGCCGGTCTCTAGCCGGGCCGCCTCGGACATCATGTGCTGGTTCCACGGCGGGTCGAACACCAGGTCGACGTCGGCCTCGGCCACCGTCGGGATCATTTCAAGCTTGCTGCGCACGTCGTCGACCAGGATCTCGCCCATGCCGCAGCCCGGGGCGGTCAGGGTCATCTTCACGTCGATCTCGCGCTTGCCCTCATCCAGGTGCTTGATCTCGACTTCATAGACCAGGCCCAGTTCCACGATGTTGACCGGAATTTCCGGATCGAAGCAGGTGCGCAGCTGCTGCCACACCAGCTGCTCCACCTGTTCATCGGTGGCGTCGGCCGGCAGCTCGAGCGGCGCCGGTGCCTCCTTGCCGATGGCATCGCCGTCCTTGCCGGCGATGCGGAACAGGTTGCCCTCGACGAACACCGAATAACTGCCGCCCAGCGCCTGGGTGATGTACCCATAGCTGCCGGCAGGCAGGGTCACGGTATCGCCCTGCGGGACCATCACGGCCTCGCAATCGCGTTCGAAGTGGACAGGTTCGCTGCTACGGGAATACATGGGGACCGATATGGGGCCGTGGCTGAGGCCACGCAAGACGGCATTCTAGCCCAGCCGCCCCCGCACCGCCGGTGCACTGCGGCAAACCACAGTATCCTGTGGGTGATCTTCTGGGAGCTTCGATGTCCTCCAATGCCGCGCGTGCCAGGACCGTGACCTGGCTCTGGCCCCTCATGCTGCTGCTGGGCCTGTTTGTCGCTCCCCTCGCCTGGATGGTCCTGGCGCTGATGACCGGCCGGCAGGTCGGCTGGATGGCGGTGCTGGCCGCCCTGGAACTGGTGTTCATGCTGCGCCTGGGCACGCTGGGCCCAGGCCGGCTGCGCGTCGCCCTGGTCGTGCTCGGCACCCTGCTGGTGGCCGCCGTGGCCAACTGGGCCATCGCCAGCGCCTGGATGGGCGGCTCGATCGGCCTGGACCTGTGGGATGCCACCACGCGGATGGGCCCGCACCTGGCCTGGACCCTGATCAGCCTGGCCAATGGCGCGGTGGAATGGCTGTGGCTGGCCGTGGCCGTGGCCGTAGGTGCCTGGCTGGCGCGCTGAGCGCGCAGATCCACGTCACGCGTGGATGAGGGTAGCGCCGGGCCATGCCCGGCGAGCGCAGCGGTCCGCACGAAACGCCGCCGGGCATGGCCCGGCGCTACCGGTACGGCCTCAATGCCCGCCGTCGAGCGCCTTCAGTTCGCTCACCAGCGAGGCCGCCGCTTCGGCGCCGTCGCCATAGAGCATGCGGGTGTTGTCGGCGTAGAACAGCGCATTCTCGATGCCGGCAAAGCCGGTGCCCTTGCCACGCTTGATCACCACCACGTTGCGCGCGTTGACCACGTCCAGCACCGGCATGCCGTAGATCGGGCTGGCCGGGTCGGTCCGCGCCACCGGATTGACCACGTCGTTGGCACCGATCACCAGCACCACATCGGTATTGGCGAATTCGGGGTTGATGTCGTCCATGTCGGCAATCAGGTCGTAGGGCACGCCGGCCTCGGCCAGCAGCACGTTCATGTGTCCGGGCATGCGCCCGGCCACCGGGTGGATCGCGAACTTCACTTTCACGCCGCGCTGGCCCAGCCGCTGCGCCAGTTCCCAGATCTTGTGCTGGGCCTGTGCCACCGCCATGCCGTAGCCGGGCACGATCACCACGCGCTCGGCAAAGGCCATCATCGCCGCGACGTCCGACGCTTCGATGGGCTTCTGCGCGCCGGTGATCGCCTGTGCCTCGCCTCCGGCACCACCGCCGAAGTTGGAGAACAGCACGTTGCGGATCGGCCGGTTCATCGCCTTGGCCATCAGCCGGGTCAGCAGGATGCCGGCCGCGCCGACCATCATGCCGGCGATGATCAGCGCCTCATTGCCCAGCACATAACCTTCGAAGGACACCGCCAGGCCGGTGAATGCGTTGTACAGCGAGATCACCACCGGCATGTCGGCGCCACCGATCGGCAACGTCATCAGCACGCCCAGTGCCAGCGCCAGCACGAAGAAGGCGACGATTGCCGAGGTGTTGAGCGTGCTGGCCGCGATGATCGCCAGCACCGCCACTACCAGTGCCACCATCAGGTTCATCACCTGCTGGCCGGGCCAGGTCACGCGCTTGTCCAGTCGTCCGTCCAGTTTGGCCCAGGCGATCACCGAACCGGAAAGCGAGACCGCACCGATCGCCGCGCCGACCACCGCCAGCAGCAGCACCATGCCCGACGGCTGGCGCGCGGCCAGGTCGGCCAGCGCCTGCTCGCTCCAATGGCGGGTATCGCGGTTGGCAAGGAAGGCATAGCGCAGCAGTTCCACCGCACCGATCGCCGCGGCCGAACCACCGCCCATGCCGTTGTACAACGCCACCATCTGCGGCATGTCGGTGATGGCCACCTTGCCGGCCGACCACCAGGCCAGGCCCGCGCCCAGCAGCAGTGCCACCAGGATCAGCGGCACGTTGTGCAGTTCAGGCAGGAAGAAGGTCGCCACCGTGGCCAGCAGCATGCCCAGCCCGGCCCAGCGGATGCCGCTGCGCGCGGTCAGCGGCGAAGCCATGCGCTGCAGACCCAGCAGGAACAGCGTGGCGGCGACGAGGTAGCTGGCCTTGACCAGCCAGTCGAGCAGTTCGACGGTGCTGATGTTCAACCCTGTGGCTCCTTCGGTTCGTCCCTGCCGCCCTTGGGCGCGCTCGGCTTGAACATCTCCAGCATGCGCGCGGTGACCACGTAGCCACCGGCGGCATTGCCGGCACCGAGCACCACGGCAAGGAAGCCCAGCGCCTTTTCCAGCGGCGTCTGCGCGTGCCCCAGCACCACCATCGCGCCGATCAGCACGATGCCGTGGATGAAGTTGGAACCCGACATCAGCGGGGTATGCAGGATCACCGGCACCCGCGAAATGATCACGTGGCCGGCGATGGCCGCCAGCATGAAGATGTACAGCGCTACGAACCCGTCACTCACTGGCAACGCTCCCGCTCTGTCTTCGTCGGCCCATCATAACCACGGGCTGAACCCGGCGCGCACCCGGCGTCAACCGCGGTGACGCTCACGCGTTGTCGATGGTGACCCCGAGCGAGGAACCGTACCCTGTGCTGGTGAGCAGCCCCGTCCCCCCGAGCGCCGACACCGATGCCCTGCCAGCATCGCTGGAGGCGTTCCTGGCCAGCGTCGGCCCGCGCGCGTTCCGTTTCGCCGAGGCCGGCCTGCGCCAGCGCGAAGACGCCATGGACGCGGTTCAGGACGCGCTGATGCGCATGCTGGACTACGCCGACAAGCCGGCGGCCGAATGGGCGCCCCTTTTCTGGAGCATCCTGCGCCGCCGCGTGATCGACCTGCAGCGCCGGCGCCGTTTCCGCCTGCCGTTCTGGCGCGACAACCAGGACGCCGACGGAGGCGGAATCGACTGGGCCGACCCCGGCCCGGACCCGGCGCAGGCGCACGAACAGCGCCAGCAGTACCAGCACCTGGTGCAGGCCCTGCGTACCCTGCCCGCACGCCAGCGCGAGGCCTTCACCCTGCGGGTGCTGCAGGACCTGGACGGAACCACCACTGCCCGCGCCATGGGCTGCAGCGAAGGCGCGGTAAAAACCCATCTGGCACGCGCCCGGCAGGCGCTGCAGGACTACCTGGAGACTCACCCGTGAACCGCTCCCTGCCCTCCGATGACATGCTGCGCAACCTGCACGCGCAGTCGCTGCAGGCGCTGTCGCCGGCCACGCTGGCACGGTTGCGCCAGGCCCGCCACGGCGCCAGCGCGGCGCGTCACGGGCGCTGGCGCTGGTGGCTGGCCAGCGCCTGTTCTCTGGTGGTGGCGCTGGGGATCGGCCTGCAGTTCAGCGGCCACAGCCCCCTGTCGCCCGCCGTGCCGGCACCGGTGCTGGCCTCGGTGGAAGACAACAGCGTGCTGTACGACGAAAATCCCGATCTGTACCTGTGGCTGGGCGATACCGACCTGGCGATGGAGTGAACCATGTCCCGACTGCATACCCTGCCGCTGCTGTTGACCCTGTTGCTGCTGCCGGCCTTCCCGGTATTGGCGCAGAACGCCGCGCCCGCCCCTGCCGCACGCCCCGCGCCAGCCCCACCGTTGCCGGCCTGGGAACAGTTGAGTGAAGCGCAGCGGGAATCCTTGCTGGCGCCGCTGCGCGACCGCTGGAACAGCGCCGATGCCGGCCAGCGCCAGCGGATGCTCTCGCATGGCCAGCGCTGGCAATCGATGAGCCCGGAGGAACGCGACAAGGCCCGCCGCGGCCTGCGCCGCTTCGAGCACATGAGCCCGGAACAGCGTGAGCAGGCCCGGGCCCTGTTCGGTCAGATGCGGGATCTGCCGCCCGCGCAGCGCGACGCACTGCGCGAGCGCTGGTCGCAGATGACGCCGGAGCAACGCAAGGACTGGGTGCGGGAGAACCCGCCGCCGGCGAAGCCACGGTAAGCCTTCGGGATACCAGGGTCAGATCCCTTTGCCAGAGGCAAAGGGATCTGACCCCGTATCACTCACGCCTGCCAGCGCGTCTTCGCCAGCAGTTCGTCGTCCCAATCGAAACCGAGCTGCCCGTCGCGCACGAACAGCGCAACGAAGTTGAGCAGGTTCCGTGCATACATCTCGCTGGCCTGGGTCGCGCCGCGGCTGGCCAGGCCCAGCGGACCGTCGATGGTCACGCCCTGGTGTTCGATGCACTGCCCCGGCAGGGTCAGTGCGCAGTTGCCGCCGCTTTCCGCTGCCAGATCAACAATGACGCTGCCGGTGGCCATGCCTTCCACCATCGCAGCGGTCACGATGGTCGGCGCCGGGCGGCCGGGTACCGCAGCCGTGCAGATCACCACGTCCACACTGCGCAGGTGGTCGGCCAGCCGACGCTGCTGCTCGGCGCGCTCGTCATCGGTCAGCGCCCGCGCATAGCCTCCCTCGCCCGCCGCGCTGACCCCGAGGTCGAGGAAGCGTGCACCCAGTGACTGGATCTGCTCGCGGGTTTCCGGGCGCACGTCGAAGCCTTCCACCTGTGCACCGAGGCGGCGCGCAGTGGCGATGGCCTGCAGGCCCGCCACGCCGGCACCGATCACCAGCACCTTGGCCGGCCGCACGGTGCCGGCCGCAGTGGTCAGCATAGGGAAGAAGCGCGGCGCGCGTTCGGCGGCGATCAGCGCCGCCTTGTAGCCGGCCATGCCGGCCTGCGAACTGAGGACGTCCATCGCCTGCGCACGGGTGGTGCGCGGCAGCTGCTGCAGCGGGAACAGCTGCAGGCGACCATCGGCCGCCAGCGCGGCCAGCGCCGGATCGCTGGCCGGGGCCAGCAGGCCGACCACGCTGGCGCCGGGCTTGAGCTGTTCCAGCACCGCCGCAGGGGGGGCCTGCACGCACAGCAGGATATCGATCTCGGCCCAGCGGCCCGCGTCGAAGACGCGTGCACCGGCATCGTCATAGGCGGCGTCGGTGAAACCAGCGGCCAAACCCGCGCCCGCCTCATACCAGACGGCAATGCCCAAGGCCCCGAGCCTGCGCGCGGTCTCCGGCGTCAGTGCCACGCGCCGTTCGCCCGGCGCGGTCTCCTTGATCCCCAGCAACGCCACGGCCATGCAGGTCCCCGCTGATCGGTGAGTTTCCCGATCCTAGCAGGCAGCACCCGCTCAGTGCAGCGTGGCGCTGCCCGGGTCGAGGCGATCGATCACGCCCTGCATGGCGCTGTCGAAGGCGCCATCATCAACGTGGGCACGCAGGCGGCCCAGCCGCATCATCACCGCCAGCTCTTCCGGCGAGGCCACGCAGAAGCGCACGCCGCGACGGTTGACGAACAGCAGGCGCGAGGAAATCGGGCTGACCCAGGACAGCTTGCCCGCCTGCACCTTGCCATCCTTGTCGACGAAGTCCAGCCAGTTGCCGATTTCCATGCGGCGGAAGCGGTCGGCATCGGCGTTGTCGAAATCGTCGGCGTCAATCTGCCCGCCAAGCTCAACCGCCGGCGATTCAGCCACTGGCGGCGCCGGCAAGGCAACCTGCGGCAGCTCCGGCAGCGCACGCTGCAGTTCCGGCCGCGATTCGGCGATGCCCTGCAGGGTGTCATGCAGGGCATCGATGGCGGCGGTTGCCGCATCGCCGTGCACGCCGACGCTGGCAAACACCTTGGCCAGCACCGGCTGCCAGGCCTGCAGCCACGGCTTGCCGACGATCTGGCGGCGGGCCTCGGCCACTTCCTCCAGCAGGCCATCGCCAAGGCTCAATGCCTCGGCCACCGACGCGCCTTCTTCTCCCTCGCGCAGCAGCGCCAGGGTGAGATGATGCTGCCACGGCTGGCGCAGGAACTCGGCAATGGCCGGCGGCAGCGTGGCGTCACCGATGCGGCGGTCCAGTTCCGCACCGGCCCGGCTGCGGGCCATTTCCAGCTTTTCCTGGCCGCGCTGCGTTTCTGCGGCACGGCGCTCGGCGATTTCCACGCGGCGGCGATGCTGCACCAGGAACTCGCGGAATTCCTCTTCCAGGGTCAGGAAGATCGCCAGGTTCTCGTTGAACTCGGCCACCAGGCGCTCGATGATCTCTTCGACCTTGGCCATCAGCATGCGCTCGGCCTGGCTCTCGCCGGTGTTGCCCTCGCAGGCCTCGGCCAGCGAGTTGAGCAGCTTGCGCGCCGGGTGGGTCTTCTGCACGAACATGCGGCGGTCGAGCATGGCGACCTTGACGAAAGGCACCACCAGGCGGCCGATCAGTTCGCGCGAGCGGCCTTCCAGTTCACGCTCGTCCAGCATCACGTCGAACAGCATGCCGACCAGGTCGATGGCATCCTCATCCTGCGGGTCCAGCCGGGTCTGGCCCGGATCGACGCCAAGCTGGGTGGCGCTGGACAGCACTTCGCTCTTCAGGCGCTGCGCCAGCGATTCGCCGTCCTCGCCGATGGCCGCGCGCAGGGTGGCGCTGGGCGTGGCCTGCAGCAGCGACAGCACCGACATCATTTCGCGCTGGCTGAGCGGGCGCTGCTGGCCAACCGCCACCTGTGCCGCAGACGTAGCGTCCTCACGCACGTGGCGGGTCTGCTGCAGCAGCTCGTGCAGCGCTTCCAGCAGCATGCCCTGCTGGCCAGCGTAGGCCTCGCCGGTGGCGCCATCATCGCCGCCGAGGTGCTGCTGCATATGCCCGCGGCGCTCGGACCAGCGGGCGGCGAAGCGCTGCGCCCAGGCCGGTGCGGCCTGCTCGTCATCGCTGAACCCCGGATCGACGCCCGCGCCGTGGCGATGCTCGACCAGGTCATCCAGCATCCCGGCCATGCGCGGATCCGGTGCCGGCGGTTGTGGGCGCTGCGGAGCCCCCATCTGCGACATCACGCCGGCTGCGGCCAGCTGCTCGTCCAGCTTCTCGTAGATGCGACCGACCGGTGCACGCAGGTCGCGCTCGCACAGCTTGATCAGCACCAGATGCACTTCCGGGGCCAGTTCACAGCCGGCAAAGGCTTCGTGGATGGCCACGCCCAGGTGTTCGGGGCTGATCGGGTTGTGGTCCGCGTCCAGTTCCGCGCCGCCGATCAACCGGCCCAGGCGGCGATCCAGCCGCGCCAGAACCGGCTTGAAGTCACGCAGCAAGACAGTGGCGAAATTGCGCACCGCCAACCGGGATTCCAGCACATGCTCGGCCAGCAGGCTGAGCCCATCCTCGGCCGGCCCGGACAGGGTCGCCTCGGCTGACAGCGGCTCACCCGCCGCCAATGCGGCCCAGGCCTGCTGCAGGTGGCCTGCGAAAGCGGCCGCGATGTCCTCACGGCGGCGGCGCAGTTCGCGCATTGCGTCCAGGAACAGCAGCTGTGACGAGCCGGCATTGCCGGCGCGGTCGAACAGGGCATCGTCGAAGCGCGCCAGTGCCGCCCCGAAGGCCTGGCACAGCGCGGGCAGGACCATGTCCCGGGCACGCTGGAGCTGGGCCGGGTCATGGCCCGGCGATCCCATCGGTGTGGGCACGCTCATCATTCGGGAAGGCTCCCCACCTTCTCTGGTACGACAGACAGCATGGACATCGCGGTTTCCGGCACACCCCATGTACCGGAACGTCGATGGTAGGCCGGCCAGCCCGTCACGGACAGTGAAACAGTCCTCACTTCAAACCTCATGACCGGCGGCCCGGCAAGACAGATATCGTAAGCCGTGCAAGGCCCACGAGGCGAGGGGAAGCGGCTGTCCGTTTCCCGCCAGTGGCATGATGTTCATCACAGTTTGGTATTCAGGGGCCGGACGCGACACAGACGGCGTCATTGACCACCCCGACTATAATCAAACGCCCGTGATGACCGGTTCAGCCTCCATGCCCGATCCTGCCGCCCTGCTCGCCCTGGATGCCCGCCGCTCGGTGCCCTCGCGGCAACTGGGCGAGCCCGGGCCGGACCCGGCCACCCTGCAGCGGATGCTGGCCTCAGCGGTGCGCGTGCCCGACCACGGCAAGCGCGTACCGTTCCGCTTCCTGAAAATCGCAGGCGATGCACGTCACACTCTGGGCGACTTCCTGGCTGAACGCAGCCGCCAGCGCGACCCACATGCGGGCGAGGCCGTGTTCGAGAAGGACCGCCAGCGTTTCAGCCACGCACCGCTGGTGATCGTGGTGGTGGCCAGCCCGCGGCCGGACCCGAAGGTGCCCGAACAGGAACAGCTGATGACCGCCGGCTGCGTCTGTTTCGCCCTGCTGCAGGCCGCGCAGGCGCTGGGTTTCGGCGCGCAGTGGCTGACCGCCTGGATGGCCTTCGATCCGGCCGTGCAGGCCCACCTGGGCCTGGTCGACGGCGAACGCATCGCCGGCTTCATCCACATCGGTACGCCCAAGGCCGACGTACCCGAGCGCGAGCGCCCCGACCCGGCGGCCCTGCTGCGCGACTGGACGCCCCCGGCATGACCCTGCCGGCTGCCCCGCCGTCGCTGTACCTGGTTGATGCCAGCATCTACGTGTTCCGTGCCTGGCATTCACTGCCAGACCAGTTCCAGGACGCACAGGGCTGGCCCACCAATGCGGTGCACGGCTTCGCCCGCTTCCTGCTGGACCTGCTCGAGCGCGAGCGCCCGCGGCACATCGCCATCGCCTTCGATGAAGCGCTTGACAGTGGTTTCCGCCACCGGCTGTATCCGGCCTACAAGGCCAACCGCGAGCCAGCACCGGAAGCGCTCAAGCGCCAGTTCGTGCACTGCAAGGCGCTGTGCGCGGCGCTGGGCCTTGCCGTCCTGGCCCACCACGAATACGAGGCCGACGACCTGATCGGCAGCGCCCTGCACGTACACCGGGGCAGCCATCGCGGGGTGATCATCTCCGCCGACAAGGACCTGTCGCAGCTGCTGGTCGACCATGACGAGCAGTGGGATTACGCCCGCAACCAGCGCTGGAACGTGGCAGGGGTGAAGGCGCGGCACGGCGTGCACGCGCACCAGATCGCCGACTACCTGGCCCTGTGTGGCGATGCGGTGGACAACATTCCCGGTGTCAGTGGCGTCGGCAGCAAATCGGCCGCCGTGCTGCTGGCCCATTTCGGCAGCATGGATGCGCTGTTCGAACGACTGGACGAAGTGCCGTTCCTGCGCCTGCGTGGCGCTGCACAGATGGCAGTGCGGCTGCGCGAGCAGCGCGAGCACGCCCAGCTCTGGCGCCAGCTGACCACCATCGCGCTGGATGCGCCGTTGGAGGGCAGCCAGCCCGGACTGCTGCGCCAATCGGCCGATCCAGAGCTGCTCGGTGGCCTGTGCCAGACCCTGCGCTTCGGCCCGATGACCCGCCGCCGGCTGTTCGACGCCGCCGGCGTGGCCGATCCTCTTCCCTCCCACAGCGAGCCCGCATGAGCAAGCGCAATACCGAAGCCCCGCGCGTCGTCTACGAAGGCAAGTACCAGCGCATGCTGGTGCGCGGTACCTGGGAATACAGCGAACGCACCCATGCCGGTGGCCTGGCCGCGATCATCATCGCCGTCACCCCGGAGGACAAGGTGCTGTTCGTCGAACAGTTCCGTGTACCGCTGCAGGCGCCCACCATCGAAATGCCGGCCGGCCTGGTCGGCGACATCCACGCCGGCGAATCGATCGAAGTCTCGGCGGTGCGTGAACTGGAAGAAGAAACAGGTTGGACCGCCGATCACGCCGAAGTGCTGATGATCGGCCCGACGTCTTCCGGCGCCAGCAGCGAGAAGATCGCCTTCGTGCGCGCCACCGGCCTGCGCCGCATCGGCGAAGGGGGCGGTGATGACAGCGAGGACATCACCGTGCACGAGATTCCACGCAGCGAGGCTGCGGCCTGGCTGGTGCAGAAGATGGGCGAAGGCTACGAGCTGGACGCCAAGCTGTGGGCCGGGCTGTGGATGATCGAGCACCATCTGGACGGACGCCCGCGTGGCTGACGCGGACCTGCACAGGCTGCCTGCGTTGCTCGGCGCCGACGACCCGGCGATCTACACGATCCACCGGGCGCAGGGCGTCTCGCCCTACCTCCTGCTGGCCGACCACGCCGGCCAGCAGGTGCCGCGTGCGTTGACCGGGCTCGGCCTGCCGCAGGCCGAGCTGGACCGCCACATCGGCTGGGACATCGGCATCGCCGGCACCACCCGTGCACTGGCCGAACGGCTCGATGCCTGGGCGATCGAACAGACGTACTCGCGGCTGCTGATCGACTGCAACCGCCCACTGGCCTCACCGACGCTGATTCCGGAGGTGAGCGACCACACCGTGGTGCCGGGCAATGCCGGGCTGTCGGCGGCGCAGCGACAGCAGCGCATCGATGCGATCCACGCGCCGTACCATACACGCATCGAGACCGAGCTTGATGCGCGCCGTGATGCCGGCCAGCCCACCCTGCTGGTGATGATGCACAGCTTCACCCCCGTGATGAACGGCACGCAGCGGCCCTGGCACGCCGGCGTGCTGTACCACCAGGACATGCGTTTTGCCCATGCCCTGCTGCAGGCATTGCGCGACGAAGGCGACCTGGTAGTGGGGGACAACGAACCGTATTCGGTCAGCAGCACCAGCGACTATGCGGTGCCGGTACACGGCGAAGGCCGTGGGCTGGTGCACGTGGAACTGGAGATCCGCCAGGACCTCATTGCCGATATGGCAGGGCAGCAGGCGTGGGCCGAGCGGTTGGCGCGGATGTTCAGCGCGCTGCAACCGGAGTTGCTGGCGCTGGGTTGAACGCGCGTGCATCCATGCCGAACCGGTAGTGCCGGCCGCTGGCCGGCACATCCACCCACGGCAGCGCCTTCAATCATGCCTCGTTGGCCGGGCAGACGGTGGCGGCCGATTCGGCCGGCGCCGGGCGCAGGCCCAGCGCGATCACCACGCCGAACAGTGAAAACAAGGCGGCACCGTATTCGGCGCGCACCAGCCCGGCCAGTGCACTCAGCGACCCGGCTGCACCCGCATCGGCATTGGCCACCATCACCAGCACCGCCAGGCCCAGCGCACCACCGATCTGCTGCGCGGTCGCCGCCATGCCAGATGCAACACCCTGCTGTGCGGACGGCACGCCCTGCCCGGCCACGATCCACATCGAGGTCCAGGTCATGCCCTGGCCGATGCTCAGCACTACCACGCCGGGCAGCAGCGGCCAGAAGTTCGCGCCGTGCGGCAGCGTCGCGGCCACCCAGGCGATACCGATGGCGCCGGCCAGCTGCCCGACCACCAGCACCTTGCGCGCGCTCCAGCGCTGCAGCGTCCACTCGGCCAGCTGGATGCCGACCGTACACACCGCGGTGGCGGGCAGGAATGCCAGGCCGGCCTGCAGCGGGCTCCAGCCGTAGCCGTCCTGGAAGTACAGCGCCATGAAGTAGTACTGCACCCCATAGCTGCTCATGAAGGCGAAGGTCAGCCCCAGTGCCGCGCGCAGTCCGGGCAGCCGCAGCAACGCGAACTGCATCAGCGGATCGCGGCTGCGCTGTTCGATCTGCACGAACGCCACCAGCAGCAGCACCGACAGCAGCAGGCAGCCCAGCGTGGCCGGCGCAGTCCAGCCCCACTCCGGCCCTTGCACGAGGGTAGTGACCAGCAGGCTGCCGCCGGCAGTGACGGTGATGCAGCCGGCCAGATCGAACGAGCGGCCCTGCGCACGCGGGCCATCGGCCGGCAACCACGCACCCGCAGCCACCGCGCAGGTGGTGGCCAGTGGCACGATCACCGCCAGCACCGCCGGCCAGCCGAACGCCTGGGTCAGCACGCCGCCGAGCAGCGTGCCCAGCGCCAGGCCCACCGCGCTGGCCATGCTCCAGATCGCAAGTGCACGGTTGCGCACCGGACCTTCCGCATACAACGTGTTGATCAGCGCCAGCGTGGCCGGGAACAGCAATGCCGCGCCGATGCCCTGCGCCGCACGCGCGATGATCAGCAGGGTGGCGTTCGGCGCCAGCGCGCCGAGCAGCGACGCCAGTGCGAACAGCAGCATGCCCAGCCGGTAGAAGCGGCGACGGCCGATCAGGTCGGCGGCACGGCCCCCCAGCAGCAGGCTGCCGCCAAAGGCCACGGTGTAGGCACTGACCACCCATTGCAGCTGCTGTGCGTTGATCTCCAGCGCGCGCCCCATGTCATGCAGGGCGACGAAGATGATGGTGGCGTCCAGGGCGATGATCAGCTGGGCGGTGGCCAGCAGGGCCAGCGCCCAGCGCGGGTACTTGAGGGGAGGCATCGACGCTCCGGTGCTGTGGGGGAGCGCAGTCTCATTGATGCAGAGCTATCAATAAACCCCTTTCCGTCCATATCTGTCATGATTTTCAGCATGAATGGAACCTCGATGGACCTCAATGCCGTGCGCATGCTGGTGCAGGTGGCCGAAGCACGCAGTTTCACCGTCGCCGCCGGGCAACTGGGCCTGAGCCAGTCAGGCCTGTCGCGCGCGATCAGTCGGCTGGAGGCCACGCTGGGGGTGAAGCTGCTGCAGCGAAACACCCGCAACGTGGCACTGACCCCGGATGGTCGCCAGTTCGTCGATCAGGTCGCGCCCCTGCTGTGCGGTCTCGAGGATGCCGAACGCCAGTTGGCCGACCGTCCGTGCACGCCCTCGGGCACCCTGAAGATCAGTGCGCCCTCGATGTTCGGGCGCAAGGTGCTGGTACCGCTGCTGGGGCCGATGCTGCAGCAGCACCCGCAACTGCAGGTGGAAGCCGTGCTCAACGACCGCCTGGTCGATCTGGTCGAGGAAGGTTTCGATGCCGCGCTGCGCACCGGCGTCATCGCCGACCAGCGCATCGTCGCGCGGCCACTGCGGCCGCTGCGCTGGGTGACGGTGGCCAGCCCGGACTACCTCGACCGCTGTGGCACGCCCGACGATGTGGCCGCCTTGCGGGATCACGCCTGCCTGGCGGTGCGCAACCTGCGCAGTGGCCGGCTGGTGGACTGGCAGTTCCTGCAGGACGGCCAGCTTCATGATTTCACGCCACCGGCGCGGATGGTGTTCGACAGCGGCGATCCGCTGGTGGAAGCGGCGATCGCCGGCATCGGCATCGTGCAGGTGATGGATTTCGCGGTGGCCGACGCCTTGGCCGATGGCCGCCTGCAGCGCGTGCTGCAGCCGTTTGAGGGCCGCAGCCGCGCGCTGTCACTGATCTACCCGCCGTCGCGCCAGCATTCGCCGAAACTGCAGGTACTGGCCGACGCGTTGCTGGCGGGGGACTGGTAGATCCACGCCATGCGTGGATGGAGTTCGGCTTCGCGGTAGCGCCGGGCCATGCCCGGCGAGCCGCATCGCGGCGACGGAACGGAATGCCGCCGGGCACGGCCCGGCGCTACCGGTAGGGCGTTGCCGGCCAGCGGCCGGCACGCGCGACGCAGCAAAAACTGATTCAGCCCAATTGGAGAAAGAACGCCCCGGCGCGTCCTACCGGAGAAAAATCAGGCTTATCCCGGAGGCACAGATACGCCATGCCGTCGGACAGTACGCCTTTTTGCGAAGGCAGAATGCCGTCGATGTCCGCGCCGTAGAGCATCAAGCGACGGCGACCGCCATTCCACGTCAAAGGTGATTGCAGCCATGCATCGACTCCATCCAGCTTGGAATCCAGGTTCCCATCATCGTCGGGTTCCAAACACTCCACACGCTCGATACGGCCGCGCTCAAGCGAGTCGCTCATGCATCGGCTTCTGGATGCGCCGCCACGCCTGTATGCGAGCACAACTGCGTCGCTAGTTCCCTGCACCGCGCGCAGCCGACGGAAGTGGGAATGATCCCGCGTATCGGTGGGGATGAAGACTGAGAACCAGAAATCCTCAGCAACGCCCTGCGGATAGAACCAATGGGGGTCGCCGAAAACTGCACGGACGTCCACGGTGCCAGCGCGCCTCGCCCCGGTTCAAGGCCAATAGCGACAGCCTTGAACAAGGGAGAGAATCGCCGCCGGGCATGGCCCGGCGCTACCGGTGAGGCGTTGCCGGCCAGCGGCCGGCACTACCGGGTGCAGTAGATCCACGCCATGCGTGGATGGAGATCCGACCCCGTGGGCATCAGGCGAAGCTATCGGTGGCGCGCACCAGCGCGTCCACGTTCTCGGCCTCGAACGCCGAATGGCCCGAAGCCGGGGTGATTTCCAGCTTCGCCTTCGGCCACACCTTGGTCAGGTCCCAGGCGTTGGCCAGCGGGCAGACCACGTCGTAGCGGCCGTGCACGATCACGCCCGGAATGTCGGCGATGCGGTGTGCGTCGCGCAGCAGCTGGTCTTCCACCTCGAAGAAGCCGCCGTTGACGAAGTAGTGGTTCTCGATGCGGGCAAACGCCAGCGCGAAATGCGGGTCTTCGTGGCTGTTGATGAAGTCATCATCGACGTGCAGGAAGCTGGTCGCGCCTTCCCACACCGCCCACGCCTTGGCCGCTTCCAGGCGGGTGGTCTCGTCTTCGCTGGTCAGGCGGCGGTGGAAGGCCGAGATAAGGTCATGACGCTCCACCAGCGGAATCGGCTTGAGGTAGTGCTCCCACGCATCCGGGAACAGGCGGTTGGCGCCTTCCTGGTAGAACCACTCCAGCTCCCAGCGACGCAGCATGAAGATGCCGCGCAGGACCAGTTCGGTCACGCGCTGCGGATGGGTCTCGGCATAGGCCAGCGCCAGGGTCGAGCCCCAGCTGCCACCGAACACCTGCCAGCGATCGACCTTCAGGTGCTCGCGCAGCTTCTCGATATCGGCGACGAGGTCCCAGGTGGTGTTGTCCACCAGGTCCGCGTGCGGGGTGGAACGGCCGGCACCGCGCTGATCGAACAGGATGATGCGGTACTTGGACGGATCGTGGAACTGGCGCATCTTGTCGCTGCAGCCGCCACCCGGGCCACCATGCAGCATCACCACCGGCTTGCCTTCCGGGTTGCCGCACTGTTCGAAGTACAGCGTGTGGCGGTCGTCGACCTTCAGGGTGCCGACGTCGTAGGGGGTGATGGCGGGGTACAGCGTACGCATGCTTGCAGCTCCAGGGTGATGCCCTGCCGGGGCAGGAGAACCTCCATTCTAGGCCGGACGCCGGCCCAGGGTGATGCGGTCGCGCTGCTCCAGATCCTGCACGGTCTGCACCTCGGCAAATCCCGTCGCCTCGAACAGTGCCCGGATCGCCGCGCCCTGGTCCCAACCGTGCTCGATCAGCAACCAACCGCCGGGCCGCAGGTGGGCCTGGCCACCCTCGACGATGCGGCGGATGTCATCCAGGCCGTCCATGCCCGAGGCCAGCGCGGTAGACGGTTCGAAGCGCAGGTCGCCCTGTTCCAGGTGCGGGTCGTTGCTGGCGATGTACGGCGGATTGCTGGCGATCAGGTCGAAGCGCACGCCCTGCAGCGGCGCATACCAGTCGTGCCCGCCCTCGGCGAAACGGACGTTGTCCAGTTCATGGCGGGCCGCATTGCGCGCGGCCACGGCCAGCGCGCCCGGGCTGGCATCGGTGGCCAGCACCTGTGCCCGGGGCCGTTCGCTGGCCAGTGCCAGTGCGATCGCACCGCTGCCGGTACCGAGGTCGGCCAGCTGCAACGCCTGGTCCGGCGGCAGTCGCTCCAGCGCCAACTCGACCAGCAGCTCGGTTTCCGGGCGCGGGATCAGCGTGGCCGGGTCGACCTCCAGGTCCAGCGTCCAGAAACCGCGGCGCCCGGTCAGGTAGGCAACCGGCTCACCGGCCACACGGCGGGCCAGCAAGGCTTCGAAGGCGGCCTGGTCATTGGCGGCCAGCGGATCGGTGGCATGGGCGAACAGCCAGCTGCGCGGGCGCTCCAGTACATGCAGCAGCAGCAGTTCGGCTTCGTGGCGGGCGTCGACACCGCCCAAGCGGGCACTGGCGTCAGCTACGACCTGACGCAGGGTGGGTTCGGGTTGGGAAGACATGCCTCAATTGTAGAGCCGAGCCGATGCTCGGCTGCTGCTGGAACAGCCGAGCATCGGCTCGGCTCTACCGATCCACCGTCGAGCATGGCTCGACGCTACAAAACGCTGGAATCCGTTCAGGTTTCGCCAGAGGGTATAAGGAGGGGCTATCAGCCCTCTTCACACGTCCCGGTCGATTTTCCTTGTCACACAAGCAGTTGCAGGATGGGAGCGGCAGGGTTCAGTGCCTGCTCATGGCTATTTGATAGACTCCATCTATCAAATAGATGCAATCAATGGATTGTTCTTATCGCGAGCGAATGGGTAACCTAGCTCCTGTCGATTCACCCACTCCCCTTCACCAAGAGGAAAAATGATGTCCCTCATCAATACCCAGATCCAGCCGTTCGAAGCCAACGCCTACCACAACGGCGAGTTCATCAAGGTTTCCGACGCCAGCCTGAAGGGCCAGTGGTCCGTCCTGATCTTCATGCCGGCCGCCTTCACCTTCAACTGCCCGACCGAGATCGAAGACGCCGCTGACCATTACGCCGAGTTCAAGAAGGCCGGCGCCGAGGTCTACATCGTCACCACCGACACCCACTTCTCGCACAAGGTGTGGCACGAGACCTCGCCGGCCGTCGGCAAGGCCCAGTTCCCGCTGGTCGGCGACCCGACCCACCAGCTGACCCGCGCCTTCGGCGTGCACATTGAAGAAGAAGGCCTGGCCCTGCGCGGCACCTTCATCATCAACCCGGAAGGCGTGATCAAGACCCTGGAGATCCACTCCAACGAGATCGCCCGTGACGTGTCCGAGACCCTGCGCAAGCTGAAGGCTGCCCAGTTCACCGCCGCCAACCCGAACCAGGTCTGCCCGGCCAAGTGGAAGGAAGGCGAGAAGACCCTGACCCCGTCGCTGGACCTGGTCGGCAAGATCTAAAGCAGTACCGGCCTGCCGTGGCCCCACGCCACGGCGCGCCCTTCATCCCCGTGCCGGTCCCCCCGCCGGCGTGGGGGTGAACCCAAGACAGCCAACGCTCGCCCGCCTTGGCCAGCCAGCCCCTTCCACGGTCGCTGTCTTGGGTTCACCCCTACCCCCTGCTGGTCCGCTACCTTCTACAGCGGTGCCACGCCCCCTGTTTGCCTGAAGCCAGGAGATGACCCGATGTTGGACGCCAACCTGCAGTCGCAGCTGAAGACCTATCTGGAGCGCGTGACCCGCCCGATCCAGATCACCGCGCACGCCGACGACGGCGCCAAGTCGCAGGAAATGCTGGAACTGCTGCAGACCCTGGAAAACCTGTCGGACAAGATCACGCTGCAGGTCCTGCGCGATGGCCAGGGCCGCGTGCCGTCCTTCGACCTGGGCACGCCGGGCCAGGACATCCACCTGACCTTCGCCGGCCTGCCGATGGGTCACGAGTTCACCTCGCTGGTGCTGGCCCTGCTGCAGGTCGGCGGCCACCCGTCCAAGGCCACCGCCGAGCTGATCGAGCAGGTGCAGAACCTGGAAGGTGAATACAAGTTCGAAACCTACTTCTCGCTGTCCTGCCAGAACTGCCCGGACGTGGTGCAGGCGCTGAACCTGGCCGCGGTACTCAACCCACGCATCCAGCACGTGGCCATCGATGGTGCGCTGTTCCAGGACGAAGTCGAGAAGCGCGAGATCATGTCGGTGCCGACCGTGTACCTCAACGGTGAAGTGTTCGACCAGGGCCGCATGACCCTGGAGCAGATCGTGGCCAAGCTGGACACCAATGCCAGCAAGCGCGATGCCGAGAAGATCGCCGCCAAGGATGCTTTCGACGTACTGGTGGTCGGTGGTGGCCCGGCTGGCGCCGCAGCGGCGATCTATGCCGCGCGCAAGGGCATCCGTACCGGCATCGCTGCCGAGCGCTTCGGTGGCCAGGTGCTGGACACCATGGCGATCGAGAACTTCATCTCGGTGAAGGAAACCGAAGGCCCGAAGCTGGCCACGGCGCTGGAGCAGCATGTGCGCGAGTACGACGTGGACATCATGAACCTGCAGCGCGCCAGTGCGCTGGTGCCGGCCGGCGAAGACGGCCTGGTGCAGGTGCAGCTGGAGAACGGCGCGGTGCTGAAGTCGCGTTCGGTGATCCTGTCCACCGGCGCGCGCTGGCGGCAGATGAACGTGCCGGGCGAGGACCAGTACCGCAACAAGGGCGTGGCCTACTGCCCGCACTGCGATGGTCCGCTGTTCAAGGGCAAGCGCGTGGCGGTGATCGGCGGCGGCAACTCCGGTGTGGAAGCGGCCATCGACCTGGCCGGCATCGTGTCGCATGTAACCCTGCTGGAGTTCGATTCCAGCCTGCGTGCCGACGAAGTGCTGCAGAAGAAGCTGCGCAGCCTGGGCAACGTCACCGTGCTGACCAGCGCACAGACCACCGAAGTGCTCGGCGACGGCAGCAAGGTCACCGGCCTGGTCTACAAGGACCGCATCGGCGGCGATGCCCACCGCGTCGAGCTGGAAGGCATCTTCGTGCAGATCGGCCTGCTGCCCAACACCGAGTGGCTGAAGGATGTGGTGGCGCTGTCGCCGCGTGGTGAGATCGTCATCGACGATCGCGGCCAGACCAACCTGCCGGGTGTGTTTGCTGCTGGCGATTGCACGACGGTGCCCTACAAGCAGATCATCATCGCCATGGGCGCCGGTTCCACCGCCGCACTGAGCGCGTTCGACCACCTGATCCGCTCGTCGGTGAGCAACAGCAGCGGTGCCGTTGCTGAAGCGGCCTGATCCACCGTTCCCAGATCACCGGGAACATTGTCTGCCTGTCGGGTAACCACGCCGTCAGCCGGTCCGTTACCCCTGGGGTGTAAGGATGAACCTACGTGATCTGAAGTACCTGGTAGCCCTGGCCGACCACAAGCATTTCGGCCGGGCTGCCGCTTCCTGCTTTGTCAGCCAGCCGACGTTGTCCACGCAGATCCGCAAGCTGGAGGAAGAGCTCGGCCTGCCGCTGGTGGAACGCGCACCGCGCAAGGTGATGCTGACCCCGGCCGGCCAGGAAGCGGCCGCACGGGCGCGGGTGATCGTGTCCGAAGTGGAACAGCTGAAGGAAGCGGCGCGACGCAGCCGCGATCCGGAAGCCGGTACGGTGCGCCTGGGGATCTTCCCGACCCTGGGCCCGTACCTGCTGCCGCATGTGATCCCGCGCATCCGCGAGCGCTTCCCGGAGCTGGAACTGCTGCTGGTCGAGGAAAAGAGCGATGTGCTGCTGGACCGCCTGCGCGAAGGCAAGCTCGACGCTGCATTGCTGGCGCTGCCGGTGATCGACGACCAGCTGCATGCCGAGTTCCTGTTCGAGGAACCGTTCCTGCTGGCCGTCTCCGGTCGCCACCCGCTGGCACGTCGCGAGCACCTGGACGTGCAGGAACTGGCCACGCAGAAGCTGCTGCTGCTGGAGGACGGCCATTGCCTGCGCGACCAGGCGCTGGAAGTCTGCCGCCTGTTCGGCGCCAACGAGAAGTCCGAGTTCCGCGCCACCAGCCTGGAAACGCTGCGGCAGATGGTCGCCGCCGACGTCGGCATCACCCTGCTGCCGAGTCTGTCGGTGCAGCCGCCAGTGCCGCGCTCGAACAACATCCGCCTGCTCGACTTCACCGGCGAAGGCCGTCCCAGCCGCCGCATCGCCATGATCTGGCGCCGCAGCTCGGCCATGAACGACTTCCTGATGGACCTGGCCGACCAGTTCAAGCGCCTGCCGCAGGCGCTGTTCACCCTGGAGGCGCTCGATGCCGGCAGCGATGCACCGGCCCTGCCCGGCCCCGCGCTGAACGGCTGAGCCCCCGCAGTACCGGCCTGGAATCGGCAGGAGTCGATTCCGGCCGCATTTGTCCCCACAATACAGACAGGCGGCGCCAGCAGGTGCCGCCTTTTGCATGGCTTTCAACCAAGGAGCTTCACCATGAGTACCGCCAGCGGCCTGCCGCCGTCGATCACCGTTTCCACCTTCGACATGGACCGCCTGGACGCCATGCTCGAATCTCCCGCGCTGAGCCAGACGCCTGCCGCGCTCGCGCTTGCTGAAGAACTCAACCGGGCCACCGTGCTGGCACCGGACCAGATTCCCGAAGGCATCGTCATGATGCATTCGCGTGTGGAGTGCGAAGATGAAGTGTCGGGCGAGAAGCACGTCCTGACCCTGGTCTTCCCCCGCGAAGCCAACGTCGATGAAGGCAAGGTTTCCGTGCTGGCCCCGGTCGGCAGTGCCCTGCTCGGCCTTTCGATCGGCCAGAGCATCGACTGGACCGCGCCCGGCGGCCGCAAGCTGCGCCTGCGCGTGACCGCGGTCCACAACGACCGCCCCTGATTACCGCTGCGCACCGCGCGCGATTCGATCCCCCTGTCCCAGGAGCCGTAATGAGTACCCCGTCCAAACTGTCCCAGCTGCGCGAACTGTCCGTGGTCGTTGCCGATACCGGTGACTACGAGGCGATCAAGCGCCTGCAGCCGGTGGACTGCACCACCAATCCGACCCTGGTGAAGAAGGCGCTGGACCTGCCGGTCTACGCCGAGCTGATCGAACGCGAACTGGCCTGGGGCCGCCAGCAGAGTGGCGACCGCGAAGCCGTGGTGCACGCCGTGGCCGACCGCCTAACCATCGGCGTCGGCGCGCTGCTGAGCACGCTGGTGCCGGGCCGGGTGTCCACCGAGGTGGATGCCGACCTGGCTCACGACACCGCTGCCACCGTGGCCAAGGCCCGCCAGTTCATCCAGATGTACGCCGATGCCGGCGTGCCGCGCGAGAAGATCCTGATCAAGATCGCCGCGACCTGGGAAGGCGTGGAAGCCGCACGCATCCTGCAGGCCGAGGGCATCGACTGCAACCTGACCCTGATCTTCAACCCGACCCAGGCGCTGGCCTGCAGCGAAGCCGGGGCGTTCCTGATCTCGCCGTTCGTCGGCCGCATCCTGGACTGGTACGTGGCCAACGGCCAGGCCCCGGCCACCATCGATGAAGACCCGGGCGTGAAGTTCGTGCGCGGCGTGTATGCCGAATTCAAGCGTCGCGGTTCGCCGACAGTGGTGATGGGCGCCTCGTTCCGTTCGACCGCGCAGATCGAAGCACTGGCCGGCTGCGACCGCCTGACGATTTCGCCGGACCTGCTGGAGAAGCTGGACGCCGACCACGGCGAGCTGCCGCGCAAGCTGGTGGCCGGTGCCGCCGATGGCGCGGCGGTGACCCCGATCGATGCGGCCAAGTTCGCGGCGGATCTGGCGGCCGATCCGATGGCCACCGAGAAGCTGGCGACCGGCATCGATGCGTTTGCCAAGGATCTGGAAGCGCTGCGCGCGCGCATTCGTTCGGAACTGTGAGGATTTCGGCCAACGGCTGAGCCCCTCGTGGCGGGGGGCTTGGTCGCGAAGAGCGGGTCATGTGGTTGGCAGGGTGGGTAGGCCGTGCAGGGGACGCTGCAAGTACGTCCCTGTAAGCTCTGTCGCCGCATCCATGCGGCTCACGCCCCTGCACGGCCTACCCACCCTGCCTTCGACAGTTTCCTGCGGCCGCCCGCCACGGAAGAAAGAAAGAAGAGCAACAGCGGGTCGCGCGCTTCGCTTGCTCGGAGCCGAGCATGGCTCGGCTCTACAAGGGCAATGCAGAACCAAACAAAAAGGACGCGGCGAACGCCGCGTCCTTTTTGTTTTCCATCAGTTCGTCAGTAACCCAATGTTCTTTCCCACCGTCACCGGGAAACTCTCGGGGGTGGGGCGGTGTGGGTTGGCAGGACCGTTGGCGCCATGGATGGCGCCATCGAGCCCCCAGGGACGGGTTCACGGCGTGTCCTGCCAACCCACACCGCCCCACCCAACAAGCAGCAACCCAGAGCCGCTTTGGCTTTGGCTTTGGCAGTTGCTTTCAGCTTCAGCCCGCCGCAGGCGGACCACCGCGCGTCAGCGCGGCGCCTCCACATCCAACCCGATCGGGCAGCTCACGCCGGTGCCGCCGATGCCGCAGTAGCCGTTCGGGTTCTTCGCCAGGTACTGCTGGTGGTAGTCCTCGGCGTAGTAGTACGCCGGTGCCGGGTACACGATCTCGGTGGTGATCGGGCCGTAGCCGACCGCATCCAGCTGCGCCTGGTAAGCCTCGCGGCTGGCCAGCGCGGCCTTGTACTGGGCCTCGTCGGTGGCATGGATCGCCGAACGGTACTGGGTGCCGGTGTCGTTGCCCTGGCGCATACCCTGGGTCGGGTCGTGGCTTTCCCAGAACAGCTGCAGCAGCCGCTCCAGGCTCACCACCGCCGGGTCGAACACCACCTGTACCACTTCGGTGTGGCCGGTCAGGCCCGAGCAGACCTCTTCATAGGTCGGGTTCGGCGTGATGCCGCCTGCATAGCCGACCGACGTGCTGTACACGCCCGGCTCGGTCCAGAACTTGCGCTCGGCGCCCCAGAAACAGCCCAGCGCAAAGCGGATCTGCTGCAGGCCGGCGAAACGGTCCTTCAGCGGATGGCTGTTCACGAAGTGCTGGTTGCTGTGCAACGGCAGTGGTTGGTCACGCCCCGGTAGCGCCTCTTCCGGGCGCGGCAAGCGCTGCTTGAAGGCGCCGATGCCGAGGATGCCCTGGCCAATTCCCAACATGATGCGCTCCTACGCCGGAAGGCCGGCAATGTCGTCTGCATCGGAAATGGGGTCGGACGGGGCCTGGCCCAAGTCCAGCGCCGCTACGATGTCCTCGGCCTGCGGCCGCGCCGCATCGGGGATGCCGACCCGCAACACGCCAAACAGCGGCAGCTCGCCCATCCCGCCCAGCAACTGCTCTCCGAACACGAACGCGGGGATACCGGCGTCTTCCAGGGCGTGCTTGACCAGATGGGCGTCGAACAGGTTGTCGGCCTTGTACACGATGTGCATGTGGCGGCTCCTCGGGGCAAGGGTCCAGCATACGCCCGGGCGCTGAATGCCGCCGGTGACGGCGTAATGATCGTTCCGCCGGCCAACGGCCGGCATTACCGGAAGATGGGCTGGTCGTGCCGGCCGCTGGCCAGCATCCCGAGGCGCTACCGGGCAGCCCCGCCCGGTACGCGCTAGACTGTTGGTCTTTCTGCCTTTCTTTTCGCCGACTCATGTCCGAGCACACCCCCGCCAGCCCCGAGACCCCCGCCGACAGCCACGAGAAGCGCGATTTCATCCGCCAGATCGTGCGCGAGGACCTGGCCAGCGGAAAGCACCAGGCGATCAAGACCCGCTTCCCGCCGGAGCCGAACGGCTACCTGCACATCGGTCACGCCAAGTCGATCTGCCTGAACTTCGGCATCGCCGGTGAATTCAGCGGCGTCTGCAACCTGCGCTTCGATGACACCAACCCGGCCAAGGAAGATCCGGAATACGTGGCCGCGATCCAGGACGACGTGCGCTGGCTGGGCTTCAGCTGGAACGAGCTGCGCCACGCCTCGGACTACTTCCAGGCCTACTACCTGGCCGCCGAGAAGCTGATCGAACAGGGCAAGGCCTATGTCTGCGACCTGTCGGCCGAAGAAGTGCGTGCCTACCGCGGCACCCTGACCGAGCCGGGTCGCCCGTCGCCGTGGCGCGACCGCAGCGTCGACGAAAACCTCGACCTGTTCCGCCGCATGCGCGCCGGTGAGTTCCCCGATGGCGCGCGCACCCTGCGCGCGAAGATCGACATGGCCAGTGGCAACATCAACCTGCGCGATCCGGCGCTGTACCGCATCAAGCACGTCGAGCACCAGAACACCGGCAACGCGTGGCCGATCTACCCGATGTACGACTTCGCCCATGCGCTGGGTGATTCGATCGAGGGCATCACGCACTCGCTGTGCACGCTGGAATTCGAAGACCACCGCCCGCTGTACGACTGGTGCGTGGACAACGTCGATTTCGCCCATGACGACGCGCTGACCCAGCCCCTGGTCGATGCCGGGCTGCCACGCGAAGCGGCCAAGCCGCGCCAGATCGAGTTCTCGCGCCTGAACATCAACTACACGGTGATGAGCAAGCGCAAGCTGATGGCGCTGGTCACTGAACAGCTGGTGGACGGCTGGGAAGACCCGCGCATGCCGACCCTGCAGGGCCTGCGACGCCGTGGCTACACCCCGGCCGCGATGCGCCTGTTCGCCGAGCGCGTGGGCATCAGCAAGCAGAATTCGCTGATCGACTTCAGCGTGCTCGAAGGCGCACTGCGCGAGGACCTCGACAGCGCCGCGCCGCGCCGCATGGCCGTGGTCGACCCGGTCAAGCTGGTGCTGACCAACCTTCCGGAAGGCCACGAAGAACTGCTGACCTTCAGCAACCACCCGAAGGACGAGAGCTTCGGCAGCCGCGAAGTTCCGTTCGCCCGCGAAGTGTGGATTGATCGCGAGGACTTCGCCGAAGTGCCGCCGAAGGGCTGGAAGCGCCTGGTGCCGGGCGGCGAAGTGCGCCTGCGTGGCGCCGGCATCATCCGCTGCGACGAAGTGATCAAGGATGCCGACGGCACCATCATCGAACTGCGCGGCTGGCTCGATCCGGAATCGCGTCCGGGCATGGAAGGCGCCAACCGCAAGGTCAAGGGCACCATCCACTGGGTGAGCGCCGTGCACGGCGTGCCGGCCGAGATCCGCCTGTACGACCGCCTGTTCTCGGTGCCGAACCCTGACGACGAATCGGAAGGCAAGACCTACCGCGACTACCTGAACCCGGAATCGCGCCGTACCGTCACCGGCTATGTCGAGCCGGCCGCAGCCAGCGCCGCACCGGAGCAGTCGTTCCAGTTCGAGCGCACCGGCTATTTCGTCGCCGACCGCCGCGATCACACCGAAGCCAAGCCGGTGTTCAACCGCAGCGTGACCCTGCGCGACACCTGGTCGGCCTGAGCACCTGCGCGGGCGCCCACACGGCGCCCGCACGCCCCCGACGATGATCACCGCCCTGTCCGTCCTGCTCTGGTTCATCTCGCAGCATCCGCTGCTGACGTTCTTTGCAGCGATGGTGCTGGCCGGGCTGGTCTCGTGGTGGCGACGCTTTCCAGGCTACGCCATCGTGGTGTTCCCGCTGGCGATGCTCAACATGTTCTTCGGCCACTTCCTCAACGCCACCTTCCTCAACCTGGTGGGCGAGCGCGGCGAAGCGGTGATCGTCAAGGCAGAGCGAACCAGCTCGACGCTCAACGAACAGTACATCTGGCGCTACGAAGCGGTGCTGCGCACGGCCGAAGGGCGCGATGTGGAGGCGGTGTTCCACACCAACACCGCCTCGCTGTGGCCGCTGGAAAACGCCATCCGCATCCCGGCGCGCGACCAGCCGTTCGTGATCAAGTACACGCCGGGTTTCCCGCGCAACTTCGTCATCCTCACCAACGAATCACCCCACGGCATCGCCCAGGCCCGGTCCAGCGCGCGCGAGCGCGTGGAGGTGGCAGCACGCAAGCTGCATTTCAGCCCGGGCAATGCCGATTTCCGCGCGGAGTATCGCCGCGAACTGGAAAGCTGGCTGCGCGACCACGGCAACGACCCGCAGCAGCAGTCCGACGCGCAGCGCTATCGCGCCGAACTTGACGCGCTCGACCGCTAGCACCAGGCCCGGCCTGGATGCTCCACCCGATCCATCCACAGGCCTGACATGACCACGACGTCCACCGCCCTCCTCCCACTGCTGCAGCAGGCCCTGCAGGACGCCAGCGTCGCCAGCCGCATCGACGGCAACGCGCTGCTGCTGGACAGCGGACTGCGCCTGACCCCGCATGCGATGGCCGCACACGCGCGCGACAACGGGGGCTGGCAGACCTCCACCGTCATCGAAAGCCAGCATCCGCTGCTGTTCGCTGACGGCCTGTTCGAGTACCAGCACGCCAACGGTACCGATGAACAGACATCACTGCTGGCCGGCTTCCAGGCCTGGGCACGGGTCGACCTGGTGACCCTGCAGACCGCGATCGGCGCCGAAGACGCACAGGCCCTGCCAATGATGGGCCTGACCTATCCGGCCGGCGATGGGGCCCGGGAACACGAACGCACCGTGGTGCTGGGTCCGCTGGCGCATTACCGCGAGCACGAGGTGGACGCCAGCACCTGCAGCGAGGACGACCATGGGTCCTGTCCGTGCTGCCTGTTCACCAGGAGCATGGACGCCTTCGACGAGCTGCTGAAGGCGCGCCCGTTCCTGGCCATCCGCCTGTTCGCCTCGCGCGATGCCGATGGCCTGTGCGAGGCCGATTGCCGGGTCAACGGCCACGATTTCGCCGCCGCCCTGCCCCTGCTGCGTGCCTATGCGGCCAGCTGGCCGCAGGCCGGGCTGGAGTTCCGCAAGCAATATGTGGTGATCCGCACCGGCTCGCCCGGCTGACCCACCGCCACACCCGATACAGGCCGGTGCGGCTACACTGCGCGCCGGTTTCCCAAGCAACCGCACTTTCTTCCATCCCTACGAGGCACCCCCGCGATGCTGTACGCGCAAGTCCACCTGACCCTTCCCGCCTGGATCCACGACCAGATCGACCTGGATCGTCGATATCCGGGCGATGAGGCCAAGGTCGCGCTGGCGATCGAGCTGTCGCGGCTGAACGTCGAGCACGCCAGTGGCGGCCCGTTCGGCGCCGTGGTGTTCGGCCCGGACGACAAGGTGATCGCTGCCGGCGTGAACCGGGTGATGCCACACGCGACCTCGCTGGCGCACGCCGAGAACATGGCCTACATGCTGGCCCAGCAACGCCTGCAGACCCCGCGCCTGAACGCGGTGCTGTCGCCGGTCACCCTGGCCACCAGCTCGCAGCCGTGCTGCCAGTGCTACGGCGCCACCGTGTGGGCGGGCATCGACCGCCTGCTGATCGGTGCCAGTGCAGCCGACGTCGAAGAACTGACCCCGTTCGACGAAGGCCCGCTGCCGGCCGACTGGGTCGGCGAGCTCAACAAGCGTGGCATCGAAGTGGTGCAGGGCCTGAACCGCGACGCCGCGCGCAGCGTGCTGCGTGCCTATGGGGAAAGCGATGGCGCCCGTTACTGAAACCGGCATCGGCCTGCTGTGCCTGTGCCGGCAGGGTTTCGAGCCCGAGCTGGCCGGCGAACTGCAGTTCCGTGCCGGCGAGGCCGGTTTCGCCGGTTATGCACGCACCCAGCGCAATGACGGCTACGTGCTTTTCATGTGCGACGAGGCCGCGGCGCTGGCACCGCGCCTGCGCTGGCGCGAACTGATCTTCGCGCGGCAGAAGCTGGTTGTGCTGGCCGAGCTGCCACAGCTGGATCCGGCCGACCGCATTACGCCGATGCTGGAGGTGCTGGCTGATGCGCCGCGCTTCGGCGACCTGTGGGTGGAGCATCCCGATTCCGACGCTGGCAAGCCGTTGTCCGGCCTGGCGCGTTCCTTTGGCAATGCACTGCGCCCGGCGCTGCGCAAGGCCGGCAAGCTCAGCGACAAGCCGAACACCCGCCTGCCGCGCCTGCATGTGGTGTTCGTCGACGGTACCCATGCCTTCGTCTGCGTGGCCGACCCGGCCGACAGCGCGCCGTGGGCCTTGGGCATTCCGCGCCTGAAGCTGCTGCCCGAAGCGCCTTCGCGTTCGGCGCTGAAGCTGGACGAGGCGCTGTTGACCCTACTGACGCCTGAAGAACGCGAGGCGCTGGCCAAGCCCGGCATGCGCGCGGCCGACCTTGGCGCCGCCCCCGGTGGCTGGACCTGGGTGCTCACCCGGCAGCACATGCACGTGCTGAGCATCGACAATGGCCCGCTGCGCCAGCACGTGCTGGACACCGGCCTGGTCGAGCACCTGCGCGCCGATGGCTTCCACTGGCACCCGGAACAACCGCTGGACTGGATGGTCTGCGACATGGTCGAGCAGCCGCGCCGCGTCGCCGAACGCATGGCCACCTGGTTCCGCGAAGGCTGGTGCAGGCATGCGATCTTCAATCTGAAGCTGCCGATGAAGAAGCGCTGGGACGAGACCCGGCTGTGCCTGGACCTGTTCCAGGACCAGGCCGGGAAGCCGCTGGTGGTGCGCGCCAAGCAGCTCTATCACGATCGTGAAGAGATCACCGTGCTGGCCTCGCCGCTGCGCTGATCCCATTGCATCCGCCGGGCATGGCCCGGCGCTACCGGGGAACGGAACCATGCGCTACCACTCGCTCACCCTGCTGATCACTTTGCTGTCAGTCGCACCGGCCATGGCCCAGCAACTGCCGCACACCCCTGCGCAGAGCCAGCCGCTGGGCCCCACCGGCGGCGCGATCCGCCAGCAGCCACTGGATGCCGGTCGGGTCAGCGGCAGCGTCGAGATTGCACAGCCGGCCGGCGAGGCACAGGTGACGGTGCGTTCGCTGGAGCCCAGCAGCGTGGTTGGCCAGTACCGCATCTACTTCGCCGCGCTGGATGTGAACGGCGACGGTTTCATCAGCCGCGAGGAAGCGCAGGCCAACCCGGCGCTGGCCGACGAATTCAATTCGCTGGACCGCAGGCATCGCGGCAAGCTGGACCGCACCGACCTGGCCGGCTGGCTGGTGGATTGAAAAAGGGGACGGAGGGGATTAAGTCGTATGTGCACATACGGCTTAATCCCCTCCGTCCCCTTTTTTGTTCACCGATGCCGGGAGCGTGCCAACCTAGGTTGGTACCTACAAGAGCAGCGTCCCGTGGTTGGTAGCGCGCCAGCGATGCCCGCAGCGTCGTGCGGCATGTACTCCGCTTACACCCCAGCGGCGCGCTTCCAGAACGCCTGCACCAGCGGCGGCCATCGGCCGACGCAGCCCAGCGCACGGCCCCGGGCCAGGGTCAGGTGCATTTCGTCGTTGGAGAACAGGCGGTTGATCGCATCGAAGCTGTAGGCGGCGATGTGGTTGTCGCTCCGCCGTTCGCGTGCCCAGCGCTGCAGGCGCTGCGGCGACAACCGCGGTTGGCCGCGGCGCTCTGCCGAGGGTGCCAGCCACTGCTGCAGGGCGGCGACATCACGCAGCCCCAGGTTCACGCCCTGCCCGGCCAGCGGATGCACCACATGCGCCGCGTCACCCAACGCCAGTACACGACCGGCCACGTAGTGACGGGCCAGCTGGCGGCGCAGCGGGAATGCCGCTCGCGGGGAGGCCAACCGCAGCTCACCCAGGCGTGCCGCGAAGGCGCGGGTCAGTTCGCGGTTGAAGCTGTCCTCGTCCAGTGCCAGAACACGCGCCGCCTCGTCCTCGGGCAGGGTCCAGACGATCGAGCTGCGGCGCTCGGCCACCGGCAGCAACGCCAGCGGCCCGCTTGGCAGGAAGCGCTGCCAGGCCGTGGCCTGGTTGGGAAGATCGCTGTCCACGTAGGCCACCACGCCACGCTGGTGGTAGTCATGGCGTTCCACCTCGATCCCGGCCAGCTGGCGGAGGGTCGATTCGGCGCCGTCGGCGGCCACCGCCAACGCCGCTTCCAGGCGACGCCCGTCATCCAGGCGCAGGCGCACGCCGTCCTCGTCCTGCTCCAGCGCGTCCACCCGTGCCGGGCAGTGCAGCTGCACACCCGCCGCCGGCAGCGCCGACCACAGGCGGTCCTGCAGCAGCCCGTTCTCGACGATGTAGCCCAGTTCGCGACGGCCGAAGCGATCGGCGTCGAACAGCAGATCCTCGCCACCGGCCGCGTCCCACACCTGCATGCGCCGGTAGGGCCATGCACGGGCCTGCGCGATCGCCGGCCACACACCAAGACGATTCAGCAGCTGTACGTTGTCGGCAGCGAAGGCGAACACGCGCAGGTCCGGCTGTGCGGCCTGCCACGGCGCCGGTTCGCGACCTTCCACCAGCGCCACCGACAGGCCAGCATCAGCCAGCGCCAGCGCACACGCGGCACCGACCACGCCACCGCCGATGATGGCCACATCAAGACGCGCGCGCCGGCTCATGCCGCTTCTCCACGGCACAGCCGCGGCACCTCGCCGCGGAAGCCCATCGCACCACCGACCAGCATCGATTGCACCGAGGCGCGCTGCGCGGCCACCAGGCCGAGGCTGCGCAGCGGCCGCATCAACGGCGCCGGATTGCTGGTCAGGCGCGCCAGCCCGCCGGAGAACGCCACCGTCTGCCGGCGGTCCTCTTCGCGGCGCGCGACATAGGCCTGCAACAGTGCATCGCTGCCGGCATCCTCATGCGCATCCTCCAGCAGTTCAGCCAGGGTCAGCGCATCGCGCAGGCCCAGGTTGAAGCCCTGCGCCCCCAGCGGATGGATGGTCTGCGCGGCATTGCCGAGCAGCACCGCGCGCTCTCCGGCCAACGCGCGCGCCAGCACCTGGATGAGCGGATAAGCACTGCGCGGGCCGGATTCGAGCAGCCGGCCGGCGCGCCAGCCGATTGCGTTCTGCAGGCGTTGCAGCCAAGCCGCATCGTCCAGCGCCATCACCGCATCGGCCTGGTCGCGCGCAACACCGTGCACGGTGCCGAAGTGGCGATCACCACGCGGCAGCAGGGCGGTCGGGCCGGTATCGGTGAAGCGCTCCCAGGCGGTGCCGTCCGGCGCGCGCTGGCTGCGCACGCGGGCCACGAACAGGGTCTGCTGGAAATCATGGCGGTCGACCTCGATGCCGAGCGCGCCGCGCACGCCACTGGTCGTGCCATCGGCCCCCACCACCAGCCGGGCCTGCAGCACGCGTTCGCCGGTCTCGTCGGCCACCCGCACCTGGCGGTAGCCATCGACCACCTCGCCCAGGCCCAGGAAGCGCATCGGCCGGTAGCGCCGCAGCCGCGGCAGCTCCTGCAGGCGCGCTTCCAGCGCCTGGCCGAAGTCCCGCGCCACCACCACCTGGCCGAACCACGGCCGGTCGTAGTCGGAAGCCTCCAGCAGCACCCGGCCGAAATCGCCGGCGCGGCTGACGTGGATGCGGCGGATCGGGCCCGGCGCCATCGCCAGCTTCTGCATGACCCCCAGCGCGGTCAGCGCATTGACCGTGGCAGCGGCAAAACTGAGGTTGCGCTGGTCGAATACCGCCGGCAGCTCGCCGGCCGGGCTGGCCTCGAGCAGGCCCACATCGCGGCCCAGGCGGTCCAGGGCGATGGCCAGGCTGGCACCGACCAGGCCACCACCGACGATCAGCACGTCATGTCGTTCACTCATGATGTTCATGATACGCGCTCGCCCTGCCCGAACGCCCAACACCACCCGACCTGCGCCAACCGGCGCGGCGGGCTAGAATGAAACCTGAATCCGCTCCGGGCCCGCTGCCATGTCCGCCACCGCCAACCGCGCCTTCGTCCTGTCCGTCCTCGTGCTGTTGCTGGCGGCGACCCGGGTCAACCACTTCGCGGCGATCCCCGATGCCTCCTGGGCGGTGTTCTTCATCGGTGGCTTCTACCTGGCCACGTGGACACGCTGGGCGTTTCCGCTGTTGATGGTGTTCGCCGTGCTGGTGGACTGGATCGTGATCCGCAGCAGCGGCCTGGATTTCTGGCAGCACTACTGCGTGTCGCCGGGTTACTGGCTGCTGCTGCCGGCGTATTTCTCGCTGTGGGCCGGCGGCATGCTGCTGGGCCGCAACTACCAGGGCGCACGCTGGCCGGTGCTGGCCAAGGGGGCACTGCTGCTGGTGGCCTCGGTGGCGGTCTGCCACCTGCTGGCGCAGGGCGGTTTCTACTGGACCACCCGCAACGTGGCCGAGCCGACGCTGGCCGGTTGGGCGCAGAACTACGCACAATGGTTCGGCCCCTACCTGCGCACCACCGCGATCTACGTGGCGCTGGCGGCGGCATTGCAGCTGGCGGTGGAGCAGGTACTGAAGCTTCAGCAGGCCCGCCGCGACATCCGGCACTGAGCCGCGCCATGGGTCATCGCCTCTCGCGCATCTATACCCGCACCGGCGACGACGGCAGTACCGGCCTCGGCGACGGCCAGCGCGTGGCCAAGGACGACGCCCGGGTGGCGTCCTACGGCACCGTCGATGAAGCCAACGCTGCGCTCGGCCTGCTGCTTGCCACCGCGCTGCCCGAGGATGTCCGCGCGCTGGTGGTGCATCTGCAGCACCAGCTGTTCGACCTGGGTGCCGAGCTGTGCATCCCGGGCCACGCCGCCATCCACGCCGCCGATGTCTCGGCACTGGAACAGCAGCTGGACCACTACAACGCCAACCTGCCGATGTTGAAGGAGTTCATCCTGCCGGCTGGTGGCGAGGCCGCCGCACGCTGCCACCTGGCCCGCACCATCGTCCGCCGCGCCGAGCGCGAGACCGTCACCCTGGCCCGCCTTGAGCCCGTGCGCAGCGAGGCGCTGCAGTACCTCAACCGGCTGTCGGACCTGTTGTTCGTGCTGGCGCGCGTACTGGCCCGCGCCGACGGCCATGGCGAAGCGCTGTGGCAGCCACAGCAGCGCCAGCGCTGAGTCGGCACGATGCTGGTCTTCACCCATCCGTCCTGCCTGCTGCATGACCCCGGCCCCGGCCATCCGGAGTGCCCGCAACGCCTGCAGCAAGTACTCGATGCCCTGCACGCCGCGTTCCCCGGCCAGCTGGACTGGCGCGAGGCGCCGCCGGCCAAGTTCGGCGAACTGACCCGGGTCCACGACAGTGCCCTGCTCGACTTCGTGCTGCAGCCGCAGACCGCGCCGCTGCGCCAGCTGGACATGGACACCTGGACCTCGCCGGGCTCGGCCAGTGCCGCCGTGCACGCCGCCGGCGCCGGGGTGGCCGCGGTCGATGCAGTGATGCTGGGCGAGGATCCGCTGGCGTTCTGCGCGGTGCGGCCCCCGGGCCACCACGCCACCAGCAGCACCGCGATGGGCTTCTGCCTGCTCAACAACATTGCCATTGCCGCGGCCCATGCCCGCGACCGCCATGGGCTGGAGCGGATCGCGGTGGTCGATTTCGATGTCCACCATGGCAACGGCACCCAGGACATCTTCCAGCACGACGCCCGGGTCTCGTACTACAGCACCCACCAGGCCGGCCTGTTCCCCAATTCCGGCCTGCGCCGCGACCGCGGTGCCGGCAACCTGATGAACATCCTGCTGCCCCCCGGCAGTGGCGGTTTCCGCTTCCGCAACGTGTGGGCAGACGAAATGCTGCCGGCCATCGACGACTTCCGTCCGCAGCTGCTGCTGATCTCGGCCGGCTTCGACGCCCACCTGCGTGACCCGCAGGCCGACCTGATGCTGGAAACCGACGATTTCGCCTGGATCACCCGGGAACTTCATGCGCTGGCGCGCCGTCATGCGGCCGGCCGGGTGGTCTCGATGCTGGAAGGCGGCTATGACCTGCAGGCCCTTGCCGAGTGCAGCGTGGCCCATGTCCAGGCCCTGCTGCTGCCCCCTCCCGGCAGCGTCTCCGGATGAACCCGAACCGGCAGGCTGCGGCGTCCTTCATTGCCCCTATGCAAGGGATGGGGCAAGCTACCGTCCGTTTTCGCCCGAATCCGAACCGCGTGCGCCGAGCCCTCCGCCTGCTTCCCCTGCCTCTGAGCATCGCCATCTGCCTGCCGGCAATGGCCGATGAAAAGCCGCTCAACTGGGGCCTGTGCCCGGCTACCGACGTGATTCCCGCGTTCACCGATGCGCCCACCCCGGTCCCGGGGCAGGACAAGGCCGCCGCCAGCGCTGCGCGCGAGCAGCAGCCGACCGACATCGAGGGTGACCAGCTGCTGGGCACGACCACCGTGCCGCAGTACGAAGGCAACGTGGCCCTGCGCCGCGGCGACCAGTTCGTCGGCACCGACAAGCTCAGCTTCGATACCGAGAGCGGCAACTACATCGCCGACGGCAATGTCCGCTACCAGGACTCCTCGATCCGCATGGTCGCCAAGCGCGCCGAGGGCAACCAGGAAAGCGACACCCACAAGATCACCGACATCAAGTACCAGCTGGTGTCGCGCCGCGGCAACGGCGATGCCGAGTCGGTCGACCTGCAGGGCGCGGTCGGCCAGATGCACCGCTCCACCTACACCACCTGCGACCCGTCACAGCCGGTGTGGAAGCTGTCGGCGCCGCAGATCGAAGTGGACAACGACGAGGGCTTCGGCACCGCCCGCAACGCCGTGCTGCGGATCGGCAAGGTGCCGGTGCTATGGGCGCCGTACTTCAAGTTCCCGATCGATGACCGCCGCAAGACCGGCCTGCTGTTCCCGCAGCTGGGCATGTCCGGGCGCAACGGATTCGACTACGCACAGCCGATCTACTTCAACCTGGCGCCGAACTACGACGACACGTTGACCCCGCGCTACATGAGCCGGCGCGGCCTGATGCTCGACAACGAGTTCCGCTATCTCTACAACGGCGGCCGCGGCGAACTGCTGACCGCGTTCATGCCCAACGACAAGCTGCGCGACCGCGACCGCGGCCGGGTGATGTTCAGCGGTTACCACAACGTGGACAGCCACTGGCAGGCCCGTGCGAACCTGGCCTGGGTCAGCGACGAGCGCTATGTCGAGGACTTCGCCAACCGCCTGGTCGGGGTGACTGCCTCGAACCTGCAGAGCACCGTGGGCCTGTACGGCACCGGCAGGAACTGGACGGCCGGCATCATGGCCGACCGCTGGCAGCTGACCGACTACACGCTCAATGAAAGCGCGCTGCCGTACAACCGCCAGCCGCGCCTGTACTTCAACTGGGACAAGCCGGTCCTGCCGTGGCTGGAAACCGGCATCTATGCCGAAGCCGTGCGCTTCACCCACGACGACATCAACTTCAAGTACGGCGCCGATGCGGGACCCGACCTGCAGTACACGCGCAACGGCCAGACCCAACGCATGTACGGCGGCTCGCGCCTGGACGTGAAGCCGTACGTGTCGTTCCCGATCAGTGGCGCGGCCTGGTACGTCACCCCGACCCTGGCCTACCGCTACACCGGCTACGACCTGGACCAGGGCCTGGCTGACAGCGTCCGCCGCAACGTGCTGGCCTCGCAGGGCATCGACCCGAACACCGCCACGCCGGAGCAGCTGCGCGGCAACAAATCGCCCAGCCGCAGCCTGCCGATCGGCAGCATCGACGCCGGCCTGTTCTTCGATCGCGAGACCACGATCGGCGGCAAGTCATTCCTGCACACGCTGGAACCGCGCCTGTTCTACCTGCGCACGCCGTACCGCAACCAGGACGACCTTCCGATCTTCGACACCCGTGACTTCACGTTCAGCTGGGGCCAGCTGTTCCGCGACTCGCGCTACACCGGCGCCGACCGCCAGAACGATGCCAACCAGCTGACCCTGGCATTGGGCACCCGCTTCATCGACCAGACCACCGGCAAGGAACGCTTCTCGGCGGCCATCGGCCAGATCCAGTATTTCGACGAGTCGCGGGTGACCGTCACCCCGGGCGGCGCGCCGGTGGAAAAGGGCAAGTCGGCGTGGATCGCCGACGGCAACTACATGATCAACGACCGCTGGACCCTGGGTGCCACCTACCAGTGGGACCCGAAGTACAAGCGTGAGGATCTGGCCAGCGTCCGTGCCCGCTACCTGATGCCCAACGATGGCGTGATCAACCTGAGCTACCGCTACCGCATCAACTCGGGCGCCCCGGCCAACGCCAACAAGCACGACCGTACCCTGCTGGAACAGGCCGACCTGTCGTTCCTGTACCCGCTGAATGCGCGCTGGAGCCTGGTCGGTCGCTACTACTACTCGCTGCAGGACAAGGAGCCGCTGGAAATCATCGGCGGTGTCCAGTGGGACAGCTGCTGCCTGGCCGTGCGTGTGGTCGGCCGCCGCTATGTCCGCAACCGCGAAGGCGAGATGAACAACTCCATCCAGGTGGAGTTCGTGCTCAAGGGCCTGAGCTCCCTGGGGCAGGACACGGACCGTACCCTGCGCCGTGCTATCCTCGGCTACAACCGCGACGACCTCTATCTCGTGCCGCCGAGCAACACCGGGGCGACCCGGGATGACTACGATCCGAACCTGATCCCATGACCAAGCGCTTCCCCGTTCTTCTCGCCTCGCTGCTGGCGGTGTCCAGCGTGTCCGCCCCCCTGCAGGTGCTTGCCCAGGAGGCGCAGCCGCTTGACCGCATCGCTGCCGTCGTCGATGAGGACGTGATCCTGCAGAGCGAGCTCCAGCGTGCGATCGCCAACATCAAGGCGCAGTATGCCGGCCGGGAAAACCAGCTGCCGCCGGAAGACGTGCTCAGCCGCCAGGTGCTCGAACGCCTGGTGCTGGTCAAGCTGCAGGTGGCCCGCGCCCAGGGCAGCGGCATCCGTGTCAGCGACCAGGAGCTGAACCAGGCGATGAACGCCATCGCCCAGCAGAACGGTTCGAACCTGGATGCCCTTCGCCAGCGCCTGGCCCATGACGGTATCGATTTCAACGATTTCCGCGCGTCGGTGCGTGACGAGATCACCGTGCAGCGCCTGCGCCAGAGCTTCGCGCAGAGCCGCATCAGCGTCAGCGAGGGTGAAGTCGACGCCGCGCTGAAGCAGCAGGCCACGGTAGGCAACCAGTATCACCTGGCGCACATCCTGATCGCCCTGCCCGACGGTGCCAACGCCGACCAGATCGCCACCGGCCAGAAGAAGGCCGATGGCGTGAAGGCCCTGCTGGACAAGGGCGAGCTGGACTTCAACGCGGCGGCCGTGCGCTATTCGGACAGCCCGAACGCGCTGGAAGGCGGCGATCTGGGCTGGCGCAGCCTGGATGAAATCCCGCAGGCCTTTGCCCAGTTGATGGAAAAGATGAAGCCGGGCGAGGTGGTCGGCCCGATCCGCGGCCCGAGCGGCTTCCAGCTGCTGAAGCTGGTGGAAGTGCGTGACAGCAGTTCCGCCGCCGGTGAGCAGACGGTCACCGAGTTCCACGGCCGCCACATCCTGGTCCGCGTGGACGACCACCAGACCGATGCCGCTGCCAAGGCCAAGATCGATACCCTGCGCGCCCGCATTGCCGGCGGCGCCGACTTCCAGACCGTTGCCAGGGAGTCCTCCGAGGACAACAACAGCAAGGGCCAGGGCGGTGATCTCGGCTGGTTCCCGGCGGACGCGTTCGGTCCGGCCTTCGGCCAGCAGGTGAGTGGCCTGCAGGATGGTGGCGTCAGCCAGCCGTTCCGCACCGACGCCGGTTGGCACATCGTGCAGCGCGTGGCGACCCGCCAGACCGACGTGACCACCGACAACCAGCGCGCCCAGGTCCGCGAGACCATCGGCCGCCGCAAGCTGGAAGACGAGTACAACCGCTTCCTGCAGGAACTGCGTGGCGAAGCCTACGTCAGCTTCCGCAGCGGCGACCGCGCGGAAAACACCGCCACGCCGCCGCAGTCCTGACCGATGCGCCCCGAGCTCGCTCTGGTACCGGGCGAGCCCGCCGGGATCGGCCCGGAGCTGTGTGTCCGCCTCGTCCAGCAGCCGCGTGAAGATTGCCGGCTGCTGGCCTTCGCCGACCCGGACACCCTGCGCGCGGCTGCGGCCGCCCTGAACCTGCCCCTGCAACTGCTGCCCGAGCACGCCGAAGCACGCGTCCCCGGCGATCTGCGCCTGCGCGCCGTCCGCAACGCGGTGCCCAGCCACTTCGGCCAGGCCGATCCGGCCAATGCCAGCGCGGTCATCGGCGCCCTGCTCGGCGCCGGCCAGGCCTGCCTGTCCGGTGAGCTGCACGGTGTGGTGACCGGCCCGGTGCACAAGGCGGTCATCAACGAGGGCGGCATCGCCTACAGCGGCACCACTGAACTGCTGGCCGACCAGGCCGGAGTGAAGGTGGTGATGATGCTGGCCAATCACATTGTCCGCGTGGCCCTGGCCACCACCCACCTGCCGCTGCGCGAGGTGGCCGATGCGATCACCGCGCCCAGCCTGGAACACACCCTGCGCACGGTGCATGCCGCGCTGCGCCGCGAGTTCGGCCTGCCTGCGCCGCGCATCGCGGTGCTCGGGCTGAACCCGCATGCCGGCGAAGACGGTCATCTGGGACGCGAGGAACTGGACCTGGTCATCCCCCTGCTGCAGCGCCTGCGCGCGGAGGGCATGGACCTGGTCGGGCCGCTGCCGGCCGACACCGCCTTCCTGCCGGCCAAGCTGGCCGGTTTCGACACCGTGCTGGCGATGTACCACGACCAGGGCCTGCCGGTGCTGAAGTATTCCGGCTTCGAACAGGCGGTGAACCTGACCCTCGGCCTGCCCTACCCGCGCGTGGCGGTCGACCATGGCACCGCGCTGGACCTGGCCGGCCGCGGCATCGCCGATCCTTCCAGCCTGCAGGCGGCAACGACGCTGTGTGCGCAGCTGGCGCGGCAACGTACACTGAGCGCATGAATTCCCCGCATTCCCCCTCCGGCCCGGTGTTCACCGCACCGGCCAAGAAGCAGCTTGGCCAGCATTTCCTGGCCGATCGCCACTACATCGACAAGATCGTGATGGCGGTCAACCCGAAAGATGGCGACCGCCTGGTTGAAATTGGTCCAGGCCAGGGCGCCATCACCCTGCCGCTGCTGCGCGTGCACCCGAAGCTGACGGTGATCGAGTTCGACCGCGACCTGATCGCGCCGCTGACCGCCGCCGCCGAGCCGCTGGGCGAGCTGACCATCGTCCATCGCGACGTGCTGCGCGTGGACTTCACCGAACTGGCCAATGGCCAGCCGATCCGCCTGGTCGGCAACTTGCCCTACAACATCTCCTCGCCGATCCTGTTCCATGCGCTGGAGCATGCCGCAGTGATCCGCGACATGCACTTCATGCTGCAGAAGGAGGTGGTCGACCGCATGGCCGCCGGCCCCGGCAGCAAGGTGTATGGCCGCCTCAGCGTGATGCTGCAGGCCTACTGCCAGGTGACCTCGCTGTTCGTGGTGCCGCCGGGCGCGTTCCGGCCGCCGCCGAAGGTCGATTCGGCCGTGGTTCGGCTGGTGCCGCGTGACCCGGCCTCGATCAGCATCAACGACCACACGCGCTTTGCCGAGGTGGTCAAGGCCGCCTTCGGGCAGCGCCGCAAGACCCTGCGCAATGCCCTGAACAACGTGGTGTCCGCCGAGCAGTTCATCGCTGCCGGCGTGCGTCCCGATGCCCGCGCCGAACAGCTGGACGTGGCCGAATTCATCGCTTTGGCCAATGCCTCCTGATTACACTGCCGGTATGGAAGACGCTGACGTTTACGCCATCTCCGTCGAAGTCGCGCCGCGCTTCCTCGACGATCAATCCGCGCCGGAAGACGGTCGCTTTGCGTTCGCCTACACGATCCGCATCCACAACCAGGGGCGGGTCGCCGCACGCCTGGTCGCACGCCACTGGCGCATCACCGATGCCAATGGCCGTGTCGAGCATGTCGATGGCGACGGGGTGATCGGCGAGCAGCCGCGGCTGCGCCCCGGTGAAGACTTCCGTTACACGTCCGGTGTCATGCTGGGGACCGATCACGGGACCATGCAGGGGCACTACGACATGGTCGCCGACGATGGCACCGAATTTGCCGCGCCGGTCGCACCGTTCGTGCTGGCCGTCCCGCGTACCCTGCACTGACACGGAGGCCGAACGATGAGTGTGTGGGCGATCGGCGACCTGCAGGGCTGCTACGACGTTACCCAGCGGTTGCTGGAGAAGATCCGCTTCGACCCGGCCCAGGACACCCTGTGGTTCTGCGGCGACCTGGTCAACCGTGGCGGCCAGTCGCTGGAAACGCTGCGGCTGGTGCATTCGCTGCGCGAGCACAGCGTGGTGGTGCTGGGCAACCATGATCTTTCGCTGCTGGCCGTCGGTGCACGCACCGAAGAGGAGCAGCGCAAGGTCAACCCGGACCTGCTGCGCATCGTGCAGGCCGAGGACCGCGACGAACTGCTGGACTGGCTGCGCCTGCAGAAGCTGGTGCATGTGGATCGCGAGCTGGGCTGGATGATGGTGCACGCCGGCCTGGCGCCGAAGTGGACCACGCAGATGGCAGAGAAGCACGCCGCCGAAGTCGAGGTGCAGCTGCACGGCGCCGGCTACCGCAAGCTGTTCCGCAACATGTACGGCGACAAGCCAAGCTGGGCGCCGAACCTGTCCGGCTACGACCGTTCGCGTGCGATCATCAACGTGCTCACCCGCATGCGCTACTGCACCCCGCGCGGGCGCATCGGCATCGAGGACAAGGGCACCCCTGGCACGCAGGAACAGGGACTCTACCCCTGGTTCGAAGTACCGGGACGGGTCGAGCGCGACCTCAAGATCGTCTGCGGCCACTGGTCGGCGCTGGGCCTGACCATCACCCAGGGCGTGCACGCCATCGACACCGGCGCAGTCTGGGGCGGCAAGCTGACCGCGATCCAGCTCGATACCGACGAGCTGCGCGTGGTGCAGGTGCCGGGCCGTGATGTACCGGCACCCGTACCCCACGCCCGCCCGCCGGCGCGACCGGCGCACGAGCGCCCCGCCGCTGCGGTGCAGGGCAAGGAACAGGGCGGCGGCAACGCCGCTGCTGCCAACCCGGGCAACCGTGGTCCGCGCCGTCGTCGCCGTCGAGGTGGTGGCGGTGGAGGCTCCGGTGGACCCCACAACAACGGCGCCGCGCCGCAGGCATGACGCGGCGCGGCTGGGCACCATGGAGGGTGCTGCTGCTGACGCTGGCCCTGGCCAGCGGCTGCCAGCCTGCTTCGCCCCCGGCTCCCACCGGCGGCGGAAATGCCGCCCCCACGCCATCGCAGCCGCAGGCCCCTTCACCGCCACTGGTGGCCGCAGCGCGCGCACAGATCGGCGTCACCACCCGTTACGATTCCGCCTACCAGGTCCTGTCCTATCCCGGCGGCGACGTCCCGCTTGATCGCGGCGTGTGCACCGACGTGGTGGTGCGCGCCCTGCGCAGCCAGGGCCTGGACCTGCAGGCGCGCGTGCATGAAGACATGCGCGGCAACTTCAGCGCGTATCCCGCGATCTGGGGCCTGTCACGGCCGGACCGCAACATTGATCATCGACGTGTGCCGAACCTGATGCGCTGGTTCGAACGGCAGGGCTGGCAGCAACCGATCACCGCCCTCGCCACCGACTATGCGGCCGGTGACATCGTGGCCTGGAAGCTCAACGGCAACGGTCTGCTGCATGTCGGCATCGTCTCCGACCGGAGGCTGGCCAATGGCACACCGCTGGTGCTGCACAACATCGCGCGCGGCACGCGTGAAGAGAACCTGCTGTTCCAGCACGCGATCATCGGGCATTACCGGATGCCGTAGGCACCTGCAGAGCCGGGCCATGCTCAGCTACGGGAGGTATCAGGCAACAGCAGCCGAGCATGGCTCGGCTCTACAGAAAACCATCCTCAGCGGCGCACGTAATGCACGAAGCGGAACGCATAGGCGTGGCGGTCATCGGCCGGATGCGGCTCGCTGCTCACTTCCCGCCAGTCCTGCACGGCCACCTCGGGGAAATGGGTGTCGGCGGGGACTTCGGCATCGACCCAGGTCAGGTACAGGTCGCTGGCCTGGTCCAGCAGCTCGTGGAAGATCTCGCCGCCGCCGATGATGCACAGCTCGCTGGCGCCCTCGCCTTCGGCAATCGCCTTCGCCTCGTCCAGCGACGCCACCGCGCGCATGCCCGCGAACGGCACCTGGCCGCTGCGGGTCAGCACCAGGTTGGTGCGCCCCGGCAGTACGCGGCCGATCGACTCGGCCGTCTTGCGCCCCATCAGGATCGGCTTGCCCAGGGTGAGCGCCTTGAAGTGCTTGAAATCATCCGGCAGGTGCCAGGGCATGGCATTGCCCTGGCCGATGCCACGGTTGCGGTCCAGCGCCACGATCATCGAGAGCTTCATGGCACTCACACCGCCACCGGCGCCTTGATCGCCGGGTGCGGGTCATAGCCGTCGATGCGGATGTCGTCGAACCGGAAGCCGAACAGGTCGCTCACCTCCGGGTTCAACCACAGCTTCGGCAGCGCGCGCGGTTCACGCGAAAGCTGCTCGCGCGCCTGCTCGAAGTGGTTCGAATACAGGTGCGCGTCGCCCAGCGTATGCACGAAGTCGCCCACGCCCAGGCCCGTGGCCTGCGCCACCATGTGGGTCAGCAGCGCATAGCTGGCGATGTTGAACGGCACGCCGAGGAAGATGTCGCCGCTGCGCTGGTACAGCTGGCAGCTGAGCTTGCCGTCCACCACGTAGAACTGGAACAGGTTGTGGCACGGCATCAGCGCCATCTGCGAAAGCTCGCCCACGTTCCAGGCGCTGATCACCAGCCGGCGCGAATCGGGGTTGCGCTTGATCTCGTCCACCAGCCACTGCATCTGGTCGATCTCGCGGCCATCGGCGGTGGCCCAGCTGCGCCACTGCTTGCCGTAGACCGGGCCGAGATCGCCGTTCTCGTCGGCCCACTCGTCCCAGATGCGTACCTGGTTGTCCTTCAGGTAGCCGATGTTGGTATCGCCCTTCAGGAACCACAGCAGCTCGTGGATGATCGAGCGCAGGTGCAGCTTCTTGGTGGTGACCAGCGGGAAACCTTCATTGAGGTCGAAGCGCATCTGCCAGCCGAACACGCTGCGGGTGCCGGTGCCGGTGCGGTCGCTCTTCTCCGCGCCATGTTCCAGCACATGCGCGAGCAGATCCAGGTAGGCCTTCATGCCTTGCCCTCCGCAGCCATCACCGGTTGCGGCTGCAGCACCGGCGCGCGGCGCGACATCGCCAGCAGCACCAGGCCGAAGACGATGAGCGGCAGGCTGAGGATCTGGCCACGGGTCAGCCAGTCGAAGGCCACATAGACGCCGTTGTCGGGCATGCGTACGAATTCGACGGCGAAGCGGAACAGGCCGTACATCAGCGCGAACAGGCCGCCGACCAGGTAACGGTGGCGCGGCTTGGCCGACACCGTCCACAGCACCACGAACATCACCAGGCCTTCCAGGAACGCTTCATACAGCTGCGAGGGATGGCGGGCGAACTGGTTCAGCGCGCCGGTGGCGAACTGCGCCTGCAGGGTCGCATGGTCCAACTGGTTCAGCGGCGCCGGCAGGCCCGACGGGAACACCACGCCCCACGTGCCGTCGGTGTACTTGCCCCACAGCTCGGCGCCGATGAAGTTGCCGATGCGACCAAACCCCAGGCCCAGCGGTACCAGCGGCGCCATGAAATCCATGGTGTCGAAGAAGTGCAGCGCGTGCTTGCGCGACCACCACCAGCAGGCACCCAGCACGCCCAGCAGGCCGCCATGGAAACTCATGCCGCCGTCCCACACCTTGAACAGCAGCAGCGGGTTGTGCAGAAAATCGCCCAGCGCGTAGAACAGCATGTAGCCGATGCGGCCGCCCAGCACCACGCCGAGCATGGCGTAGAACAACAGGTCGGAGAAGCCGTTGGCATCGACGCCCGGCAGGCGCCCGGCGGCGATGCGCGTGCGGCCCAGCAGCCAGGCCGCAGTGAAGCCGAGCAGGTACATGATGCCGTACCAGTGCACCTTGATCGGCCCCAGCGAGAGGGCGATGGGGTCGATGTCGTGGAAGTAGATCATGGAAGGTGCCTTGCGGTTGAACGTCTATTCTCGGGCCAGTGCCGCCCCGGCTCAACCAAGGATCTGCGGCGAGTTCGGCAACGCGTCATCGTTCGACCGCGTCGAGGCCGGAAAGTGCCCTTCGATCAGGCTGGAGACCTCGTCGATGGCATCCTGCAGCGCTTCCACCGGGTTGGAACCACGCAGGCCCTCGCGCAGGTGAGTGCAGACCCGCTGCCACTGCGCCGGGCTGACCCGGCCATGCAGGCCGCGGTCGGCGACGATCTCGATGGCATGGTCGGCCAACAGCAGGTAGATCAGCACGCCGTTGTTGTGGGCGGTGTCCCAGGTGCGCAGGCGTGCGAAGGCATGCTCGGCGGCCTGCCTCGGGGTGACCTTGTGCCACAACGCGGCCAGCGGCAGATCGGCCTCCACCGCGAACATCACCTGACCGCCGTGGCGCTGCTCACCGGAAGCGATGGCCTCGGTGATCGCCTGCAGCGTGGCTGGCGGGAACGCGCGCCGTACCGACGGCGAACATACATGGCGGAACAGACGTTGGATCATCACCAGCCTCCCGAAGCGCCACCGCCACCGGAACGGCCACCGCCGCCGCCCCAGCCGCCTCCGCCGCCGAATCCACCACCACCGCCGAATCCACCACCACCGCCGAAGCCGCCTCCCCCGCCCCAGCTGCCACCGCCCCAGCCACCACCGCCGGCAAAGCGCCCCGGATGGCCGGACAGCATCGCCACGATCAGGCCAACCACGCCGGCCAGGCCACTGGCCAGCAGGGTGGAGGTGAACAGGAACGCCGCCACGGCTGCGCCAGCGCCGCCGAGCAGGCCACGCAGCGGGCGCGGCACGCGCGCGAACACGCCGCGCAGGATGCTGCCGGCGAACACACCGATGAACAGCGCCAGAAACCAAGCATCGCCGCCGCCACCCGGCTCGCGCCCACGATGGCCACTGACCGGTGCCGGCAGCGTTTCACCATCGATCAGCTTGACCAGCACGGCGGTGGCATCGGTGATGCCCCCGGCGTAGTCGCCGGCGCGGAAACGCGGCACCAGGTATTCCTGGATGACCCGGTTGGCGATGGCATCGGGAATCGCGCCTTCCAGGCCGTAACCCGGCTCGATCCGCACGCGCCGGTCGTCCTTGGCCACCACCAGCAGCACGCCGTCATCGACGCCCTTGCGGCCGATCTGCCACTGGTCGAAGACCCGCGTGGTGTACTGCGCGATGTCCTCCGGCTGGGTGGTGGGTACCACCAGCACCTGCAGCTGGCTGCCCTTGCGCTGCTGCAGGTCCAGCGCCTGCTGCACCAGCGCCTGCTTCTGCGCGGCATCCAGCGTGCCGGTGGTGTCGACCACCGGCGAATCCAGCGCCGGAATCGGCGCCAGCTGCTGGGCCTGCGCCGCCAGCGGCAGCCACAGCAGCAGGGCCAGCAGCGCAGTGGCCAGGCGCATCGGTCAGTGGCCCGGCTGCGGTGCCGGCTGCTGCTGCGGCGCGTTGCCGAAATCCACCGCCGGTGCGTTGGAGATCTGCGCCTCGTTCTCCACGGTGAAGTTCGGCTTGGTCTTGTAGCCGAAGATCTTGGCGGTGATCACCTGCGGGAACGAACGGATGTAGGTGTTGTAGTCCTGCACCTGCTGGATGTAACGACCACGCGCAACCGTGATCCGGTTTTCGGTGCCTTCCAGCTGGGCCTGCAGGTCGCGGAAGTTCTGGTCGGACTTCAGCACCGGATAGTTCTCGGTCACCACCAGCAGCCGCGACAGCGCGCTGCCGAGTTCACCCTGGGCCTGCTGGAACTGCTTGAGCGAGGCTTCGTCATCGGCGTTGACGTTGATCTGGCCGACACGCGAGCGGGCGTTGGTGACTTCGGTCAGCACGCGCTCTTCCTGGCTGGCGAAACCTTTGACGGTCTGCACCAGGTTGGGCACCAGGTCGGCGCGGCGCTTGTACTGGTTGAGCACTTCGGACCAGCTGGCCTTGACCGCCTCATCCTTCTGCTGGATGGCGTTGTAGCCGCAGCCGGACAACAGGGAGGCCAGCAGCATCAGGGGCAGGACACGGGTGAACAGGCGCATGGCGGAGGTTCCGGGTGGGCTTGGCGCCGAGCATGCCATGGTTCGGGTGAAAGACCGGCCATCGGGCGCCGCCCCCTCCGCGGTGTGGTCCAGCCAGCTCGGGGATGGGCCGGGAGGGTGGGTCGGCTGGGGGCCGCTGCAAGTACGTCCATGTAAGCTCGGTCGCCGCATCCATGCGGCTCACGCCCCCAGCCGACCCACCCTCCCGGCCATGGACAGTTTTCTGCGCACCGCGGGAAGATCAAAAGAAAAATCAAAGGCAAAAGCCGACCCTTCAGACATTCCTGGTGTCTGCCATCCACGCATGGCGTGGATCTACCGTGTCGACCAAGATCGACACCTACCAACAGCAGCGCAGAACGCGTTCCGACAGATCGCGGAAGACTGTCGAAGGCGGGGTGGGTCCGGTGGCGGGGGTGTCCGCGGCATGGATGCCGCGGCCAAGCCCCCAGGGAAGGGTTTACGGCGTCCCCCGCCACCGGACCCGCCCCGCCATCCCTCAGTAGCCCAGCTTTTGACGTTGCCTCTGCGGGTGCAGGGCGCAGCCCTGCCGGAACCCCACATCACTCAGCAGGCCTCAGCCACCGCAGTGCGCGGACGCCCCAGCCATGCCAGCAGCAGGCCCGACGCGGCCAGCAGGCCACCGGCCACCGGAATCGCGGCGTAGCCCAGTCCCGAGCTGATCACCGCCCCCCCCAGCGCAGCACCTACCGCATTGCCCAGGTTGAATGCACCCACGTTGATCGACGACGCCAGGCCCGGCGCCTCGCTGGCCACCTGCATCACCCGGATCTGCAGCGGCGGCACGAGGGCGAAGGTCGCCGCACCGAACAGCAGTACACCCAGCGCCGCGGTGGCGTGGCTCATGAAGGCCAGCGGCAGCACGAACATCAGCACCGCCAGGACGGCCAGCAGGATCCGTGTGGCGCCATCGAGCGACCAGTCAGCCATCCGTCCACCGATGCCGTTGCCGAAGGTGAAGCCGATGCCGATCAGGGCCAGCGACATCGCGATGAAGGCATTGGAGGCGCCGGTCAATTCGGTCAGCACCGGTGCGACGTAGGTATAGAGGGTGAACATCGCACCCGCACCAAGCACGGTGGTGGCCATCGCCAGCAGCACCTGCGGCTGCAGGATCGCCTTCAGTTCGCGGCGCACGTCCGGGCGCGGCCCCGGTGCAGATGCCGGCAGCGCGAAGCCCAGCGCAGTGATCGCGATCAGGCCCAGCGCCGCAGTACCGGCGAAGGACAGGCGCCAGCCCAGCTGCTGGCCGACCCAGGTCGCCAGCGGCACACCGCCGATGTTGGCGATGGTCAGGCCCATGAACATGGTGGCCACGGCTGCGGCCTGCTTTTCCTTCGGCACCAGGCTGGCGGCGACCACCGCACCGATGCCGAAGAAGGCACCATGGTTGAGGCTGGTGACCAGGCGCGACAACAACAGCAGCCCGTAGTTCGGCGCCAGCGCAGACAACAGATTGCCGGCGACGAAGATCGACATCAGCAGCATCAGCGCGGTGCGCTTGCCGAAACGCCCCATCAGCAGGGTCATCACCGGCGCGCCCAGCATCACGCCCACGGCATAGGCGGTGATCAGCATGCCCGCAGTGGGGATGCCAACGCCGACGCCGTCGGCGATGACCGGCAACAGGCCCATCGGGGCAAACTCGGTGGTTCCGATGGCGAAGGCGCCAACGGCAAGCGCCAGCAAGGCGGCTCTGGAATTCATGGGGGGTCCTGGGGGCGGGAATCGGGAGTGCGTAGCCTGCGCGCTTTGCTGCGCCGGATTAAGCCTCGCCCCGGGAAAACACTGTTGATCCTGGTTCACAAGTGGAAGCCGGAACGCAGCCACAAGTGCAAAAACCGCGGTTCCGGTGTAGAGCCGAGCCCATGCTCGGCTGCTTCCGGCCGGTCAGCCGAGCACGGGCTCGGCTCTACAAGGCAGAACGCAGAACCCCCGGAATGCCGGGGGTTCTGAGGGACTCACACGCCAGTGGCGCACTTACCAGTTGCCGGCGCCCGGCACGTTGTGCTCGCGGGCGCGGCGGCGCATCAGCAGGTTCAGCCACTCCACCAGCACCGAGAAGCCCATCGCGGCGTAGATGTAGGGCTTGGGCACGTGCACGTCCAGGCCGTCCAGGATCAGCACCGCGCCGATCATCAGGATGAAGGCGAGCGCCAGCATCTTCACGGTCGGGTTGGCATCGATGAAGCGGCCCAGCGGGTTGGCGGCCAGCAGCATCACCATCACCGACAGCAGGATCGCGGCGACCATCACCGGAATGTGGTCGGCGATGCCGACGGCGGTGATCACCGAGTCCAGCGAAAACACGATGTCGATCACCGCGATCTGCGCGATCACGTAGCCGAACACGGCCGAGGCCTTGGTGGTGCTGGGATCTTCATCCTCGCCACCGCTGATCAGTTCCTTGATCTCCATGCAGCCCTTGATGATCAGGAACAGGCCGCCAACGATCAGCACCAGGTCGCGGATGGAGATGCCCATGCCGGCCACGGTGAACAGGTTTGCCGCCATGTGCGCCAGGTAGGCCAGCGATACCAGCAGGCCGATGCGGGTAATGCAGGCCACCGCGATGCCGAGCTTGCGGGCGAACGGGCGGCGCTCTTCCGGCAGCTTGCTGACAGCAATGGAAATGAACACCAGGTTGTCGATGCCGAGCACGATTTCCAGCGCGCTGAGCGTGAACAGGGTCACCCAGGCATTGGGGTCGGCGAGGAACTCAAAGGACATGGAAACTCTTCAAGGCAGTGGGGGAATGGGGTTTCAGCCGTAGTTGCCGGCCAGCGCGTGCGGAACCACGACCAGCGCCCAGCACAGCAACACGTTCATCATCAGCACGAACACCGCCGCCGAGCCCATGTCCTTGGCGCGGCCGGCCAGCTCGTGAATCTCACTGCCGTAGCGTTCGATCACCGCTTCGATGGCCGAGTTGGCCAGCTCCATCGCCAGCACCAGCAGCATCGAGCCGATCAGCAGCGCGCGTTCGACCGGCGTCTGGCCCAGCCAGATCGCAATCGGCGTCAGCAGGATCAGCAGGTAGACCTCAAGCCGGAACGAGGACTCGTGCAGCCAGGCAGCGCGCAGGCCCTGCCAGGACCAGCGGGCGGCCTGGAAGATGCGGCGCGGGCCGCGCGGCAGGTGGCCGAACTGATCAGCCACGGGTGGAACATCCAGCAACGGGGGCGCGGCGCAGCGACCGCTCAGACGCACGGCAGGGAATCATGGGTGCACAGGAATAGGCAGATGGCGGCCATTTTGCCACAAGGCCGCCAACCGCAGCCCGCGCCTGCCCGCTGAACGGCCTGCCAGGGGCAAGCAACGGCCCGGGCATGCTCCTATGATGGATGCCCCTTGCCTGCTGGAGCGCCTGATGTCCCGTCGCCGTACCTGCCTGTTGATGCTGGGCCTGCTGACTGCCGCACCGCTGGCCCAGGCGCTGAGCCCGGCCGAGTCGCCCCGGGTGCCAGAACAGGTCTCCAACGTGGCCTGGGCCGGCGACATGGCCCGCTTCGCCAGCGCCGACCAGTCCACCCCGCCGCCGCGCGGTGGCATCGAGTTCATCGGCAGCTCCTCGATCCGCTTCTGGGAGAGCCTGGCCACCGACTTCCCTGGCCAGCCAGTGTTCAACCGCGGCTTCGGCGGCTCGGAAGTGCGCGACAGCACCTGGTACGCCGACCGCATCGTGGTGCCGTATGCGCCATGCAAAGTGTTCTTCTACGCGGGCGACAACGACCTCAACAGTGGCCGCAGCGCCGTGCAGGTGCGCGACGACGTGGTTGCCTTCGTGCAGCGCGTGCACCGCGACCTGCCGAAGACCAAGGTGGAGTACCTGTCGATCAAGCCGAGCCCGTCGCGCGCGCACCTGCTGCCGGCGATCAACGAGGCCAACACGCTGATCAAGGCCGCGCTGGCCAAGCTGCCCAACACCGGTTTCACCGACATCTACACGCCGATGCTCGGCGCAGACGGCCAGCCGGATGCGACGCTGTTCCGCGAGGACATGCTGCACATGACCCCGGCCGGCTATGCGATCTGGACCAGGGCGCTGGCGCCGAAGGTCAACTGCAACTGAGGGACTGCGGACGCCGGGCATCGCCCGGCGCTACCGCAACCCCATCCACGCATGGCGTGGATCTACTGAATCACGGGCAATGGAGTCGGGGGATCAGCGGAAGATCACCGTGGCCTCGGTGCCCTGCCCTGGCTCGCTGGCCAGGCTGACCTTCCAGCCGAAGCGGTCGCACAGCCGGCGCACGATCGACAGGCCCAGGCCGGTGCCCTGCGGACGGCTCGGCTCGGCGCGGTAGAACGGTTCAAACGCGCGCGACAGCGCCTCGGCGGACATGCCGATGCCGGTATCGCGCACCACCACCCGGTCATTGAGCACGTGCACGTCGATACGCCCTTCGTCGGTGTAGCTGCAGGCATTGCGCACCAGGTTGCTGACCACCACCTGCAGCACCCGCGGCGGTGCGTGCAGCTGTACCGGGCCGTCGCCGTGCAGGTGCACCGATACGGGCCGGTTGCCCAGCAGCTCGTTGGCGTTGTCCACCTCGTAGCGGACGATGTCGTTGACGTCGAACAGCTCGATCTGCGGTTCGACATCGGCCTCGCGGGCCAGGATCAGGAACGCATCGATCACCGCCTCCATGTCACGGCCTGCACGCTGGATGCGCTGCAGGCTGCGGCGCAGGCGCGGCTGCAGGGTTTCATCGCCAAGGGCCATGTCGCTGGCCACGCGGATGACGGTCAACGGCGTGCGCAGCTCATGGCTGGCATCACGGGTGAAGTTGCGCTCGCGCGCCACGTGCGCGCTGACCCGGTTGGCCAGCGAATGCAGTGCGGCCGCCAGCTGGCGGGTCTCGCCCTGCATGTCCGCCGGCAGCTTGTTCGGCTCCAGATCGGCCGCTTCGGGGTGGCCCGGGTCCCAGCGCGAGACGCGCCGCGCCAGCCAGTTCACCGGCGACACCAGTCGCTTGGAGGCACGGTAGGTGACCCAGCTGGCGCCATACACCGCCAACAGGGTCAGCAGCACCGGCACGATGCCGAACCAGAACGCCAGCATCTCCGCGCGCGAGCGCAGGAACACCAGGTACAGGCGACCGGCAGGGCGCACGTCGACCAGCACCAGCTGGTCGTCCTGGGGCAGCTCGTGGAAGCCAGGCTCCAGGGTGCGCAGGTTGGCCGGCAATGACAGTGCCGACTGCCCGCTTTCCAGCAGGTAGCCGCGGATGTTGTGGGTGTTGGGCGGCGGCTGCACCGGCGACGCCTCGTGCAGCGTCCAGTAATAGGCCGCTTCCTCGCGCAGGGCGGCGCCGACCAGGCTGTGCTTGATCACCAGCGAGACCAGCCAGGCACCGAGCAGGATGCCCAGGCTGGCCAGGACTGCCTGCAGGATGAAGGCGATACGGATCTTGCGCGGCAGGCCGTGCGGCATTGCGGGGTCCCGGTCAGAGCGCTGCGATTATAGGCAGCGCGCTGCGCCGTAGTCGTGCACGGACGCTGACCGGCGGCAGCGCCGGCCGGTCATCCGTGCCCGGTGCGGGGTCGTTGCCCGGCCGGGCCTGATGCTGCACAGGCCGGGCCCCGATCAGGCCATCGGCTGGGCAATATCGGCAATGCGATAGCCGGCGCTCTGCACGGTGTGCAGCAGCGGACGGTCGAACGGCTTGTCGATGATCTTGCGCAGGTTGTACAGATGGCTGCGCAGGGTGTCCGAATCCGGCAGGCCATTGCCCCAGATCTCGCGTTCGATCTCCTGGCGGGTGACCACGCGCGGCGATTCGCGCATCAGGATGGTCAGCAGGCGCAGGCCGATCGGCGACAGCTGCAGCTCGGTACCGGCACGGGTAGCCCGCATGCTGACCGGATCGAGCACCAGGTCGGCGACCTTCAGCACCTCCGAACCGACTTGGCGACGTTCGCGACGGATCAGCGCGCGCAGGCGGGCTTCCAGCTCCTGGATCGCGAACGGCTTGGTCAGGTAGTCATCGGCACCGAACCCGAGGCCGGTGAGCTTGTCGTCCAGCGTGTCGCGTGCCGTGAGCATCAGCACCGGCGTGGACTTGCGCGCATCGTTGCGCAGGCGACGGCACACTTCGATGCCATCCAGGCGCGGCAACATGAGATCGAGCACCACGACGTCATAGCTGTTCTCCGCCGCGAGGCGGTAGCCATCCAGGCCGTCCTGTGCATAGTCGACTTCGAAGCCGCGACCTTCCAGGTATTCCCCGATCATCTCGGAGATGTTGCGGTTGTCTTCGACCACCAGCACCAAGCCGGAGGTCTCCTTCGTCTGACGCATGTGATTCCCTCTAACTTCAGCTTTGTGAAACATGCCGGATCGACGGTGGACGCGATGTGAAGTTCCGTCAAGAGGTACACAAACGGTTCAGAGCAGCGGCCTGAGCAGCGGCCAGACGTTGTCCAGCACCTTCGGCTGCGCCTGCGCCGTGGGGTGCAGGCCGTCGCCCTGCATCATGCCCGGCTGCAGGGCCACGCCCTCCAGCAGGAACGGCAGCAGCGGCACCTTGTACTGCGTGGCCAGCGCCTTGTAGGCCGCGGCCAGGCGCTGGCGGTAGGCCGGTCCGTAGTTGGGCGGCACGTCGATGCCCAGCAGCAGCACCTTGGCACCGGCCTTCTGGCTGGCCTGCACCATTTTTTCCAGGTTGCCCTGCACCTGCGCCGGGGTCAGCCCGCGCAGCGCGTCATTGCCGCCCAGCGCGATCACCACCACGGTCGGCTTCTCCCTCGCCAGCAGGCCCGGCAGGCGGGTCAGCGCGCCGGCGGTGGTTTCCCCGCTCATGCTGGCGTTGACGATGCGCGCCGGGGTTTTCGACTGCTGCCTGACCCGCTGTTGCAGCAAGCTGACCCAGCCGGCGTCGGCAGGGATATTGTGGGCGGCACTGAGGCTGTCGCCGAGCACCAGCACGGTGCCAGCCGGACCTTTGGCACAGGCCAGCCCCGGCAACAGCAGGAACCCTAGCAGCAGCACCATCATCGCGCCGGCTCGCCGGCTCCATCCCGTCTTGCGCATTGGAGTCTCCTCATCGACAGCCTGTCCCCCCGCAGCGCGCCCGTCGCCATCGCCGTCGACCAGGTCGGCAAATCCGTGCAGGGCCCGGAGGGTGAAGTCCACATACTGGACAACATCACCCTGACCGTCCATGAAGGCACCAGCGCGGCCATCGTCGGCGCCTCCGGTTCGGGCAAGACCACCCTGCTCGGCCTGCTGGCCGGGCTGGACCTGCCCAGTCGGGGCCGCATTGCGCTGTCGGGCCAGGACCTGGGCGACCTCGATGAAGAAGCGCGGGCCCAGCTGCGCGCGCGCGAGGTTGGCTTCGTGTTCCAGAGCTTCCACCTGCTGCCGGCGCTGACCGCCGCCGAGAACGTCGCGTTGCCACTGGAACTCGCCGGGCGCGAGGATCGCACGCGGGTCGATGAAGTGCTGGCGCAGGTCGGCCTGGCCCATCGCGCCCGCCACTACCCGCGCCAGCTGTCCGGTGGCGAGCAGCAGCGCGTGGCACTGGCGCGTGCCTTCGTCACCCGGCCGCGCATCCTGTTCGCCGACGAACCGACGGGATCGCTGGACCATGCCACCGGCCAGCACGTCAGCGACCTGCTGTTCGAACTCAACGCCGGCAGCGGCACTACCCTGGTACTGGTCACCCACGACATGCGCCTGGCGCAGCGTTGCCAGTACATCCATCGTATCGACGACGGCCGCCTGCTGCCGGTTGAGCGCGGAGCCCAGGCATGAACCTGCTGCGGCACGCGTGGCGCGCGCTGCGTCGCGAGGCGCTGGCCGGCGACCTGCTCACCGTGTTCGCCGCACTGGTGCTGGGCGTGGCGGTGATGACCGCGGTGGGCACGCTGGTGAACCGGGTCAACCTGGCGCTGACCGGCAGCGCGGCGGAAATGCTCGGTGGCGATCTCGGCATCGCCGGGCGTGATGACCCGCCGCAGGCATTCGCCGACGAGGCACAACGGCGTGGACTGGCCTACACCCGCATCGCCAGCTTCGGCAGCGTGCTGTTCCATGGCGAGGCCAGCCAGATGGCGAGCATCAAGGCGGTGCAGGCGGGCTATCCACTGCGCGGCACGCTGCGGGTACGGGCCACGCCCGGCGGTACGTTGATCACCGATGCCGGCATGCCGCCCAAGGGCCAGGCCTATGCCGACCCACGCCTGCTGCAGGGGCTCGGGCTGAAGGCCGGCGATGATCTCGAGTTCGGCGCCGGCACGCTGCGCATCGCCGGCATCATCGAGGCCGAGCCGGACACCGGCGGCGACCTGCTGACGCTGTCCCCCACCCTGCTGGTCAACCGCGCCGATGTGGAAGGCACGGGACTGCTTGGCCCCGGCAGCCGCATCAACTACCGGCTGATGTTTGCAGGACCGCCCGGGCAGGTCGCGTCCCTGCGTGAGTGGCTGCTGCCACAGGTGAAGGGCCTGCGCCTGCTGAGCGTGGATGACACCCAGCGCGGCGTGCGCCAGGCCTTCGATCTGGCCGGGCGCTTCCTCGGCCTGAGCGCGCTGCTGGCGGTGCTGCTGGCGGGCGTGGCCACCGCATTGGCGGCCAACCGCTTCGCGCTGCGCCGCATCGACCAGGTGGCGATCCTGCGCTGCCTGGGTGCGCGCCAGCGCGACATCCTGCTTGGCCTGGCACTGCAGCTGCTGATGCTGGCGGTGCCGGCCTGTGCGCTCGGCATCGGCCTGGGCATGGCCGCGCAGGAAGGCCTGGTGCAGGTACTGGGCAGCCTGGTGCCGCAGCGCCTGCCGTTGCCCGAGGCGATGCCTGCGCTGACCGGCGCCGGCATCGGCCTGTTGCTGCTGTTCGGCTTCGGCCTGCCACCGCTGCTGCGCCTGCGCGGGGTGCCGCCGATGCGGGTGCTCAACCGTTCCTTCGCTGCCCTGCCGCCGGCGTCACTGCTGGCCTATGTGGCAGCGCTGGCGGCCAGCCTGCTGCTGACGGTGCAGGTCACCGGCGACCTGAAGCTGGCGTTGTGGGTGTTGGGCGGCCTGGCCACGCTGGCACTGGCCGCCGGGGTGGTCGGCTTCGTGCTGCTGCAGCTGCTGCGCGGCCTGCAGCACCGCCTGCACGGCCACTGGCGGCTGGGCCTGGCCGCGCTGACCCGGCGCCGGATGCTGGCGGTAATGCAGCTGGTCGGGCTGTCGCTGTCGCTGTGTGCGCTGTTGCTGCTGGCGGTCACTGGACCGGGCCTGCTGCAGCAATGGCGCGAGCGCCTGCCCGCTGATACGCCCAACTACTTCCTGATCAACATCCAGCCCGAGCAGCGCGACAGCGTGCTGGCCACGCTGCGTGGACTGGGCGCCGGTGACGCCAGCATCGAACCGATGGCCACCGGCCGCCTGATCGCGATCAATGGCAAGCCACCGCTGCGCGTGGACCGCGAGCCCGGTCAGGACGGACAAGCGGCACAAGGCGAAGGTCAGCGCGATGACGACGACGAGAACCGGCCGTTGAACTTCAGCTGGCGCAGCACCTTCCCCCCCGCCAACACGCTGGTCAACGGCACCTTCTGGAAGAACGACAGCACGGCGCCGGAGGCATCAGTGGAGATCGGCTGGGCCAAGCGTTACGGCGTGTACCCGGGCGACCGCATCACCATTGCAGTGGGCGAGCAGGAACGCGAGTTCACCGTCACCAGCGTGCGCAAGGCGGACTGGAACACCTTCCGGCCGAACTTCTTCGTGTTGCTGAACCCGAATGCGGTGGGCGAAACCCCGCACAACCTGCTGTCGGCCTTCCATCTGCCGGCCGGCAAGGCGGCGGGCCTGGGCGAACTGGTGCGCGCGCAGCCGAACCTGTCGCTGCTGGACGTGGATGCGGTGATTTCGCAGGTGCGCGATGTGATGGAGCGCGTGGCGCAGGCGGTGCAGCTGGTGATGGTGTTCAGCCTGCTGGCCGGCGTGCTGGTGCTGCTGGCCGCGCTGCAGGCCACCGCCGGCGAGCGCCGCTACGACAGCGCGGTACTACGCACCCTGGGTGCGACCCGGCGCCAGTTGCGTGGCGCGGTACTGGTGGAGTTCGGCGCGCTGGGCACGCTGGCGGCGATGCTGGCGGTGGGCGCGGCCGCTGCGATCGGCGTGGCGGTCTCGCAGAAGGTGTTCGAGCTGCCATTGCTGCCGCCGTGGCCGGGGCTGCTGATTGGCGGCGTAGTCGGCATCGGCTTGAGCCTGCTGGCGGGCTGGTGGGGCACGCGGGCGATCCTGCATACGCCGCCGGCATTGGCGTTGCGCGAGGCCTGACGCCGTTGTGAAAGCAAAGGCATCCACGCATGGCGTGGATCTACCAGCGATAGCCCCAGTAGATCCACGCCGTGCATGCCAGTAGATCCACGCCATGCGTGGATGCAGTGCCGAGCAAGCTCGGCACCCACCGGTACAATGCACGTCCGGCACCCTACCGCGGCGATCAGCCTTCCTTCGGCGCCTTTTCCACGTACTTGGCGAAGACCTCGTCGATCTGCGCGTCCTTCACCTGTTTGCCGGACTGGATCTCTTCGGCCTGGGTGAACAGCGGGATGATCATCGCCATGCCATCGAGCTTGGTCTTCAGGTGCACGCCCGGGGCCTGGCCGAGGAAGCCGTCCCAGCGCTGGCGCACTTTGGCCCAGTAGCCGGCGGTGGCCTTCCAGTAGGCGCGGGCCGGGGTGAAGTCGACCTCGGTTGTCTTGACGTAGTCGTTGAAGCCGAACTCGCGGGCGATCTCCACCTGGCTGCCGTCGGCGTTGCGCTGCACCTTGGTATTGAACTGCTCGTGGGTCCAGCCATTGGGCGTGAGCGTGTGGCGGTTGACCACGGCCAGCGCGTTGTAGTCGCTGCGCTTTGTGTATTCACGACGCGGCAGCGGGCGCCAGCTCAGGTCGCTGGTCCAGCTCGGCACGTTGTTGGTGTACGTCCATTTGCCGGTGCCACAGTAGCGCGGTGCATCGCTCACTTCATACACGCACTGGGTCCAGGCGCCCTGGTTCACCGCTGCGGGAATGCGGCGTACCTGCCAGGTCTGGTCGGCGCTGAACTCGAAACGGCTGGGCGCTTCGTAGACCCAGTCCTGGCGCCAGTGCTTGGTGATGTGGCCGCTCTTCTCATCGAGCAACAGGTGCTGCAGCACGATGCGCTGCGGGGTGTCCTCGACCACGATGACCACTTCGCTGCCGCCGCTGCGCATCGCCGGCGCACGCTCGTAGCCGGGCTTGAGCAGCACGGTCTCGTCGAACGCGAAGTCGACGGTGTACTCGCCCTGCATGGCGAGGATGCTGTCGTGGTCGCGGGCGATGTCGGAGGGCTGCGCGCTGGCCACGCCGCTGGCAGCGAGCAACAGCATGACGCTGGCTGTCTGGAACTTCATCGGGTCTTCCTTCGGGGTTGCAGGTTCGTTGAGAGGCCTTCCAGGGCCGGCGGGCGTTCCATCAGGAAAGGATCACAGGCGGATCAGCGGCAGGTCGCCGGGAACCCGCGGTGTCGGACGCCGCGCGGCATCGGCACAGCAGCAATCGTCGATCGCCAGCTCGCCTTCGGCACCTTCCAAGCACGCGATGCGACGCGCGGTTGCGGCGCCCAGCGAGGACAGCGTCGACAGGCTGGCGGCCAGCGTGCGGCCGTCATCGGCGGCATGCAGGCGCAGTGCACACAACCGCCAGCGCTGGCCACCGAGGTGGCCGGCCAGTCGCCGCCACAGGCGCTCACCGACACTGCCATCGCTGTCGTGCTCCGGGCCCGGCGGCAGCGCCGCGACCAGCCGGTCCCAGGCCAGGAAATCGCTGTCGGGCAGCAGGTACAGGCGCCACACGCAACGGCCGCGGCCATCGAGGAAACACAGGCTTTCGCGTACGCCTTCGCTGTCCACGCCCTGGCAGGCGTGCACGCGCACCGCCTGGCGCCAGCCACCGAGCTCGTTGCCGTCGGCGCGGTACAGGCACAACACGGTGCCAAGCGTGGCCAGCTGTGCCGGGGTCGGCCAGGCCGCGCTGCCCTGCGCGGTGATGGCGTCATTCCTGCGTGCGGACAAGGCGCGGCTCATGAGGTCACCAGGAAACGGCAAGGCTGGCGGAAAGGGTGCGGCCCGGGCTGGTGTAGCGATCCAGCACGCGGCTGGTCGCCGACAGCGTCGAACCCACGTTGGACCAATCGATGTAGCGCTTGTCGCCCAGGTTGAACACGCCGACGTTGAAGGTCGCGCCCGGGGCGAAGTTCCAGTGCGCCATCAGGTCGGCCACGCCGTAGCCGGCCGGGCGGTACACCGTCGCTGCAGTGACGCGGTCCTTGCGCTTGACGAAGGTACCGGCCAGTTCGACGCCCCAGGCGTCGGTGTCGTACATCAGGCCGACGGTGCCGCGCAGCGGGTCAACCGAATCCAGCGGAGTGTCCTCGGTCTTGTTGTCGCCGCGCGACCAGGCCACCGAGCTGCGCAGCGCCCAGCCCTGCAGCGCCGGGTTGATCTGGCCGAAGTCAACGCCAGCCTTCAGTTCGGCACCGTAGATGCGCGCATCGGCGATGTTGCGCGACTGGAACACCATCAGGCCCTGGGCGTTGGTGCCGACCAGCGACTGCGACTCGATGAAATCCTTGTACTCGTTGTAGTAGCCGCTGACGCTGACGTAGGCGGCCGGTGACAGGAAGCGCAGGCCCAGCTCCATGCCATCACTGGTTTCCGGCTTCAGGTCCGGATTGGGGATGGCGGTGTAACCGAAGGCGAAGTTGGTGAAGCCCAGGTTGACGTCGTTGTACGGCGGCGAGCGGAAACCATGCGAGTAGCCGGCGAACAGCGACCATTCGTCGGTGAAGCGATAGACCACGCCCAGCTTCGGCGAGACGCTGGTCTTGGTCAGCCTGGCCACCGCAACGCCGGGATTGTCGTCGGCGAAGATGCTGTCCACTTCCGGCTTCAGCTCGTAGCGATCCACGCGCACGCCCGGCACCAGCGACAGCTTGCCGCCGGCCATGCGCATTTCATCCTGCGCGTACAGGCCCAGCTCGGTGGTCTTGCTGATCGGGAAATCGCGTACCGGGAAGGCGTCGGGCAGGATGGTGGTGCTGGTCTGGCCATTGGCCAGAACCTGATAGCCGTCGCGCTTCTGGCGGATCTCGGTACGCGCACCTTCGAAGCCGTAGGTCAGCGCGTGTTCGACACTGCCGGTGCTGAACGCCTTGTTGAATTGTGCCTGCAGGCCGTACACGCGCTGGTCGAAGTTGAACTCGCGGTGGCGGCGGCTGCGGTTGGCGCGGTCTTCGTCGGTGATCTGGTGGGTCTCGCTGTGCTGGGTATACAGCTGCCAATGCAGGTTGTCGGCGAAGCCCTTGTCCAGCGCATCCATTTCATGGGCGAACGACACGCGGGTGCGGTTCTGCGTGTCGCGCGCCTTCATGCCGGTGGTGGTGGTGCGGTCGATCGAGGACAGCACGTTGGTATCGGTGTTGTCTTCGTTGCCTTCCACGGTCAGGCGGAAGCGCTGGTCCTCGCTCGGTGCATAGACCAGCTTGGCCAGGCCACTGCGACCGTCGCGGTCCTGCGGGTTGGGCGCGGTACGGGTGTTGTCGAGGCTGCGAACATCGCCCTTGTTACCGGTTTCCTGGCCCTGGCGATGGTTGATGTTGACCATGCCGCTCCAGTGTTCGCCGCCGAACGCGCTGGTCACGCCGCCGAGCAGGCCCTTCCACTCACCGTCGTAGCCGAACTTCAGGCCGACGTAGCTGTCCTTGCCATCCTTCAGGTAATCGGCCGGATCCTTGGTGACGAAGGCCACCACGCCCCCGAGCGCGTCGGAACCGTACAGCGAGCTGGCCGGGCCGCGCACGATCTCCACGCGCTTGAGCGTGTCCAGATCGGTGAAGTTGCGGTTGGCGTTGGAGAACGAGCCGATATTGAAGCTGGTGGGCATGGCGATGCCATCGGTCTGCACGCGCACGCGGTTGCCGTCCAGGCCACGGATGCGGATGCTGCCAAGGCCGAAGCGCGCGGCGCTGCGACTGACCGACAGCCCCGGCTCGTAGCGCAGCAGATCCTTGATGTCCTGCACCAGGTGCCGGTCCATCTGCTCGCGGTCGATGACATCCACGGTGGCCGCCACGTCACTCACTGCCCGCTCGGTGCGGGTGGCGGTGACCTGCACGCGGTCGAAGTCGCGCGCATCAGGCGCGGCGGTGGCCGCGGCAGCAGCATGGGTGGACAGCGGCAGGGCCATCCAGACGGCGAGGCAAAGGGCGGTAGGGCGGGTCATCGGGTTCGTTCGGTCAGGCAGGGGAACCCCCGGTTACCGGCACACCCGGGAGGTGCACGCGGTAGACCGAGGGGGAGAGAGCGGGCGCGGACGGGTCGCCCACCCTGCCGGCGCTGCCGGCAGGAGGGAGGGAGGCGGGCGACCAGGCCGCGATTACTTGGTCAGGATCAGCTTGTCGTTGCTGGTGTGCCGCAGGCGGTAGAAGCGGTCGCCGTGCTGGATCAGGATTTCACGACGGCCCTTGAGCAGGGCTTCGCTGTCGATGACCTCTTCCGGCGGAACGACACGGACCGGACGATCGCGGAGGGTCAGCGTTTCGGGGCGCAGCAGTACAGGTTGAGCATTCATGAGCATCTGGACTCGTGCGAGGGACGAGTCAAATGATAATGATTCTCAGTTGACAATCAACAACCATTCTCAATTTGATTGATGGGATTAATGATCGAATTCGAAAATTCGATAGTCACCATCAATCAAAAGACGGGCACAGCGCTTTTGTAGAGTCGAGCGATGCTCGACTGCTCCTGGCACCGTCGCCTGGAAACGCACGCGCTGCGCGCGGAGTCGAGCATGGCTCGACTCTACAAAGACCTGGTCAATCTGAAGTCCAGCATGGCTCGACTCCGCAAAGGGCTGTCAGGCGAAGGCGGCTTCGACCTGCGCCCAGCCAGCCGCATCGACCTGCTCCAGCACCTCCAGCGCCTGCAGGTTCTGCAGCAGCTGGCTGACCCGGCTGGCGCCAAGAATCACGCTGGAGACGTTCGGGTTGCGCAGGCACCAGGCAATCGCCAGCGCGGCCGGGGCGTGGCCCAGCTTACGCGCTGCTTCGCTGAAACGGCGCACCTGGGCCAGGCGGGCCTCGGTGTCGTCACCCAGTACCAGCGCCTGCAGCCATTCCATGCCCTCGCGGCCCAGCCGCGCATCGGCCGGAATGCCCTGGTCGTACTTGCCGGTCAGCAGGCCCGAGGCCAGCGGCGAGAAGATGGTGGTGCCCAGGCCGGCACCGGCATACAGCGGCGCATACTCGACCTCGACGCGTTCGCGGTGCAGCAGGTTGTACTGCGGCTGCTCCATCGACGGGCCCTGCAGGTTGCGTGCTTCGGCGATGTCCAGCGCCTGCTGGATCTGCACCGCCGACCACTCCGAGGTCCCCCAGTAGAGGATCTTGCCCTGCCGCACCAGGGTATCCATGGCATGCACGGTCTCGGCGATCGGCGCGTCCGGATCCGGGCGATGGCAGTAATAAAGGTCCAGGTAGTCCACCCGCAGGCGCTTGAGCGCGGCATGGCAGGCGTCGGTCACATGCTTGCGCGACAGGCCGCGCTGGGTCGGCCGTGGGTCCTTGGCGCTGCCGAAGAACACCTTGCTGGAGACGCAGATGCCATCGCGCGGCAGGCGCAGGTCGGCGATCACATCGCCCATCACCTGTTCGGCGCGGCCGTTGGCATAGCCCTCGGCGTTGTCGAAGAAGTTGACGCCGTGGTCCCAGGCGGCCGCCACCAGGTTGCGGGCCTCGTCGCGCGGGATCTGGTCACCGAAGGTCACCCAGGCGCCGAAGGACAGGGCGGAAATCGGCAGGCCGGTGGAGCCCAGGCGACGGTATTGCATGCGAATCTCCTGCTGCGGGCCCGCATCCGGGCCGGGATCGAGCCCCATTCTACCTGCCGCCGCCGGCCGCAAGCCCTTGCCGTTGCTGGCCTGATCGGTACCGATGGGCGCGCGCACGCTGCTTTTTCTTGCCCCGGCCCCTGCCCTGCACTAGGCTTCCCGTTTTTCGCGACGCCCCAGGGGAGTCACTCACATGGTCGAAGGTTTGGGCAGGATCGGCTTCGGCCTGTTCGGGTTGGCGGTGCTGATCGGCATCACCTGGTTGTTTTCCAACAACAAGCGTGCGGTTGACTGGAAGCTGGTTGCCACCGGTATCACCCTGCAGATCGCCTTCGCGGCGCTGGTGATCCTGGTGCCGGGCGGGCGCGACGTGTTCGATGCGCTGGGCAAGGGCTTCGTCAAGGTCCTGAGCTTCGTCAACGAGGGTTCGGGCTTCATCTTCGGCTCGTTGATGGACACCAAGAACTACGGCTTCATCTTCGCCTTCCAGGTGCTGCCGACCATCATCTTCTTCTCGGCGCTGATGGGGGTCATGTACCACCTCAACGTCATGCAGGCGATCGTGCGCGTGATGGCCTGGTCGATCACCAAGGTGATGCGCGTGTCCGGCGCGGAAACCACCAGCGTCTGCGCCAGCGTCTTCATCGGCCAGACCGAGGCGCCGCTGACCGTGCGCCCGTACATCGCCAGGATGACCCAGTCCGAGCTGCTGACCATGATGATCGGCGGCATGGCGCACATCGCCGGCGGCGTGCTGGCGGCCTACGTGGGCATGCTCGGCGGTGGCGACCCGGCGCAGCAGGCCTTCTACGCCAAGCACCTGCTGGCGGCGAGCATCATGGCCGCACCGGCCACCCTGGTCGTGGCCAAGCTGCTGATTCCGGAAACCGGCACCCCGCTGACCCGCGGCACGGTGAAGATGGAAGTGGAGAAGACCTCCAGCAACATCATCGACGCGGCCGCTGCCGGTGCCGGTGACGGCCTGAAGCTGGCGCTGAACATCGGCGCGATGCTGCTGGCCTTCATCGCCCTGATCGCGCTGCTGAATGCACCACTCACCTGGTTCGGCGAAGTGACCGGCCTGGCCGCTGCCATCGGCAAGCCGACCAACCTGTCGACCATCTTCGGTTACGTGCTGGCCCCGATCGCCTGGGTGATCGGTACCCCGTGGGCTGATGCCACCACCGTCGGTTCGCTGATCGGCCAGAAGGTCGTGATCAACGAGTTCGTGGCCTACACCGAGCTGTCGCAGATCGTGAACGGCCAGGTGGCGGGCGTGAGCCTGTCCGACGAAGGCCGCCTGATCGCCACCTACGCGCTGTGCGGCTTTGCCAACTTCAGCTCGATCGCGATCCAGATCGGCGGTATCGGCGGCCTGGCGCCGGAACGTCGCCACGATCTGGCCAAGTTCGGCCTGCGCGCGGTGTTGGGCGGTACCATTGCCACCTTCATGACGGCGACCATCGCCGGCGTGCTGACGCACTTCAGTTGAACCCCTGGTTGAGAAAAGATTTCCTATGAGCAGCAGTGTCGTTGTCGTCGGTTCCTTCAATGTCGATCACGTGTGGCGGTGCGAGTCGCTGCCGGCACCGGGTGCGACCATTGCCGGCCGCTACAGCACCGGCCCGGGAGGCAAGGGCTTCAACCAGGCCGTGGCCGCCTGCCGCGCCGGCGCCGAGACGCACTTCGTGTGCGCGCTGGGCGATGACGCCGGCGGCGCCACCGCACGCGAACTGGCCGCGCAGGATGGCTTCGGCCTGATTGCCGAAGCCAGCAGCGAGCCGACCGGCACTGCGGGCATCTACGTGGACGCGCGTGGCCGCAACACCATCGTGATCGGCCCGGGCGCCAACGCCGCGCTCAGCACCGACTTCCTGCAACAGCAGCAGGCATTGCTCACCAGCGCCAAGGTGGTGCTGGTGCAGCTGGAATCGCCGGTGCAGACCATTGAAGCGGCGCTGGCCACGGCCCGCGAGGCCGGTGTCACCACCGTGCTCAACACCGCACCGGCCGACGCGCCCTCGACCATCGGCCTGCTCAAGCTGGCCGATGTGATCACCCCGAACGAGACCGAGTTCGCCGCGCTGCTCGGCCGCCATGTCGGTGAGCGCGTGGATGCCAACGATGTCGCCGCGCTGGATGGCGCCAGCCTGCATGCGCTCTGCCGCAAGCTGGTCGGCAACGGTACCGTGGTGGTGACCCTGGGTTCGGTGGGCGTGTTCGTCTCGCATGCCGACGAGAACCTGCGCGGCGATACCCAGCCGTACTACCGCGTCGGCGCCGAGCAGGTGCAGGCCATCGACACCACCGGTGCCGGTGATGCCTTCAACGGTGCGCTGGCCGCGTCGCTGGCGCAGGTGGCCGACGCTCCGTTCGCCCGCCACGTGCGCTTTGCCAACCAGTTCGCCGGTCGCTCGACCGAGAAGGAAGGCGCTGCAGCGGCGATGCCGCGCTTCACCCCGGCCGACGCGGAAGCACTTCGCGCTTAAGATTCAGGACTCTGCGGTCATGGACGCATAAGGACACAAGGATGAAATTGTTGAAACGAGCATTCGGAACGGAAGACCGCCCCGCAGGTGAACTGTCTCGTCTAATCCTAAATTTCATCTGGTTTTTGTTCATCGCCATATTCGTTGGCCAACTAGGTCCTATCTTAGTAATTGCGAACGACGTGTGGAATGGAGTGTGCGTCTTTGATGCACTTGACCAAAGAGCTGGAAAAGGCGACTTCATTCTTTGCTCGACCGCCATCCTGGCGGGAGCGACTTACTTCATCGTCAAAGAGTACAACTCAATTTACGAGCTGAAGCCAGGAAGAGAAAAAAAATCTCTTGTAGTATTGCTAGCAATATTCTTCTGCTTCTGGGGCGTACTTCTCGCTGCAACACTCTTAATGCAACAAGAGTTCACCAACTTGTTTCAGCGCAGCGTTCATTGGTTTGTGTATTCGCTGTCAATTCTACTTTCTTTTGCGTTGTGGCTTATCGAGTATGCAGGCGGTGACGCCCAAGAAGTAATTCGGAAAATTGCCGACTCATCCATGGAAATCACAAGCAAATCTGCGGCAGAAAACGTAGGAGATGTCGCGCTGTGAACGAAAATTTGCGTAATAAAAATTACCCTTGCTTTCCATACTCGCAACCCGGCGGAACATTCTACGCGTGCAGCATTCCCGCAAACGAAATAATCCATCGACTCGAGATTAGACGCCGCAGCAACGACCACGTGTATGGCATTCAACGCGAGGACGACCAGAAGCGCGTGGCGGACATTCGCGACTACCTAGAATCTAGCTCTGCAATAATTCCCACGCCGATTATTGTAGCCGCAGACAGCGATCTCGTTTCAATAAATTCGAATTCTCTCGCGTTCAGTCAAGAGGCAGGATCAGTTGGTCACATACTTGACGGACAGCATCGAGTCCTTGGATTACGAAATCTAAGCTCCGAAACTGTCAGTAAATTCGACCTTCTGATCGTGTTCGCCTTTGATATCGATCCTTACGCACAGGCAACCATTTTTTCCACAGTTAACAGCACACAGAAACAAGTATCAAAATCTCTGATGTATGATTTATTTGCCCTTTCCCCGGGCAGAAGCCCAGAAAAATCCTGTCACGAGATCGTGAAATCATTGAATGAAGATGAAACATCTCCATTCTTTAAACGCATAAAAATGCTCGGAAGAAAGACAGGCGATAGCGAAACACTGTCTCAAGCCGCATTTGTCGATGCAGTCCTAAGGCTAATTAAAGAACCCAGCAGCATATTCAGAGAATATTACGAATCTGATAGAGACTGGGTCATTAGGAAGGTTGTATCCAACGCCTTCAATGCAGCAGAGAATGCCAAGGAAAACACCCAATCAGATTATCCTGCCGATTATTTCTTCAAAACCACAGGGTTCGGGGGATATATGCAGGCACTCGGAAAACTTGCCAAGCAGGGCCACGATCAAAATGATATGAGCCAGAATTTTTTCCAAGAAATCATGCGCCACTTCTTCATTTCGGATCCCACCCCCCCAACCGGAACCGGAAACTCCGCGATGATTGAGGTCCGCGAAAGAATACTGCGCGCTGCAAAAGATACTTTATAGTCCACCCAAAACCACTCCATGAGCTGCTCCCGAATTTCCGCGAGTGAAAGCGAGTGACTAAGGCCATCGACATTCGCCGACTCAATGTACTCGCCGTTCATCAGCGACGTGCGCTTTGCCAGCCAACTCGCCGGCCGTCCCGCCGGGAAGGAAGGCACCGCTGCGACGAAGCAGATCCACGCCCTGCGTGGATGAGAAGCGCGGGCATGCAGATGCCCGGGCTTTTTTTGTGCCCGGCGAGCACAGCGTCTACTGCGACTGCCGGTCGCATTGCCCGCATCCCGCCCCTCACCCACCATCCGCGCAGCGTTTCAGCGTGGGCAGGACATGGACGGATTCCCCTGGTTGCTGGTCGCGGCCGCAGGCAGTGCCGCTGCGGCGCTGCTGCATATCGGCTGCATCGCCTTCGGCGCCGCGTGGTACAGATACTTCGGTGCCGGCCAGCGCGTAGTCGGGCTCGCGCATGCGGGGCACTGGTGGCCACCGTTGATGACCGCCGGCATCACGGCCGTGCTGGTGGCCTGGACCCTGTACGCACTGGCCGCCGCGGGCTGGCATTCGCCGCTGCCGGCCAGCCGCCTGGTCCTGCCCGCCATCGCTGCCTTGCTGCTGCTGCGCGCCGCGACGGGCTTCGGCCTGGCACTGTTCCGGCCGGGGTACAACGGCCGGCGCTTCTGGGTGGTCAGTTCGCTGGCCTGCCTGGGCCTGGGGCTGGCCTTCGCCCTGGGTACCCGCCAGGCCTGGCAGAGCCTGGGTTAGCCGGCCACCATCGCCCGCCCTTGGGGGCGACGGAAGCAACCGTCAAGCATCTGCTGATGCCGGTACGGCATGAGGTCGGTGCCGATCGGCCTGAACCGGACCGTACCCGACACGGCCGTACCGCCGCCCGCGCCCTACAATGGGCGCATGCAGATCGGCCCGTACACCATCGCCCCCAACGTCGTGCTGGCGCCCATGGCCGGCGTCACCGACAAGCCTTTCCGCCTGCTGTGCAAACGGCTGGGCGCGGGCCTGGCCGCCTCGGAAATGACCATCAGCGACCCGCGCTTCTGGAACACGCGCAAGTCGATCCACCGCATGGACCATGAGGGCGAGCCGGCGCCGATCAGCGTGCAGATCGCCGGTACCGAGCCGCAGCAGCTGGCCGAGGCGGCGCGCTACAACGTCGACCACGGCGCGCAGATCATCGACATCAACATGGGCTGCCCGGCCAAGAAGGTGTGCAACGCCTGGGCCGGCTCGGCGCTGATGCGCGACGAGCAGTTGGTGGCGCGCATCCTCGAAGCCGTGGTCAACGCGGTGGACGTGCCGGTCACGCTGAAGATCCGCACCGGTTGGGACTGTGACCACCGCAATGGCCCGCTGATCGCGCGCATCGCCGAGGACAGCGGTATCGCTGCACTGGCCGTGCACGGCCGCACCCGCGACCAGCATTACACCGGCCAGGCCGAGTACGCCACCATCGGTGAGATCAAGGCCGCCCTGCGCATTCCGGTGATCGCCAACGGCGATATCGATTCGCCGCAGAAGGCTGCCCACGTTTTGAAGGAAACCGGCGTGGACGCGGTGATGATCGGCCGTTCCGCACAGGGCCGGCCGTGGATCTTCCGCGAAGTGGCGCATTACCTGGCCACCGGGCAGGAACTGCCGCCACCGTCGCTGGCCGAAGTGCGCGACATCCTGCTTGGCCACCTGCACGCACTGCATGCCTTCTATGGCGAACCGCAGGGCGTGCGCATCGCGCGCAAGCACCTGGGCTGGTATGCCAAGGACCGGCCGGAGAACGCCGCCTTCCGTGCGGTGGTCAACCGTGCCGAAGACCCGCAGAGCCAGATCGCGCTGACCACCGAGTACTTCGACCGCTTGATTGACGGGGAACCGGCGCTGTCTTCGGCGGCCTGACCGCCCTGCCGCGTCGCAACGTCGAGCCTGCTCGACCGAATTGAACTCCGAGAGCCCGCCCCATGACCCCGCCGATTTCCTCCCCGACCTACCTGCACGGGTTTTCCGGCACCGAACAGCAGCGCCTGATGACCCAGGCGCGCCTGCTGGAATCGAGCATCTTCGGCCAGATCGACTACAGCGGTGCACGGCGCCTGCTGGAAGTCGGCAGCGGCGTGGGTGCGCAGACCGAGATCCTGCTGCGCCGCTTCCCCGAGCTGCACGTGACCGGCGTGGACCTGAGCGAGACCCAGCTGGCCACCGCGCGCGAGAACCTGGCGCGCACCCCGTGGTGCAGCGACCGTTACACCCTGCAGCAGGCCGATGCCGGCGAACTGCCGTTCGAGGCGCGCAGCTTCGATTCGGCCTTCCTGTGCTGGGTGCTGGAACACGTTCCGTCACCGGCACGCGTGTTGAGTGAAGTGCGCCGCGTGCTGGCGCCGGGTTCACCGGTCTACATCACCGAGGTGATGAATGCCTCGTTCCTGCTTGATCCGTACTCGCCGCACCTCTGGCGCTACTGGATGGCCTTCAACGACTTCCAGTACGACCACGGTGGCGACCCGTTCGTCGGCGCCAAGCTGGGCAACCTGCTGCTGGCCGGCGGCTTCCGCGACGTGCACACCGAGATCAAGACCATCCACCTGGACAACCGCGAGCCTGCCCGTCGCAAGACCATGATCGCGTTCTGGGAGCAGCTGCTGCTGTCGGCGGCCGACCAGCTGCTGCAGGCCGGCTCGGTGGACGAGGAAACCGTGGAAGGCATGCGCCGCGAGTTCCGGCTGGTGCAGAACGACCCGAATGCGGTGTTCTTCTACTCGTTCGTGCAGGGCCGCGCGACGGTGTACTGAGCCGACGCGGCGCTGCTGATGTTCCCGCCATCCACGCAGGGCGTGGATCTACTCGGGCGCATGCCAGATCCGCTGCCACATGGCCGCCAGCCGGCGACTTGCGTCGGCGCGCGCGGCCGGGCTGCTGTAATCCGCCCGCACCTGCTCGGGCGTTATCGGCCGCCACTGCCCGTCGGCCTGCTCGGCGACGACGAAGTTGAAGGTGTAGTCCGGCTCCAGCCCCATGCGCAGGTCGCTCAGTACCAACTGGCCGTCCACGACCTGCGCACGCATGAAGCCACGGTTGAACCATTGCAGCTGCTGCACCGCCGGGATGGCCCGCGCTTCGCGCAAGGCCAGCAGGTTGGACGCATGACCTTCGAACCGCATCGGCCCATGGTCGGCCACCAGTGAGCGATCACCCACCACGTAGCCATTGGGCGTCATCGCTACCACCCGCCACAGCAGCGTATTGAACGGCATCGGCACCGAGAAGCGCGGCGCGTCACCCAGGCCCATCGCCGCCAGGCTCTGCTGGGCGGCCCAATCGACCTGCGCCTTGGCGATCAGCCCCCAGCCCAGGTAGCCACTGCTGAACAGCAACGCCGCGCCCAGCACCTTGCCCGCCCAGGGCCGCGCACGACCAAACCAGGCCAGCACGCAGCCCAGCAGCAGCCACACCGTGTAGCCAGGGTCGATGATGAAGACGCTGGAGCCCATGGTTGGGTGTGGCCGCAGCGGCCACCACAACTGGGTACCGTAGACGGTGAACGCATCCAGCAAGGGATGGGTAACCAGCGCCAGCTGGATCGCCCAGAACCAGCGCAGCGGTGACTGCGCGACGCGACCATTGCCGAAGCGCTTGAACAACCACCAGATCAGTGCGGCCACCCAGGGCAGCACCAGCAGCGAATGGCTGAAGCTGCGGTGTTCGGTCATGTTCGCCACCGGGTCGGCCGCAGTGAAGCCAAGCCACAGGGCGTCGAGGTCCGGCAGGGTGCCGAGCGCGGCACCGGCCAGCAGGGCCGCGCGGCGATGGCCGGGCGGAGCGATGGCAGCAGCGACGGCGCCACCGAGCACGATCTGGGTCAATGAATCCATGGGCCGATGCTAGCGGCTTGCGCGCGGTGTATGTAGAGCCGAGCCCATGCTCGGCTGCCGTTACACGCAATGAAGAGCAGCCGAGCATGGGCTCGGCTCTACAAGGGCACACGCGGGCTATGCCGCCTGCGACAACCGCGCGCCCGGCAGCTCCACCAGCGTCTGGCCGTTGTGGTCCAGCAGGCGCAGCGCGCCGTCGTGGTCTTCGACCAGCGCGGTCAGGCTTTCCACCCAGTCCCCATCGTTGGCATAGACCAGGCCATCGCGTTCGACCAGCGAGGCGCGGTGGATATGCCCGCAGACGATGCCGTCCAGGCCGCGCCGGCGCACGTCGTCCAGGCCGGCCTGCACGAAGCGCTCGATGTAGCGTTCAGCCGCACCACTGCGCTTCTTCAGGAACTCCGATAGCGACCAGTAGCGCATGCCAAGCTGGCGGCGCACCGCGTTCAATGCCTGGTTGCCGGTGAGGATGCGGTAATACAGCCAGTCACCGAACTTTTCCTGCAGGCCGCCGAAGTGGGTCACGCCGTCGTAGTCGTCGCCGTGCGCGACCAGCAGCCGGCGGCCATCGGCGGTCACGTGGATGGCGCGGCGGCGCACCTGCATCGCCGGCAGCATCAGCCCGCACACCTGGCGCAGCGATGCATCGTGGTTGCCGGGGATGTAGATGATCTCGGTGCCAGCGCGACGCAATGCGTGCAGCGCCTGGATGACCTCGCTGTGCGACTGCCGCCAGTTGGCACGGCGGTGCGCCATCCACCACAGGTCGATGATGTCGCCGACCAGGTACAGCCGTTCACAGCGCAGTTGCGAGAGAAAGCGCGCCAGCTCGGTGGCATGGCAGTGACGTGATCCCAGGTGCACGTCGGAGACGAACACTGCGCGCCGGTGCGGCGACAGGTTCGCCAGCGTGCTCATGCCGGCGTCCCCGCGTCGCGCAGGTAACGTTTGCGCTTGTTCGGCCGGATCGCACACAGGTCCACCTCGATCAGGCCGTCGATCGAATCGCTGAAGTCCGGATCCACCCCGAAGGCGAGGAAGCGCGCGCCGCCCGGTTCGCACAGATCGGTGTACTGGCGATACAGCGTGGGTACGCCGGTACCGAGTGCAGCCAGGTTGGCCTTGAGCACGTCGAACGCGGCGCCTGCATCCAGCTCACCGAAACTGGGCGGTGCGGCGAAGTACTGGAACGGCCGGTTCGATTCGGCCATGCCGGCGGTGCCGCTGTAATAGCGCTGGTAGTACGCCACCAGCTGCTCGCGCGCATCGCGCGGTAGCGCCGCACTGATCGACACCGCGCCGAACAGGTAGCGGATCCCCGGCCGGCACTGCAGGTAGGCACCGATGCCCTGCCACAGGTAATCCAGGCTGCGGCTGCCCCAGTAGTCGGGCACCACGAAGCTGCGGCCCAGTTCCAGGCCTTCGGCGATGTGGCTGATGGCGTCGTCGGAATAGCGGAACAACGACGCACTGTAGAGGCCGGACAGGCCGTGCCGGGCCAACGCGTGGGCACCACGCATGATCCGGTACGCGCCAGCGATGCGCTGCGCGGCGGCGTCCCAGATCACGATGTGCTCGTACTGCGGGTCGTAGTTGTCGAGGTCACGGCTGCGGCCGGTGCCCTCACCCACCTGGCGGAAGGTCAGTTCGCGCAGGCGGCCCAGTTCCAGCAGCAGTGGCGAATCGGCAGTGCAGGTGGCCAGCAGGATCTGCTTGCCGTCGGCGGTCTGGCCCAGCTGGGTGGCGGCTGCGATGCCAGCGGCGACCTGCGAAGGTGGCAGCGGGGCGGCCAGCGGCTCAGGGCCTGCGCAGGCAGCGGCATTGCCGGCCGCGCCATTGCGGCCCAGCGCATAGAGTGCGCGGCGTACCGCCAGCAGTTGGGCACCCGGATCGCCGCCGTCGCCCAGCCGCATCGGCTCGCCGATGCTCAACCGCAGTGGGCGGCCACGACGGGTGAACATCTCGCGCGCCAGCAGCGCGGTACCGGCCGGCTTGAACAGGGTCGAGGCGCCATAGAACAGTGCCGAGTTGCGCGCTTCCACCCGCACCGGCAGCACCGGCGCACCGGCGGCGCGGGCAAAGCGGACAAATCCCCGCTGCCAGCGGCCATCGCGGATGCCGCGCAGCGACAGGCGCGAGACCTCGCCAGCCGGGAACACGATCACGCACTGCTCGGCGGCCAACGCCTGCTCCACCGCATGCAGGCTGCCGCGCTGCGCCTTGCCGCCCAGGATGCGCACCGGCAACAGCAGATCCTGCAGCGGCGCGATCGCCCCCAGCAGGTCGTTGGCCACGATCCGCACATCGCGGCGGATACGGCCGACCGCGTCCAGCAAGGCCAATGCGTCCAGAGCCCCGGAAGGGTGGTTGGCGACGATCAGCAGGCGGCCGGTGGCCGGAATCTTCGCCAGCGCGGCCGGATCCACCTGGTACTGGCCGCCGATGAACTCCAGGCCGGCGGCGACGAAACCGAAGCCGCGCAGGCCTGAGCTGCGCTGCAGGAAGGCTTCGATCTGGTCCAGGCGCGACCAGCGGCCGACGCTGCGCAGCAACGGCCGCGCCAATTGGCCGCGACGGCCATGGAACCAATCGGGGAAACGTTGCTGGAGACACTGTTCGAGTTCCTGCATGGCGGATCCACTGATGCCCGGCGGCCGGATTGGCCGACAGCCTGCACCCGGCAGGCGGCAGCCAGATGGCGGTTTCGGGGCAGAACGATGACGGCCGGCCCCCTTGACGGCCGGGTCGCGGCCTGCGCGGTCGGGGGTTGGGCAGCCCCGTCTGTTGTTGTCACGCTGGTGGAACACTGGGCCTCGAGGCTGGCCCCCAATCCCATCGTGACGGCCCCTGCCGGGCCTACGCGGGCTTAACCACCGGCAACCGGTACCGGTTCACAATGCACAGGCGGCGCACCCCGTGTATCATGCGCGCCCATCTTTCCATCCGAATCAAGGGATATTACGCCTGATGTCCAGCTATCTCTTCACCTCCGAGTCGGTCTCCGAAGGCCATCCGGACAAGGTTGCCGACCAGATCTCCGATGCGGTGCTGGACGCGATCCTGACCCAGGACCAGCGCGCCCGCGTGGCCTGCGAGACCATGGTCAAGACCGGCGTTGCCATCGTGGCCGGTGAAATCACCACTAGCGCCTGGATCGACCTGGAAGCGCTGACCCGCAAGGTCATCACGGACATCGGCTACGACAGCTCCGACGTCGGCTTCGACGGCGCCACCTGCGGCGTGCTGAACCTGATCGGCAAGCAGTCGCCGCACATCGCCCAGGGCGTGGACCGCAAGAAGCCGGAAGAAATGGGCGCTGGCGACCAGGGCCTGATGTTCGGCTATGCCACCAACGAGACCGACAGCTACATGCCGGCCGCGATCCACCTGTCGCACCGCCTGGTCGAGCAGCAGGCCAAGATCCGCAAGAAGAAGAACTCGCCGCTGTCGTGGCTGCGCCCGGACGCCAAGAGCCAGGTCACCCTGCGCTATGAAAACGGCGTGGTCTCGGCCATCGACGCCGTGGTCCTGTCGACCCAGCACGCCCCGGGCATCAAGCAGAAGGACCTCATCGAGGCCGTCCGCGAAGAGATCATCAAGCCGGTGCTGCCGGCCAAGTGGCTGCACAAGGGCACCAAGTTCCACATCAACCCGACCGGCAAGTTCGAGATCGGCGGCCCGGTGGGCGACTGCGGCCTGACCGGCCGCAAGATCATCGTCGACACCTACGGCGGCTGGGCCCGTCACGGTGGTGGCGCGTTCTCCGGCAAGGACCCGTCCAAGGTCGACCGTTCGGCCGCCTACGCGGCCCGCTACGTCGCCAAGAACGTGGTTGCCGCCGGCCTGGCCGACCGTTGCGAAGTGCAGGTCTCCTACGCCATCGGCGTGGCTGAGCCGACCTCGATCTCGGTCACCACCTTCGGCACCGGCAAGATCAGCGACGACAAGATCGAGAAGCTGATCCGCAAGCACTTCGACCTGCGCCCGTACGGCATCATCAAGATGCTGGACCTGATCCACCCGATGTACCAGCAGACCGCGGCCTATGGCCACTTCGGCCGCAAGCCGAAGGAGTTCAGCTACCTCAACGGCGAAGGCGAGACCGTCAACGCCACGGCCTTCTCCTGGGAGAAGACCGACCGCGCCGCCGCCCTGCGCGCCGATGCGAAGCTGAAGTAAGCAACACGAAGGGCCGCGCAAGCGGCCCTTCTGCTTCTGGTAGAGCCGGCCGCTGGCCGGCTTTTTCATGGCCTTCGGAAACAACCGCGTGGTTGCCGGCCAGCGGCCGGCACTACCGGTTGCCGATACAATCGCCGCATGTCGACCGAACTGAAAACCCACCAGCTGTCCATGACCGTGCTGATGTCGCCGGAAATGGCCAATTTCTCCGGCAAGGTCCATGGTGGCGCCATCCTGCGCCTGCTTGACCAGGTGGCCTACGCCTGCGCCAGCCGCTATGCCGGCAGCTACGTGGTCACCCTGTCGGTGGACCAGGTGATGTTCCGCCAGCCCATCGCGGTGGGCGAGCTGGTCACCTTCCTGGCCTCGGTGAACTACACCGGCACCTCATCGATGGAGATCGGCATCAAGGTGGTGGCTGAGGACATCCTCAAGCGCAGCGTGCGCCACGCCAACAGCTGCTTCTTCACGATGGTCGCAGTGGATGAAGAAGGCCGGCCGACGCCTGTCCCGCCCTTGCAGCCGGCAACGTCCGACGAAAAGCGCCGCCAGGCCGCAGCACAGATCCGCCGCCAGTTGCGCCAGGAAATGGAGCAGCGCCACCTGGAACTGCTGGCGTCGAACCCGCCGTCGCCGGAAGAATAAGGACGTGCGGGGCAAGCCCCGCCCCCACCGGGGCCGCAGTTGCCGGCCAGCGGCCGGCACTACCCTTTCGAATTCGCCGGGCCATGCCCGGTGGATGCGGATCAACCGGTGTTCTGCACACCCTGCGAAACGCCGTTCACGCACGCCACCAGCGCGCGCAGCAGATCGTCATCCTCGCGCCCGCTGGCCCGCCAGCGCTGCAGCAGTTCCACCTGCAGCACGCTGATCGGATCGACGTAGGGATTGCGCAGGCGGATCGACAGCGCCAGCCGCGCGTCGTGGTCCAGCAGCGTCTTCTGGTCCATCAACCCCAGCAGCCAGCGCCGGGTGAGTTCCAGTTCGCGCTGCACCTGCGGGAAGAAACGCCCGTGCAGTTCACCCGACAACAGCGAGAACTGCTCGGCGATGGTGATATCGCCCTTGGACAGCACCATTGCGATATCGTCCAGGAACGTACGGAAGAACGGCCAGTCCCGCGCCATATCGCGCAGGGTCTGTTCGTGGCCGGCATCGACCGCGGCCTGCAGGCCACTGCCCACGCCGTACCAGCCGGGAATCACCGCACGCGCCTGGCTCCAGGCGAACACCCAGGGAATCGCACGCAGGTTGCCCAGCGCTGCGTCCTGGCCGAGCCGGCGCGACGGCCGCGAGCCCAGCGTCATCCGCTCGATCACGTCGATCGGCGTGGCGGTACGGAAATAATCCATGAAACCGGCCTGGCCAACGAACCGGCGATACACCTCGCTGCTGGCCGCAGCCACCGCATCCATCACCGGCCGCCACGCATCCTCGCGCGGTTCGGCGGCACGCGGGCGCAGGCTGGCGCGCAGCACTGCACCGGTAGCCTGCTCCAGCGAGCGCAGGGCCAGCGCGCGGATGCCGTACTTGCGATGGATCACCTCGCCCTGCTCGGTCACCCGCAGGCGGCCATCGATGCTGCCGCGCGGCGATGCATCGACCGCGTGCGTGGTCTTGCCACCACCACGGCTGATCGAGCCGCCCCGGCCATGGAAGAAGGTCAGGCGGATGCCGGCCTCGGCCGCCACCTCCAGCAGTTCCACCTGCGCGCGCTGAAGGCCCCAACGCGAAGCAGCAATGCCACCATCCTTGCTGCTGTCCGAATAGCCCAGCATCACCATCTGAACATCATCGCGTGCACGCAGGTGCGCGCGGTACACCGGATCCTCCAGCAGGTCGCGCAGCGTGGCGGTGCCGCGCTTGAGGTCGTCCACAGTTTCAAACAGCGGCGCGATATCGAGCGGCACGCCGCCATCGGCATCGACCAGGCCACCACGCCGCGCCAGCGCCAGCACCGCCAGCACGTCGCTGCGGTCGTGCGCCATCGAAATGATGTAACTGCCCAGTGCATCGCCGCCATGCCGCGCACGGGCATCGGCCAATGCAGCGAACACGGCGTCCAGCCGCCGGTTGCCTTCGTCGTCGCCTTTCGGCAACGGCACCTCGCCACTGGCATGCGGTGCCAGCAGGCGCGCGCGGCCCAAGGCATCCAGGCCCTCCCACGCCGGGTCGCCGCCCAGCACCGCCGCCAGCGCGCGCGCATGCACGCTCGATTCCTGACGCACGTCCAACCGCGCCAGATGGAAGCCGAACGTCTTCACCCGCCACAACAGCCGCTGCACGGCGAAGCCGCCAGCGTGTTCGCCGCGATTGGCGCGCAAACTGTCGAGGATCAGCTGCAGGTCGTCGATCAGTTCATCCGGGCCGGCGTAAGCGCCCTCGCCGTCTTCCAGCGTGGCCTGCAGGCGCGCGCGCATGCGATCGTTGAGCAGGCGGTAGGGCATGTCGGCATGGCGCGGGCGCGACTGTACCTGCGGCAGCAGCTGCTGGTAGTGCGCCACGCGCGCCTGCAGCGCATCGCTCACGCCCACCCGCTCGGTGGACTGGCTGAGCAGGCTGGCCAGCTGCAGCAGTTCCTTCTGATAGCGCGCCAGTACCGCCTGCCGCTGCGCATCCAGCGTAGTGCGGATGGTGTGGGCATCCACGTTCGGGTTGCCGTCCATGTCCCCGCCCACCCACGTACCGAAGCGCAGCAGGCGCGGCAGTGGCAGCTCTTCACCATAGGTATCGCGCAGCGCCTGCTGCAGCGATTCGTACAGCACGGGAATCACGCGGTACAGCACCTGCACCAGATAGAAGCCGACGTGCTCGCGCTCGTCATCGACGGTGGGCCGCACCGGCGAGGAATCAGTGGTCTGCCACGACGCGGTCAGCGCCATGCGGAAGCGCGCAGCATCGGCGGCCGCTTCCCCCGGCGTGCGCTGGCCGTCGAGGTTGTCGACCAGGCTGGCCACCATCAGCTGCTCTTTCTCCAGCAGCGCACGGCGCACCGCTTCGGTCGGGTGCGCGGTAAACACCGGTTCGATGTCGATGCGCGGCAGCCACTGCGCCAGCTCGTCCAGGCCCACGCCCTGCGCCTTCAGGTGCTGCAGCGCATCCTGCAGGCCGTCGGGCTGCGCCCCTGCGGTACCGGCACGCTGGTAGTCACGGCGGCGGCGGATGCGATGCACGCGCTCGGCAATGTTGACCACCTGGAAGTAGGTGCTGAAGGCCCGCACCATGGTCTCGGCCTGCTGCGGCGTGCGCCCGGCCAGCCCTTCGGCCAGCTCCGACAGCGGCGCCTGGTTCTCGCGACGGGCGATGGCGCGGGTGCGCACGTCCTCGACCTCGTCGAGGAAGGCCGCCGATACCTGCTCGACCAGCAGGTCACCGACCAGTGCGCCGAGCCGGCGCACGTCATCGCGAAGCGGAAGATCGGGGGAAGCAAACTCGATGCTGCTGCGGTACTCGTTCATCGGCGACGCACAGGCCTCGGTCAACGGATCCAGACCCCAAGCCTAAACCAGAACGGGCAGCGTGCTGCGATGCAAAAATGGTTTCATCTGCACGCATCCCTGGCGGACGCAGCCGAGCATGGGCTCGGCTCTACAAGCGTCGTGGCGCGTGACACCGTGTAGCGCCCGAGCCCATGCTCGGGCGGCGGCGCAGCCGCACAGGCGGCCCCTGTTACAGGGGCCGCCCTCATGCAGGTATCAGCGCTTCTTCTTCGCCTTGCCCTGCTCGGCCGGGCCGATGGTCTGCTCCAGCCAGCGCTCGCTTTCAGCCAGCATGGTCATGATCGATTCGCGTGCCCGGTAGGCATGCGATTCGTTGGGCAGCATCACCAGCCGCGCGGTGCCACCCAGGCCCTTCACCGCGGCGAACATGCGCTCGCTCTGGATCGGGAACGTACCGGAGTTGTTGTCGTCCACGCCGTGGATGAACAGGATCGGATCCTTGATCCTGTCGGCGTAATTGAACGGCGCCATCTTCTGGTAGACGTCCTGCGCCTGCCAGTAGTTGCGCTCCTCGGCCTGGAAACCGAACGGAGTAAGCGTGCGGTTGTAGGCACCGCTGCGCGCGATGCCGGCCTTGAACAGGCGGGTGTGTGCCAGCAGGTTGGCCGTCATGAACGCACCATAGGAGTGGCCACCGATGGCGATGTGATCGCGATCGGTCACGCCTCGGCGCACCACTTCATCCACCGCCGCCTGCGCATTGGCCACCAGCTGTTCGATGTAGGTGTCGTTCGGCTCCTTGTCACCCTCGCCGATGATCGGCATCGACGGGCTGGCCAGCACTACGTACCCCTTGGCCAGGAACGCCTGCGGGCCCCAGTAGCTGACCGCGTTGAAGCGGTACGGCGAATCGGTCACCTGGCTGGCTGCGGCCGCGCTCTTGAACTCGCCCGGGTAGGCCCACATCAGCAGCGGGCGCGGGCCGTCGCGCTTGGGATCGTAGCCCGGCGGCAGCAGCAGGGTCGCGGTCAGGTCGACGCCATCCTTGCGCTGGTAACGGATCTGCTCCTTCTGCACGCCCTTCAGCTGCGGCAGCGGATGGGCGAAACGGGTCAGCGCGCGCGGTGCGGCACCGGCATCGGCCAGCGACTGCACGTAGAAGTTGGCCGGTTCGTCCGGGCTCTCGCGGCTCAGCAGCAGCGAATTGCCCTGGTTGTCCAGCAATGCCACCGGCAGCGAATAGCTCGGCGCCTGCGAATGGAACAGGCGCGTCGCCTTGCCCGTGGCGATGTCGAAGCGGTCCACGAACGGGCGGTCGCCTTCCGGCGAAGCGCCGGCACCGGCCAGGTACAGGCTGCTGCCTTCCGGGCTGGTCTGCAGCAGCGAGCGACCACGTTCATCGCTGGCCAGCAGCGGCCGCCCCGGATCGGCATAACGGTCCTGCGCGTCACGATCCCACAGCAGGCGCGGCTCGGCACCGGCGTTGTCCGGGGCGATCAGCCAGGTCCTGGTCCTGCGGGTCTTCCACCACGACTCGGTCAGCAGGGCCAGGTCGCCACGGCCCCAGTTGATGCCGCTCAGGCGGCTGCCAAGCTGGGCCAGGGTCACCGGCGGCTTGTCGAACGGCGCAGCCTGCATCAGCACCGCATCGCGCACCTTGGCTTCCCGGTTCGGATCACCACCGTCCTGCGCTTCGGCCCAGACCAGGGTGGCATCGGCATCACCGCGCCAGCTGATGTCGCGCACGCCGGTCACTTCGGCATCGTTGCCGGTCGGCAGGCCTTCCACCAGCGGGCGCACCGCCACGGTATGCACCAGCTTGCCGGTGGCACGCTCGATCACTTCAATGCGGCGCGGAAAACTGCTTACCGGCACCACGTAGGAGTACGGACGCTGCACCGGCTGGCGCAGCACGAAGCGGCCGTCAGGCGACACCGAGAAGCCCATGAAGATGCCGGCCGCACCGATCGCGCGGGTACTGCCATCCAGGCCGACTTCCATCGGCTGGGTAGTCGCGTAGTAATCGAACTGGCGGGCGTCGGCTTCGTTCTTCAGCAGGTCCTGATAGGTACGGATCGACACCACGCCGCCACCCTGGCTGGTCTGCTGCACAGCAGGGCCGGTCGGGACGCCGTCGGCAGCCGGGGCCGGCCCCAGGTTGGCCGGGCGGGTGAACACCACCAGCCCGCGGCTGTCCGGCAGCCACTGGTAGCCGCTGCCGATCACCGTGTTCAAGCCGGCAACCAGGCGGCGGGCGCTGCCACCGGCCACATCCACCAGCCACAGTTCATTGGCGCCGCTGGCGGCGTCGACCTGGTTGAAGGCCAGCCACTTCTGGTCCGGCGACCACATCACACTGGCGATCGACAGCGTGGCCGGCAGGCCACTGATCTGCCGCTCCTTGCCATCGGCCACGTTCATCAGCCACAGCTTCTCACCGAAGCTGAAGCGGCTGTCGGAGAACGTGCGCGGGTTGATGCGCAGGCCGGCCAGCTTCAGTTCCGGCTGCGCCACCACCTGGATCGACGGCAGCGACGGCATCTGCATCATCGCGGCCACGTCGCGGCGCGGCGACAGGAACAGCGACGGCGCGCGCGGCGCGTCGACCACTGCCTGCAGTGCGGCCGATGGCAGTTCGTAGCCATTGACGCCCTGCGCCTGCGCCGGAGCTGGCTGCGAGGCGGCCGCCCAGGCCAGCGGGGCCACCGCCAGCAGCCCCATCGACAGGACCAGGCCGGTCCAGCGCCGTGTGCGGCGCGCGTGCATGCTCATCGTTCCACCTGTGTGATGCGTGAAAACTCCGACCTTAACAGGCCGTGCACGTGGCCCCATCTGCCGATGGTTGGGTCATGCCGATGTCACGCTGGGGCCGCGATATAATGGGGGTTCTCCCCTGCCGAGGGGCGCTGCGACCGGATCCCACGAGGCCCGGCCAGGCTCGGTAAGGTGGCTTTGTAACAACGGCGCCCGGCTAGATGCGAGCATCCGCTCGCCCACAACCGGAGCACACGAATGAACGCTGTTGCCAAGACCTTCTCCACCGAAGGTGATTACAAGATCCGCGATATCACGCTGGCCGACTGGGGCCGCAAGGAACTGGACATCGCCGAGCACGAAATGCCGGGCCTGATGTCGATCCGCCGCAAGTACCAGGCCGAGCTGCCGCTGAAGGGCGTGCGCGTGACCGGCTCGCTGCACATGACCATCCAGACCGCAGTGCTGATCGAGACCCTGAAGGACATCGGCGCCGATGTGCGCTGGGCCTCGTGCAACATCTTCTCGACCCAGGACCACGCGGCTGCCGCCATCGCCGCCACCGGCACCCCGGTGTTCGCCTGGAAGGGCGAGACCCTGGAAGAGTACTGGGACTGCACCCTGGACGCGCTGACCTTCACCCTGGCCGACGGCACCCTGACCGGCCCGGAACTGGTGGTCGACGACGGCGGTGACGTGACCCTGCTGATCCACAAGGGCTACGAGCTGGAAAACGGCAGCGACTGGGTCAACACCGCGTCCGCCTCGCACGAAGAACAGGTCATCAAGAACCTGCTCAAGCGCGTGGCCAAGGAGCGCCCGGGTTACTGGGGCCGCGTGGTCAAGGACTGGAAGGGCGTCTCCGAAGAGACCACCACCGGCGTGCACCGCCTGTACCAGCTGGCCCAGGCCGGCACCCTGCTGATCCCGGCGATCAACGTCAACGACTCGGTCACCAAGAGCAAGTTCGACAACCTGTACGGCTGCCGCGAGTCGCTGGCCGACGGCCTGAAGCGCGCGATGGACGTGATGCTGGCCGGCAAGGTGGCCGTGGTCTGCGGCTACGGCGACGTCGGCAAGGGCTGCGCGGCCTCGCTGCGTGCCTACGGCGCGCGCGTGATCGTCACCGAGATCGACCCGATCTGCGCCCTGCAGGCGGCGATGGAAGGCTATGAAGTCAACACCATCGAATCGACCCTGGGCCGTGCCGACCTGTACGTCACCACCACCGGCAACCGCGACATCATCCGCATCGAGCACCTGAGCGCGATGAAGGACCAGGCCATCGTCTGCAACATTGGCCACTTCGACAACGAGATCCAGGTCGACGCACTGGTGTCCTACCCGGGCATCAAGCACGTCAACATCAAGCCGCAGGTGGACAAGTACATCTTCCCGAACGGCAACGCGATCTTCCTGCTGGCCGAAGGCCGCCTGGTGAACCTGGGCTGCGCCACCGGCCACCCGAGCTTCGTGATGTCCAACAGCTTCGCCAACCAGACCCTGGCACAGATCGACCTGTGGGCGAACAAGGACAGCTACGAGAAGAAGGTCTACCTGCTGCCGAAGAAGCTGGACGAAGAAGTGGCCCGCCTGCACCTGGAGAAGATCGGCGTGAAGCTGACCACCCTGAGCCAGGAACAGGCCGACTACATCGGCGTGCCGGTGGAAGGCCCGTTCAAGCCGGACCACTACCGCTACTGATGCCTGTGGGGTGCCGGCCAGCGGCCGGCACTACCGGCGTACGCGGGGTCGGATCCCTTTCCGCATGAAAGGGCTCTGACCCCGGCAACGGATGCAGACAGGACGGGCGCCTTCGGGCGCCCGTTCTGCGTTGCGGCACCCGGCAACCGATCCGCGCACCCTGTCACGGAGCACTCAGAAGCCGCTTGCTAGGCTTTACGCCCGCGTGGGCTGCCAACGGCAGGCCATGCGCCGGGACGCAGACACCAAAGGACAGGACATGCCGCGCAACCGTGAACGACTGAACCGGGCCATGAAGCCCCTGATGACCCTGTGCTGGGTGGCCCTGCTGGCCGCCTGCACCCCACCTGCCGGCGACGCCGGCGCTACGGCTCCGGCTGCGGCCAGCGGACAGGCCAGCCCCGCAGGCAAGGCCGCCGACGCGCCCGCCACGGTTGCCGACACGAGCGCTGGTTGCGCCGATGCAGCGTCGCCGGCACAGACCCTGGTCTGCAAGGACCCGACCCTGACCGGCCTGGATGCGGACATGGGCAAGGCGGTCACTGCCGCACAGGCCACGCTCGATGCAGCAGGGCAGAGCAAGCTGCACGCCGAACAGCAGCGCTGGCAGGAGCACACCCGCGACCTGTGCACCGATGCACAGTGCCTGCGGCAGGTGTACGCCGATCGCCTCAACGTGCTGTCCGCTACGCGTGACGGCCTGGTCGATCAGGATGCATGCGAAGCCCCTGACGGCCAGCAGCAGTGCGTGGACCTGCTGGTGCTGCGCGATCCCAACAGCCAGCTGGCTAACTTCAACACGCTGCTGGGTGAGAACGGCCAGGAAGGCCGCCTGCTGGGCTGCACGGCCGCCACGAACATGGGCGGCGGCGCCAACGCCCTGCTCGCAGCCAACTGCACCCAGGAAACCTCCGCCGGCAGGCGCACCGTACAGCTGTGCAGCAACCAGATGGTTGGCCAGTTCGCCCTCGAACCGGCGCCGGCTGCTTACGGCACCCAGGCTATCCGCCAGCTGCTCGGCTTCACCCAGCAGCACTGCGCCGGCTGACAATCGCCGGGCACGCCCGGCGCTTTTGTCTCATTGAAGGACGATGACCATGGCAACGGATTCCACCATTACGCGCGAACAGCTGTCCACGCTGTTCCTCAACACCGAGCTGGGCGGCGACACCCGCCACCTGGACCACTTCTCATACGCACAGAAAGGCGCAAGCACCTATTCGTTCGGGCTGGTGCAGTTCGATGTCGGCGGCAATCCGCAGGCCAGGCGCTTCCTGCGCGACAACGGCTTCACCGATGGTGACATCGCACTGTTGTCCCAGCAGGGCGGATTGAGCACCCAGCAGCTGGCGGCGCTCGACGCCAAGTTGCAGGCCATTCCGCAGGCCAGGATGGACGAGCTCACCAACGCCAAGCTGGACAGCGCCATCGAGCGTGTCGATCAGGCCATCGCCAAGGTGCGTGCAACCAATCCGGCCGCGGCCGATGCCATCGCCGCCAACCCGGAGTTGCAGTTGGCCATGGCGGACTATGACAACCAGTTCGGCAGCATGGGCCCGCAGTTCATCAGCTATCTGGCCGGCAATGCGGAAAAGCTGCAGGGCGGCACGGTCCAGGCCGGCAATCCGCCGACGCGCGGCGACGTGCAGAACTTCGTCGATGCCACCAAGTACGGCATCCAGTCGCAGGCCGCCGTAGCCAGCCGCGATGAGCGCTTCGACCGGGCCATGGTCCAGATCGGCATCACCCCCACCCATGCTCCCTCGCACGGGTCACCGGGCACGCCTGCGGGCAACGGCGTGCTGGTCAACGGCAGCAAGGGCGATGAGGTGCAGGCCATGCAGCAGAAGCTGTCCGACCTGGGCTATCTGGGCAAGGACGGCAAGCCGCTGGTGGCCGATGGCGATTTCGGCCCCGGCACCCTGGAAGCGGTCAAGCAGTTCCAGCGTGATCACCACCTCACCGTAGACGGCAAGGCTGGCGGCACTACCCTGGCCGCACTGGATGCGGCCACGCAGCAGCGCGCACCGGCTGCCGAACCGACCATGGCCACCCCGGGCCACGCCGACAACCCGCGTTACCAGCAGGTCGTGGAAAAGCTGGAAGCACTGGAAGAACAGCGGCGCCAAGGCGGCCTGTCGCCGCTGTTCAATGACCGCAGCCAGCTCGAGAACGCCGCAGGCCAGGTGGCTTACGAGTCAAAGTTGGCCGGCATGAGCCAGGTCGATACCGTGCTGGCGCGGCCGGACAACCAGGGCGTGTTCGCGGTGCAGGGCCAGCTCGGCGATCCCGCCATGCATCGCACCTACGTCGACCTGTCGCAGGCGGTGAACCACAATCTGCAGGACAGCACGCGGCAGAGCCAGGCCCTGGACAACGAACTGTCGCAGCGGCAGACCCAGGAACAGATGCAGACGCAGCAGTCGATGTCGCGCTGATGCTGGATGCAGCCGATCGCAGCCGGGACGGGCGCCTTCGGGCGCCCGTTCTGCGTTGACGCGCGAGTCTCGGTCAAGGCAACGCCCCTGCCCCGCGCTAGGATGCGTCCATGACCCCGGCCATCAACCTGCTCAAGCGCGAGAAGATCGCCCACACCGTGCGCAGCTATGTGCACGACGCCCACGCCGAATCGTATGGCGGCGAAGCCGTCGACAAGCTCGGCCTCGACCCGGCCCAGGTCTTCAAGACCCTGCTGGCCAGCACTGAAGCACATGAACTGCTGGTGGCGATCGTGCCGGTGGCCGGCCACCTGGACCTGAAGGCGCTGGCCGAAGCGGCCGGCTGCAAGAAGTGCGAGATGGCCGCCGCCGACGCCGCGCAGCGTGCGACCGGCTACCTGGTCGGCGGCATCAGCCCGCTGGGGCAGAAGAAGCGCCTGCGCACGTTCCTGGATGCCAGCGCGCAGGTGTTGCCCACGCTGCACGTCAGCGCCGGCCGCCGTGGCCTGGAAGTGGAACTGGCGCCGGCCGACCTGCTGCGCCTGACCGCCGGCCACTACGCTGCCATCGGCAAGGCACGCTGATGCGCTGGCCGTGGTCTGCGGCACCGCCGCCCAGGCTGGAAGACGCGCAGGCCGATGTGCTGCTGCAGGACCTGCTGTCGCGCGACGCAACGCGCATCACCGACGCCGCCCGCATCGTCGCACGACTGTTCAGTGCACCGTCGCTGGACGCATTGGCCGCGCATGTGGACCTGATTGAACGTAGCTGCCACGGCATCACCCTCGGCGGCATGCTGATCAGCAACCAGGCGCATCTGGAGGCGGCCCTGAAACGGCTGCGTCACTGGCAGGCGCACGCAGGCTGCCTGTGCGCGCTCAATCCCGGCTACCCGTTCTTCGATCCGCGCCGCCTGATCGAACAAGGGCAGATGCAGCTGCTCGCGTTGCAGGAGGCCGAGGATGGTTGGGGCGATTGCCACAACGTTGCCTGCATGCACTGCGGCCAGCATTGGCAGGCCATCGACCGCGAGTACCACTACCCGTGGTGGGAATGGAAAGCTGCCTGAAGGCCAGGCAGCCAAGCATGGCGTGGCTCTACTGCGGTCCGTACACTCACGCGATGCGTGGATGACCAATATCGCTCACGGCCGCCAGTTCGCGTTGCTCTCCCAGAACTCGACAGAACGCCGGTAGGCCTCGCGGTCCAACGGCACGCCGGAACCGCCCTCTTCCACGCCCAGCGCATTGCGCATCATCGTGATCGGCGCCATCGGCACCTCTTCCGGCTCGGCGGTATAGATACAGCCGACGATGCCCCAGTCGGCCTCGATCGGCGAGCCTTCCTTCGCCAGCTGCTCGGCGCTGTACAGGATCACCACCAGATAGTTCGCACGCGGCGACTCCACGCCCTCGAACCAGCGCACCAGCACCGGCAGTTCGTCGCGATTGCGTGCCTCGTAACCACTGCGCAGCAGATGGCGGTTGGCCTCGGTGATCGGCACGGTCAGGCAGCGCGTGCTGGTCCAGTTCTCGTAGACGAACAGTTTGCAGAACGGCGCATAGCCGTCCAGTACCTTCATCGGCCCGTGCGCGTTGAGGTGCGCTTCGAACTGTTCGGCAGTGCAGTCCTGGATCGTGTTGCCACGCGGTACGCGCGGGAACAGGCGGGGACGGGCGAAATCGGTGAGAACGATGGACATGGCGCGGCGTGATCAGGGAATCCGCTGCACAGGGTAACCGCTGGTAGCGCCTACAACGCCATCCGCTCGCGCAGCTCCCGCGCCTGCCGTCGCGACACTTCCACCTCGCTGCCATCATCCAGCGTCAGATCGTAGCCGTCGCCGATGCTGGGCGACACCCCACGGATACGGCGCAGGTTGACCAGTGTGTTGCGGTTGGCGCGGAAGAATAGATCCTGCGGCAGGCGTGCTTCCAGCGCGCTCAGGCTGCGGGTCAACAGGGCGTTCTGGTCGCGGAACCACAGGCGCGTGTAGTTGCCATCCACCACCAGCCGGCGAATCTCGGAGACCGCCACGAACCAGCAGCGTTCACCCTCGCGCACGAACACCTGGTCCTGTGCGCCCAGCGTGTTTCGCAGTTCCGACGCCCCGCTCGCCACCACGTCGCGCTCGCGCGCCCGCTCCAATGCTTCCAGCAGGCGCGGCGCCTCCACCGGCTTCACCAGATAGTCCAGCGCATTGGCCTGGAATGCGCGTACCGCGTAGGTGTCATAGGCGGTAACGAACACCACCGCCGGCACCGCCTCCAGGCCGTCCAGCACATCGAAGCCGCTGCCGGAGGGCATCTGCACATCCAACAGCACCAGGTCCGGCGCCAGTGCAGCGATCGCCTCGCGTGCGGCCGGCACATCATCGGCCTCGCCCACGCACTGCACCCAGGGCAGCGCTGACAACAGCGTACGCAGCTCCTGCCGCGCCAGCCGCGCATCATCAACGATCAACACGCGCAGCACGCCACTCATTGCGCAATCTCCAGCAGGGCCTGCATGCGGTCGCCGACCGGCTGCAGCACGAATCGGCCACGCGTGCCCAGCTGCGCACGCAGGTAGGCCAGGCCGACGCCATGGCCATGGTTGGGTTCGCTGCCGGTTGCACGTGGATTGTCCACCTGCAACTGCAACACATCATTGGCCAGCGAGGCATGGATCCGCACCTCGCCACCGCCCGGGCGACTGGCGATGCCGTGCTTGATCGCGTTCTCGACCAGCAGCTGCAGCGCCATTGCCGGCAGCAGCGCCTGCGTCGCGCCCGCATCGATATGCCGCAGCACCTGCAGGCGCTGCTCGAAGTGGATCGCCTCGATGGCCAGGTAGTCGTCCACCACTGCCAGTTCCTCGGCCAACGTGACCTGCTCACTGCGGTTGTGCGCCAGCGCCTGGCGCAGCGTGCGCGACAGCCGCGTGACCATGTCGCGCGCACGTTCCGGATCCTCCAGGATCAGCGCGCGCAGATTGTTCAACGCATTGAACATGAAATGCGGGTTGAGCCGCGCACGCAGCGCATCACGTTCCAGCGCACTGCGTTCGGCTTCGGCGCGCAGGCGGGCCAATTCGGCCTGGCGCGCGCTGCGCATGCCGTGCAGGCCGGCCCACATCGCGGTCCATAGCCCCAGCATCAGCACGGTGTTGAGCCAGTAGAGCAGGCGTGCGACCGGGCGGAAATCACCCGATCGGCCGCCAAAATCCACCCACCCCAGCGCCAGCGCCGGCTGCAGCACCGCCGTCAGCAGCAGTTGCGCCAGTGCTGCACCCAGCAGCACCGCCAGCGCCAGCCGCAGCACCAGCGCGCCCAGGTCCAGCCGCCACCAGTGGCGCCGCAAGGCCAGCGCGCGCAGGCTGCCGCTGATGCCATACAGCAGCACGCCGAGGCCGACGCTGATGAGCGTACTTCCACTGCTGCTGGCGCCACCGAACGCGCCGGTCATGGCCAGGCTGATCACGCAGAACAGCGCCCAGCCGAGGGTGTTGATCAACCAGAAGCGCAGTGCGGAAGTCGAATCGGGCATGGCCATGGCTGGAACGGTCGGAAGGATCAGCGGTGGCTGTCGAGGAACGCCTGCACCTGCCCACGCAGCCACTGCGGATCATCCCACATCAGGAAGTGGTGGCCGGTCGCGCTCAGTTCGATGCGCACGCCGGGCAGCGCGGCGTACTGCGACTGGAAGATCGCACGCGCCGATGATTCGGTCGCACCGAGTGCCTGGTAGGACGCCCAGGCGCCCAGGACCAGCGTAGGCGAGTGGATGCCGGCCACCTCGCTGCGCAGGTCGGTCACCAGCATCGAGTACATCGCATCGGCGGTGGTGGCGCGATCGCTGTCATGGCCCCAGCGCCTCAGTTCGGGCAGGCGCGCGGTGCTGCTGGTCAGCGGGGCCAGCGCCGCTTCAGCCTGCGCCTGGTAGCTGGCCGGGTCTGCAGCCAGCATCGCAGTGCGCATCTTTTCGGCCATCGGCTGCACGCTCTGTGCGGTCGCCTGCGGGTTCTGCATGCCTGCATAGAACGGCAACGAATCGACGATGACCAGCGGCCCCAGTGCGTCCGGTTCCTTTACCGCCATCTGCAGCGTCAGCACGCCGCCCAGGCTGTGGCCGATCACCGCCGGATGGTCCAGCTTCTGGTCATGCACATAGGCCAGCAGCTGGTTGCGCATGGCCGAAAGGAAATCCGCCGGCTGCGGGTCTGCCGGCGCGGCGCCGGCAAACCCCGGCAACTGCACCAGGTGGCACTGCACGTCCTGCAACGCGCGGCAGGTCTCGCGCCAGACCTCCGCGCTGCTGTTGAGGCCGGGAATCATCAACAGCGGGCGCCCCTTGCCGACCACCTCGACCTGCACCTTGCCGGCGGTCGAGTCAGTGGCGGCATGCGCCGAGCCGGAACCGAACACGGCCATCGCCATGCCGATCATCGCCAGCCGGGCCAGGGCTTTCATCGCGTACCAAAATGCCAGGAAGATCTTCATCGTCTGCTCCTTCATCGGCTGGGTGGTGCCGGGATGGGAACAGCGTGCTGCCGGTCCAGCGCCCCCGGTTACGATTCCGGAGCAACGGCCGGTCAGCAGGGCGAACGGTCGCGCGCCACGGATGGCCCGCCCTCACACCGCAATCGCACATCCATCTTGATGAAGCGATATACTGATCCACACCCGCCGCCGCCGCCCGTGCCATGACTGCCATCAGCTTCGAGTTCTATCCGCCCAAGACCGATGAACAGCGCAGCCAGCTGGATCGCGCCGCAGCCAAGCTGAAGGACTACGGCCCCGAGTACGTGTCCTGTACCTTCGGCGCTGGTGGCTCGACGCTGAGCTATACCTCCGAGACCGTGCGCCATCTCAACCAGCACCATGGCTTCGAGGCCGCACCGCATCTGTCGTGTGTCGGCGGCACCCGCCAGGAAATCCGCGAACTGCTCAAGCTGTACCGCGCCATCGGCTGCCATCGCCTGGTCGCGCTGCGCGGCGACCTGCCCTCCGGCATGGGCTTCCCCGGCGACATGCGCTATGCCGCCGAGCTGATCGAGTTCATCCGCGCCGAACACGGCGATGCGTTCCGCATCGAGGTAGGTGCCTACCCGGAGACCCACCCACAGGCCTCCGATGCATTGGCCGACCTGAAGCACTTCAAGGCCAAGATCGATGCCGGCGCCGACGCGGCGATCACCCAGTATTTCTACAACCCGGATGCGTACTTCCACTTCGTCGATGCCGTGCGCCGGCTCGGCGTACAGGTACCGATCACGCCCGGCATCATGCCGATCGCCAACTTCAGCCAGCTGCGCCGTTTCTCCGAGCAGTGCGGTGCGGAGATCCCGCGCTGGATCAGCCGCAAGATGCAGGCCTATGGCGATGACGCCGAATCGGTGCGGGCGTTCGGTACCGAAGTGGTCGCCAGGCTGTGCCAGCGCCTGGTCGAGGGCGGCGCGCCGGGCCTGCACTTCTACACCCTGAACCTGGCCAAGCCGACCACGTCGGTGCTGAAGCTGCTGCACGGCTGAAAGCACGCCATGCCACCGCGATCGGCGCTACCCTGCGTCGATGAACCGGCTTTCCTTCCTGCTGTTGCTGCTGTCATTGTGCTCGGCATCGAGCGTTGTCCATGCGCAGTCCACGCGCTTGAACCGCTGCACCGATGCGCAGGGCCAGAGCGTGTATACCGACCGGCCCTGCGACAGCGTCGGCGCCCGATCACGATTACCACCGCCCGCGCCCACCGGCAGCACCCTGCGGCGAGACACCCTGGGGGCGCGCTGCCCACGGCGCCTTAGCGAGCTGGTGGACGCGCTGCGCATCGGCATCCTCAGCAACGATGTGAACCGGTTGTCGTCGCTGTACCTGTGGGGCGCGGTCTCCGATGCCGGTGCGCAGCGCATCCTCGGTCAACTGGAATCGCTGGTGCGGCGGCCGCTGGTAGACGTGGTACCGGTGTATCCCTCGCAGGCGATGCCGCAATCGCAGGATGAGGATCAGAGCCCTGCGGCGCAGGTATCCGACCCGGAGCCGTCGGCCGTGCGGCATCCGGTCGGCCTGCGCCTGGAACAGACCCTGCCCGGCAGCGTGTCGCGCGCTTCGACGGTGCTGGGGTTGCGGCGTCAATACGGGTGTTTCTGGATCACGTTGTGACCGGGAGGGCTCACGCCGGCCACAACCCGCCAATCGCAGCGATACCCTGCCCACCGTGGCGACGGGCTTCGGCGATATGGCCGGCGACCATCCCACCCAACGCGTAGATCGGCAGCGACACCTGCGCGCGCAGCGCGGCGAAGGCCTCCCAGCCCAGCGGCACTGCCCCGGGGTGGCTGGCCGTGGCCTGCACCGGGCCGAGCACCACGAAGTCGCAGCCCAGCCGCTGCGCCGCCTGCAGCTGCTCCAGGTCGTGGCAGGACGCGGCGACAAGCTGCCCTTCCGGCAAGGGCCGTTCCTGCAGGTCCTGCAGCTGCTCGCTGCCCAGGTGCACACCCACGCCCAGTGCGCGTGCCAGCGCGACATCGCGGTTGATCAGCCATTGCACGCCGCGACGATGCGCGCGCACGACCTGTTCGATCATTGCCTGCCGTTGCGGGTGTTCCGGTGGCAGGCGCAGCTGGATGCGCTGCTGGCCCGCCGCGACCGCGCGCTGCAGGCAGTCATGCCAGTGCTGCACGCCGCTGGCATCGTCAGCCGGCGCCGGCGTGATCAGGTAGCGGTCCGGTTGGCGCAGTGCGGCCACCACCGGCAGGTCGGCCGGCGGCATCGAATAGCGGCCCAGCTTGTCCTGCGCCACCCAGGTGATCGCCTGGCCTTCGCGGCCGCGCGGGGTGCCCTTCCAGCTGCGCACATGGCGCACTTCCAGGGTCAGGTGCTTGTCCGGATAGCGCTGCGGCACGTCCATCAGCCAGGGCCCGACATCGGCCTCGATGCCCAGCTCTTCGCGCAGTTCACGCGCCAGCGCCTGTTCGGAGGTCTCGCCGGATTCGCGCTTGCCGCCGGGGAACTCCCACAGGCCGGCCATGTCGCGGTTCTCGGTACGGCGGTTGAGCAGCACGCGGCCACGGGCGTCGGTGATGACGGCGGCCACGACGTGGATCGATCGGGTGGGGGAAGGCATGGGGGAAGCATGCCCAGAACAGTGCGGCCGGCGCAATCACGGATCCTGTGCAACTCCCCCCGCAACAAACGAAAAGCCCCGCTTTCGCGGGGCTCTTCGGGATCAGCTCAGCTGGCCGTGGCAGTGCTTGTACTTCTTGCCACTGCCGCACGGGCACGGATCGTTGCGGCCGATCTTCGGCTCGTCGCGCTGCATCTGCGCGACGCCCTGCTGGGCAGCCTGCACCTGCGCAGCTTCCTCGTCGGCACTGTAGCCGCCCGCATCCTGGTGCTGGAACTGCGACTGGCTCAGGCGAGCCTGCGCCTGCTGCCGCTCGGCGGCCTCCAGGGCCTGCACTTCCTCGTCGCTGCGGATACGCACGCGGGCCAGCAGGGTCACCACTTCGCGCTTGACGTTCTCCAGCATGTCCGAGAACAGCTCGAAGGCTTCCTTCTTGTATTCCTGCTTGGGCTGTTTCTGCGCGTAACCACGCAGGTAGATGCCCTGGCGCAGGTAATCCATGCGCGCCAGGTGCTCCTTCCAGCTCTGGTCCAGCACGGTCAGCATCACGTGCTTCTCCAGCGCGCGCATGGTCTCTTCGCCCAGGCTGGCTTCCTTCTCGGCGAAGTGCTGGTTGACGCGCTCCTGGACCTTGCTGGCGATGGCCTCGGCGTCCAGTTCCTCATGCTGCTTGACCAGGTCGGTCAGCGACATCTGCAGGCCGAAGTCCGACTCCAGGGTCGCTTCCAGGCCACGCAGGTCCCACTGCTCGTCGATCGAGTTCGGCGGCACGAAGCGCGCAACGATGTCGAAGATCACGTCGTCACGGATGCCGTCGACGTTGTCCTTCACCGATTCGGCGTCCAGCAGCTCGTCGCGCTGGGCGTAGATCACCTTGCGCTGATCGTTGTTGACGTCGTCGAAGTCCAGCAGGTTCTTGCGGATGTCGAAGTTGTGGGCCTCGACCTTGCGCTGCGCCTTTTCGATCTGGCGGCTGACCAGGCGGTCCTCGATGACGTCGTCTTCCTTCATGCCCATCATGCGCATGGCCTTCTGCACCCAGTCGGAGGCGAAGATGCGCATCAGGTTGTCTTCCAGCGACAGGTAGAAGCGGGACGAACCCGGGTCACCCTGGCGGCCCGAACGGCCGCGCAGCTGGTTGTCGATACGACGCGACTCGTGGCGCTCGGTGCCGACGATATGCAGGCCGCCAGCGGCCTTCACTGCATCGTGGCGCTTCTGCCATTCGGCCTTGACTGCCGCCTTCTGCTCGTCGGTTGCGTCCTCGCCCAGAGCGTGGATCTCGGCTTCCAGCGAGCCGCCCAGCACGATGTCGGTACCACGACCGGCCATGTTGGTGGCGATGGTCACCGCCGCCGGGCGGCCCGCGTTGGCGACGATGGTCGCTTCGCGGTCATGCTGCTTGGCGTTGAGCACTTCGTGCTTCACGCCGGCCTTGCTCAGGTGCTCGGACAGCATTTCCGAGGTTTCGATCGAGGTGGTACCCACCAGCACCGGCTGGCCGCGCTTGGCGCACTCTTCGATGTCGGCCAGTACCGCATTGAACTTGCCCTTGCGGTTGAGGAACACCTGGTCCGGGCTGTCCTTGCGGATGGTCGGGCGGTTGGTCGGGATCACCACCACTTCCAGGCCATAGATGCTCTGGAACTCGAACGCTTCGGTATCGGCCGTACCGGTCATGCCGGACAGCTTCTTGTACATGCGGAACAGGTTCTGGAAGGTGATGCTCGCCAGCGTCTGGTTCTCGCGCTGCACCGGCACGCCTTCCTTCGCTTCCACCGCCTGGTGCAGGCCATCGGACCAGCGGCGGCCGGCCAGGGTACGGCCGGTGAATTCGTCGACGATGACCACCTCGCCATCGCGCACGATGTAGTCCACGTCACGCTGGTAGATCGCGTGCGCGCGCAGGGCGGCGTTGAGGTGGTGCACCACGGTCAGGTTCTGCGCCGCGTACAGGCCTTCGGTCTCGCCATCGAGGATGCCGGCCTCGACCAGCAGCTGCTCGGCGTGCTCCATGCCCGCTTCGGACAGGTGCACCTGCTTGCCCTTCTCGTCGACCCAGAAATCGCCTTCGCCGTCTTCCGCTTCCTGCTTGACCAGGTGCGGCACGACACGGTTGACGCGGATGTACAGCTCCGGGGAATCATCGGCCGGACCGGAGATGATCAGCGGGGTGCGCGCTTCGTCGATCAGGATGGAGTCGACTTCGTCGACGATGGCGTAGTGCAGGCCGCGCTGGTAGCGGTCGGCCTTGGACAGCGCCATGTTGTCGCGCAGGTAGTCGAAACCGAATTCGTTGTTGGTGCCGTAGGTGATGTCCGCGGCGTAGGCTTCGCGCTTGTCGCTGTGCGGCATGCCCGGGTACACCACGCCCACGCTCAGGCCCAGCCAGTTGTACAGCTTGCCCATCTGCGCGGCGTCGCGGCGGGCCAGGTAGTCGTTCACGGTGACCACGTGCACGCCCTTGCCTTCCAGCGCGTTGAGGTACACCGGCAGGGTCGCCACCAGGGTCTTGCCTTCACCGGTGCGCATTTCTGCGATCTTGCCCAGGTGAAGCACCATGCCGCCGATCAGCTGCACGTCGTAGTGGCGCATGCCCAGCACGCGGCGACCGGCTTCGCGGCAGACCGCGAACGCTTCCGGCAGCACCTTGTCCAGGGCTTCACCGCCAGCAATGCGCTGCTTGAACTCCGGCGTCTTGGCCTGAAGCTGCTCGTCGGACAGCTTCTCGATCTCCGGCTCCAGCGCATTGATCTTGGCGACGATGCGGTTGAGCTGGCGCAGCTGTCGTTCGTTACGACTGCCAAATACGCGGGTAAGCAGGCTGTTGATCATTGAAGGAACCGGGTTGGATGGACACGACGCCCGGCCTCCCCCTGGGGATCCGTCCGCCGCAAACGAAACAGGGCGCCTGGCGCCCTGTCGATGGCAACACCCATTGTAGCTTGGGACGGCCCCAAGGGGTTTCAACCCTTTGGCGGCAATGGCATCCGAACATTCCCGGTAGTGCCGGCCGCTGGCCGGCAATCCGCGATGCTGCCGAAATCCATGAGGTTGCCGGCCAGCGGCCGGCACTACCAGATCAACCACATCGGGTCAGAGCCCTTCCGCAGCGCGGAAGGGATCCGACCCGCGCATCAGCCGCGGCTGACGCGGCCGACCGGCGTGTTGCCGCCGTCGCCGAGGAACTTGCGCGGGTTGACCACGTTGCCGTTCTCCCACACCTCGAAGTGCACGTGGGCACCGGTCGAACGGCCGGTGGAACCGGCCTTGGCCACTTCCTGGCCGGCACGGACCAGGTCGCCGGCCTTCACCACCAGGCGCGAATTGTGCGCGTAGCGGGTGACATAGCCATTGCCATGGTCGACATCGACGACATTTCCGTAGCCGCCCTTCACGCCGGCGAAGCTGACCACGCCCTCGGCCACGGCCATCACCGGGTCACCGACCTTTGCGTGGAAGTCCATGCCCTTGTGGGTGGCGGCGCCGCGGCCGAACGGGTCGGCACGGGTGCCGAAGCCGGAGGTCACGTAGCTGTTGCGGATCGGCATGCGCGACGGCACGGCGTTCTGCTGCAGCTGGTGGTCGAACATCAGCGATTCCATCACCGACAGCTGGCGGCCTGAAGCAGCGAAGCGCTGCTCCAGCACCTGTAAGTCGGCGTTGACGTCCTTGACCGGGATGTCGCTGGTCGGGCCGCCTGCGTCACCGTCACCGAGGCCGGGGGTCTCGTTGAAGTCGAACTCGCCGTCCTCCAGCTTGCCCATCTGGGTCAGCCGTTCGCCGAGGGCGTTGAGGCGGGTCGCCTGGGCCTGCAGCTCGCCGAGGCGAGCCGCCAGCGCATTGACCTGGGTCTGCGCATCGCGCTTGACCTTGGCCAGCTCCGCATCCTGGCGCTCGACCTTGGCCTGCAGCCGGGAATCATTCAGCGCGCTGGCGCCAATGCCGCCAGCAAGGCCGATAATGCAGCCTAACCCGAGCACGCTGCCCAGCAGGGCGCGGGGGCGGTCCTCGAAATAGAACCGCAAACGCGTGATCGGCGACGATTTGGCCTGTCCTTCACGCGTTTTGATTACGATCTTTTTGAATGCCATCAGTGAGTTTTCATGTCTGAGCCGAAATCCAGCGTTCGCCCCGCGTCGGCACCGAAACCGGCGCTGGATGCGGTAATGGCGGACAAAAGCGGGAACCCGCTGCGGCGTGCCCTGTGGCTCGACGCGCTGGACCGTCAGTTGCGCCCCCAGTTGCCGCCACCTCTGCGCAGCCGTTGCCGGCTGGCCAATGTGGACGGGGAACACCTCGTTTTTCTCGTCGAGTCCCCGGTCTGGCATGCCAAGTTGCGGCTTGCCGAAGCCCAGCTGCTCGACGCGGCCCGTTCCATCGGGCTGAAGGCCACCAGGGTGACCATCAAGACTGCGTCTCCCACTCCCACGCGCTCCCCAGCGCTCGACAACCGGAATGGACCCCACGCAGTTTCAGCCGCCACGCACAAAGGGCTACGCGACGCCTTGGCTTGCCTGCAGGACGTTCCCTCGAAGCCGAAGAAACGGTCCTGATGGCAACGGAGCATCCGGCTCCGCTCCCCGTCGCGCGTGTCACCACGGCGTGAAACATTTCGGGGGCCGGGTCGCATCCTAGCGGCCATCCGGGGGCCTGTCGTTAGATTGTTGTTAAAACTTCGTTAAATTCAGGCTTCTGATCCAACAGGTTCACAAAACCGTGACCTTGAACCAGCCTTGACGTCTTTCAAGCACGCTGAATGCGTCGCCAACGCCGGAAACAACAACGCCGCCCAGGAAGGCGGCGTTTTTATCTTTAAATTCAACAACCTATGGAATCAGGCGTACGCCGGGGTGGCGTATTCCACCGGATCCGGGGTGGCCGGCGAGTCGAAGCTGACCCATTCCCAGGCACTGGCATCGGCCATCAGGGCCCGCACCAGCTTGTTGTTGAGCGCGTGGCCGGACTTGAAGCCTTCGTAGGCACCCAACACCTGGCCACCGGCCAGATAGAGGTCGCCGATGGCGTCAAGGATCTTGTGGCGCACGAATTCGTCGGCGTAGCGCAAGCCGTCTTCGTTGAGCACGCGGAACTCGTCCAGCACGATGGCGTTGTCCATCGAACCGCCCAGGCCCAGGTTGCGCTCGCGCATGTACTCCAGGTCGCGCATGAAACCAAAGGTGCGCGCGCGGGAGATTTCCTTGGTGTAGGCCAGCGTCGAGAACTCGATTTCCTGGCGCGACTGCTTGGCCGGAATCATCGGGTGGTTGAACTGGATGGTGAAACCCAGCTTGTAACCCTCGTACGGAGTGAAGCGGGCCAACTTGTCGCCCTCGGTCACTTCCACGGTCTTCAGCACGCGGATGAAGCGCTTGGGCGCATCCTGTTCCACGATGCCTGCCGACTGCAGCAGGAACACGAACGGGCCGGCCGAACCGTCCATGATCGGCAGCTCGGCCGAGGACAGCTCGACGATGATGTTGTCCACACCCAGGCCGGCCAGCGCCGACATCAGGTGTTCGACGGTCTGGATCTTGGCGTCGTTGCAGGTCAGGCCGGTGCACAGGGTCACTTCGGTGACCAGTTCGGCCTTGGCCGGCACTTCCACCACCGGGTCCAGGTCCACGCGGCGGAACACGATGCCATGGTTGACCGGTGCCGGGCGCAGGGTCATGTAGACCTTGTCACCACTATGCAGGCCAACGCCGGTGGCGCGGATCGTGTTCTTGAGGGTGCGTTGCTGGATCATGGGGATGGACCGGAAGTGACACATTAGATTAACACGCGCACTCCCCTACCCTGGCTGAAACGCCAGTGACAGCCACCGGCAGGACACACCGGCACGCCGCTGGGAAAGCGCGTGAAGCGGGGCGGCCGGGCCCATCCTGGCCCGGCGCCCGCATTTTCAGGACATGGTGGCGCAACCCGGGGAGGACAACCCCGGGCCGCCCCGCTTAGTCCGCCTGGCGGCGCAGGAAGGCCGGGATGTCCAGGTAGTCGTTCGGCAGTTCCGCCGCTGCCGGGGCCGAAGCCGCCGGGGCCGACGGGGCCGACGCCGCCGCGGTATCGCTGCTGGCGCGACGCAGGCCCAGGCCCATGCCGCCCACGGCCTTGGACACGGCGTCGCCGCCGTTGTCGAACTCGCCGAACTCCGGCTGGCCGGTGGTGGCGTTGCGGACCAGCTTGATCGGTGCACGCTCGCCAGGACGCTGGGTCTTGCTGGCCGAGACGCGGTTCAGGCCAGTGGCCACCACGGTCACGCGCACTTCGTCCTGCATGTCCGGGTCCAGCACGGTGCCGACCACGACGGTGGCGTCTTCCGAAGCGAAACCGTCGATGGTGCGGCCGATCTCGTCGAACTCGGCCATGGTGAAGTCGGCGCCGGCGGTGATGTTGACCAGGATGCCGTTGGCACCGGCCAGGTTCACATCGTCCAGCAGCGGGTTCTGGATCGCCGATTCGGCAGCGGCCTGGGCGCGGTCATCGCCCCGTGCGGTGCCGGTACCCATCATCGCCAGGCCCATTTCGGACATGACGGTGCGCACGTCGGCGAAGTCGACGTTGATCAGGCCCGGACGCACGATCAGGTCGGCGATGCCCTGCACGGCGCCCTGCAGCACGTCGTTGGCGGCGCGGAAGGCCTGGATCATGGTCGCGTTGCGACCCAGCACGGTGATCAGCTTCTCGTTCGGGATCGTGATCAGCGAGTCGCAGTGCTGGCTCAGTTCCTCGATGCCCTTCAGCGCCACCTGCATGCGGCGACGGCCTTCGAACGGGAACGGCTTGGTGACCACGGCCACGGTCAGGATGCCCATTTCCTTGGCCAGCTGCGCCACCACCGGCGCAGCGCCGGTGCCGGTGCCGCCGCCCATGCCGGCGGTGATGAACACCATGTCCGCGCCCTGCAGCGCGTCCATGATGCGCTCACGGTCTTCCAGCGCGGCCTGGCGGCCGACTTCCGGGTTCGCGCCTGCACCCAGGCCCTTGGTCACGTTGGTACCCAGCTGCAGCTGCAGCTTGGCACCACAATTCTTGATGGCCTGCGAGTCGGTGTTGGCGGTGATGAACTCCACGCCGTCCACCGCCGAGTTGACCATGTGCGCCACGGCATTGCCGCCGCCGCCGCCCACGCCAACCACCTTGATCACCGCATTGGGTGCCATCTTTTCGATCAGTTCAAAATGCGCCATGTCCGTGTCCTCGTTGTATCCGCTTGTCGGTGGCATGGACGGTCGGGCCTCCTGCCTTCGCGTGTCATGTTGCCGTTGCGGCTGTGTGGGTTGTGTAGTGCGTTGTTGCGTTGTGATGCGGGTACTGCGGGTGTTGCGCCGGGCTGGGCCCGGAGTTACGGGTTCCGCGTCAGAACTCGCCGCGGAACCAGGTCTTGAGTTTCTTGAACATGCTTCCAGCGCGCCCGGTCGGCAGCGACGGCCGCCGCGGGTGCTCGATCTGGCTGCCCATCAGCAGCAGGCCCACGCCGGTGGCGTGCACCGGGTTGCCGACCACTTCGCCCAGGCCGGTGACGTGCTGCGGGATGCCCACGCGCACCGGCATCTGCAGCATTTCCTCGGCCAGTTCGACCACGCCCTCCATCTTCGACGCGCCACCGGTCAGCACCATGCCGGCGCGCACCAGTTCCTCGAAGCCGGAGCGGCGCAGTTCGGCCTGCACCATCTCGAAGATCTCCTCGTAGCGGCCCTGCACGGCCTGCGCCAGCGAGTGGCGCGGCATGCGGCGCGGCGGCCGGTCGCCGACCGACGGCACCTGGATGCTCTCCTCGGCCGTGGCCAGTTGGGCCAGGGCGCAGGCATAGCGCACCTTGATCTGCTCGGCTTCCGGGGTCGGCGTGCGCAGCATGTGCGCGATGTCGTTGGTCACGTGGTCGCCGGCGATCGGCAGCGAGGCGGTGTGGCAGATCGCGCCCTGCACGAACACCGCGATGTCGGTGGTACCGGCGCCCATGTCGACCAGCACCACGCCCAGCTCGCGCTCGTCGGCGGTCAGCACCGCCACGCTGGAGGCCAGCGAGGACAGCACCAGGTCGTCCACCTGCAGGCCGCAGCGCTGCACGCACTTGCTGATGTTGGCCGCCGCCGACTGCGCGCACACCACCAGGTGCGCATGTACCTCCAGGCGCACGCCGGTCATGCCGACCGGGTTGCGGATGCCCTCCTGCGAATCGTCCAGCACGTACTCGCGCGGAATCGCGTGCAGGATCTTCTGGTCGGCCGGGATCGCCACCGCCTTGGCTGCGTCGAGCACGCGATCCAGGTCGCCCCAGGTCACTTCACCGTCGCGGATCGGCACGATGCCCGGCGAGTTCTTGCACTGCACGTGGTTGCCGGAGATCGAGGCGTACACCGAACGGATCTCGCAGCCGGCCATCAGCTCGGCTTCTTCCACCGCACGCTGGATCGACTGCACGGTCGATTCGATGTCCACCACCACGCCACGCTTCAGCCCGCGCGATTCGTGCGAGCCGATGCCGATCACTTCGATCGGGTTGCCCGGCGAATACTCGCCCACCAGCGCCACCACCTTGGAGGTGCCAATGTCCAGGCCAACGATCAGCGATTTGTCACCCTTGCGATTCATGTCCTTTCCTGCGTGCTTCTGGCCGGGGTCGCCGGCGTTTTCGCCGGCGTGGCCGGGGTACCCCAGCTCAGCGTGAAACCATTGGTGTAACGGAGGTCGGCGCGCTCGATCGGCGCGTCCTGGCGGTTGAGCTGCGGCAGCACCTTGACGAAGCGCTGCATGCGCGAGCGCGCGTCGTCACGGCCGACCACCACTTCGGTGCCGTTGCTCAGCACCAGCGACCAGCTGCCGCGAGCATCCATCGTCACCCGGCGCACGTCGACGCCGGCCGGTGCGAACAAGGCACGCGAGTCGCTGTACAGCTTCATCACTTCCTGGGTCTGGCTGTCCGGGCCATCCAGCTCCGGCAGTTCCAGGTCGGACAGTTTCTTCGGCGTGGGGAACAGCTTGCCCTGCTCGGAGACCAGGCGGTCGTTGCCCCAGCGTGCGAACGGCTTGTGCTCGACCAGGGTCACTTCCAGCACATCCGGCCACTGCTTGCGTACCTGCGCGCTTTCCACCCACGGCAGCTTTTCCAGGGCATCCTGCGCATCCTGCAGCTTGACCGCGAAGAACCCGGCGCGCGCGTACGGCAGCAGCACCTGCTGCAGCTGCTCGGCCGGTACCCGCTTGAACTCGCCATGCACGCGCAGCTTCGCCAGCGGCCAGCGCTCGGCGCCGACCCAGCCATTGACCACGGCCACCACCGGCAGTGCAACCACCGACAGTGCCAACAGCCAGACGAAGATGCGCAGCAGCGCGTTCATGCGTGCGTGGCCTCCAGGGTCTGTTCCAGCACGCGCCACACCAGTTCCTCGAAACCGATGCCGGCCTGGCGGGCCGCCTTGGGTACCAGCGAATGGCTGGTCATGCCCGGCGCGGTGTTCACTTCCAGCAGGAAGAAACGGCCGCTGGCGCGGTCACGCATCACGTCCACGCGGCCCCAGCCACGGCAGCCGGCGGCGCGGAATGCGGCCAGCGCGATGCGGCGGATCTCGTCTTCGTCGCTACCGTCCAGGCCCGGGCACAGGTACTGGGTGTCCTCGGCGATGTACTTGGCGTTGTAGTCGTACCACTGGCCCTTGGGCACGATGCGGATCGACGGCAGGGCAACGTCGCCAAGGATGGCCACGGTCAGCTCATCGCCCACCACCATCTGTTCCATCAGCAACTGGCCGTCGTAGCGCGCGGCCAGGGCCACGGCCTCGTCCAGGCCGGCCTCGTCGGTGACCCGGCTGATGCCCACGCTGGAGCCTTCGTTGGCCGGCTTCACCACCACCGGCAGGCCCAGCTCTGCCGCCAGTGCATGCACCGTGGACGCGTCGACCTTCCGGTACTGCGGCGTTGGCAGGCCCAGCGACAGCCACACCTGCTTGGTGCGGATCTTGTCCATGCTCAGCGCCGAACCCAGCACGTCCGAGCCGGTGTACGGCACGCCGAAGGCGTCCATCAGGCCCTGCACGATGCCGTCCTCACCGCCACCGTTGTGGCCATGCAGGATGTTGAACACGCGGTCGATGCCACCGGCGGCGAGCGCGCTGGCCAGCGCCGGAATGCCATCGACGGCGAACGCATCGACGCCGCGCGACTGCAGGGCTTCGAGCACGTTGCGGCCCGAATCCAGCGACACCTCGCGTTCGCTGGAACTGCCGCCGAGCAGCACGGCGACGCGGCCGAACACGGCCGGGTCAGTCACGCGCAGCGGCGGGAAAGTCAGCGCGCTCACGCCTGGCCCTCCCCCAGGAAGCCTTCCACCGCGATATGGGCGGCCACGGCACCGATATCGCCGGCCCCCATCATCAGCAGCAGGTCACCGTCCTGCAGCACGTCCGGCAGCACGCTGGCCAGCTCGGCGGCCTTGCCCACCACCACCGGCTCGCTGCGGCCACGCGCGCGGATGGCGCGGGCCAGCGCATGCGAGTCGGCACCGGCAATGGGTTCCTCACCGGCCGGATAGACCTCGCTCAGCACCAGCGCGTCGACGCTGGACAGCACCGCGGCAAACTTGTCGAACTGGTCACGGGTGCGGCTGTAGCGGTGCGGCTGGAAGGCCACCACCAGGCGCTTGTCAGCCCAGCCGCCGCGGGCGGCGGCGAACACCGCCTCCAGCTCGCTCGGGTGATGGCCGTAGTCGTCGATGATGCGCACCTTGGCACCGCTGGCGGTGGTCACTTCGCCCAGGTCATTGAAGCGGCGGCCGACACCGGCGAAGCCTTCCAGCGCGCGCGCGATGGCGTCCGGCGCCACGCCCAGCTGCCAGCCCACCGCGGCGGCGGCCAGCGCGTTGAGTACGTTGTGCCTGCCCGGCAGCGCCAGCACCACTTCCTGGCTGGTGCCCTGCGGCAGGCGCAGCGTGAAGCGCATGCGCGATCCTTCCTGCACCACGTTCTCGGCGCGCACGTCGGCCTGCGGGCTCATGCCGTAGCTCATCACGTGGCGCGGGGTCCTGGCAGCCAGCGCGGCCACTTCCGGATCGTCGATGCACAGCACCGCCAGGCCGTAGAACGGCAGGCGCTGCAGGAATTCGGCGAACGCCGCCTGCACGCGGGCAAAGTCGTTGCCGTAGTTCTCCAGGTGGTCCGCATCGATGTTGGTGATGATCGACATCAGCGGGTTCAGGCGCAGGAAGCTGCCATCGCTTTCGTCGGCCTCGGCCACCAGCCACTGCCCACCGCCCAGTTTGGCGTTGGCACCGGCAGCCAGCAGCTGGCCACCGATCACGAACGTCGGGTCCAGGCCACCTTCGCTCAGCACCGCCGCAGTCAGGCTGGTGGTGGTGGTCTTGCCATGGGTACCGGCCACGGCAATGCCGCGGCGGAAGCGCATCAGCTCGGCCAGCATCGCCGCGCGCGGCATGATCGGAATGCGCTGGCTGCGCGCTTCCATCAGCTCCGGGTTGTCCTCGCGGATGGCGCTGGAGACCACCACGCAGTCGGTGCCCAGCACATTGGCTGCCGAGTGGCCGCGCATGATGCGCGCTCCCAGGCTGGCCAGGCGGCGGGTTGCCACGTTGTCGGCGTTGTCCGAGCCGGACACTTCGTAGCCCAGCGTCAGCATCACTTCGGCGATGCCACTCATGCCGGTGCCACCGATGCCGACGAAATGCACGCGGGGGAACGCGCGCACCAGGTCGTTGGTGTCGTGCAGGCGACGGATCATGCGCGGCCTCGCGCAGGGCAGGCGCGGTTGCATGCCTTCTTCATACAGCTTCCTCGAGAATGATATCGGCGATGCGCTCGGCGGCATCGACCTTGGCCAGGGCACGCGCGGCTTGCGCCATCTGCATGCGGCGGGCGGGATTTTCGGACAGATCGCGCAGCAGTGCGGCAATGCCGTCGGCCAGCGTTCCGTCCTGCTTCAGCAACACCGCCGCGCCGCGCTCGACCAGGTACTCCGCATTGCGGGTCTGGTGATCGTCGACGGCAGCAGGGAATGGCACCAGCACGCTGCCGACGCCGGCCGCGCACAGCTCGGCCAGGGTCGACGCACCGGAGCGGCACACGACCAGATCGGCCCAGGCGAAGGCCTCGGCCATGTCGGCGATGAACGGGGTGATTTCAGCCTGCACGCCGGCCTTGGCATACGCCTCGACCGCCTCGGCATGCATTTTCTCGCCGCTCTGGTGGCGCACCTGGACCGGCACGCCGGCACCCAGCGCGGCAATCGCCTGCGGCACGCCGGCATTGAGTGCGCGCGCCCCCTGGCTGCCGCCCACCACCAGCACGCGCAGCGGGCCGTTGCGGTCGGCGAAGCGCTGTTCCGGCGGAGCGATGGCGGCGATCTCCGCACGCACCGGGTTGCCGACGAACTCCTCGCGCTGGGCGAAGGTGCCCGGGAAGCCGGTCAGCAGCCGGCGCGCATAGCGCGACAGGATGCGGTTGGTCAGGCCGGGTGCACGGTTCTGCTCATGCACGATCAGCGGCAGGCCATGCAGGCGCGTGGCCATGCCACCCGGGCCGGAGGCGAAGCCACCGAAGGCCACCACCGCACGCGGCTGGCGCGTGCGGATGATCATGCCGGCCGCGCGCAGCGCGCGCATCAGCCGCCATGGCGCCGCCAGCAGCGCCAGCTTGCCCTTGCCGCGCAGGCCGGTAATCGCCAGCGTGTCGATGGCGATGTCGTGCTGCGGCACCAGGCGGGTTTCCATCGCGCCTTCGGCGCCCATCCAGGTGACCGGCACGCCACGCTCGCGCAGCACGCGGGCCACGGCCAGGCCGGGGAAGATGTGACCGCCGGTACCACCGGCCAGGATCATCACCGGGCGCACCTTCTCGTTGGCTGCACTCATGACAGCCTCCCGAAGGTCGGTTCGATGCGCGACTGCAGGCGGCTGGTGCCGCGCGCTGCGTTCGCCGCAGCGGCAGCCGTCGGCTCGGCGCTCGCCGGCACGCTGGCGGCCACCGGCGTGGCGGCGGCGTCCATCGGCTCGGCAGCCGTTTCTTCGGCGCCACCGATGCGCACGGCCTGGCGACGCTCGGCGCGCTTGAGCTCATAGGACACGCGCAGCAGCAGGCCCATCGCCACGCAGGTCATCAGCACCGACGAGCCGCCGGAGGAGATCAGCGGCAGAGTCAGGCCCTTGGTCGGCAGGATACCCAGGTTCACGCCGATCGAAACGAAGGTCTGCATGCTGATCCACAGGCCGATGCCGAAGGCGATGTAGCCGGAGAAGTGGCGCTTCATTTCCACGCAGCGCATGCCCAGCCAGAAGGTACGGCCGACCAGCAGCGCGTACAGCGCCACGATCACGCAGGTACCCAGGAAACCGAATTCCTCAGCGGTGACCGAGAAGATGAAGTCGGTATGCGCTTCCGGCAGGTAGTAGAGCTTCTGCACCGAATTGCCCAGGCCGACGCCGGTCCACTCGCCACGGCCCACCGCCATCAGCGCGTTGGACAGCTGGTAGCCGTCGCCCTGCTGGTCGGCCCACGGGTCCAGGAACGAGGTGATGCGGCGCATGCGGTACGGCTCGATGATCGCCAGCGCGCTCATGCCGACCAGGCCGATGACCACCGGCATCGACATGCGCGGCATGTTCACCCCGCCCAGCACCAGCATGCCGGCGGTGATCGCCAGCAGCAGGGTCGAAGAACCAAAGTCCGGCTGCAGCAGCAGCAGCACCACCAGCGCACCGGCCACGCCCAGCGGCTTGAGCATCGCCGGCCAGGTCGCATTGACCTCGTCGCGGAAGCGCACCAGGTAGCTGGACAGCCAGACGATGTACAGCACCTTCACCGCCTCGACCGTCTGGAACTTGGAGATGCCCAGGTTGATCCAGCGGCGTGCGCCGTTGACCGTGCTGCCCAGGCCCGGCGCGAACACCGCCAGCAGCAGCACGAAGCAGCCCAGCAGCAGCATCTGGTTGTACTGCTCGATGGACTTCAGCTCGGTGCGGGCGGCGATGACCGCCAGCACGATACCCACCGCCAGGAAGATCAGGTGGCGGTTGAGGTAGTAGAACGGGCTGCTCATCAAGGCGATCGAGCTGGACGCCACCATCACCACGCCCACGCCGGTAAGCGCGATGATCGCGCCCAGCAGCCACTTGTCGTAGCTGCCTTCGATGGCTTCAAGGCGTGTTGCCTGGCGGGACAGGTCGTTCATCTCAGCGCACCTTCAACGTGGCCAGGCCGATCAGCACGAGCACGACGGAAATGATCCAGAAGCGCACGATCACGCGCGGCTCCGGCCAGCCCTTCAGTTCGAAATGGTGGTGGATCGGCGCCATGCGGAACACGCGCTTGCCGGTCAGCTTGAACGAGGCGACCTGGATCATCACCGACAGGGTTTCGATGACGAACACGCCGCCCATGATCACCAGCACCAGTTCCTGGCGGGTGATCACCGCGATGGTGCCCAGCACCGCACCCAGCGCCAGCGCGCCGATGTCGCCCATGAAGACCATGGCCGGATAGGTGTTGAACCACAGGAAGCCCAGGCCGGCTCCGGCGATGGCCGCGCAGATGATGACCAGCTCGCCGGCGCCCGGGATCTGCGGGATCTGCAGGTAGTTGGCGAACACCACGTTGCCCGAGGCATAGGCGAACACGCCCAGCGCGCAGGCCACCAGCACGGTCGGCATGATTGCCAGGCCGTCCAGGCCGTCGGTCAGGTTCACCGCGTTGGAGAAGCCGACGATCCAGAAGTAGGCGATGGCCACGAAGCCGATGCCGGCCAGCGGCAGCGCGACCGACTTGAACATCGGGATGTAGAAGGTCAGCGCTGCCGGCACGTCGGCCGTGTAGAACAGGAACAGGCCCGCGGCCAGGCCGAAGATCGACTGCAGCAGGTACTTCCAGCGCGACTTCAGGCCGTTCGGGTCACGGCGGACGATCTTGATCCAGTCGTCATACCAGCCGATGGCGCCGAAGCACAGCATCACCGCCAGCACCAGCCACACGTAGCGGTTGCGCAGGTCGGCCCACATCAGCACCGACAGGGTGATGGTGAGCAGGATCAGCGAACCGCCCATGGTCGGCGTGCCAGCCTTGGAGAAATGGGTCTGCGGACCGTCCTGGCGGATCGGCTGGCCGCCCTTGAACTGGGCGAGCTTGCGGATCATCGCCGGGCCAAGCCACAGCGACAGGAACAGGGCCGTCAGCGCGGCAAGGATGGCGCGGAACGTCTGGTAGTTAAACAGCCCGAACAGGCTCTCCAACTGCTGCAACCATCGAGCCAGTTCATACAACATGCGGGGATTCCTCTCCTTGCGCCAGCAGCGCTTTGACAATCGTGTCCATGGCGCTGCCACGGGAACCCTTGACCAGGCAGCGCACGCCGGCGTGCAGCTCGTCCTTCAGCGCCTGCGACAGCGCGTCGTGGGTGGCGAAATGACGGCCGCCGTCGCCGAAGGCGGTGGCGGCGGCGGCACTGAGCGGGCCCAGCGCGTACAGGCGCTTCAGGCCGGCGGCGCGTGCGCGGATGCCGGCCTGCGCATGCAGCGCCTCGGCGTCCGGGCCCAGCTCGCGCATGTCACCCAGCACCAGCCAGCCCTCTTCCGGGGCAGCGGCCAGGGCATCGATGGCCGCAGCCAGCGAGCCGGGATTGGCGTTGTAGCTGTCGTCCACCAGCACCGCGCCGTTGCGCAGCTGATGGGCAATCTGGCGTCCCGGTACCGGCTGCGCCTCGGCCAGACCGGCCGCAATCAGCGCCAGATCGACACCGGCCGCCAGCGCCAGGCTGGCGGCGGCCAGCGCATTGCTGACGTTGTGGCGACCCGGCAGGCCCAGCACCACGCGGGCTTCGCCGGTCGGGGCGACCAGGGTGAACTGGCTGCCCTGTGCACCGGCGCGGATGTCGCGCGCGGTCACGTCCGCCGAGTGTTCCAGCCCATAGCGCAGCACGCGGCAACGCTGCGGGCGACCGACAAAGTGCTGCTCGAACCAGCGGCCGTAGGCATCGTCGGCGTTGATCACCGCCACGCCATCGGCCGGCAGCGCGGCATAGATCGCGCCCTTGGTCACCGCCACGCCGAGCAGGCTGCCCATGCGTTCCAGGTGTGCCGGGGCAATGTTGTTGACCAGCGCATAGCGCGGGCGGGCGATGTCGGTCAGGTAGGCGATATCGCCAGGCTTGCCAGCGCCCATCTCGTAGACGGCGTAGTCGGCATCTTCCGGCGCGTCGATCACCGCCAGCGGCAGGCCGATCTCGTTGTTGCGGTTACCCGGGTTGGCGTAGACCACCTTGTGCGCGTGCTGGGCCACCTGCTGCAGGATCGACAGCAGCAGGCTCTTCACGCTGGTCTTGCCATTGCTGCCGGTGATCGCGAACACCTCGGTGCCACGGTCACGCTGCATGCCGGTGGCGATCTTCGCCAGTGCCAGCTCGCTGTCGGCCACCAGTACCTGCGGCAGCTCGATCGGCAGCAGCCGCTCGACCAGCAGCGCACTGGCACCGCGCGCCTGCGCGTCGGCAGCGAAGTCATGGCCGTCGAAACGCTCGCCGCGCAGCGCCACATACAGGCTGCCCGGGCCCAGGCTACGGGTGTCATTGCTGACTGCATCGATGGCCACGTCGTCGCCATGGATCTCGCCGCCGGCCCAGTGTGCGATCAGCGAAAGCAGGGTGCGCTTCATGCGGCGCCCTCCCCGGCCTTTGCCTGCAGAACACCGGCCTTGGCCGCCAGTGCAGCCGCAGCCACTTCGGTGTCGTCGAAGTCATGGCGCACGCCATTCACTTCCTGGTACGGCTCATGGCCCTTGCCGGCAATCAGGATGATGTCGCCGGCACCGGCACGCTTCACCGCCAGGCCGATCGCACGCGCGCGGTTGCGCTGCACGGTCACGGCATCGGCGTGCTGGAAGCCGGCCAGGATGTCGGCCACGATCACGTCGCCATCCTCGCCGCGCGGGTTGTCGTCGGTGACGATGACCTGGTTGGCCAGGCGCTCGGCAATCGCCGCCATCTGCGGTCGCTTGCCGGTATCGCGCTCGCCACCGCAGCCGAACACGCAGAACAGCGTGCCCTGCAGATGGCCGTGCAGGCTGTCCAGCGCCTGCTCCAGCGCGTCCGGGGTATGGGCGTAATCGACCACCACGGTCGGCAGACCGTCTTCACCACCCAGGCGGTTCATGCGGCCACGGATCGGCTGCAGCGCCGACAGCACTTCGGCGATGCGCGGCAGCGGCTGGCCCTGCGCATGCAGAGTACCGGCCACGGCCAGCAGGTTGTCCACGTTGAAGCGGCCCAGCAGCGGCGACTGCACCGCAGCACGCTGGCCGTCGATGACCAGCTCGAAGGCAATGCCGCGTCCATCCAGTTGCAGCGCCTCGGCGCGCACGCTGGCGTCAGCGGCAGCGCGCGAGCTCAGGCCGATCGGTTGCACGCCAGCAGGCAGGCCAGCGAACAGCTGGCGACCGAAGGCGTCGTCCAGGTTGACCACCGCCGCCTTCAGGCCCGGGCGATGGAACAGCCGCGCCTTGGCCGCGCCGTAGCTGGCCATGTCACCGTGGTAGTCCAGATGATCGCGGGTGAGGTTGGTGAACACCGCCACGTCGTAGTGCACGGCATCCACGCGGCCCTGGTCCAGCGCGTGCGAGCTGACTTCCATCGCCACCGCGCGCGCACCAGCGTCGCGCAGCTGTGCCAGCAGCGCATGCATCTGCAGCACCAGCGGCGTGGTGAAACCAGTCGGCTCGACCGCACCATAAAGTCCGGCGCCCAACGTGCCGATACTGCCACTGGGCGTTCCGAGCAGGTGCCAGGCCTGGGCCAGCAGCTGCACGGTGGAGGTTTTGCCGTTGGTACCGGTCACGCCGACCATCGCCATCGCCCGCGACGGCGCGCCATGGAACTGGTCGGCCATCGCCCCCATGCGCGCCCGCAGGCCCGGCACGGCGATCGCATCGGCCGGCGCCGGCAGCTCGGCCGGTGCCGGTGGCTCGAACAGGATGACGCTGGCACCGGCCGCACGGGCCTGCTCGACAAAGCCCAGCCCATGCGCGCCGAAGCCGGCGATCGCGACGAAGGCATTGCCGGGGCGCACGGCGCGGCTGTCCAGCACCAGGCCGGTCAGAACGGGATCATGGCCCGCCAGGGCCACGTCCGGAAGCAACTGCGAAAGCAACATCGAAGGACTCATTGCGTGCCTCCCGTAACGGGCGGCGTCTGGGCTTGCGCGCTCGGCAGCGCAGCATCGAATTCAGCGGCGGCATCGACCGGCAGCGCGGTCTCGGCCGGCGGTGCGGGCAGGATCGAGGCCGAATGGCCGACCTTGCCCGACTGCTGTGCGGCCAGCCACGACTGCAGGTCGTCCAGCGGCACGTCCATCAGGCGCAGGGTGCCTTCCATCACGTTGTGATAGACCGGCGCCGACACCAGGCCGCCGTAGAACTTGCCGGCCTGCGGATCGTTGATGACGATGACGGTGGCGAAGCGCGGGTTGGTGGCCGGCACCACGCCGGCGAACAGCGCGTTGTAATGCCCGCGCTCGTAACCGCCCGGGCCAGCCTTGCGTGCAGTGCCGGTCTTGCCGGCCACGCGGTAGCCCAGCACCGCCGCCTGCTTGGCGCCGCCCTGGGTGACCACCGTTTCCATCATCGCCACCACCTGCCTGGCGACGTTCTCGTCGATGATCTGCTGGCCTTCGTTGCGCTGGCCCTTGACGAAGGTCGGCGCGATCAGGCGCCCGCCGTTGGCCAGCGCCGAGTAGGCGGTGGCAATCTGCAGTGGCGTGACCGACAGGCCGTAGCCGTAGGACATGGTGGTCTTGGTGGTCCCCGACCAGCGCGCCGGACGCATCACCACACCAGCCGATTCACCGGGGAAACCGCTGTGCGGCGCCGAGCCATAGCCGAAGCGGCGCACGCCGTCGTAGAAGGTCTGGTCCGGCATCTTCGCCGCAACCTTGGCTGCACCCACGTTCGAACTGCGGGTGATCACGCCGGTCACGTTCAGCACGCCGTTGTTGCGTGGCACGTCGCGGATGGTGAAGCGACCCAGCGTCATGTAGCCCGGGTTGGTGTCGATGATGGTGTCCTTGGTCACCGCACCGGCCTGCAGCGCGGTGGCGATGGTCAGCGGCTTCATCGTCGAACCCGGCTCGACCAGGTCGGTCACCGCACGGTTGCGGCGCGTATCAGGGATCGCGCCGGTCAACGAATTCGGGTTGTAGGTGGGCAGGTTGACCATGGCCAGGATCTCGCCGGTGGTCACGTCCATGATCACCATCGAACCACCGGCCGCCTTGTTGGCCACCAGCGCGTTGCGCAGCTCCTTGAAGGCCAGGTACTGGATGCGGCGGTCGATGCTGAGGGTCAGGTCCTTGCCCGGCTCAGCGGCACGCAGCAGATCGCTTTCGACGGTTTCCCCCTTGCGGTTGCGGATCACCCGCTTCGCACCGGGCTTGCCGCGCAGCCATTCGTCGAAGGCCAGTTCCAGGCCTTCCTGGCCGCGATCATCGATGTTGGTGAAGCCCAGCACGTGCGCCATCGCCTCACCCTGCGGGTAGAAGCGGCGGAACTCGCGCTGAGCCGCCACGCCCGGAATCTTCAGCGCGACCACCTTCTCTGCCTCGTCCGGATTGATCCGGCGACGCAGATACATGAATTCCTTGTCCGACTTCTGCGACAGGCGGCTGCTCAGCTCATCCACCGACATGCCGACCGCCTGGGCCAGCTCGGGGATGCGCTCGGGCGAACGCAGCAGGTCCTGCGGGTTGACCCAGATCGAGGCAACCGGCGTGGACACCGCCAGCGGCTCGCCGTTGCGGTCGGTGATCATGCCGCGCGAAGTCTTGATCGGCAGCTCGCGCAGATAGCGGGCCTCGCCCTGGCGCTGGTAGAAGTCGCTGTTGATGATCTGCACGTAGGCCGCGCGGCCGACCAGCGACACCGAGCACAGGCCGAGCGCCAGCGCGACCCAGCGCAGGCGCTGGCGCAGGTTGAAGGCATTGCGTGGACGGTTGCGACCGGCCTTGCTCATGGGCGCACCACCACGATGTCGGCGGCCTCGGGGAACTTCATGCCGAGCTTTTCGCGGGCGATGCGATCGACACGGTTGGCTTCGGCCAACGTGGCCTGCTCCAGCTGCAGGCGGCCGAATTCCAGGTTGATGTCATCGCGCTTGCGCTCGGCGCGCGACAGCTCGATGAACGTCTGCCGATGACGGTGACGCACGAACACGACGCCGATCGCCGAGGCCACGGTGCAGGCCAACAGGATGATCAGCAGCAGCCGGCTCATGCGTCGGCCTCCCGTTTCTGGGCCACGCGCAGCACCGCGCTGCGGGCGCGCGGGTTGGCGGCCAGCTCTTCGTCGGTGGCCTTGATGGCCCCGCCGATCAGGTCCAGCGTCGGCACGAACGCAACGGCCTCGGGCAGGCGGCGGTTGGCCGGTGGCGCCTTGGCCAGGCGGTTCATGTACTGCTTGACGATGCGGTCTTCCAGCGAGTGGAAGCTGATCACCGCCAGACGGCCACCGGGCTTGAGCCTTTCCACCGCCGCATCGAGCCCCGCTTCCAGGTCTGCCAGCTCGCGGTTGATGTGGATGCGGATGGCCTGGAAGCTGCGCGTGGCCGGGTGGATCTTGTCCTTGCCACGCGGCATCACCGAGGCGATAAGCTCGGCCAGTTCGGCGGTGCGGGAGAACGGCTGCTTCTCGCGGCGGGCCACGATGGCGCGGGCGATGCGCCGGCTCTGCCGCTCTTCGCCATAGGTCCACAGCACGTCGGCGATCTCGCGCTCTTCGACGCGGTTGATCCACTGCGCGGCGCTTTCACCGCTGTCCGGGTCCATGCGCATGTCCAGCGGGCCGTCCTTGCCGAAGCTGAAGCCTCGTTCGGCCACATCCAGCTGCGGCGACGACACGCCCAGGTCGAACAGCACGCCGTCCAGGCCTTCGGCCGTGGCATCCCACTGCAGCAGCTGGGCGAAGCTGCCACGGAAGATGGACACGCGCGGATCCGGCGCGAAATCGCGCTCGGCAACGGCGATGGCTTCCGGATCCTTGTCCATGACCAGCAGGCGCCCCTCGGGACCGAGCTGGGTAAGCACGCCACGTGCATGACCGCCACGACCGAACGTGCCATCCAGATAACGTCCGTTTTCGATCACCCTCAGGCCTTCAAGGACCTGGGTGTACAGGACCGGCAGGTGCACCGCCGGCGACTGCGACACCGGAAGGTGACCGGTCTGCGCTTCTGGGCGCATCCGGGCACCCCGGCTCACAACTTCAGGTCGAGCAACCCATCACCCAGATCCTCGTCAGACAACGTCTGCTGGATCAGGGCCCGATGCGCCTGCTCGCTCCACAATTCGAACTTGTCGCCCATGCCGAGCAATACCGCCTTCTTCTCAATGCCCACCGCACCGCGGTGGCTGGCGGGGATGCTGATGCGACCGTTGCCGTCCAGTTCCAGATGGGCGGCCGAGCCGACCAGCTTCTGCTGCAACAGGCGCACGACGCGCTGGGTGTTGGGCTTGGACATCACATCGTCGCGGACCCGTTCCCATTCCGACTCTGCGTACAGCCACAGGCAGCCGGCTTCGAACGGGTTGTAGGTCAGCACGAGACGGTTGTTGCTGGCGCGCGCGACGAGGTCGCGGTAAGCGGTGGGAACCGCCATGCGCCCCTTGTCGTCAACTGTGATGGCCGTCTCGCCCTGGAACACGACGCCTGCACCTTGTCCTTCGCCCGGTGAAACATTGAACCACGAAAACCCACAAAACACCCGGATTTCCCTCTGATGCCCACCTTAGCAGCGGGCAGAGGGTTGTCAACAACTTTTCAGCAGGGAAATCGCCAGCCGCATCAATGGCTTGCAACAACCTTTAGAGAATTGTTCAAGGCTTATCCACAAGTTGCTGATCCGTCTCAATTTTTGAGATTGAACGGAAGTTCAGGGGCGTGGACGGGGCGTGAAACATCGACCGCGCATTCATCCCGGCCTGGCCGGAAACGGCGCCGTAATGCGCAAACGGTGCACAATGAGGCCATGTGCCTGCTCGCTCTTGGCTGGATGCACCACCCGCGCTGGCGGCTGGTAATGACCGGCAACCGTGATGAGTTCCACGCCCGCCCCACCGCGGCGCTGGCCCCCTGGCAGGATGAGACCTCCGTCATCGGGGGACGCGACCTGCGCTCCGGCGGTGGCTGGGCCGGGGTCGGCGCCTCGGGCCGGATGGCGGTGGTCACCAACGTCCGCGACCCGCTGGCGGCCCAGACCGGACCGTCGCGGGGCGCGCTGGTGGCCGACTTCCTGCGCGGCCGCGACCCGGCCGCCGTGCATATCGAGCGGCTGGCAACCGTGGCGGGTGCCTACGCTCCATTCAATCTGTTGCTGGCCGATGGCGACAGCCTGGAGTACCTGGGCAACCATCCCGCCGAACGGCAGACGCTTGGCCCGGGCGTCCACGGCATGTCCAACGGCGCGCTGGACGCGCCCTGGCCGAAGACCCGACGGCTGATGGCCGCGCTGTCGGCATGGCTGGAAGCAGACGGGATCAGATCCCTTTCGCAACGCGAAAGGGATCTGACCCCGGACCTGACCCCGCTCTGGAATGCCTTGGCCGATGAACACCGCCCCGCCGACAGCGACCTGCCCGACACCGGCATCGGCCTGGAACGCGAGCGCTGGTTGAGCCCGGCCTTCATCCGCGGCGACGACTACGGCACCCGCGCCAGCACCGTGCTGCTGATCGACGCCGACGGCCACGGCGAGATCCACGAACGCCGCTTCGGCCCGCAGGGTGACCGAGCGGACAAAGCCACGTCATTTTCTGACCCGATCAAGACGGCCCTTGGCCGGATGCTCGTGGCGGGGGTAGTGCCGGCTGCTGGCCGGCAGCCTTTGGATGCTCGGATTCGCCATGAAGCTGCCGGCCAGCGGCCGGCACTACCCGCAGCTTGATGTCGCGATCCACGTGACGGCGGTCGCCATCGCAGCGGGCTTGAAACGTCATTCAGCTTTCAGCCGCGACCGCAATGTGCCCGTGCCACAGGGGTCCCGGCATTCCAGCCCGCCCACTGTGTCCTTTTCGCATTCGGCACTGTGTCTATAAATGTCGGCCCTGACCTCCCAGGGTGGTCGCGCCCGGCACCACGCCGCGCGATCGACCGCAACCACAAGGAGGCCCCATGCGCCGCATCCTCATCCTGCTCGCCACCCATCTGCTCACCCTCGGCCTGGGCTTCGGCCTGGGCGTCTATCTGCTGCCGATCCTGATCGCCCCCGATGACCCGCCGGTCGCCCAGGTACAGGCCGCAATGAAAGACGCCACCTACCGCACCACCTTCCGCCGCGACCTCAAAGGCAGCGATGCGGTGCACTGGGCCGAAGGCAAGGTCAGCGTCAGTGCCACCCAGGTCGCCTTCGACGGGAAGATGGGACCGGGCCCGGATTACAAGGTGTACCTGGTCCGTGACTTCGTCGATAACAAGGCCGACTTCCTGAAGATCAAGGCGCAGGCCCAGCGCATCGGCGAGGTAAAGACCTTCAACCGCTTCCTGGTCGAGGTGCCCGCGAACGTGGACGTGGACGACTACACCACGGTGGTGGTGTGGTGCGAGCGCTTCTCGCAGTTCATTTCCGCCGGGCAGTACCGCACGCCGGGCTGAACAACATCCCGAGCGTCTGGACGGAAAGCAGCCGAGCATGGCTCGGCTGTACTGTAGAGCCGAGCCGTGCTCGGCTTACCGGAAAAAGAGGCGGAGCCGGCCGATAAGCCGGGTTCTGTCGTGGACAGTCATTCCTCTAGGCGTTACGTCACCGCAACGCTCAAGCAACCTACCCGGATCCAACGCGGGCCGCGCCAAAGGATCCCTATTTGGTCTTGCTCCAGGTGGGGTTTGCCGTGCCGGTCTGTTGCCAGACTCGCGGTGCGCTCTTACCGCACCATTTCACCCTTACCGGCCTTCCGAAGAAGACGTAGGCGGTATCTTTCTGTTGCACTTTCCGTCGGCTTGCGCCGCCCAGGCGTTACCTGGCACCTTGCCCTATGGAGCCCGGACTTTCCTCGGCACCCCCGAAGGGATGACGCGACTGTCTGGCCGGCTCCGCCAGCGCGTATTCTAGCGTACGCACGCCCTTCCTGCCGTGCCGATCGCGGCGGCCGGTTCATCCACGCGTGGCGTGGCTCTAGCGGCCCTTCGCCCTCGCCATCACCACCGCCCGCGACTCCAGCACCACACCTACGATCAATTCCCGCACCTGCGGTTGCGAACCGTCCCATTCAATGCGGCGGACGCGCACGTCCACGCGATCGCCCGGCGCGTAGGCTTTCAACGCTTGGCCGACACCGAAGACGGTCTTCACTCGGGTACCCGCCACGGCCAGCACCTCATCCCCCTTGCGCAGGCCGGCGCGATGGGCCGGACCCTCGTCAGGCTCGGATTCGATCACGGTCGCGCCCCCCATCTGAACGCCGAGGACCGGGCGCAGCGCGTCGCTACGCGAATCCCCTTCCCCGGCCTGCTCGCGCGCCAATTCGGTGGCGCCCAGCAGTGCATCGTCCAACCCCGCATCGAAATAGGGCGCGTTGTCCACGAATGCGGCGCATTGCCACGACGCGCGCTCGGGCACCGGCTCGCGCCTCGCACGCAGGGCCTGCCGCAGGTCGCGCCATTGCGCCGCGCTGACGTACCGCTGCTGGCTGTTCACCAACTGCTGGTAGGCCGCCTCGATCTGTGCGTGGTTGTCGGCCCCCACCTGCAGACATGCCTCGTAGCTCTCCAACGCGTCACGTGCCGCGCGGTAGGTCAGGTAATTGCCGTAATCGCGAACCGACTGCAGCCGATTGAACTCGACCAACCCCGGATCGAACAGCAGGTAGCCGACATAGTCCGGGCCCAGATCGGCTTCGGTAATGGCTGCGGGTGGCGGCGCTTCAGCTGCAGGAGCTGGCACATCGGCCAGTGCGAACAGCAGGAACAGTCCCTTTTCAAACATCTGTCTTTCCTCCCTGAAGGAAATTTGAGAGCTTCGCCCCTTAGCCCCCCCCGGAATTCGGCCGCTGCCGTGTTCCAGCGTCCCAGTCTGTGAACGAGCCATGCAGGTCTGCACGCCTTTCAGGACTTTTCGCCCAGCTCCCGGCGAGGATCGTCGACCAACCGCTTTCTACTGCTACGGTCATACTCGGTCGGCGAGAACGGCATCGACGCACGCGCATAGATGGTGCCTTCCTCGCAGGTGCAGGTGGGCTCCGGCACCGCGCGCACTGCAATCAGGCGACTTAGCCATTCTTCTGACACATTGCAGAATGCGGCGAACACATCCTTTGGCAGGAAATGAGCCTGAAGGTAGGCTGTCAATGCCATCTCGAACAATTGCTCCCAAGTGGGGAATGAAGAGGCGTGTGCCGGAGCGTCTTCGCCCAGGACAGGCATTTGAAGACATCCCGAGCACCGGTCCTCACGCGTCAGAGGCCTCGGAAATGGGGTCACACTACGGACACCCTTCCGCATCGGGAGTATCCGCACGGGCTCGACTGATCTCAATGCCGCTCTGCAGGACGTCCCGCAATACCCAAGGCTGCAGGCTTCGTACGATCATCAGTGGGTCGGTCATTGCTGCTCATCACGACATCGCCTGTCCCCGGATTCGTCCCTCAGCCGCGCACGTGAGCACGTTCACGCGGCAGAGGTTGGCGTCCCTCCGGCGGATCCGAACCGTTTCGCATTTCGCGCCGCGCGCTGCCCCGACATGGCCCGGAGCGAGCGATCAACTGCCGTACAGCGCCTTGCGCGGCGCACCGGTCAGTTCCGCGGCCAGCTTGGCGGCGGTCGACGGCGGCAGGTGCTCGCTCAGCTTCGCGTAGACGCGGCGACCATGCGCCAGCTGCGCTTCCTCGTCGTCACCGGCACCCTGCACCATCACCACGAACTCGCCCTTGCGCTGGTTGTCGTCGGCCTCGACTTGGGCCAGCAGCCCCGCCAGGTCGCCATCAAGCACGGTCTCGAACAGCTTGGTCAGCTCGCGGGCCAGCACCGCCGGGCGCTCGCCGCCGAAGATCGCCGCCATGTCGGCCAGCGACTCGGCGATACGGTGCGAGGATTCGTAGAACACCATCGTGCGCACTTCGCCGGCCAGCGCCTGCAGGCGGTCGCGGCGGCCGCTGGCCTTGGCCGGCAGGAAACCCTCGAAGCTGAAACGGTCGCTGGGCAGGCCGGCCACGCTCAGCGCGGCGATGGCGGCGCAGGCACCGGGCACCGGGCTGACCTTGATGCCCGCCGCGCGCGCGGCACGCACCAGGCGGAAACCGGGGTCACTGACCAGCGGGGTACCGGCATCGCTGACCAGCGCCAGCGACTCGCCGGCCTGCAATCGCGAAACCAGGCGCTGCGCCAGGGCCTCTTCATTGTGTTCGTGCAGGGCCACCAGCGGTTGCTGGATGCCGAAATGGGACAGCAGCTGGCCGCTGCGGCGGGTGTCCTCGGCACAGATGGCCGCCACCGAACGCAGCACCTCCTGCGCGCGCGGGCTCAGATCGGCCAGGTTGCCGATCGGCGTGGCGACGACGTACAGGGTTGGCACACTCATTTCAGCGGTACTCACGGGGCAAGGGTAGAATCGTAGCGTGTACCCGGCCAAGGCCGCTGCCCCCATCGCATGGACCCGATCATGAACAAGCCCGCCGCACGGATCTCCGCCCTGTCGTTGTCGCTGATGCTGCTGGCCGGTTGTGCCACCACCAGCCTGACCAGCACGCCCGATTCGCCGGCCCAGAGCCAGGCGCTGGCGCTGATCGAACAAGGCAAGCCGCGCGATGCCGCGCTGCAGCTGGAAGGCCTGGCCTCCACCCTGCGCGGCGGCGCCCGCAGCAACGCACTGGCCGATGCGGCCTGGGCCTGGCACCTCGCCGGCGACAGTGCCCGCGCGCGCAGCCTGCTCGGCCAGCTCACCGCACGCCAGCTGTCCGGCGCCAGCCTGCAGCGCTACCAGCTGACCAGTGCCGAGCTGGCCCTGGCCGATAAGCAGCCGGCGCAGGCGCTGGCCCTGCTGAAGGACCACGGCGACAACGTGCTGCCGGCCCTGCGCACACGCTGGTACCTGGCCCGTGCCAGTGCCCTGCAGGGCACCGGCGATGCCTTCGGTGCCGCCACCGAACGGGCCCGCGCCCATTCCAGCCTGACCGGCAGCGCGCGCAGCGAGAACCAGGCCGCCATTGCCGGCCTGCTCGGCACCCTCGACGACGCCACCCTGCGCAGCCGTGCCGCCGCCCTGCCGGCCAACGACCCGCTCTACAACTTCGCCGGCCGTGCACTGATCGCGCGCGGCCTGCCGCTGCCGCGCCCGTTCGACCGCGATGGCGCGGCCCAGTTCGACACCAGCAAGCGCCCGCCGGCGATGAGCGACGGTTACCGCCCGCCGGCCAAGCTGGCCGTGCTGCTGCCGCTCAGCGGCCGCCTGGCCACCGCCGCACAGCCGGTGCGCGATGGCCTGTTGAGCGCCTACTACGGTGAAAGCCGGCGCCGCCCGGACATCAACTTCTTCGACACCGCCGGCACCCCGGCCGGTGCCCTGGCCGCCTATGACAAGGCCGTCGCCTCCGGTGCCGACTTCGTGGTCGGCCCGCTGGGCCGCGACGAAGTGGACGCGGTGTACGGCCGCCAGCAGCTGCAGGTGCCGGTGCTGGCCCTGAACCGCGGCAAGGACGCACCGCCGGCCGGCAGTGCCGGCTTCTCGCTGGCGCCGGAAGACGATGGCATCGTCGCCGCCGAGTACCTGCGTGGCCGCGAGCGCGTCAAGGCGCTGGTGATCAACAGCGCTGACGACACCGGCCGCCGTGCCGCCGCCGCCTTTGCCCAGCGCTTCGCGCAGCGCGGTGGCCAGGTGGTGGCCACGATCGGCGTCACCGATGCCGTCGGCGATGTCGGCGCGCAGGTGCGCAACGCCGGCCAGGTCGATGCCGTGTTCCTCGCCGTGCGTGCGCCGCAGGCGCGCCTGCTGGCGCCGCAGCTGGCGCTGGCCGGTGCAGGCGGCGCGACCCGCGTCGGCACCTCGCAGCTGACCGTTGGCAGCGGCAAGGTGGAAGAAGACGTGGCGCTGGACGGCATTGTCTACCCGAACGAAGCCTGGAACGTGCGCAGCGTGTCCGGCCTGCCGTCGGCCAGCCAGGTGGCCAGCACCCTGCCGAGCGCACGCGGTGCGGCCGGCCGCCTGTTCGCCTTCGGTGCCGACGCCTGGAAGATCACCGCCTACCTGGACAAGCTGTCCAACGAAGGCGGCCTGGACGGTGCCACCGGCACCCTGTTCCTGGACAGCAACGGCAACATCCTGCGCCAGCCGGCCTGGTCGACCTTCAATGGCGGCCGGCCGATGCCGATCGTCGGTGGTCGCTGAACGCAGCCAACGGGGCTCGGCGGTGGAAGCCGCCGCCGAGCAGCACCTGCAACAGGCCGGACTGCAGCCGCGTGCGCGCAATGTGCGCTATCGCGGCGGTGAACTGGACCTGGTGATGGACGATGCCGGCACCGTGGTGTTCGTGGAAGTGCGCTACCGCGCGCGATCCGATTTCGGTGGCGGCGCCGCGTCAGTGGATGCGCGCAAGTGCCGGCGCCTGGCCCATGCCGCGCAACTGTACCTGCAGGACAACCCGGTGCTGGCCAATGCACCCTGCCGCTTCGATGTGGTGGAAGCCAGTGGCGAACCGCCGCAGCTGCACTGGCTGCGTGATGCATTCCGGCTGGATGATTGCTGATGGGTACCGTCCGCTCTGGTAGAGGCCGACCTTGGTCGGCGCTTGTGTGCCAACCAGGGTTGGCAGCTGCCAGAGCCGGCACGACCACGGTGCGTGACTGATGCCTTCGATCATCACCCATGCCGCTGTGCCGCTGGCGCTGTGGTGCGCCGCGGATCGTGGCCGCATCCCGCCGCGCCTGCTGGCCGCCGGCGTGATCGCCGCCATGCTGCCCGATGCCGATGTACTGGCCTTTGCGCTGCATATTCCCTACGCCGATGCGTTCGGCCATCGTGGCGCCAGTCATTCACTGCTGTTTGCCGGCGTGCTGGCCGCATTGGCTGCGGTGTTGGCGTTCTTTGGTAGTCGCCGACCTTGGTCGGCGGGTGTGTGCCAACCAAGGTTGGCATCTACCGTGCAAGCGGCGGTATTCGTCTTCGTCTGCGCCGCCAGCCATCCGCTGCTGGATGCGATGACCTCCGGTGGCCTGGGCGTTGCGCTGGCCTGGCCGTGGAGCGAACAGCGCTTCTTCGCGCCGTGGCGCCCCATCCGCGTGTCACCGTTCGCGCCACAGTTCTTCAGCGCACGCGGCGTGGCTACCCTGCTCTCCGAACTGCGCTGGGTGTGGCTGCCACTGGCCGGCGCCGTTGTCGCCTGGAAACTGATCCAACCCGCTCCTGCTGCCCCACGAGATCCGTCATGAGTCCTGCCCTGCCCACCGCATTGGTTACTGAACTTTCCACCCTGCTGGGCGCGGAGGGCTGGCGCATGGATGACGGCGCGCTGGAGGCCAACGCACAGGACAACTCATGGCGCCATCAGCGCCCGGCTGCAGTGGCGTTTCCGGCGGACATCGAGCAGGTGCAGGCGCTGGTGCGTGCATGCCGCGCGCATGGCGTGGTTCTGGTCGCACGTGGCGCCGGCACTGGCACCACCGGCGCGGCCGTGCCGCTGCCCGGCAGCATCGTGCTGTCGTTCACCCGCATGGACCGCATCGTCGAGATCCGCGCCGGCGATCGCTGCGCGGTGGTGCAACCGGGCGTGCTCAATGGCGCCCTGCAGCAAGCACTGGCCCCGCACGGCCTGTTCTGGGCACCGGACCCGTCCAGTGCGGAGATCTGCAGCGTCGGTGGCAACCTGGCCTGCAATGCGGGCGGCCCGCGCGCGGTGAAGTACGGCACCAGCCGCGACAACGTGCTGGGCCTGGTGGCCGTCACCGGCACCGGCGAGTTGATCCGCTGCGGTGGTGCCTACACCAAGGATGCCACCGGCTACGACCTCACCCACCTGCTGGTGGGCAGCGAAGGCACGCTGGCACTGATCGTGGAAGCCACGCTGAAACTGACCCCGCTGCCGGTCAGCCAGGCCGGTCTGCGCGTGCTGTACCGCGATGCCGATGCTGCTGCGGCCGCCGTATCGCGGTTGATGTCGCAGCCGGTGGTACCCACCCGCCTGGAATTCATGGACGCGCGCAGCCTGGAGCTGCTGCGGCTCAATGGTGCTGACGTGCCGGAGGCCGGTGCGATGCTGCTGGTCGAGGCCGATGGTGACCACGACACCCTGCCCTATCTGTTGCAGGCATTGGCCAGCGCCGCCGAAGGCGACGGCATGATCGAGCTGGACGTGGCGATGGAAGGCCGCGCGCGCGACCAGCTGTGGGCGGCGCGCAAGGCGCTGTCGCCTGCGCTGCGCAGCGTCGCGCCGGGCAAGATCAATGAAGACGTGGTGGTTCCGGTGTCGCGCATTCCGGAACTGGTGGCCGGCGTGCAGGCCCTGGCACGGGACTACGCGCTCACCATCGTCACCTTCGGCCACGCCGGCAACGGCAACCTGCACGTCAACATCCTCTATCACCCGGAGGATGCAGATGAAAACATGCGCGCGCATGCCGCGCTGCCGAAGATCTTCGAGCTGACGCTGGCACTGGGTGGCACGTTGTCGGGCGAACACGGCATCGGCCTGGCCAAGCGCGATTTCATGGCGCAGGCGTTCACACCGGCTACGCTGGCGACGATGCGCGCGATCAAAGCCGCGCTTGACCCGGACGGTATCCTCAACCCGGGCAAGGTACTGCCGCCGGCATAGACCGCGCACACTCCTTCGCACTCCTGTAGAGCCGAGCCCATGCTCGGCTGCTCTTCGACCAGATCGCGATGAAGCCCGCGCTGCGCGCGCAAGCCGAGCGTGGGCTCGGCTCTACAACCATGTGACGTTCCCCTTCGCACTTCTGTAGAGCCGAGCCCATGCTCGGCTGCGCTTCGACCAGATCGCGATCAAGCCCGCGCTGCGCGCGCAAGCCGAGCGTGGGCTCGGCTCTACACCGGCGTGTCGCCTGCAATATCGATCAGGGTCTGCCGGAAACTGGGCAACAGCACGCGGTTGCCATGCCCGCTCAGGTGGTCGTTGTCGAAGAACAGCGGTTCCCCGTCTTCCACCGCCGAACAGGTCGTTGGCCCGCACAGCAGCGGCAGCGGATCCCACACCGTGAGCGATGGATAGCGCGCTGCCAGCTCGGCCAGCAACGCCATCTGCGGCGCACGCAGCCTCTCCAGATCATCGCGCGGCATGCTCAGGCCACCGGCACACGCCGGGTTGCGGCGGTTGAACCAGTCGGAACAGCGGTACGCACCGGCCTTGAACAACGGCAGCGGTGCATCCAAAACCACTTGCACGCCCAGCTTCTGCAGACGTCCAAGAACATGATCAGCCTCATCACGCGCGGCCTGCGCATCGGTCGGGGTGCGCTCGGCGAGCAGTTGACGATAGATTTCCTGCGCATCCTGTCGCCGCCAGTCGAATCCACGCAGCTCCGGCATGCGCAAGGCCGCCAGCAGCACGATGTCACCGGGGCGTGCATCGCGCTCGATGGTCGACAGCGTGTGCTCAATGAAGTCCTGGCAATCGGCTGGACTGGCCCGCAGCAGATTGACGAAGCTGCAGCCGCCGCGATCCTGCTGGCGCAGCTCCATGCCGGTCTGGCGCACGACCATGCTGGTCATGGTGCGATACGCCGCCGCGTGCGAATCGCCGGCCACGAACAGGCGCCGCCCTTCAAGCGCCGGCGCACTCAGCGGCTCCAGTGGGCGCCACGCGGGGTAGCGACGCGCCTGCCATGCATAGCCGTCGCGGGTCACGCTCAGCGAGACCTGCTCATGGTACTCCACCGTGGCCCAGGCACCCGCGCCACACAGCGCCACCAGCGGTACCGCCATCGCCAGCACCTTGGCCGGTGCCAGGCGCAGCAGCGGCAACGCACTGCGCAGCGGACGCTCGATGAAGTGATACGACACAGCCGATAGCGCCAGCAGCAGTACCGGATACAGCCACAGCGCGGCGCCGTGCAGGCCGTAGGTCCAGCGCAGCAGCACCAGCAGCGGCCAATGCCACAGGTACAGCGAATAGGACAGGCGCCCCAGGTAGGCGAGCGGTGCGCAGCCCAGCACGCGGGCGAGGCGTGATGTCCCCGGCATCGACACGCTTGCCAACAGCAGCAGGGTACCGGCCACGGTGGCCAGCACGCCGGGAACCGGCATCGCCAGCTGCGGTGCGATCACCACGCCTGCACCCAGCAGTGCCAGACCGACCACTGCAACCGCATCACCGTTCTGGCCCGGCGTGCGCGTGCGCATCCACTGGTACAGCAGCGCGCCCGCAGCCAACTCCCAGAATCGCGCCGGCAGCAGGTAGAACGCTGCCGCCGGTGCCGTCTGCGCCTGCCAGCCTGCCCACGCCAGCGACAGCAGGGTGAGCACCGGCAACAACCAGCGCAACCACGGCCAGCGCTCACGCCCGCGCAGCCACACGAAGAACAGCAGCGGGAAGACCAGGTAGAACTGTTCCTCCACGCCCAGCGTCCACGTGTGCAGGAAAGGGTTCAGTTCCGCGCCGGGTGAGAAGTAGTCGTCCTGCTGACCAGCCAGCACGATGTTGCTGAAGCCGACCAGCGCGGCCCAGCCGGTCTGGTCGAACTGCTCATTGCGCCACGCGCGGGGAATGAACAGCGCAGACAGTATGAAAGTGGTCACCAGCATCACCAGCAACGCCGGCAACAGGCGCAGCACGCGGCGCCGGTAGAAATCGAGCAGCATCGCGCCCAGCGACGCATGGGCGCGCGAAGCCAACGACTGGCTGATCACGAAGCCGGACACCACGAAGAACAGATCCACACCGGTGAAGCCACCCGGTAACCAGGCTGCGTTGGCGTGAAACAGGATGACGGCCAGCACCGCCAATGCACGCAGGCCGTCAATGGCAGCGTTGCGGGAACGTTCGGGAGGGGACATGCAGGCATCGGGTGGAAAACGATCCGACAGCATCACGACCGCTGCCGCAGTCATTCAATGGATGATCGCGACAGGCCGGGACATGGTTCAGCTCCGGTCCCAGTTCGCCCCTGTGGGAATGTCGTAATCACCACACTGACGTCGCGCCGCACGTCTGCAACGTTTTCGAATTTTCAAATCTTTCTCATTGGCATACGTGGCACTGCATGCAGATCATCTAGCGCCACCAACAACGGGTGGCACGGGCTTGCAATCCCGTTTGGTGAATGTCGTTTACGCTTGCCTGCCGGCGTCGCCCTTTCCTTGTTGGGTGGCGTCGGCAGGCATTCTGTCCGCGCACCTATGGCGGGCGGTGCGTGGGGGCCTCGTGCCCGCCGGCGTTTGACGACATTAACCACCGGTATTGCAACCACGCACCGTCCGCCACCCTCGCTGTTAAGCAGGGTGGCCCCTTGCCGCTTGCACAAGGACGCCGCCATGACCGCTTCCCCCTACCCGCACCTTTCCGCCACCCTGGGCGAGGCCGCCACGCGCCTGCCCGATGACCTGGCCCGCACGCTGGAAGATACCTTCGTTGCGCTGCAGACCGGCAACAGTGCCGGGGCCATTACCCTGCAGGCCTGCCTGCAGCACATCCGCCAAGGCGATGCCGCCGATGGTCAACCATGGCCCGGCACCAACCGCACAGCCGGGCAGCGCCTTGCCATGGCGCGTATCGACCGCGCCAATGCGGGGCTGAGTTTCCTGCTGGAACTGCTGCACGCCACCGAACGCGTACGCGTGGATGGGGATATTGACCAGCAGATGGGCGATGGCGCGCGCGAAGGGCTGCTGCTGGCCTGCCGTGGGCTGGCCGAGTATGTGGATGTGCAGTTGCGGGCGGTGTAATGGCATCTGTAGAGCCGAGCCCATGCTCGGCTCATCACGCTCCAATCGGATTGCAGCCGAGCGTGGGCTCGGCTCTACAAATGCCACGTCAACCCAAACAGTGCGCACCTGGGGTCAGATCCCTTTGCGGCGCAAAGGGATCTGACCCCACCCCGAAGGTTGACCCAGCAGGGCAGTACCGCTGCTGCTACGCGAAGTGCTGGTAACCGCCGCCGGCGGCTTCGCCGTCCACGTGTACGCCCTGCCCTTCGGCAATTCGGCCGATGCGGGTGAGCGGCACGTCCAGCGATTCGGCCAGGTAGTGCAGCGCGTCGCGCTGGTCGGCGGCGGCAGTGAAGCACAGCTCGTAATCGTCGCCACCGCGCAGTGCGCAGTCGCGTGCGGCCTCACGACCGAGCAGCTCACGCAGCGCGTGCGAGATCGGCAGCGAATCGGCATCGACATGTGCGGCCACGTTGCTGCGCGTGGTGATATGACCGAGGTCGGCCAGCAGGCCGTCGGACACGTCCACCGCCGCGTGCGCGAAGGCCCGCAGGCGCAGGCCAAGCGTCACGCGTGGCGTTGGCCGCAGCAGGCGCAGGCGCAGGCTTTCGTAGTCGGCCAGCAGCGTGGCGGTGGCGATGCTCAGTGCACCCTGCTGCCACAGGCGCAGCGCGCCGGCGGCATCGCCCAGCGGGCCGCTCACCCAGATGTCATCACCCACCTGCGCGCGGTCGCGGCGCAGCGCCTGGCCACGCCCGACCTGGCCCATCGCGGTCACCGACAGCGACAGCGGGCCGCGCGTGGTGTCACCACCGATCAGCGCGATGTCGTGCTGGTCGGCCAGGGCAAAGAAGCCATCGGCGAAGGCCTCGATCCAGTCTTCAGACGCTTCCGGCAGCGACAACGCCAGCGTGCACCACGCCGGGCGCGCGCCCATCGCGGCCAGGTCCGACAGGTTGACCGCCAGGGTCTTCCAGCCGATGTCGAAGGCCGGGGTTTCCACCGGGAAGTGCACGCCGCTGTTGAGCGTGTCGGCGGTGACCACCAGTTGTTCGTTGGCGCGCGGCTGCAGCAGCGCGGCGTCGTCACCGATGCCAAGCAGGATGTCGTCGCGCTCGAGGGTGCGGGCGCGGATGCGGTCGATGAGGGCGAATTCGGCCAGGGACATGGGGCGTTCCCGCTGTTGTTCGTGCCGCGCATCGCGCGGTGGGCGGTAGTGCCGGCCGCTGGCCGGCAACCTCAGGATCCCTGCAGCTGCCGGCCAGCGGCCGGCACTACCACAGGCGGGTCAATGACCCGATTCGACCTTGCGCCATTCCACGGCGGCACGATCCAGCACGCCGTTGACGTAGGTATGGCCATGTTCGGAACCGAAGCGCTTGGCCGATTCGATGGCCTCGTTGATCACCACGCGGTACGGCACGTCCAGGCGGTAGCGAAGCTCGTAGGCGGCCAGGCGCAGCACCGCGCGTTCGATCGCATCCACTTCCTCGATGCCACGGTCCAGGTACGGGCCGAGCGCTTCGTCGATGTCGCGACGGTTGTCGAGCACGCCGTGCACCAGCGCCTCGAAGTACGCCAGGTCGGCGATTTCGCGGGCCTGCTCGTGGGCGAACTGGGCGATCAGCGACTGCGCGTTGCCGCCGGAGATCTGCCAGGCGTAGATGGCCTGCACGGCACGACGGCGGGCGCGCGAGCGCAGCACCGGGTCGACGCCATCGCGGCGGACGGGTTTACCGGAGGGCTTGCCCTGGGTGTTCTTGTTCATGGCAGTTGCTCCAGCAGATTGACCATTTCCAGTGCGGCGAGTGCGACTTCCTCGCCCTTGTTGCCGTGGCTGCCGCCTGCGCGGGCCTCGGCGTCTTCAACGCGTTCCACCGCCAGCACGCCGTTCAGCACCGGCACGCCGAAATCCAGCTGCACGCGCATCAGGCCTTCGGCACAGCGGTCGGCCACGTGTTCGTAGTGGCGGGTGTCGCCACGGATGACGCAGCCCAGGGTGAGGATGGCGGCGTGTTCATGGGCGGCGGCCAGGCGTGCAGCCACCAGCGGCAGTTCCCAGGCACCCGGCACGCGGATCACGTCGATGTTGGCTTCGGTGATGCCGTTGCCGGCCAGGCTCAGGCGCGCGCCTGCGACCAGCGCGTCGGTGATGCGGGCGTTCCAGCGGCTGGCCAGGATGGCGAAGCGCGCCGACTCGGGAGTGCGAAGATCGCCTTCGTAGTGGCTCATATGCGGCTTGGGGGACTCGATAAGGGGGTAATTCTAGCGTGGATGGGCCCCGGCCGTGGCTGGCGGGGGCCTGCAGGGTGTGCCGACCAACGGTCGGCACCCACCGGTGGCATGGGGTCGGCACCCACCGGTAGTGCCGGCCGCTGGCCGGCTCTACCCATTACAGGGTGACCGTCTCCACCACTTCCAGGCCGTACCCGGCCAGGCCGATCTGACGGCGCGGGGTGCCGAGCACCCGCAGCTTGCCCAGGCCCAGGTCGGACAGGATCTGTGCGCCGGCACCGTTGCGGCGCCACTGGCCCACGTCCTTGTCCTTGCCCGGCACCACCGGCGCCGGCTGCTGGCGCAGGCGGGCCAGCAGGGCTTCGCCATCGCGCGGGGCCGACAGCACCACCATCACGCCGCTGCCCTCGGCATCGATCGCCCGCAGTGCGTCGGTGGCGGCCACGCCGAAGTCGTCACGGCGCCAGTGCAGCAGGTCGGCCAGCGGGTTTTCCACCTGCACGCGCACCAGGGTCGGTGTTTCCGCATCCGGCGTGCCGCGCGCCAGGGCGAAATGCAGGTCGTGGGCGATGCGGTCGCGGTAGGTCACCAGCTTGAACGGGCCGAATTCGGTGTCGATGTCGCGCTCGTCCACACGTTCAACAGTCTTTTCGGTGGCCAGGCGGTAGGCGATCAGGTCGGCGATGGAGCCCATCTTCAGGCCGTGCTCGCGGGCGAACACTTCCAGCTCCGGGCGGCGCGCCATGCTGCCATCCGGGTTCAGGATCTCCACCAGCACGCCGGCCGGTTCCAGCCCGGCCAGCATGGCCAGGTCGACGCCGGCTTCGGTATGGCCGGCGCGGGTCAGCACGCCGCCCGGCTGGGCGATCAGCGGGAAGATGTGGCCCGGCTGGTGCAGGTCCGACGGTTTGGCGTTGGGCTTGACCGCGGTGCGGATGGTGTGGGCGCGGTCGTGGGCCGAGATGCCGGTGGTAACGCCCTCGGCGGCCTCGATGCTGACCGTGAAGTTGGTCTGGAACTGCGCGGTATTGGCCTGCACCATCGGCGCCAGGCCGAGGTCGGCGGCGCGGGTGCGGGTCAGCGGCAGGCATACCAGGCCGCGGCCATGGGTGACCATGAAGTTGATGTCCGACGGCTTGACCAGCTCGGCGGCCATGATCAGGTCGCCTTCGTTCTCTCGGTCTTCGTCATCGACGATGACCACCATGCGGCCCAGGCGGATGTCTTCCAGGATTTCCGGAATCGGGGCGAAATTCATGCGGCATCTCCGTGTGGGTGCTGACCGTTGGTCGGCACACTGATCAACCGCTCCACATAACGGGCGACCAGATCGATTTCCAGATTGACCGCACTGCCCACGCCGGTGGCGGAGAAGGCGGTGTTGGCCACGGTGTGCGGAATGAGGGCGACTTCAAAGCCTTCATCGTCCACTTCGTTGACGGTGAGGCTGACGCCGTCCACGCAGATCGAACCCTTCTTGGCAATGTAGCGGCGCAGCGAGGCCGGCGCGGCGAAGCGCCAGCGCTGGGCACGTGCATCTTCATGGATGGACAGCACCTGGCCGAGGCCGTCGACGTGGCCGCTGACCAGATGGCCGCCGAGGCGGTCGGTCGGGCGCATGGCCCGTTCCAGGTTGATGACCGCACCCTCGCCCAGCTGGCCCAGCGTGGTCAGGCCCAGAGTCTCGGTGGAGGCATCGGCCTGGAAGCTGCGGGCGTCGAACGCGATGACGGTGAGGCAGACGCCGTTGATGGCAATGCTCTCGCCCATCTGCACGTTGTCGAACGGCAGATTCCCGACATTGAAGGTGAAGCGGACATCGCCGCCGATGGATTCGCGTGCGGCCAGACGGCCGACGCCTTCGATGATTCCAGTAAACAAGTAACGTTCTCCGCGAAAAGTGAGCGAAAAACGCCGCAAGGCAAACAGGTGCACGCAGGGCAAGAGCCCTGTGGCACCGTCTTCTTTCATCCGGACTATGACCGTCGGCTCCGGCATTGGACCGGATCTGCTGACCCCCGGCCGTGGGCCGGGGCGCTCGCGGGCTCGTGCTTGCGCACCTACCGCCGGTGGGGAATTGCACCCCGCCCTGAAGACGTTTGTGTACCGGCGAACCGGCCTCGTCAGTGTACCAGCCCGGCCTGAACGGGGTGGGATGCTCAAGGTCGGGTCCCTTTCCGCAGGAAAGGGCTCTGACCCCATGGACCGCAGCAGCACAGGGGTCAGGGCCGTTTCCCGATGGGAAACGGATCCGACCCCCAACCCCGGTCCGCCCCAGCCTGTGACGGCCGTCTCTCGCATTTTGTAAAACTTTCATTAAAATCCGCAGCGGACGACATGAGGTCGCCACGGGCAGCCGCGAGGGCAGGCCCGCCAATGGACTGAAACTCACAGGAATTCCCATGCGCAAGATCCTGATCGTGGCCGCCCTGCTGGCCGCCGCCCCGTTCTCGGCTTCGGCCGAGGCCCTGAGCTACACCTACGTTGAAGGCGGCTGGACCCAGGTCCAGGTTGACGACAACCTGCTGGACGACCCGAAGGTCGACGGTGGCTACCTGCGCGGTTCGGTCGCGCTGGCCGAGCAGGTCTACGTGTTCGGTGGCTGGTCGCGCACCAGCAAGACCCGCCACTACGGCGAAGATTCGCTGAAGCTGGAACTGAACCAGCCGGAGCTGGGTATCGGCTACCACATGCCGTGGACCGACCGCCTGGACTTCACCGCCGATGCCGCCTGGGTGCGCCAGAACGCCGAATCGACCCTGCGTTATGACGGTGTGCGTTACCACGGCAAGGACCACACCAACCTGGGCCGCGTCACCATGGGCATCCGCGGCAAGCCGTCGCGCATGACCGAAGCCTGGGCCAAGGCCGGCTACATGGATGGCGGCAACAACTACAAGGGCACCTGGGTCGGCACTGTTGGCGGCCAGATCAACTTCACCAAGACCTGGGGTCTGGTGGGCGAGATCTCCGGCTACCGCGACGTCACCCAGTACTCGGCCGGCGTCCGCGCCAGCTTCTGATCCAACGGTCGCTCCTCGTCGTGCGATCGAACGGGCCCCGCAAGGGGCCCGTTTTTTTTGCCCCGCGCGTCGGCACGTGATCACAGGGCGCCGTCGGGCCTGCGCAAAGATGCGCTAGGCTTGCGCGCCTCTGGAACAGGAAACACCGTCATGAAGACCCCCTTGCGTACCCTGCTGGCCAGCGCCCTGCTGGCTGCCCCGCTGCTGGCCAGCGCCGCCCCGGCCACGCTGACGCCCGAACAGGCCTTCGATCTGTATGCCCGCGTCCTGCTGGAAGACGACGCCACCGCGACCCGCACCCTCAACGATGCGCTGAAGCCCGCCTTCGACGGCCAGGACGCGGTAACCCCGAACCCGGGCGCATTGGCCAAGGCGCTGGCCGAACCGTGGCAGGTCGTGCTTGCCAGCACCGGCGCCAAGGCCGACGCGGCCACCAGCGAAGCGCTGTATGCCAAGGCCCTGCGTGATTCGAAGTGCCGCGCCAGCAAGAGCGTGATTGAAGACAACGAATACGTGGACGACCAGAAGCTGGCGCGCATCACCTTCAGCTGCCAGGTGCCCGACCTGGGCAAGGTACGTCCGCTGTTCGCCGCCAGCCTTGCCGCCGACGCCAGCCCGGCCTCGCGCAAGCAGTTCACCGACGCCTACACCCAGGCGCTGCAGAGCGGTGCGCGCGTGCCGGTCAGCGGCACCTTCACCCTGTACCCGGCCAAGGACAACGGCTACTGGTACAGCGGCAACTTCGATGATCTGGTGGGCACCGTGACCGGGGCGCTGGCACCGTTCGAGGAATGGATGCAGGACGTGCAGGCGGCCAGCGCACCGAAGGTGACCGGCGTACCCGGCTGCGACCTGCTGCTGCAGCAGCACCGCAGCTGCGTGGCGAAGATCGCACCCGACCAGATCAGCGGCGTGGATGCGATGGCCGAGGAACTGAAGGCCAAGGCACAGGTGAAGTCGGCCGATGAGATGACGCAGGAGTGCAAGGCGCTGCGCCCGATCGCCGAGATGATGTGGACCGACGAGTGCACATAAGCACGATGTAGCGCCCTTGCCTGCAGCAGCATCAATGGCACTTTCAGAACCGTTGCATGGTCTTGCGCACACTGCGTGATCAATGCTGTTGCCCTCTTCCACGAGGGCAACAGCATGAAGCACCGCATAACCTCGACCACGGCCCTGCTTGTCGCGCTGATGGCGTGCTGGCAGGCCGAAGCGTCCAGACCCAGGACCTTCTTCGTGCAACCTTCGGTTGCGTTCGAGTCGACCCAGCTGCGCGACCGCGACATCGACGCGCAACTGAGCGAGAACGACGATTGCCGGGCGTTCCTGCAGTACCACGATCAGTGCGCACCGTCGGTGCTGCCGGACGAGTACGACCAGGGCATCAGCCGGCGCAGGCTGCGGTGGAAGTCAACGCAACTGACGGGAGAAGCACTCGGTGCCTACTGCCGTGACCTGCATCTGCTGTGGAAGCAGCAATGGAAAGAGCAGTGCCCCGCCCACGAGGACGAGGGCACCTGACAGCGCCGGAACGGGGCCAGTGCCCCGCCACTGCCTCACGGGCGCAACAGCAGCCGGATGTCCTCGCCGACCTGGCGCTGGTCAACCACGCGCAGGCGGCGCTGCTGGCCCATTGCCTCGATGCCCAGGCCCGCCAGCAACGGACGACCGTTGTCGCCCAGCAGCGTGGGCGCCTGGTACAGCAGCAGTTCGTCGACCCAGCCAGCGCGCAGCAGCGCACCGGCCAGTGTCGCGCCGGCTTCGGTATGCACCTCGTTGATGCCACGCTCGGCCAGCAGCGCCAGCACCGCACCCAGATCCAACCGCCCCTCTGCGCTGGGCACGCTGGCAAATTCGGCGTCGGCCGCATCCGGTGCGCTCACCGCCGCATCGTGCAGGTACAGCGTCGGCGCACCGCCCTCGCGCACACGGCTGCATTCGAGCGAACGCAGGCGCGAATCGAGCACCACGCGCAGTGGCGGCATCACTTCGGCACCGGCCAGGCGCACGGTCAACATCGGGTCGTCGGCCAGCACGGTATCGGCGCCAGTCAGGATCGCACCGGCGCGAGCGCGCCAGTGCTGCACGTCCTCGCGCGCAGCCGGCCCGGTGATCCACTTGGAGCTGCCGTCGGCCATCGCGGTACGGCCATCGAGGCTGGCGGCCAGCTTCACCCGCAGCCACGGGCGGTTGCGCTCCACGCGTGACAGGAAGCCCTTGTTGAGCTCGCGTGCCTGCGCCGCCATCAGTCCTTCGGCAACCTCGATACCTGCATTGCGCAGCAGATCGAAGCCACCGCCATCAACCTTCGGGAACGGATCGCGCATCGCCGCCACCACGCGCGACACGCCTGCTTCGATCAGTGCCAGTGCGCACGGCGGCGTGCGCCCGTAGTGGGCGCAGGGCTCCAGGGTGACATAAGCGGTGGCACCGCGGGCCTCGCTGCCGGCTTCGCGCAGTGCGAATACTTCAGCGTGCGGCCCCCCTGCGCGCTGGTGCCAGCCCTGCCCGACCACGCGTTCGCCGTGGGCGATCACGCAGCCGACCATGGGGTTGGGCCGGGTGGTATAGGCAGCGCGCTCGGCCAGGCGCAGCGCGTTGGCCATGTGCAGGTGGTCGAGGACGGAGAACGAGGGTGTCATGCGACCATGGTAACGCTGCCGGTGTTGATCCATGCCATCGGTGCCAATCCAGGTTGGCACCCACCCAGGCAGAGGCGGTCAGCCCTTCTTCTTCTTGGTCAGGGCGATCACATCGCCCAGCAGCTGCAGCTGTTCGGTGCTGGACGGCAGGTCGCGTTCGAGCTTCTCGATCTCCTCGCGGAAATCGGCCACGTCCTCGAAGCTGCGGTAGACCGAAGCGAAGCGCACATAGCCCACGTGGTCGAGCTTGCGCAGTTCGTTCATGACGAACTCGCCAACCTTGATCGAGGGCACTTCGCGCTCGCCGCTGATGCGCAGCTGGTGCACCACCGCGCGTACCGCCGCCTCGATCTTGTCTTCGGGCACCGCGCGCTTCTGCAGCGCGCGGTCGAACCCCGCGCGGACCTTGCGCTGGTCGAACGCTTCGCGGGTGCCATCGCTCTTGACGATGGCCGGCAGCTTCAGCTCGACCGTTTCCAGGGTGCTGAAGCGCTCGCCGCAGGCTTCGCATTCCCGCCGACGGCGAATCGTCGCGCCGTCTTCAGAGACGCGCGAGTCGATGACCCGGGTATCGGCATGTTGGCAGAAGGGGCAATGCATGAAACGCCTGGCTCAGGGAGCAATTGCCACGATCATGGCAGCGTCGCAAAGGTACCTGAGAAAAGGCGCCGCAGCAAATGCTGCCTGCGCGGAAGCGCCTGCATTCTGGCCACCCAAGGTGTCCGGCGAGTTCGTGATGTCCGGCTCAACCCGGTGCGGGCAGCGGCGATGCCACGCGTGACCAGCGCAGCCACGCCAGGTGCCCGGCCATCACCAACAGCGGTGGGCCAAAGCCGAGGAAGCCCAATGTCGAGATCTCCCCGTGCTTGAAGGTGAAGTACAGCGTGGCGGCAACCACGGCCAACGCGGCCAGCACACCCAGCGCCAGGCCGGCCCAGGCGGCAACCGGTGATTGGCGCAGGCCGGCAACACCGCGCCACAGGAACAGCCCGCTCAGCCACAACCACGACAGCAGGCCGATGATTCCCGCCGACGACCACAGCAGCAACAGCGTGTGCTCGTCGCCCGTCAGGTACTTGCCGTCCCATACGACCATCAGCCCCAGCACGGCACCCGTACCGCCTGCTGCCACGGTGGGCAGGCCCACCAGCAGGCCGGCAATGGCCATCCCGCGTTTGTGCAGGCGCTCATCCATGCGTTCGATGTCCTTCCATGGGCCACGTCATGCGCGGCGCTTGATCCACACCAGCATCGCCGCCGGCACCAGCATCGATGGGCCCAACAGCAACAGGGCGATGCCTTCGGCGTGGACCGTGATGCTCCACCACAGCGCCAGCCCCAGCGGGGGCACAGCGGCAAGACCGCCGGCCAGCAGCATCCACCACCAGAGGCGATGCACCTGCAGCCCGGCACGCCCCTGCAGCAGATACCCGGCGCTGAGCCACAACCAAGCCAGGCAGCCGGCAATGCCGGCCAGGCCCCACAGCGGCATCACAGTCACCGCGGCCAGCGTGCCATGGCCGAACTGGCCCAGGCCCGTCAGCAGCAGCATCGTCGCCGCGACACCGCCCACTGCCAGGCTGGGCAGGCCAAATGCCACCGCCAGGACGGCGTACAGGTACTTGAGGCGGCGCTCATCCATGCGCGGGATTCCTGGTGACGGGGTCAGGGCCCTTCCCTGCGGGAAGGGATCCGACCCCGGCGGCGATCAGCCGTAGACCGGGTACTTGCGGCACTGCGCGCTGACGGCATCACGCACGCGGGCGATGACGGCATCATCGTTCGGCGCATCCAGCACGTCGGCGATCCAGTTGGCCAGGTCCACGCAGTCCTGCTCGACGTAGCCACGGGTGGTCACGGCCGGGGTGCCCAGGCGCAGGCCCGAGGTCACGAACGGAGAACGCGGATCGTTCGGCACCGAGTTCTTGTTGACGGTGATGTGAGCCTTGCCCAGCGCAGCTTCCGCATCCTTGCCGGACACGTCCTTGCCGATCATGTCGACCAGCATAAGGTGGTTCTGGGTGCCACCGGAAACGATCTTGTAGCCGCGCGAGATCAGCGTGTTGGCCATCGCCTGGGCGTTCTTCACCACCTGCTGCTGGTAGGCCTTGAAGCCCGGTTCCAGCGCTTCCTTGAAGGCCACGGCCTTGCCGGCGATGACGTGCATCAGCGGACCGCCCTGGATGCCCGGGAACACGATCGACTGCAGCTTCTTGACCAGGTCTTCGTCGGCGCCCTTGGCGATGATGATGCCGCCACGCGGGCCGCGCAGGGTCTTGTGGGTGGTGGAGGTGACCACGTGGGCGTGCTCGAGCGGGCTCGGGTAGACGCCAGCGGCGACCAGGCCGGCCACGTGGGCCATGTCCACGAACAGGTAGGCACCGACCTTGTCGGCGATGGCGCGGAAGCGCGCCCAGTCGATCACCTGCGAGTACGCCGAGAAGCCGGCGACGACCATCTTCGGCTTGTGCTCCAGGGCCAGGCGCTCGACTTCGTCGTAATCGATCAGGCCCTGGTCGTTGACGCCGTACTGCACGGCGTTGAACAGCTTGCCCGAGGCATTGACCTTGGCACCGTGGGTGAGGTGGCCGCCGTGGGCCAGGCTCATGCCGAGGATGGTGTCACCCGGCTGCAGCAGGGCGAAGTACACGGCCTGGTTGGCCTGCGAGCCGCTGTGCGGCTGCACGTTGGCGTAGTCCGCGCCAAACAGCTGCTTGAGGCGGTCGATCGCCAGCTGCTCGGCGATGTCCACGTATTCGCAGCCACCGTAGTAGCGCTTGCCCGGGTAGCCTTCGGCGTACTTGTTGGTCAGCTGGCTGCCCTGGGCTTCCATCACCGCCGGGCTGGTGTAGTTCTCGCTGGCGATCAGCTCGACGTGGTCTTCCTGGCGCTGGGTCTCAGCGGCGATGGCCTTGGCCAGTTCGGGATCGTAGGTTTCGATGCGGACGTCACGCGGGAACATCGGGTACTCCAGCAGGCAGGGAAAGGGGTACGGCTCAGCCCCTGATTGTAGCCCCGCACCGGCCTGCCGGGGCCGAAAAGGCCGGGGCCGGCACTCCCGAAGGAATCCGGCCCCGTATGGTTTCGAGGGATGTTGTGGGATCAGGGCCCTTTCCGTTGGAAAGGGATCCGACCCCGGCCGCGATCCTCAGCGACCGTTGATGATGTAGTCGGCGATGATGCCGGTCGCCACCGCCACCAGCAGCATGTTGCCGCGGTCGTCGCGGATCCAGTGGTGCCCATACGGCGGGCGGCGCAAGTGGTAGCGCGGGTAGTCGTTCACCACATAGATCGGGCCGCGGTAGTAATCGCGGTAGCGGTGACCGACCTTCCAGCCGTAGCCGGGGCCGTAGGCCGGGCGGTAGACCACGCGTGGCGGCGGCGGGGCCGGGCGATAGTAGCGGTCGTGGTCGCGGTGCCAGTCGCGGCGGTCGCGCTCCCAGTCGCGGCGTGCCTCGCGGCGGTCGCGTTCCCAGTCACGGCGGTCCTGTCGCCATTCGCGGCGGTCCTCGCGCCACTCGCGGCGGTCATGGCCGCGACGGTGGTCGTTGTCGGCAAAGGCCGGGGCCACCGCGCCGAACGCCAGCACAGAGGCCACGGCGCCGGCCATTACTCGATTGATGCGCATGTCAGACCTCTGCTTGGGTGGTGGTGAGGCCATATTGCGCAACCGATCTGAACCGTTTCCGGCTGGAAACGCTTCCCGCTGCAGGACTGTGACGCAGTATTCAGCCCACGGCCAGCCAGACCGCGCCTGCCCGGCGCGGGCCGGAACCCGTTCCGGCTATAATTGGCGGTATTCCTTTCCAGTCTGTGCCCGCTGCCACAACGGGATGTTCCCGTGATGGGCCGGGCGCAGGGCCGCGCCTACGGAGACCTCATGTCCTCGCAATACATCTACACCATGAACCGCGTGTCCAAGGTGGTCCCGCCCAAGCGGCAGATCATCAAGGACATCTCGCTGTCCTTCTTCCCGGGCGCCAAGATCGGCCTGCTGGGCCTGAACGGCGCCGGCAAGTCCACCGTGCTGAAGATCATGGCCGGCGTGGACACCGATTTCGAGGGTGAAGCCCGCCCGCAGCCGGGCATCAAGGTCGGCTACCTGGCCCAGGAACCGGAACTGGACCCGAACAAGACCGTGCGCGAGTCGGTCGAGGAAGGCGTGGGCGAAGTGCTGCAGGCCCAGGCCGCGCTGGAGGCGGTGTACGCCGCCTACGCCGAAGAAGGTGCCGACTTCGACGCATTGGCCAAGGAGCAGGAGCGCCTGGAGGCGATCCTGGCCGCCGGTGATGCGCACACCCTGGAAAACCAGCTGGACGTGGCTGCCGATGCGCTGCGCCTGCCGCCGTGGGATGCCAAGATCGCCAACCTGTCCGGCGGTGAAAAGCGCCGCGTGGCACTGTGCCGCCTGCTGCTGCAGAAGCCGGACATGCTGCTGCTGGACGAACCGACCAACCACCTCGACGCCGAGTCGGTGGAATGGCTGGAACAGTTCCTGGCGCGCTACACCGGCACCGTGGTGGCGGTCACCCATGATCGCTACTTCCTGGACAACGCCGCCGAGTGGATCCTGGAACTGGACCGCGGCCGCGGCATTCCGTGGAAGGGCAACTACACCGAATGGCTGGTGCAGAAGGATGAACGCCTGAAGCAGGAAGAAAACCAGGAAAAGGCCCGCCAGAAGGCGATCCAGAAGGAACTGGAGTGGTCGCGCCAGAACGCCAAGGGCGGCCGTTCCAAGGGCAAGGCCCGTCTGGCCCGCCTGGAAGAGCTGCAGTCGCAGGACTACCAGAAGCGCAACGAGACCAACGAGATCTTCATCCCGCCGGGCGAGCGCCTGGGCAACATGGTGATGGAGTTCAAGAACGTCTCCAAGAAGTTCGGCGACCGCCTGCTGATCGACAACCTGTCGATGCTGATTCCGCCGGGCGCGATCGTCGGCATCATCGGCCCGAACGGCGCCGGCAAGTCGACCCTGTTCAAGATGATCACCGGCCAGGAAAAGCCGGATTCGGGCGAGATCGTGATCGGCCCGACCGTGCAGCTGTCCTACGTGGACCAGAGCCGCGACAAGCTGGAAGGCAACCACAACGTCTTCCAGGAAATCGCCGGCGGCCTGGACATCCTCAACATCAACGGCATCGAGATCCAGTCGCGCGCCTACATCGGCCGCTTCAACTTCAAGGGCCAGGACCAGCAGAAGATGGTCGGTTCGCTGTCCGGTGGTGAGCGTGGCCGCCTGCACATGGCCAAGACCCTGCTGCAGGGTGGCAACGTGCTGCTGCTCGACGAGCCGTCCAACGACCTGGACATCGAAACCCTGCGTGCACTGGAAGACGCGCTGCTGGAGTTCCCGGGCAACACCTTTGTGATCTCGCACGACCGCTGGTTCCTGGACCGCATCGCCACGCACATCATCGCTTTCGAAGGCGACTCGCACGTGGAGTTCTTCCAGGGCAACTACCGCGAGTACGAGGAAGACAAGAAGCGCCGGATGGGCGATGACGCTGCGCCGAAGCGCCTGCGCTTCAAGGCGCTGAAGTAAGGCAACCGGAAAGGCCGCGCTCGCGCGGCCTTTCTCCTTTCGGTAGGTCGCCACCGTTGGTGGTGACGCTTTGAAGCGTACCGACCAACGGTCGGTACCCACCACCAACGGTCGGTACCCACGTTCTGCATTCGGGTAGGTCACGACCGTTGGTCGTGACACCTTATCGTCGCGAGAATCTCCATGTCCCTGTTCGAGCGCATGTTCCAGCTGCAGCAGCACGGCACCACCGTGCGTACCGAGCTGCTGGCCGGCATCACCACCTTCCTGACGATGTCCTACATCGTCTTCGTCAACCCGGAGATCCTCGGCACCACCGGCATGGATGCGGGTGCGGTGTTCGTGGCCACCTGCCTGGCCGCCGCGCTGGGTTCGGCGGTAATGGCGCTGGCGGCCAACTTCCCGGTCGGCATGGCACCGGGGATGGGCCTGAACGCGTTCTTCGCGTTCACCGTGGTCGGCGCTGCCGGCCTGCCGTGGCAGCAGGCGCTGGGGGCGGTGTTCATCTCCGGCCTGGTGTTCCTGGTGCTGTCGCTGACCGGTGTGCGGGCATGGCTGGTGTCGGGCATTCCTTCGTCGCTGCGCTCGGCGATCGTGGCCGGCATCGGCCTGTTCCTGGCGATCATCGCGCTGCAGAAATCCGGCGTGATCGTCGGCAACGAAGACACGCTGGTGGCGCTGGGCCCGTTGAACACGGCGCCGCCACTGCTGGCGCTGGCCGGTTTCCTGTTGATCGCAGTGCTGGAAGCACGCCGGATCCGCGGCGCGATCCTGATCGGCATCCTGGCGGTGACCGGTGCGGGCTGGGCATTGGGCGACGTGCAGTACCAGGGCCTGGTTTCGCTGCCGCCGAGCCTGGCCCCCACTTTCCTGCAGCTGGACCTGCCGGGCCTGCTGCACCATGACGGCGGTGCGCCGATCGCGGTGTTGCTGCAGGTAGTGCTGGTGTTCGTGCTGGTGGAAGTGTTCGATGCCACCGGCACCCTGTATGGCGTGGTCGGTCGCGCCGGACTGCTGAAGCTGCCGGGCGCGCAGAAGCGCTTCGGCCGCGCGTTGCTGGCCGACAGCACCGCCATCGTGGCCGGTTCGGTGCTCGGCACCAGCAGCACCACCGCTTTCGCTGAAAGCGCCTCGGGCGTGCAGGTTGGTGGGCGTACCGGCCTGACTGCGCTGGTTGTATCGGCGCTGTTCCTGGCCGCGCTGCTGTTCTCGCCGCTGGCGGCGATGGTGCCCAGCTATGCCACCGCACCGGCGCTGCTGTTCGTGGCCGGCCTGATGCTGCGCGAACTGGTGGAAGTGGACTGGAGCGACCTGACCGAATCGGTGCCGGCCGCACTGTGCGCGCTGGCGATGCCGTTCACCTACTCCATCGCGAATGGCCTGGCGTTTGGCTTCATCGCGTATGCGGCACTGAAGGCCGGCACCGGCCGCTGGCGCGAAGTGCATCCGGCGGTATGGCTGGTGGCGGTGCTGTTCACCCTGCGCTACGCGTTGGAGTAAGCACACGGTGGTGCCGGCCAGCGGCCAGCACCACCGGTCGCTGGGTTCACCTGCTGCGCACGGTGCTCTGGGATGATGCGGGCATGGTTGCGCCCGTCCTTCCCGCAGATCCGTCTTCGCCGTTGCGCCGCCGCCTGCTGCGCGCGGCCGTGCTGGCGCCGTTGGCCGGTACGCTCGCCACCCTGCCCGGCTGCTCGCTGCCGGTGCAGGTCGACGGCACCTTCCTGCAGCCCTGGCGCAGCCACCTGCAGTGGGGACTGGCCGACTGGCAGCGCTCGTTGAAGCTTGCACATACGCTGGGCTGCCGTCAGCTGGTGCTGCAATGGACCGGCATCGTCGGCGGCAGTGACGGCGACTGGTCACTGCCCGACGGCAGCCTGCAGCAGCTGTTCACCGCCGCCAGCGAGAACGACATCCGCATCCGCGTCGGACTGCCCTTCCAGCAACGCTGGTGGCAGGCGATCGGGGCCGACGATGCCACGCTGCAGGCGTTCCTCGCCGACAGCCTGGCGCATGCACGCCGCTGGTTGGCACAGGCGCCCTGGGCGCAGGTACCCGCCTTCGAGGGCTGGTACCTGCCCTACGAGCTGGAGCAGTACCACTGGGCCGATCCAGCCCGCCAGCAGTGGCTGGCGCAATGGCTGCACGGGCTGGCAGACGCCGCCCGCGCGCGCGGCGGTGACTGCGCGATCTCCTGCTACTTCAGCCGCCTGCAGACCGACGGCAACCTGGTCACGCTGTGGCAGGCGGTGCTGGCACAGGCCACGCTGCGGCCGATGGTGCAGGACGGCGTGGGCGTTGCCGGCGCCGGCAACGTGCAGCAGCTTCAGCCGTTGCTCGATCACTTCCACGCGCACGACATCGGCTTCGATGCGATCGTCGAGCTGTTCCGCCAACTGCCCGGCAGCGCCGCTGATGGCAGCGGGTTCAAGGGCGAGACTGCCGATGCCGCGCGGATCCAACGGCAGCTGGCGTGGGCACGCGACAGCGGCGCACAGCACGTGCTGGTCTATGCGCTGGAGCCGTGGCTGACCCAGGACACGCCGCAGGCGGCGGCGCTGCGGCGGCGGTGGGGGTTGCCTCAGTAATAGAGGATGGCGGTGGCGAACAGGCCCTTGGCGCGCTGCGTATCACCGCCACCGATCGCAAAGCGGTATTGCACGGTCAGGTCGAGGTAGGAACGCGGCGTGTTGTAGCGGTCCTCGCGGAACCAGTAGCGCACGCCCAGGCCCGGCCCCGCGCCAAGTGACCAGCTGCGCTGCGTATCGTTGAGCGCGAACGACTGCGACGGGAACAGCGGGTAACGGATGTCGCGCACGCGCGAGCGCTGGTCCAGCCAGTCCGCCCCCACCACCAGATACGGCGTGACCACCCAGTGGGTCTGCCCGGCGCCAAAGCGGAAGCTGCGTCCGGCGCGCAGTTCACCGGCCGCGAACCACTGCTCGCGATGCAGGCGCCCGCTGGCATCGCCGATCCGCCGCACCGGTATGCCGTTGGCATCGAGTGCATCCAGCGTGAAATGCGCGCTGTTGTCATCCCATGTGTAACCGCCCTGCGCGTAGCCGCTGACCATCCACCACTGGTTCACGTCGGTGCGCAGGTCGGTACCGTGGTAATAGCCGTAGGTCAGGTAGGACATCCAGCCACCGGAACCGCTGGCCAGGCGGTAGCGGGCCAGCGTGCTGGCTTCCAGTGGCGGGTTCAGGGCCAGCTGCAGGCTGCACTGCACGGCCGCGGACGCGGGATAGACATCGCCCGTGCGGGTGGCGCTACCGAGAAACTGGCGGCGCTCGATGCCGGCGCTCAGGCCGGTCTGGCCGAAGGCGTAGCGCATGCCGAACGAGGCGATGGTGGACGGCCAGCCGGTGGTGGAACGCGAGCGGCTGAGACGGTCGGCGCGAGCACGTGCGTCGGGTGTCGATTCGCCGGTGCACGGGTCCACGGCGCGAATCGATTCGTAGGTGCCGCCCTCGTCGTACAGCGTGTTGAGCAGCCGGGTGTAGAGCTCCAGCGTGCCATGCTGGTCATTGAACGCCGGGGGCCGCCAGAACGCTTCCAGCGTGCTGAACACCGAATCGCCCGGCGTACTGATCGCCGCGCCGCCGACATTGGTCGCGGCCTGGCGCGCGCCGCGGAAGCCGGCCGAGGCGATCACGCCCCACTCGCGCGAATAGTTGGCGATGGCATTGCGCACGTTGTAGCGCTGATGCGCATCCAGAGGCAGCTCACCGGCGTCGGCGCGATCAATGGCACTGCGCAGCAGCGACACCGCCTGCGGATGATCGCCGTTGGCCGCACTCGCGTACGCCTGGTCGATCACCACGCTCTTGGGTGCCTTGCCGGTGGCCTCGGCGGCACGGAAGTCGGCCAGTGCGCGCGCCGGTTCACGGGCCTTCTGGTTGAGGTAGCCGCGTTGCATCAGCGCCACCGCGTCATCAGGGTGTTGTGCCAGCGTCGAATCCAGGCGCAGCCGCGCTTCGTCCTGCTGGCTGCGGTTGCCTGCCGCCAGCGTGGTGGTCAGCAGGCCTTGCAGGTCTGCATCGTCCGGTGCGAGTTGCACGGCCTGCCTTGCCTCACCGATGGCCTCGGCAAAGTCCTGCCGCGCGTAGGCTGCATATGCGCGCTGTGCGGCACCACCGTCTCCCTGCAGGTCAGCCGGCATCAGCTCGCAGACATTGCCGGTGCCATCCGACTGGCAATGCTGGAACGGCGCCGGATAGGCCTGCGCACTCATGCGCGGACGCTCGCGACTGGATCCGGTCGCCCTGACGCGCTGATCGATGCCCTGCTGCAGCAACTGCTGCGCGCGAGCATCGCCCACATCCGTGGGCAACGCCGCCTGCAGCGTCGCCAGCAGTGCAGCCGCACGTATGCGGTCCCCAGCGGCCAAGGCCGCATCCACGGCCAGCAGGCGCACGTTGCGCTGTTGCGTTGTGGACCCCGGCATGGCAAGCGCGGTGTCGAAGTCCTCATTGGCAAGCACGGTCTTGCCCTGGCGCTGGCGCAGATAACCGCGCATCACCCGGGCATTGAGATCGCCGCCGTCGGCCTGCAGTGCCTGGTCGGCGCTGCGCTCGGCGTCGGCCAGCTGCCCCTGCTGCAGCTGCGCGGTGATCAACAGCAACCGGTACGAAGCAACATCCGGCGCAAGCTCGACGGCGGCCCGCGCCTGCGCGACGGCCGCCGCATCGTTCTGCGTGGACAGCGACTGGTAGGCCTGCTGGGCCTGCAGCAGCGCGCGCTGGCGGGCCAGCGCCACGCGTCGCGCGTGCAGTTCCTCGACGTTCGGTGCGCCCAGCTGCAGCGCCGTGCCGATGGCCGCGTCGGCCAGTTCGGCCTGTTGCTGTGCCTCCAGCGCCGCCACCCACAGCATCGCCCAGGCGCCCTGCTTCGGCTGCTGGCGGAAGGCCTGCTCGGCCTTGCTGGCTGCTTCCCGCATGCGCCCGGCGTCATAGGCAGCATAGGCCTCGGTGGCCAGCGTGTAGGCCTGCTGCCTGGCACGGTCTGCGCCGCTGCCGGCCGCGCGCGGTGGGGAGGGGGCGCGCCCGCCCCTGGCATCCGGGGGCGTGCTGCGCGCAGCGGTGGCAGCGGCCAGTGCCGGCAAGGCCGGATCCTTCAACCCGGCATCCAGTGCACGGCGCGCCTGCTGCTGCGCCTCCGCCGACCGGCCCAGTTTCTGCAACGCATAGATCTGCAGCAGGCGCAGCCGCACCACGTCCGGGCGCAACCGGACAGCTTCGCTGGACTGCTGGTAAGCCGCTTGATAGTCGCCGCGCTCGTAAGCGGCGAAGGCCTGCTCGGCGACGCGGTATGCAGCACCGGACAACGGCAGCGGCGCATCGGCCTGCGCCAGCACCGGCGCGGCGGCCGTGGCCAGTGCCACGGCAATGACGGTGGACAGCAGCGTGGTCTTCATGCGGGCAAGGCTCCGGGAGGCGGCGACTGCAGCGCGGCCGCACGCCGGCGCTGCTCCTGCATGGCCTGGGCCACGGCCTCTTCGGTAGTGATGCCCTGCTTGACCAGGTAATCGCCAATGCGGCCATCGCGCTGCGGCTTGTACGCATCCAGTGCGATCTCGAAGCGCGCGTGGTCGATCAGGCGCATCTCCACCAGCAGGTCGCCCAGCAAGGGTACGTTGTCCAGCTGCCAGTGCTGGTCGCCGCCGATCAGGCGCAGGCCTGCGTTGATTTCGCTTTCGCGGGCGATGCTCTGTTCGATGTGTGCGCTGCGGGTTTCCTGCTTCAGCAACGCCAGCGCGTCTTCGGGCAATGGGCTGGCCACGGCCAGCCGCAGTGTCTGCTGCTGCCGCGGCGGTAGCGGCAGCATGCGCCACTGCACGCAGGCATCGGCGCTGACCGGGAATGAGCCCGCGCGCAGGTAGTCGACGTCGATGACCGCACGCGGCAGGTCGCCCTGGAAGGCGATGGCTTCGGCCAGGGTTTCATCATCCAGCCAGCCCTGGGTTAGCAGGATGCGGCCCAACGGCTGCCGCCGGCCGGCATGCTGCTGCGCCAGCGCCTGCTGCAGCCGCTCCGGTTCCACCGCCTGCCAGGTGGTCAACAGCTCACCGAGCTGCTTGCGGGTCTGCACCAGCTGTGCCGCATCGGGGAAGTCGTGCATGGTCTTGTCCCAGACCATGCGCTTGCCGAACAGCAGGTAGGCCAGGAACACCTTCCATGCGCGGGCGGTGGCCATGAAGTTGATCATGTTGCCGACCACCATGCGCGGGATCGACATCAGCGCATGCTCCCAGCCGTACAAGCGGTTGACGAAGTAGAAGCGCTGCACGACGCGGGTCGCCAGCGCCGCCGTGGTCAGCAGCGCGACATTCATCTGCCAGGTACCGGCCTGGAACACGCTGGGGAACTGCATCGTCCACACCCCGGTCGCCTTCAACAGCCAGAACAACAGCAACTGCAGGAAGATGAGGTAGGCGATGATGCTGACGAACGAGGTGATGATGCCCTTGCGATCGCGCGCCAACAGGTACTTCGTAGCCAGCGAACCGCGCCAGCCCAGCGACTCCCAGCTCTGCAGGCCGATGCCCAGCACCCAGCGCGCCTTCTGCCGGTACGAGGCGCGGAAGTTGTCGGGGAAGTACTCACGCACGCACAGTGCCATCTGCTGGGTGCGCTCGCGCACCGGCCCCCAGCCGAACCAAGACGGCCGGCGCACGCGGAACTGCACCGGGAAGCGGGCGAAGATCGACTGCATGCCCATGGCTGCCAGCCGCGCACCGACGTCGTAATCTTCGGTGAGGCTGTCGGTGTTGAAAGGCTGGTTGTCGGTCTGCGCGCTCAACGCCAGCAGCGCACGCCGCGAAAAGCAGGTGCCGACGCCGGCCGACGGCACCATGCCGGACACGCTCTCGCGCACCACCAGGTCCTTGGCGTGCCATTCGGCGAACTCGTCCATGTAGACACCGGCCACCAGTTCGTACCATTCGCGGTCCAGCGAGGTGACCGGCAGCTGGATCATGTCCTTGCGCGGCAGCAGGTAGTTGTAGAAGCGCAGTTCCATCGGGTGCAGCACGTCTTCGCTGTCGTGCAGGATCACCCCGGCGAACTCGATGTCGTGGCGCTTCTCGTAGTCGAAGATCGCCAGGATCAGCCAGTTCAGGCAGTCGGCCTTGCTGGTCGGTCCGTCATGCGGCACCTCCACGCGGCGCAGGCGCTTGTAGCGACGGCGCATGCGCTCGACTTCGTCGATGGTCTGCTGATCGTTGGGATAGGTGCCGACGAACACGACGTACTCGCGGTAGTCGAGCACGTTGATCATGTTCTCGACCATCTGCGCGATGACGTCGTACTCCATCCACGCCGGCACCATGATCGCCAGCGGCTGTTCCGGCCGCTGCAGCAGGTCTTCCTGGGTCAGCGGCCGGTACGCGTCGCGGCGCTTGACAGTCAGCGCGCGCCAGCTCTCGCGCACCCAGTACCAGACATCGATGAACAGATCATCGAGGCTGGAGATCAGGATCAGCACGGCCACCGCCGCCGCCGTGGTTTCGAGGGCGGCGTAGTAGTTGGCCAGCTGGATGTTCCAGAACAGACCGTCCACGGTGGGATCAATGTCCTGCGTTGGCGGACTTGCGGCGGCGCACCTGGGTGACGCGGGCGGCCAGCAGCGCGAATACGATCACGCCGACCAGCAGCAGCAACCAGACCATGTGCCGTTCCCACTTCGATTGCGGATTGCCATCGTGCGCGAGGCGCGTGCCATAGGGATCCTGGCGGTCGAATTCGCGCACGACATCAGTGCCGTCAAGCACGGCAAGATCGCCGCGCAGCAACCGGAACGGTGCGCTGAACGACGGTGCCTGTGCACCGAGGTCGCTGTAGAGAACGCCCAACTGGCCGCCGGACGATCCCACCTGCACCACCGCGGCGTGATCCAGGCCGCTGACATCCAGCAGCGGTTGCGACGTGCCACCGACCCGCAGGTGGCCGTCCTTCTGGCCGGCCACATCGACACCGGCCGGTGCAACGCCGAAGGCCAGCCATGGCGCGCCCGGGCTGACCGCGGCACCGGCATCGACCACCTTCAGTTCCGACGCCTCCGGCGAGGCGCCCACTGCACTGGCCACCGCGATGACCTTGCCCAGCGAGGCCGCTGCATCCTGCAGCCAGGCGCCGGGCACGAACACCTGGTTGCCGCGTGACAGCTGGCTGCTGGCACCGACGAAATCACTGCCCAGCGAGCGCTTGGCCAGGGTCAGGTGGCTGCTGGGCAGGATCGAGACTGGATAGCCGGTCGCCGGATCGTGGCAGTAGGGGCGTGCCGGTTGGCGCAGGAAGCTGACACGGATCTCGTTGCGCGCCGACAGCGCGTAGGCCGGTACCTTGGCCACCAGCCGTTGCGGTTGGCCGTTGGCCGACAGCACCTTGCCGCCCAGCAGGTAGTCGTTGAGGTAGATCGTGGCCACCGCGCCCTGACCCGCCGCATTGGGGGCCGCCGAGACATCGATCACCACTTGCTCGGGCAGGCGGCCATCGGCCGACAGCGTGCCCAGATCGAAGCTGGCGCTGCGGTCGGCGCGGGTCACCACATCCATGGTTCCGGCGATGTTTCCGAGCCGGCTCAGCAGTACCTGGTCACCGTCCAGTCTGGGCGTTCCTGCTGCGCTGACCTGCAGGCTGCGGCCCAGCGCATAGCTGCGCCACTGTTCGGCGAACAGTCCGGCCACCTTGCCCGCTGCCGCCGGGTCGACCACCAGCGTCGGACGGCCCGCAACGGCCACCACGCTGACCGAAGCGTTGGCGGCGGGCTTCTCCAGGCCGCTCATGTCAGTACCGCGCCACGCAGCAAACGCTGCGCCCGCATCGGTGCCCGCCGCGCCGACCTGTGCGGCCAGCGCGTCCAGCGCTGCGCGTACGCCGGCGCGCAATGCCTCGCTGCCGATCATCACATCGGCGGCAAGCGGCCCGCTGTCACGCAACGACAGCAGCGCCCCCACTTCGGCCAGATCCTTGATCGCGTGCACGCGTTCGCCCGTAGCCAGCGCTGCATAGGCCGGCACGCCCTGCAGGCTGGCCGGGACGCTGATGCCGGCCAGGTCGACGCTGTCGCCGACCTTGGGCAGCGCCACCACCTGCACCTGCTTGCCGCCGGCCTGCAACGCGGTACCAATGCGCCAGGCGGCATCATAGGTTGGCGCCTGCAGCGCCTTGCCCTCCACCAGCAGGCGCACCCGCGGTGGCAGCGCGCCCCAGGCCTTGGCGACGGTATCCACGGCACGCCCATCGAAGCGGTAGCTGAAGCGCGAATCCGGCGACAACCGCAGCACATTGGCCGGCGCGCTCTGGTCGGCACATTGATAGTCGGACACGATCGACCACCAGCCGACACCGACCCGCACGAAGCCGTTCTGGCGGGGTTCGCCATCGATGGCCAGCAGCTGGCTGGCATCGCCCTGGGCATCGGTGATCGAACGCGCGGCGACCGGATCGCCATCCACCGACCACAGGCCTGAAGTGCGCCCAGCGTGGCCACGCACATAGCGCCCATCGAGCTGCAGCTGCGCATCGCGGGTGGCAACACCGGCCGGCACCGGCAGGTAGACCTCGCGCTGGCTCTCCTGCCCACTGAGTACCAGCGGTTGGCGGAAGCCGAGTTCGCGCAGGGTCATCTGCCGGCTCACCGTGCTGTCGCCGCTCCATTCTGCGAACTGGCCGGCGACGCTGTCGGCGGCGTGGGCACTGCCAACCGCGCACGACAGGACGAACGCGGCGGCGGAAACAAACAGGGGACAGCGGCCGGTCTGGCTCATGGCGTCACTTCATGGAGAGGGTGGTGGGCGGCACCGCCGCTGCGGAGACCGGGCGAGAATTCGGGAAGCGGGGCGCCACGCAGGGCGGCGACGATGCGGGCGCTGGCGCGGCCGTCGCCATAGGGACTGCCATCGGGGTCGAAACGGGTCGGCTGCGGTGGCTGTGCCAGGGCCGCATTGACCCCCTCGACGATGCGCGAGGGCGTGGTCCCGACCAGCGTCACCACACCGGCCTCGACCGCCTCCGGGCGCTCGGTGACGTCGCGCATCACCAGCACCGGCTTGGCCAAGGCCGGCGCTTCTTCCTGCACGCCACCGGAGTCAGTGAGGATGACGTCGGCGCGCTGCATCAGGCGCACGAAGCGCAGGTAGTCCTGCGGCGGCACCAGGTGCACGTTGTCGAGGTTGCCCAGGTGTGCGTTGACCGGTGCCTGCACGTTCGGATTGAGGTGCACCGGGTACAGCACCTGCAGGTCCGGCCGCTGGGCCAGTTCGGCCAGCGCACGGCAGATGTCCTCGAAGCCCTGGCCGAAGCTCTCGCGGCGATGGCCGGTGACCAGCAGCAGGCGGCGCCCGGGGTCGAGCATGTGGAAGGGTTCGTCAGCCTGGGCACGCAGTGCCGGATCGGCATCCAGGCGCTGCACGGTCTGCTGCAGGGCATCGATGACGGTGTTGCCGGTGACCAGGATCTGACCGCCCAGATGCTCACGGGCCAGGTTGGCGCGCGAGCCGGGAGTGGGTGCATACAGCTGATGACCGACCACGTCGATCACCCGCCGGTTCATCTCCTCCGGCCATGGCCGGTTGATGTCGCCGGTGCGCAGGCCGGCCTCGACATGGCCGATCGGAATGCGGTGGTGGAACGCGGCCAGGGCGGCGGTCATCGCCGTGGTGGTATCGCCGTGCACCAGCACGCGATCCGGGCGGACCTGCGTGTAGAGTGCGTCAAGCCGCTCGAACAGCCTGGAACACAGGCCATTGAGGGTCTGGTTGGGCACCATGACATCCAGGTCATGGTCGGCGGTGATCTCGAACAGCGACATCACCTGGTCGAGCATCGCCCGGTGCTGGCCGGTGATGCAGACCACCGATTCGATGTCCGCAGCCTCGGCCAGGGCGCGCACCAGCGGCCCCATCTTGATCGCTTCCGGTCGGGTGCCGAACACCGACAGGACCTTCACCGGGGTGCTCCGGAAGGACCGTGCTGGAGAATGCCAGTAGCTGTAGCCACGTCTGGATCCTTTCGGCGTTCCCGCCCAATGCCCGCAGGCAGGAGACGGTCACCTCATGAGGAAACTCCAAATTCGCGACGTCCATCACATTAGATTGATGGTACGTGCGTCGTGGCACTGATCTTCATCGTTGGAAGATCAAGACGCAGTCAACGCCGCCCGTGGAACGGGCGACGTTGCGGCGGAACGCAGCAGGGACAGGCGCCCGGGCGGCCCTACTCGTACTGGATGGTGAAGGTGGCCTGGCCGTTCGCGACACCCGCACCCACCGTACCGGCCTGGGTCTGCACATAGCGCGCGCGCAGCGGCAGCGCCATGACGCTGGTCCCCGGCGCGGTGGTGCCGACGTTGATGGTCTGGCCGAAGCGCACTTCGCGCTCGGTGGTGCCAACGCGCTGGACCATCTGGATGCCGATGCGGGTGGCGCTGTTGCTGGCTGCGCTGAGCTTCAGCACACCCGGCATGTTCGAGCTGTCCTGGTCGGCATCGAGGCGGATGCCGATCTTGCTCTGGTAGGCGGCAACATTGCTGCCCTGGCAGTTCAGGCGGATCTCGAAATCACGATCGACCGCGCGCGAACCGACACCGGTGAAGGTGGTGTTGGGCACGCTGCCGAAGTCGACGGCGATGTTGCGGCTGCCGGCCTGCACTTCGCAGGTCGGGCTGACCACGGTGGTGCCCGAGCCCTTGAAGGTGGAGGTCAGCACCGGTCGGCCGGCGCCATCACCGTCGAAGTAATACGTGGTGAAGCGACCATTCGGTGCGATCACGCCCGAGCCTGTCTGTGCCGCAGTCTTGATCAGCTGGATGCGGAACGTGCCTCCGACCAGCGAGATGGTGCTGTTGCTGGCGAAGTTGATGGTGTGCGGATAGTAGGTCTGGATCGCGCCGGAGTCGCGGTACAGGCGGATGCCCACGCCCGCCACATCGGTTTCATAGACGTTCGAGAAGCCGGCTACCGGACGCTTCTGCGCGGCGTTGACGTACTCGCCGATGGAACGGCCACCGGACCAGTCGCAGCGTGCCACGCTGTTCTGCTGGTTGATCGGTTCGCTGATCTCCTTGATCACGCCACCGACCGGCGTGCTGGGCAGGATCACGATCTGGCCCATGTCCATGGTCACGTCCTGCGCGGTGAACCAGCTGGACTGGATGCGGCACGACGCGCTGGCCTGCTGTGCCAGCAGTGCGCCACCCAGCAGTACAAGGGCCGTCAGCGCCTTGCGGCCACGGGAAGAAATCATCGGCATGCTGCCTCCAGCGGGATGAAGCCGGTCTTGGACGCATCGGCGCCCGCCGGAACCTGGTAATCGATGGTGCAGCGCTGGTCGGCACCGGCGCCCCACTCCACCAGCAGGCGGCCCTGGTTCTTTTCACTGCGCACGTACAGGCGGCCGCCCTGGCTGACCATGCCGACCGGCTGGCCCTGCTCATCCTTGACCTGTGCACCGAACGGCATGCTGCGGCCATCCGGGTTGCGTACCTGGATCAGCAACGCGTTGCCCTTGCGGGTATCGAAGCGCAGGTAGCTGATGGCACCGGCGAACGGTGCGATCGACTGGCTGGTGCTTTCCAGCTCGACGTCGTGGGCCATGCCCTGCGGATCGAGGGTGACGGTGTTGAGGCGGTACGGCGACACGTACGGCACCACGGCGTAGCCGCGGCCATCGACGCGCAGGCCCGGGGCGTTGCTGACGATCGCATCGCGCGCGCCCGGTGCCTCGACCAGCACCATGGTGTCGCCACGCTGCGGGGTGAACGTGAAGCCGCCCGGATGCACCACCACGCTGCCGTTGGCACCGACGGAGGCCTGGCGGAAATCACGCGAGTGGCTGTAGGTGGCATTCAACGCGGAGTAGCGGCTGCGGTATTCGGCATTGCCGACCGCCGTGGTGCCACCCTCGCGGGAATCGGACAGGGCCACGCCGTAGCTGAAGTTGTTGTCGACGCCGGCCGAACCGGTGATGCCGACGCGGCTGTTGTCGTAGCCACCGCGGTCGCGCACGCCCAGATCGGCACTGAACGACACCGGGTGGGTACCACGGCCCAGCGGCACGCTCATCGACAGCAGGTACTGGGTGTCGGAACGGCCGAGCACGCCTTCTTCGGTGCGCAGCGCCGAGAAGCCGTAGTTCACCGAACGCCAGGCGTTGTTGTAGCCCACCTGGTACTGCTTGGAGGTGCCGGAGCGGTCATAGAAGTCACGCACCGAACCGGTCACGTACAGCGCACCGCCACGACGGCCCAGCGGCTGGTTCAAGGTCACCTGGAACTGGCTGCGCTGGCGACCACGGGTGGTCGGATCGATGCCGCGCTTGTCCGAGTCACGGCCATACAGCGCGTCCTGCAGGCTGTAGAAACCTTCGGTCGAGTAACGGTAGGCGGCCAGGGTCAGGTTGGTGCCGGTCTCGCCGATCATGTTGCTGTAGCTCAAGCGCACGCTGGCGCCGGTGTGGCTGCCGTAGTGGTCGAACGAGGTGCGTGCATGGGTGACGTCTGCCGCGAAGGCACCGACCCGCGTGGACAGGCCGACACCGTACAGCAGCGACAGGTAGCCATCGCTCAGCGCGCTGCCGCCGTACAGGGTCAGCTGGTTGCCGATGCCGCGCTGGTAGGTGCCCTGCACCAGCCAGGGTTCGTCGGCCAGCAGCTTGTTGCGCACCTGGCCGGCGGTCAGCGAGTAACGCGACACGCCTTCGCGCAGCATCTGCGGCACCGAGCCGAACGGCACCTTGAATTCGCGGCGGCGGCCATCGGCCTCGATCACGCTCACTTCCAGGTCGCCGCCGTAGCCGGTCGGGTACAGGTCATCGATGACGAAGTTGCCCGGCGAAACGGTGGAGGAGTAGATCAGCTGCTGGTTCTGGCGCACTTCGATGCGTGCGTTGGTCTCGGCGATGCCGCGCACCACCGGCGCGTAACCGCGCAGCGAATCGGGCAGCATGCGATCGTCGCTGGCCAGGCTGGCACCGCGGTAGCCGATCGAGTCGAACAGCTCGCCGGTGGTGTAGGCCTCACCGATGGTGAGCATGCCGCGCACCTGCGGGATGCCGCGCTGTGCGTAGGTGGCGATGCTCTGCCAATGGCGGCCGTCACCCTCGGACCAGGTCAGGTTGGAGTCGTGGCGGAACTGCCAGCCACCCAGGTTCAGGCCGGCATTGAGGCCGAGATAGGCACTGCGGTTGCGCTGGCCACCTTCGACACGGCTGTTGCTGTCGATGGCATTGAAGCTGTAGCCGACGAAACCGGCATTGATGCCGCGGTCCCACAGCGCCGGGTTGACGTAGCCGCGTGCCTCACGGCGCAGGAACACCTGCGGGATGCTGAGGTCGTAGCGCAGGTTGCCGCTGTCGTAGACACCATAGGCGTTGGCCATGCGCTGCTGCACCGGCACGCAGCTGGTCGTGTCGGTCGGCAGCGTCGGGTCCTGCTGCAGCAGCACGGCCTCGCTGTCCACGCCCATTTCTTCCAGCATCGGCAGCGGCAGGCAGGCGTCAACACGGCCCTGTGCATCGGCCTTGAACTGCAGGTCACGACGGCCCTGCCAGGCACCGTTGACGTAGACATCGACACGGTAACTGCCGGCCACCATCGGGTTGCCGTTGCTGAAGGCAGCCAGGTCGACCTGCTTGGCCTGGCCGGACAGGAAGCTGGAGTTGAACTGGGCCGATTCCGGTGCACGCGCGTTGGCCGCACCACTCTGCGCCATCAGCGCCTGTTCGCCGAGATTGGCCGGTGCAGCCAGCGCCCATCCTGGGCAGGCCGCGCCAACAACCAGCAGGCAAAGCGCCTGATGGATCGACAATGTCAATCTGTTTCCGATCACACTGACATTCCTTCAATTCGCCGCACGGCGGCGGTGGCGGGATGCGCAGGCCCTTGGCCGGCGCGGCGCGTTCAGCTCCCGGTGCTGTCGAGGCGGACGGTGTGCTCGACCCGGCCGCCGTAATCGTTGATGGTGATGAAGCGCACCTGGTTGGTGCCCGCCGGCGCGGCGAACTCCAGGCTCTGCTTCGGCGCGACCATCGCGCCCTTGTCCTCGACGGCCTTCTCGCTGCTGCCGGTCACGGCATGCACTTCGGCCAGAGTGACGTGGAAGGGGCTCGGGTTTTCCACCCGCAGGCGGTCGCCATTGCGGGTCCAGCGCAGCGCTGCCGGTGCGTCGTTGGCGACGCCCTTCAGGCCCTGCGGCCGGTAGAAAAGCTTCAGGCGCGAACGGAACGCAACCTGCAGGTAATTCTGGTCACCACTGTCGGCGTTGTCCGGCGACGGCGGTACGTCCAGCACATTGAGCCAGAACACCGTCTCGCGATCGGTCGGCAGCTGCGCGCCGGAGAAGATCAGGCGCAGCGCCTGGCTGCGGCCCGGCTCGACGCGCGCGATCGGCGGCGTCAGCACGAACGGAGCATCGCTGGTATCGGCGGTCTGGTTGGCGTCGCCACTGTCGATCCAGGCCTGGACCAGTGCGGGCGAGTCGCCCACGTTGTCGACCTGCACGGTGACTTCGCGTGCCTGTGCCGGGTAGATCACCCGCGTGCCATTGACCACCACGCCGGCCAGTGCGTTCTGGCAGAGGGGCAGCGTGAACGCTGCCAGCAGCAGCGCCCGGGGAAAGAGTGCTTTCATCGGAAGTACTACGCTCGAGGGGTGTGGCCAAGGGCCGCGGAGCACTGGCCGGCGCGTACGCCGGCCAATGCGGGTACGGCTACGATCAGTTGTAGATGATCGTGTACTTGACGCTGCTGGTGACGTCGCCCGGGGTGGCGGCGGCAGTGGCGTAGTACTCAGCGTAGTAGTTCAGGTCGGCCGAGCCGTCGGTGCCGACGGTGACCCACTGCGAGTTGGTCTGGGCCAGGCCAGCGCCAGCCGCCTTGATCGGCAGGAACTGGTTGTTCGAGCCCAGCAGCTGCAGCTGCACGTTGGTGGCAGCGTTGGCCGAGGCCTGGTTGACCAGGCGGCCGCTGTTGAAGTCGACGGTCGAACCCGGCTCGAAGTAGGTGGCGACGTTGCCGGCGCTGCACTTGGTCAGGTTGATGGCGAACGGGGTACGGCCCGCAACGGCACCGGCGGTAGCCAGGGTGTTCTTCGACACGGTCGGCAGGGTCACGGCGAAGTCCTTGCCGCCCGGGGTCGAGATGGTGCAGGTCTTGTCGGTCACCTTGCCATTGAAGGTGATGGTGCCGTCGGCGGCGTTGGCGGCCAGCGGAGCGGCGGCCAGCATCAGAGCGGCAATGAGGTTGATCTTGTGCATTCGCTTTTACCTAACCCTACTGAAGAGATGAGAAGTAGAGGAGGAAGCAAGGAGCACTGCCGGGCTAACAAGACCCATCCTTGCGTCTCACCTGTGGCCGGACTCGGACATACCTTCCCCTGAATCCGTGACGCAAGTATATGCACAAATGTGATGAAAGTCTCATTATTTTTCTGAACGCCAATTCATTGACGCTCTAAATGTGACGTGATAGGCGGAATCTGCGCCAGGGAGGCGTGAAAGATTTGACGACGGGGCCTCCAGATCGCGGCCGACCGTGGATGACGCGTTGAGAGGCGCGTTCGGCAGGCGCGGAAACAGGCTTTTTTCAAGCGGAAATCGCCTTATTTGATGCGCATCACTCTTTCTTGGTGATGGCCCTAGCAGATTCGGATTTGTCCTATTAAAGGCGGATCGAACCTGTCGCTAACTAGGACACACCGAACCAGAGAACGTGTCATGAGGAATTCCATTCTGCTGTGTGTGGCCCTGATGTCCGTCAGTGCGCTGGCCCAGGCCAGCAGCGGCAGCATCCGTTTCAGCGGCCGCATCGCCGAGCCGGGCTGCACGACGAACCTGTCCCAGGGTGAGCTGAGCCTGGCGGCCTGCCCGCCGTCGGCCAAGGGCTCGACGGTGGAAGTGACGGCACTGGCCGATGGCCAGGCCGCGACGCTGCGCGATGGCAAGCGCCAGGGCCAGAAGCTGTCGGTGTCGGCCAGCGCGATGCGCGCCGGCGATATCGCCTTCTCCGAGCGTTACAGCGTGCAGGCTTCGAAGCAGCAGCCGCTGCAGGGCGCCTACCTGGTGGTGGTCGACTACCTGTAAGCCGACGTATTTACGCCGGCGGCAGCTCGAAGACCTGGCGCAGGTAGGCCAGATAACCCGGGTCGTCGCACATGCTCTTGCCCGGCGAATCGCTGAGCTTGGCCACCGGCTGGCCGTTGCAGCGGACCATCTTGATGACGATGTTGAGCGGTGTCGGGCCCAGGTCATTGGTCAGGTGGGTGCCGACACCGAACGCGACCTGGCAGCGACCGCGGAAGTAGTCGTACAGGCGCATGACCTTGGCGATGTCGAGACCATCGCTGAACACCAGCACCTTGCTGCGCGGATCGACCCGGCGCTGCTGGAAGTGCGCCAGCATGCGGTCACCCCAGTCGAACGGATCGCCTGAGTCATGGCGCACACCGTCGAACAGCTTGCAGAAATACATGTCGAAGTCGCGCAGGAACGCGTCCAGGCCGACCACATCGGACAACGCGATGCCGAGGTCGCCGCGGTACTCGCGCGCCCAGGATTCCAGTGCCGCCACCTGCGAATCACGCAGGCGCGGGCCGAGCGCCTGGAACGCCTGCAGGTACTCGTGGGCCATGGTGCCGTGCGGGGTCATGCCGTACAGGCGCGCGAAGTGGACGTTGCTGGTGCCGACCAGCTGCGGGCCGAGCGCGTCGCGCAGCAGCGGCAGCAGCCGGGCATGCCAGTCACGCGAGTAGCGGCGACGGCTGCCATAGTCGGCGATGCGGCATTGTTCGAAGCCGGGGGTATCGCGCAGCAGCGCGGCCTTGGCCTGCAGGCGGCGCTCGCCTTCGGCGAAGTCGGCCGTGGTGGTGTTGCGGAACCAGACTTCGTTGATGATCGCCAGCAGCGGCACTTCAAACAGGATGGTGTGCAGCCACGGGCCGGTGATGTCCAGTTCGATCTCGCCGGGCACGGCCGTCGACGCACGCAGTTGGATGTACTTGCGGTCGAGGTGGAACAGGCCGAGGAAATCGGCGAAATCCGGCTTCACGAAGCGCAGGCCACGCATGTAGTCCAGCTCCGCGTCGCTGAAGCGCAGGCTGCACAGGTGGTCGATTTCTTCGTCGATCTGGTCGATGTAGCGGGCCAGGTCAATGCCGGGCGTACGGCACTTGAACCGGTACTGCACCTGGGCGCCGGGGTGCTGGTGCAGCACCGCCTGCATCATGGTGAACTTGTACAGGTCGGTGTCGAGCAGGGACTGGATGATAGGCATAGGGCGGATTATGCGCCCGGCGGCGTGAACCGTGGTCGCGCCCGCCTTCCGTAGAGCCGGGCCACGCCCGGCTGGATTGTTGTCTGAGCCGAGCGTGGGCCCGGCTCTACAACGACCTGCGCAGCAGGCGCGGCACCAGCATCGCCGCATGCGCCCAGATCGCGGCCCACACCGCAACGCGTACCGGCAGCGAGCGCTGCCTGGCCTCGAACTTCTGGAAGTAACGCCACAGCCCCCTGTGCTTGTGCCATTCCACGAAGAATGGCCGCGAACGGCTGGAGACGCCGCGCACATGGGTAACCTGCAGGTCGTTGGCGATCGCCACCACCGCGCCGGCCTCGCGTGCGCGGCGGCACAGATCCAGGTCCTCGGCATGCAGGCGGTAACCCGCATCCCAGCCACCGATGCGCTCGAACAGGGTACGCGGCATCATCAGCAGCGCACCGGACAACGCCGGCACCGGCTGCACGGCCTGGTGCGGATCGCGCGGAACCGCCAGCTTCGAACCCTTGCCCGGCGAGCGCAGCATCAGCAGGAAATCCGGATCGCGACGGCGCACCGCTTCATCGGCGTGGCCGTGCTCGTCCACCTGCTCCACGCCCAGCAGGCAATCGCCCAGCACCTCACCACGGCTGCGCAGTTCGGTCAGGGTGTCCGGCTCAATCATCAGGTCCGGGTTGATGAAGGCCAGCCAAGGGCTTTGCGAGTCGGTCACGCCCTGGTTGTTGGCGGCGGCAAAGCCGGGATTGTCCGGATTGCCGACGAAGCGCACGCGCGGGTCATGGCTGGCGTGCCGCTGCACGATGTCCAGCGTGCCATCCAGCGAACCATTGTCGATCACCCGGATCTCGGCGATGTCCTGCGCCTGGCGCAGGCGCGACAGGCAGGCATCGATGGTGCTGCCACTCTGGTAGGTGACGACGATGGCGGCAATGGCTGCATTCAAACGGGAGGCTCCGGCGCGGGCGGGACAAACAGGTCGCCCTGTTCCTTCGGCATTATCGCCTGCCGCATGCGCTGCTGCAGGTCGGCACGCAGACCGTGCAGTGGATCGTGCATCAGGAAATCGGCCAGCCGCGGCACCCAGGCCGGCCAGCGCGCGGCCAGGGCCTCCAGATCGCCATCGCGGCTGACCGCCTCTCCTGCCCGGCCGACGAACGCGGTCTCGCACAACACGTTGCGCCACCCCAGGCCCGCCATGCGCAGGCTCAGGTCGACCAGCGCGGCATTCCAGCCGGCATAGCTGTCCACGTCCAGGCCACCGGCACGGCGGCGAGCGTTGCCACGTACCAGCACCGCGTGGGTGACCGCCGATGGCAGCTCCGGGTGAAGCGTCGGCAACGTGGCGCAGGTATGCGCCAGCAAGGCCGGGTCACGGGGTTCGGGATTGATCTCGCCCAGCCGTGGCCACGCCGCGGTCTCGCCGGCATTGCACCAGGGGGTCGCGGTGGCGATGGCGGCATCGCGGGCGAAGGCATCCTGCAACTGCTGCAACCAACCGGGCGACGGCACGCTGTCCGGCGCCAGCACGGCCACGTCCAGGCCATCGCAGGCGCGCAGCATCTCGTCCAGATGGGCAACCTCGCCCAGTGGGCGCGCGCGCCGGGTGTACTCGGCCTGCAGCGGCGTATGCGCCAACCAGTGCTCGACCACGGCCTGCGCACGCGGCCCTGCCTGCGCGTCATCGGCCAGCCAGACCGCGGTGCCCGGCGCGGTGCCGGCATCCAGTGCGGCCAGGCAGCGGTCGAGCGCGGCATCGTCCACGCACAGCGGCAACAACACGATCGCCCCCATCCCGCCTCCGTGGTTGTCGGTGGCCACAGCGTAGCACCGGGAGGGTATCGGCCGGGTTGCACCCGGCGCCTGCAGCGGCCGGAGCCGAAGCAACAGCAGAAGCCGGCTATCCGTGGGATGGCGGGGTGGGTCCGGTTGCGGGGGACGCTGCAAGTACGTCCATGTAAGCTCGGTCGCCGCATCCATGCGGCTCACGCCCCCGCAACCGGACCCACCCCGCCTTCGACAGTTTTCCGCGATCTGCCTGCTCTTCTGTAGAGCCGAGCCATGCTCGGCTCAGATCTCACAGATTTCGAAATATTCGATTTCGATGGAGAGTCATCCACGCATGGCGTGGATCGTGTCGACCAAGGTCGACACCTACCAACAGCCGCGGGGATCTGTCAGACGGTGGGGCGGTGTGGGTTGGCAGGACCGTTGGCGCCATGGATGGCGCCATCGAGCCCCCAGGGACGGGTTTACGGCGTGTCCTGCCAACCCACACCGCCCCGCCACCCCTCAGTAAACCCGCTGTTGCCGTTGCTCCGGCTCTGGCTCTGGCTCCGGCCTCTGCGGGTGCCGGGCGCAGCCCGGCCGCAAACCCCTTACTTCTTCGCGCGCGGCTGGTTCAGCGGCTCCATCGCGCGGAAGCGCTTGCTGTACTCATCGGTCAGGTTGCGCGATTCCTGGCTGTTGCGGACGATGGTCGGGGTCAGCAGCACGATCACTTCCGAACGACGGCTGGTGCGGGTCTTCTGCCCGAACAACGCACCGACCACCGGGATCCTGCTCAGGCCCGGAATGCCGCTGCTGCCATCGGTGGCCGAGTCGGTGATCAGGCCCGCCAGCATGATGGTGTCGCCGCTCTGTACCGCCGCTTCGGTGGACAGCTTCTTGGTCGAGATGCGCGGGTTGCAGTTGCGCTCGTTCGGGTTGCAGGCGTCCGGCACGTCGGAGGCGCTGCTGACCTCCTGCACGATATCCAGGAACACAGTGCCATCGCGGGTCACGCGCGGGCGTACCTTGAGGATCACGCCCGTGTCGATGTACTGCACCGAGCTGTAGGTGCTGGTGCCCACGCCGGTGTTCACCGTGGTGGTGTTGATCGGCACCTTGTCGCCAACGTTGAGCGTGGCCTCGGCGTTGTTGCGCACGAACACCGACGGTGTCTGCAGCAGGCGCAGGTCGGTGACCTTGTCCAGCGCGCTGACCACGGCGGCCGCGTTGTGGCCGGTGAACGCCCAGCCCACGCCGTCGTTGCCGGTGACACCGCCGGCGAAGGTATTCCACGAACCGCCCGCTGCCGGCGGCAGGGTCAGGCCTGCCAGTGCGCCGGTCAGCGCGCGACCAGCCACGGCGTTGTCGAAGAACCAGTTCACGCCATACTTCAGGTCACCGGTCAGCGCGACTTCGGCCACCTGTGCCTCGATGTGCACCTGCAGCGGCATCACGTCCAGCTTTTCGATCACCTCGCGGATCGAGCGCCAGGCCTGCGGCGTCGAGCGAACCAGCAGGGTGTTGGTCTCCTCCACCGCCGACACGCCGACGCGGTCGCCCTCCACTTCCAGGCTGACACTGACGTTGCCGGGCTGGCGCTGCGGCAGGTTCAGGCTGCCGTTGCTGCTGCCACTGCCACTGCTCCCGCCCAGCGTCGAGCCGAGGGTGCTGCTGTTGTTGTCCATGCCACGATCGCCGTCACCGCCCAGCTGCGACGGGATGGCGCCCGGCGCCAGCGAGGCCGGGCTGGAGCCGCCGCGGTTGCCACTGCTGGCGAAGGCCTCGCTGAGGCGTTCGGCCAGGTCGCGTGCCTTGATGTAGCGCAGCTCGTAGGAGAACAGGCGGGCGCTGCCACCTGCGGTGTCGATGCGATCCAGCCACTGCTGGATCTGGTCCAGGTAGCGTACCTGCGGCGTGATCACCAGCACGGCGTTGGCGTTCTCCAGCGGCAGGAAACGGAACATGCCAGCACTGGGCGTCTTGCTCTCTTCGCCGAACACCTTTTCCAGGTCGGCCGCGACCTGCTCAGCCTTGCCCGACTGGATCGGGAACACGCCCACCGACATGCCCGACAACCAGTCGACGTCGAAGATCTCGACGGTGCGCAGGTAGTTTTCCAGTTCTGCGCGCGTACCACCGAGGGTGATCACGTTGCGGCCGCTGTCCACATTGACGATGGCGTTGGGACGCGCATACGGCTCCAGCACCTTCTTCATCTCGGTGGCGGAGATGAACTGCAGGGGGACCACGCGGACCTCGAAGCCGCGTGCGCTGGCCGCCGGCGCGGTGCTCGGCGCGACCGTGCCGGCCAGCGCCTGGTCGGCGGCGACGATGTTGTAGCGCCCACCGCTGTAGACCATGCGTGCGTTGTTCCAGCCCAGCACCATCTCCAGCAGGTTCAGCGCCTGCGCCGGCGAGACCGGCTTGGGCGTGGCCAGGGTGACCGTGCCCTGCACGCCCGGTGCGATCACGTAGTTCTGGCCAAGCATGTCACCAAGGATGGCCTTGACTACCGCATGCAGCGATTCGCCTTCGAAGTTGAAGGTGGCCTCGCCGGTGCTGGCGCCATGCAGCGCCGGTGCCGGTGCGCGCGCGGCCTCACGGTTGATCATGGTGCCGGTGCCGCGGCGGATCACCGCCTGCGGTGCGCCCTGGCTCTCGCGGGCGGCATCAGCGGCGACGTCGGCCGCTTGGCCGGCATCGGCGCTGGGCGACAGGTTGCCGTTGCGCTGCACGTGCGGCGCGGACACCGTACTGCAGCCGACCAGCAGCGCGAGGGCAAAGGACCAGGGAAGAAAACGCAGGTTCATGCATTCACTCTATCGGTTGGTGCCATCGCCCGGGGGCGGCGACGGTTGTTGCTGCTGTTGCTGCAGCTGGCGGCGACGGGCCTGGATGCGTTCGCGGATGGCCTGCATCTGCGCTTCGCTGGGACCATTGTTGTTGGCCGGTGGTGTTTTTGCAGCTGACGCCGCAGGCGTGGGGGCATTGCCGGCGGGCGGCGTCGATGGGGTTGCCGCGGCCGGGGGCGGCGCCGGCGGAGCACCCGCCGAAGGCGGCACAACGATCGCGCCTGCAGGCGGTACACCGTTGGCACCGCGCAGCACCGTCGGCGGCTCGCCGCCCTGGCCGTTGAACACCGCCAGTTCCAGGACCTGGTTGCCACCGGGGCCGATCACCGTGGCCTGGCGCGGCTGCAGCGCCACCAGCTGCCAGCCATCCACGGCTTCGCCGTTCAGGCGCAGGCGCAGCGAGCGGTTCTGTTCGGTGGTGAACGTGGCCATGCCGAAATCGCCGGTCAGCAGCACGCCGGTCAGGCGCAACGCGGCACTGGCCGCCGGTTCGCTGCCGCCCAGCAGATAGGGCCGCGGTCTGCGGTCTTCGGCGAACAGCGGGCGCTCACCGATCGCGCTGTAGCTGTCGGCGCTGGCCATGCGCTCGGCCGCCAGCGGCGGCAACGATGGCAGCGATGGCGCGGCGTCGGCATCACCGTCGGCGCCCGGCAGCTGGCTGCCCAGCCCGAAGACGGTTGACAGCCAGACCGCCGCCGCCCAGCCGGCCAGTGCCAGCAGGAAGCCGGTACGCAGGCTGATCTGCTCAAGCTTCATCGGCCACCTCCGGCCCTTCGGACGGGGGCGCCGGCTGGGGCGCAGGCGTGGCCTCGGCCGGCGACGTGGACGGTGCCGGTGCCGCAGCGGGTGCCGGTACCGTGCCATCGGCGGCGGCGGCGCCTGGCAGCAGATAGCCGGCCAGCTCGAAGGACACATCCAGGCCCAGCCCGGATTCGTTCGGCGATTGCTGGAAGCGCTGCGCGATCAGGTTGAGGTTGTCGACGAACAGGCGGGGGCTGCCGGTTTCGAGGCTGTGCAGCACGGTGGCCAGTTCAGCCACGCCGCAGCGCAGGCGCACCTGCATGGCGACGCGCACGAACTCGGCATCGCGCCGGTTGTCGGTCAGCGGCGTGCGGTTGCTGATGGTGCAGCTGCGGTTGCCCGGGCTGGCCATCGCCACCGCATCCTGCAGCCGGGCGCCCAATGCAGCGGCGGCAGCTTCGGCAGTGGCTTCGCGCAGGAAGCCTGGCCGCTGCTGCAGGGCCTCGCGGGTTGCACGCAGGCGCTGTTCGATCTGTGGCTGCTGCTGCAGCTGCGCCTGCACGCGCGACTCGCGTTCGCGCAGGGCGGCGACATCGGCATCGATCGCACGCAGCGGCTGGGTGAACCAGGGGTGCACCAGCAGCAGATAAGCCAGGCCCAGCACTGCCAGCAGCAGTGCCAGCGCCAACCAGCGATCACGGCGTGCGCTTGGCATCGGCATCGGCCGCCTCCGGGGTCGGTGCTGCGGCCGGCAACGGCTGCAGTTCGGCGGTCATGGTGAAGCGGTCGCGGCCACTGGCTGCGCCATCGGCCTGCAGCACCCCGGTCAAGTTGACCTTGCGCCACTGCGGTGCGTCCTGCAGCAGCTGCACCAGCTGCGATGCTTCGCGGCTCAGGCCGATCAGCTGCAGGTTGTTGTTCTCGATCGCCAGCTTTTCCAGATAGGTGCCTTCCGGCAGGCGCCGGGTCAGTTCGTTCCAGATCTCCACCGTACCGGCGCGCTGGCTGCGCTGCTTCTCAAGGAATGCAGCACCATCGATCAGCGCCTGCAGCTGCGCGCGTTCGCTGGCCACGCCACGCGCGCTGCGCGCGCTGCGCTCGACCTGCGCACGCAGTTCGTCGGCGGCGGCCTGGCGGTTGTCCAGCAACTGCACCGCGGCCAGTACCAGCATCACGATGGATGCCGCTGCCAGCAGCAGGTTCCAGCGCCGCATCGGGTCTGGCCGCAATTGGCGCTGCGCGGGCGGCAGCAGGTTCACCTGCAACACGTTGCCCTGCGCATCGATGGCATCGACGCCGGCCAGCGCATCGGCCCATTGGCTCACCCGCGCGCGCCATGCTTCCAGCTGCCGCAGTGGCCACGCCACCAGTTCGACCTGCAACTGCCCTTCGCCGCCCGCGCCGAGTTCACGCACGTCATAGCTGACCTGGGACGCTTCGAACGGGGTCTGCCGGTCGATTTCGAAGCCGACCACGGCACGCAGGCGGTCGGCCGCCGCGGCGGGCAGGCGCAGCGTGCGCCGCAGCACATCCGCCGCGGGCAGCAGCCACACCCGGGGCAGGCTGCGCAGGCGCGGCTCGAGTACCCGGTCCAGTTCCACCGGCGACAGCGGCCACGGCAGGCGCGCCACCACTTCGCGGCGTTCACCGGCCTCACGCCAGACCTGCAGCTGGTCGCTCTCAGGCTGCAGCAACAGGCGGGCCTGGCCCCAGCCCAACGCCCATTGCCAGCGCACCGGTACCCAGGCCAGCAGCGACTGCCGCCACCAGCGCAGGAAGCGGCCAGCACCCGGGCCGATCCGGCCCTGCACTTGCCGCAGACTGTCCTGCCACGCCGTCATCTTGCTGTCATTCCCTGCTCCCAGCGAAGCACTGTGTAGGTCCGCCCGGGAACCCCGCCCGAGCCACTGCGTACCACTGCCTGCAACACCGACCTGCGTCCACTGCTGTCGATGGCAGCGGACTCGATACTATAGGTGCCGCTGCTGCTGGCAAGCGTTGTCGTACCACCAGCGGAATCTGCATCACGCTCCTGCTGTGCGCGCTGCGCCATCACCCTGTCCGCATCCAGCCCCAGCGCGGTCAGCACCGGCGCACTGGCGAACTGCGGATCCGGCCGGGCCTGGCGGCTGTACAGGGTCAGGTGCGGCAACATCGCCCGGTACAGCGTGCCGCGCATGCCCAGCACGCGCTGCAGCTCGCCCAGGGTCTCGAAGCGCTTGTTGCGTGGGCCATAGGGCAACCCGGCTGCGGCGTAGTCCTGCGCTTCAGCACCACCGCCCGGCTGCAGCAGGCTGTCCTCGTCACGCCAGTCGATGATGGCTGCGGCCAGCTGCCGGGCCTGGGCATCGTCTTCACCCAGCGCCTTGAGGAAGGCGGCCAGCAGCGCGGCATCGGCCAGGTTCAGGTTGATCTTGCCGTTCTCGTCCAGCACCTTGATCTCGATGCTGGCGTCGTCGAACTGCCAGCGATAGGTCCGACCATCGGCACGCCAGGGCGCGCGCTGCGGATCGGCCGACAGGCGCAGCAGGGCATATTCGAGGCCGGCACGCGCACGTTCCTGCCCGCGTGCATTGTCATCCAGCACGCGCTGCTGCAGGTGTTCGACCCGTGCGCTCAGCGCGAATGCGCCGACCAGCGCGGTCATCAACGCGATCAGCCACAGCACCAGCACCAATGCCGCCCCAACCTGACGCCTCATCGCGCGCCTCCGCTGCCACCTGCGCGCAGCGCCACCACCAGCGGTGGCCACGGCGCTCCACGGGCCGGCACGATCTGGATCTCCACCAGCATCGGCAGGCGGCGGGTGTCGTCCCAGCGCGGCATCCAGTCGGTCACCTGCCCAGTGCTGGCATCGATACCCCGATAGCGCAGCTGCACCGATTTCAGGTTCTCCACCAGCACCTCGGGCGGGCGCGGTGGATTCTCGGCGATGCGCTCGCCTTCCTGCAGCAGCACCAGGTCCAGCAGCAGGCGCTGTTGGCCATCGCGTCCGTCGACCTGCAGCGCGTGCAGGTAGGGGCCGCCACGGCCGAGGTATCCGGGCAGGTCGGCGGCGAACAACATGCGTTGCTCCTCCCCTTGGAAGAAGATCGGTTCGCGGGTGGGGTCCGGAACCTCCAGCGGGGTGCGCAACGCGCCCGCCAGCTGCCTGCGAAGCAAGGACTCGACCGCGCGCATGCGTTCGCTCTCGGCGGCGATCTGCTCGCCACGCTGGCTGACCGCCATCGCCGAGCGCACGCTGGCAAAGGCCAACGCCAGGCCGCCGGCCAGCAGCACGGTGGCCAGCATCACTTCGACCAGGGTGAAACCTGCGGCGCGGCGCCTCACCGGGCATTCTCCAGATCGGGCGGCAACAGGCGCAGGCTGCGCCAGCGCAGCTGCTCGCGCTCGCTGTCACCCCAACGCACCTGCAATTGCAGCTCTGCCAGCCATGGGGTCCCCGGTGACGTGGCCTGCACGACATTGCCAGCGCGTGGTTCCACCCACGGCTGAACCTGCAGTTCCCAGTGATAGCGCCCCTGTTCCCAGTCACCCTGCTGGCTGCCCACCTGCAGCGGTGCGTCGACGCCGGCCTCGGCCAGCAACGACTGTGCATGCAGCACCGCGCGCGTGCGCAGCTCGGCATCGCGCACCTGTTTTGCGCCGCCGGACAGGCTGCCCAGCAGAAGGGTCAACGCCAGGCCCAGCAGGGCGAAGGCGATGATCACTTCCAGCAGGGTGAAGCCACGCGCGCGCCGCTTCATTGCGCCCGCCAGGGGCCGGAGCGGACCTCACCGGTGAGCCAGCCGACGTCGACGCGCCATTCGGCGCCGTCGCGCTGCAACCGGATGCGGCCGCCGCTGGAGCCACCATCGGGATGAAATTCGATCACGCCCTGCCCCGGCGCGGTGGCCAGCTGCGCGGCGCCTTCGAACTGCACCTGCAGCTGTGCGGGCACCTCACCGTGGCGCTGGTTGGCGCCCTCCCAGCGCCGCCGCGCCGGCTCGATGACGAAGCGCTGCGGTTCGCCGCGGGCGATTGCCTGCGCGCGCACCATGCGCAGCTGGTTGGCGATGTCCTTGCCGGCGCTGCGCAGCTGCATGCCGGCGAAACCGCGCGACAGGCCAGCGGCGGTGATCAGGCCGATCGCAGCGATCAGTGCGATCACCAGCAGCATTTCCAGCAGCGACAGTCCCGCCGCGCGCCTGCCGTGCAGGCGCGGGTGGGGCAACCGGCGCGGCAGGAAATACGTCATGCGCGGTTACGGCTGGTAGCGGATGTCAGCGTCGACGCTGCTACCGCCGGCCTTGCCATCCTTGCCCAGGCTGACCAGCTCATACGGCTGGCCTTCGCCCGGTGCGCGGTATTCCAGGGCGTGGCCCCACGGGTCGTTCAGGTCGGCCGGCTTGGCGTACGGGCCGAGCCAGCCGCCAACACCGGCCGGTGCGGTCACCAGGTCATTGAGCGAGCCGGGCAGCTTGCCGGTGTCGATCTGGTAGTTGTCGATCTTGGACGCCACGGTCTGCACCTGCGCCTTGGCGATGTTGGCCTTGCCACGGTCGGCACCGCCCAGTACGCGGCTGGCGACCAGGGTCAGCACCGCGCCGATCAGCACGATGACGATGATGATTTCCAGCAGGCTCATGCCCGACTGGTTGCGCGCGGCGGTGAAGGAAAGGCGGATCGGTCGGCGACGGGCAATCATGGACGGTCCTTTCAGTTGCGGAGTGTCGGGGTTGCAGGGAGTGCCATCGTCAACCGATGGCATTGGTCAGGTCGTACAGCGGCACCAGCACGGCCACGATCACCGCGCCCACCACCGAGGCCAGCACCAGGGTGATCGCCGGCACCATCGCCGCCAGCAGGCGGTCGATGCGCCGGGCACTATCCTGTTCGAAGGTGTCGGCGGCCTTCAGCAGCATGGTATCGAGGGCGCCGGATTCCTCGCCGACCTGGATCATCTGCAGGGCCAGGCGCGGGAAGCGCTTGCCGCGCGACAGTGCCAGCGACAGGCCGGCACCATTTTTCACTTCATCGGCGGCCGCTTCCACATCGGCGGCCAGCGCGCGGTTGCCCAGTACGTTGCGCGCGATGCCCAGTGCCCCCAGCAGGGGCACGCCGTTGCGCAGCAAGGTGCCCAGCGTGCGCGCCAGGCGCGCGGTCTCCAGTTCACCGACAAGACGGCCGATGCCACGGCGTTGCAGCAACCAGCCATCCAGCGCCAGCCGGAACGCCGGTTGCCGCGCCTTGCGCTCGAAGAACAGCGCCAGCAGCGCCGGCACCACCAGCAGCAGCACCCACCAGTCGCGCACGAACAGGCCCAGCTGCAGGACCGCATTGGTGAACCACGGCAGCGCCACGTCCAGGCTCTCGTACATCTGCGCGAACTGCGGCACCACGTAGCCAAGCAGGAACAGCAGCGCACCGCCCACCACCACCAGCAGGATCGCCGGGTAGACCAGCGCGTTGATGACCTTGCCCTGCAGCGCGCGGCTGCGCTCCAGGTAGTCGGCCAGGCGTTGCAGGGTTTCATGCAGGCTGCCGCCGGCTTCGCCGGCGCGCACCATGTTCACGTAAAGGCGCGAGAACAGCCCATGCTGGCGTTCCAGCGCGGTGGACAGCGGTGCACCGCCGCGCACCACGTCGCGGATGTCGGTGATCGCGCGGCGCGATCGTTCGTCCTCGGGCAACCCCAGCAGGATCGACAGCGCGCGGTCCAGCGGCTGGCCGGCACCGAGCAGGGTCGCCAGCTGCTGGGTGAACTGCAACAGGGCGGCGCCCTGCAGGGGGCGCTGCTGCAGCAGGTTGCGCCAGCTGCGGCCGCCGATCGCGCCGGCGTCGGCCAGCTGCGTCTCCATCGGCAGGTGGCCCTGGTCCTGCAGGCGCGCGATCAGCTCGGCCTCGCTGGCCGCTTCCATCTGCCCGTCGAAGACCTCACCGTGCGGATTGAGCGCCTTGTAGCGGTAGTTCGGCATGTCAGCCCCGGCGTCCTGCGCGCATCAGCTTTCCTCGGTCACGCGCAGCACTTCCTCGATGGTGGTCTGTCCGCTCAGCGCCTTGGACAGGCCATCCTCGTACATGGTGCGCATGCCGGCTTCGCGGGCGATGCGCTCGATCTCGCCCATGCCATCGCGACGCATCACCGCACGCCGCAGCGCATCGTTCATCACCAGGAATTCCATGATGGTGGTACGCCCGAGGTAGCCGGTCGGCGCCAGCGCCGAGGGCTTCGGGCGGTAAAGGTGGATCGGTCCCTCCGGCTGCAGGCGGCGCAGCTCGAAGCGTTCGATCTCCTCTGGCGAGGCTGCGTAGCGTTCGGCATGGGTGGGCTCCAGCCGGCGCACCAGGCGCTGGGCCAGGATGCCGTTGATGGTCGAGGTGAGCAGGTAATCCTCCACGCCCATGTCGAGCAGGCGGGTGATGCCACCGGCCGCATTGTTGGTGTGCAGGGTGGACAGCACCAGGTGGCCGGTCAGTGCCGACTGGATGGCGATGCGCGCGGTTTCCAGGTCGCGCATTTCACCGATCATGATGATGTCCGGATCCTGGCGGACGATGCTGCGCAGCGCGTTGGCGAAATCCAGGCCGATCTGCGGCTTGGCCTGGATCTGGTTGATGCCCTCGATCTGGTATTCGACCGGATCTTCCACCGTGATGATCTTGACGTCGGCGGTGTTGAGCTGGCTCAGCGCGGTGTACAGCGTGGTGGTCTTGCCCGAGCCGGTCGGGCCGGTCACCAGCAGGATGCCGTGCGGCTGTTCCAGCACCTTGCGGAACTGCGGCAGGAAGGCGTCGGTGAAGCCGAGCCGGTGGAAATCGAAGACCACCGTTTCGCGGTCCAGCAGGCGCATCACCACGCTTTCGCCATGCGCGGTAGGCACGGTACTCACGCGCAGGTCCAGCTCCTTGCCCTGCACGCGCAGCATGATGCGGCCGTCCTGCGGCAGGCGGCGCTCGGCGATGTTGAGCCGGGCCATGATCTTGATGCGGCTGATCACCGCGGCGGTGAGATTGGCCGGCGGGCTCTCGCCCTCCACCAGCACGCCATCGACCCGGTAGCGGACTTTCAACCGGCTCTCGAACGGTTCGACATGGATATCCGAAGCGCGCAGTTCCACCGCACGCTGGATCACCAGGTTGACCAGACGGATCACCGGCGCTTCCGAAGCGAGGTCGCGCAGGTGCTCGATATCGTCGACCGCGCCGCCCTCGCCATCGGCGGTTTCCACGATCGCGCCCATCGCGCTGCGGCCCTGGCCGAACCAGCGCTCGACCAGGTCATCGATCTCCGCGCGCATGCCCAGCACCGGTGTCACCGGAACCCCCAGCGCCAACTGTACGGCCTGCTGCGGATAGGCATCGTGGGCATCGGCCAGCCACAGACGCACCCCGTGTTCATTCAACTCCAGCGGGCACACATGGAACTGCTTCAGGAAACGCAGCGACAGCGGTAGTCCTTCGGCCAGCGCCTGCGGCGGGGCCTCCGGCACCTGCTTGCCCTCCAGCAGCGGCAGGCCCAGCACCTCGGCGCTGGCCTGTGCCTGGTCGCGTTCAGACACCAGGCCCAGGCGCACCAGCAGGCCCAGCAGGCTGCCGCCGGCCTCGGCGTGCAGCGGCCGCGCGCGCGCCAGGTCTCCTTCCTTGAGCCGGCCGCGTGCCAGCAGCGCATCCAGGATGCGGCCTTCGGCATCGTCGGTAACGGTTGCAGCGAGCGCGTTCACGTGACTCTCCTGTCAATCGGACCGACTTTAGCAGTTAAGCCATGATTTCCGCCGCCCTGCCGCCAGCTTTCGTAAAAAGACGAAGCCCGTCACACAGGATGACGGGCCTCGGCCGTTCAACTACGACACGACAGGTTTACTGCGTGGCGAGGATGCTGACGCCGTTGTAGGCCGCTTCGCCCACCACCTTGATGTAGTAGGTGCCTGCCACCGGCTTGTTCACCCGTACCGTTTCGGACGTGCCGGGACGGGTCGACTTGCCATCGTTGTCGCTGGCGCTCGGCTCGCGTCCCTGGGCAATGTAGACCGACACGTTGCCGGTGCCACCGTAGGTGATCACGCTGAACTGCTTGCCAGCGGCTGCCTCGAAGCTGTACAGGCGGCTGCTGCCAGCCGTACCGTTCAGTCCCCCCACCGCGGCCTTGTTGGTCAGCGGCGTCGCCACCGGCCCGCAGTTCTCGGTGCACGGCTCTTCCAGTGCCTTGGCCAGCGCCGCCTTGGCATCGACGATGCCGGTGCCGATCGGGGTGGCGGCCGGAATGCTGACCGGGAACGGGCGCGCGGTTTCCTTCAGCAGCGTGCGCATCGCGGCGGGGGCCAGCGGATCCTTGCCCTTGGCGATCAGCGCGCTCTGCACCAGTGCAGCAACGGCAGCCACGTGCGGCGAGGCCATCGACGTGCCGCCCATGCCCATGTAGCTGTAGCTGCCCGACTGCGGGGTGGTGGCCGCATCGGAACCGGACTGCCAGACGTAGCCACCCGGGTTGCCGTCCACGCTGCCACCGCCGCCGGGGCCGGACAGGTCCACGCGGGTGCCGTAGTTGGAGTAGTAGGTGATGCCGCCGGTGATGCGGGTGGCACCGACGGTCACCACGCCGTCGCAACTGGCCGGACGGTACTTGGAAGCGTTGTCGGTCTCGTTGCCGGCCGCCACGACCACGGTGGTGCCACGCGAGATCGCGCCATTGATCGCATCCTGGTAGGTTCCGTCACAGCTGCCGCTTCCACCCAGGCTCATGTTGATGATCTCGGCCGGGTTGGCATTGGCGGGCACGCCCGCCACCGTGCCGCCGGAGGCCCAGGTGATGGCGTCGGCGATATCGGAGAGGTAGCCACCGCACTTGCCGAGCACGCGGACCGGCAGCACCTTGGCCTTGTGTGCGACACCGGCCATGCCGACGCCGTTGTTGGTCTGCTCGGCCACGGTGCCGGCCACATGGGTACCGTGCCAGGAGCTGTCCTCCGCGACGGAGCCGGTGTAGCACTCGTTGTCGTTCTCGACCCAGTCGCCATAGTCCTGCGCGCCCGGCACGCGATCGTTGGTGGCACGGCGCGACGTCTCGGCATCGCTGATGAAGTCGTAGCCTTCCAGCAGGTTGCCGACCAGGTCCGGGTGCTGCGGCAGGATGCCGGTGTCGAGCACGGCTACCACCACGCCCTCGCCCTGCGATACATCCCACGCCGACGGTGCGTTGATGCCACCGGTGGCGTTGTGCAGGTGCCACTGGTACTGCTGGTAGTACGGGTCGTTCGGCGCCAGCGCCGGCTGCACGTCACCGGCGCGCAGCTCGGTGCGGCGCAGCTTCACGTCGGCTTCGGCGTACTGCACGGCCGGGTCGGCCTTCAGTTCCTTCAGCACGCGCTGCAGTTCCGCAGGCGCCAGGCGCCCCTGCAGGCGGATCAGGTCGGCACCGACGCCGAGCCTGCGCACGACCTGCGGGCCCAGCGTGCTGGCGCGGGCGGTGCCACCGGACAGGCTGGCGCGGGTCAGCGCGGACTGCACGCTGGACAGCTTGGCCGAACGGTCGCCCGCCGCAGCGGTGCCGGCACGATACTTGACGATGATGCGCTCGGCGCCCGGCTCGGCGGTGCTGGCCTGGCGCACCGGTTCACGGGTCGGCAACCCGGCGGCGTGGACGGCACCCACCGCGGTCATCGACAGCACGGCGGCGGCAAGCACATTGATGCGAAGGTTCTGCTTCTTGATCACGTCGAAATTCCTCTTCTGGGTCATGGATCGAACCAACACTGCGGCCATCATTCCTTGACGACTCCCGGCCGGCCCAGCCGGGATTGCCGTGACCTCCCCCCAGGCCCTCGTTGCAGGTGATGCGCCGGCGTGGGTGGCCGCCGGCGCAGTGGTTTGGCTTACCAGCCGAAGCCGGCACCAACGCCGACCGAGCTGTCGTCACTGCTGAAGGCGCCGCCGAAGGTGACCGTGGCGCGATCGCTGATCGCACGCTGGTAGCCCAGCGACAACGCCGACTCGCCGCCCTGGAAACCGATACCGACGCCGACCCGGTTCTGGGTGCGGATGCCGGCGGCACTGGTGGCCATGTTGAGCATCGCCGCACTCATCGCGCCCTGGCGGTCGATGCGACGATCCATGTGGCGCAGGCGCCCGTCGATCTCGCCCTTGAACACATCGAAGCTATCGGCGACGGCCTGCACGCGGCTGTCGGTGTAGCTGTTGGCGGTGGCCATGCCACGATCCAGCTGGCCCTTGTTGACAGCGTCGGTGGCGGTGGTGCCGGCGGCGACGTTGGTGACCTGGCGTTCGTTGCCTTCGCTGCCCACCGACACCGTATTGGCACGATCGGCAACCGAGCCCTGGCCCAAAGCCACCGCGTTGGCAGCAGTGGCACTGGCGCCCTGGCCGATGGCGGTGGACGAGGCGCCACTGGCCACTGCGCCTTCACCCATGGCGACGGCATTGAAGCCGGTGGCCGGGGTGCCAACCGGAATCCCGGCACCGGCACCGGCGGCGGCGGCAGTCGGCGCGCCCTGCACGCGTGCGGTGCTGGCCGGTGCCGCATCGGCGGTGGCCGGTGCGTCGGCCATGCTGGCCAGCGGGCTCTCATCCAGCGACGCACTCATTGCGCGCAGGCTGGAAGCACCTGCACGCGTGCCACCGGCAGTACGACGGTCAATCTCACTGACCTTGCGGTCCAGCGCACCGAGCGCATCGCCGACGTTGCTGTACGTCGCGCCCTGGATCACATAGTTCGGCGCCACGAACACACCTTGCATGCCGACGCTGGCGCCACCGCCGAGGAAGCTGGCGGCATCACTGAGCGACTGGAACAACTGCCCGCCATTGATCGCCTGGCGACTGCCGGCGGCGATGCTGCCGGCACCGACGTTGTCGATGGTGGTGCCCTGGAAGCCGGACAGGGTCAGGCGATCACGGCTGGCGTCGTCATAGCCGACTGCGCTGGCCGCCGTGGTCTCGACCGTCGCGATGCGCGAATCGAAATCACCCACGCGGGTTTCCACTGCGCCCACGCGCTGGTTGGTGACGTTGAGCTGTGACCCGGTGACCGCATCGGTGCTGCCGGCAGCGATGCGGCCGTCGGCCACATTGACGATCCGCCTCGTGGCCGGGCCATCGGTGCCATTGCCACCGCCGACCGACACCACGTTGGCATCGAGCGCACGCGAGCCCGCACCCAGAGCCACCGAGTTCGCACCGGACGCGCCGGCGCTGTTGCCCAGTGCAAGCGCACCATTGCCAATGGCCATCGCGTTGGCACCCAGCGCATTGCTGCGTGCACCACTGGCACTGGCGGCCGAACCGACCGCAGCGGCATCGCTGCCGCTGGCACTGGCGGTACCCGCACCAGTGGCCTTGACGTAGCGTGCGGTGCCATCGGCGGTCGCCGCGACCGCATCGAGCTGGCCACGATTGACTGCATCGGTGCGCTCGGTACCAGCGGCGACACGGGTGATCTGACGATCACTGGTGCTGCTGCCCACTGACACGGTATTGGCACGATCAGCCACCGAACCGGCACCCAGTGCGATGCTGCCGGCCGCCGACGCATTGGCGCTGACACCCACTGCGGTGGCATTCGCACCGGTGGCCTTGCTGCCGTAGCCGACCGCCGTACCAAGCCGGCCACTGGCTTCGGCATAGCTGCCCAGCGCGGAAGCGCCATCGGCCGAGGCAGTGGCGCGGAAACCACTGGCCTGCGACTGCGTGCCACTGGCCGTGGCCTGCGCACCGCTGGCAGTGCTGTAGGCGCCCTTGGCTTGGGCGCCAGCACCACTGGCGCTGGAACCGAGTTCGCTGGCGCTGGCGCCGCTGCCCACGGCCATACTGTCGACACCACTGGCCTGCGCGTTGCTGCCCAGTGCCGCCGCGTTGTTGCCGGTGGCCAGGGCATCGACGCCGACGGCGGTGGCGTTGACGGCCATGGCGTTGGCTCCGCTGCCCAGCGCGGTGGCGCCGTTGCCGACGGCGTTGGCCGCGTTGCCGGCGGCCAGTGCGTTGTCACCGTCGACCAGGGCACCGGCTTCGCCATCGGCGTTGCCGCTGGCCTGGAACTGCCGGCCAGTCCTGTCGGCAACGCTGGCAACCGCGTCCAGCTGGCCTTTGTTCACCGCGTCGGTGGCCTCGGTGCCGGCTGCCACATGCGTCACCTGGCGCTCACCGCCCGCGGTGCCCACGGCCACGGTATTGTCGCGCTCGGCCTTGGAGCCGGCGCCCAGCGCCACGCTGTTCAACCCACTGGCCGTGGCACTGGCGCCCAGTGCCGTGCCATCTGCCGCATCGGCCCACGAATTCCAGCCGATCGCGGTGGCGTAATCTTCGGTCGCCCACGCACCCGCACCGAATGCCGCTGCACCGGTGCCGCTGGCGCGCGACGGGATCAGGCCGAAGAAGGTGCTGCCACCGATGGCCACGCTCTCAGCGCCACTGGCTTCGCTGGACTGGCCGACCGCAACGGCACCGCTACCGGCCGCGGCGGCGCCGAAGCCCACTGCCGTGGTGTTGGCACCGCTGGCCGCCGAGCCGTAGCCCAACGCGGTGCCAAGGCGACCGCTGGCTTCAGCATAGCCACCGACCGCGGTGGTGCCATCGGCGGAGGCGGCACTGCGGAAGCCACTGGCCAGTGCCTGCGTGCCGTTGGCGTTGGATTCGGTGCCGGTCGCGGTGCTGTACGCACCACTGGCCTGTGCACGCGCACCCGCGGCGCTGGCACCCAGCTCGCTGGCACTGGCGCCGGTACCGAGCGCAAGGCTGTCTTCGCCGGTGGCCTGTGCGGTACTGCCCAGTGCTGCGGCGTTGTTGCCGGTGGCCAGCGCATCGATGCCGACCGCCGTGGCGTTGGCCGCCAGTGCATTGGCGCCGCTGCCGAGTGCGGTGGCACCGTTGCCGATGGCGTTGGCCGCATCACCGGCCGCCAGCGCGTTGTCACCCTCGACCAGCGCGCCGGTTTCACCATCGGCGCTGCCACTGGCCTGGAACTGCCTGCTGGTCTTGTCCGCTGCAGCCGCTACGGCGTCGAGCTGGTTCTTGTTGACCGCATCAGTACCCTGCGTGCCAGCGGCCACGTTGGTGATCTGGCGGGTATTGCCACCACCGCCCACCGACACGGTGTTGTCGCGGTCCGCGATCGAATCGGCGCCCAGCGCCACGCTGTTGGCCGCGCGCGATTCAGCGGCGTTGCCCAGTGCGGTGCTGTTGATGCCACCGGACCAGGCGCCACCACCGACGGCGGTGGAGTAATTGCCCGATGCTTCGGTGGCCAGCACGCCAAACAGCGAACCACCGACGGCGACGCTGTTGGTGCCGGTGGCCAGGCTACCCTGGCCGGTGGCGGTGCTGTAGGCACCCGACGCCTCGGAGTCGCCGCCCAACGCCACGCTGTTGGAACCGGTGGCACTGGCGAAGTTGCCGAAGGCGGTGGCGTTGAACGCCGATGCCTGGGAGTAGCCACCGATGGCGGTGCTGTAGCCACCGGTCGCTTCGGCGCCGATGCCGAACGCTGCCGACGCGGTGCCGCTGGCGACGCTCTCGCTGCCGACCGCCGTGGCGCCGCTGCCGCTGGCGTTGCTGAAGTAGCCCACCGCCACGGCTTCCTCGCCGGAGGCTTCGGACAACACACCGTTGGCGGTACTGCCGGCACCACTGGCGATGCTGGCGGCACCGAACGCCGCGCTCTGCTCGCCGCTGGCTTCGCTTTCCGCACCCTGCGCGGTGGCGTACTCACCGGTCGCCTGTGCGTTGGCACCGACGGCGCTGGCGTTGGCGGCGCTGGCCAGCGCGTTGAAACCGATCGCCTGCGCGTTGTTGGCCAGCGCATTGGCACCACTGCCGAGTGCGGTGGCACCGTTGCCGATGGCGTTGGCCGCATCACCGGCGGCCAGCGCGTTGTCACCGTCCACCAGCGCACCGGCCACGTCACCGCCGCTGCCACTGGCCTGGAAGAAGCGGCTGGTGGTGGTGGCGGTACTCGCCACCGCATCCAGCTGCGCCTTATTCACCGCATCGGTGGCCTGGGTGCCAGCGGCGACGTTGGTGATCTGCCGCTCGTTGCCGGTGCTGCCGACCGACACGCTGCGGGCGCGGTTGGCAACCGAGCCGGCGCCGAGCGCGACAGCGTTGCTGGCGCTGGCGTTGCTACCGGCCCCGAGCGCGATCGCGCTTTCACCACCGGCCACCGTGTTGGTGCCGATGGCAATGCTGTTGAGGCTGTTACCCAGCGCCTGGAAGCCCAGCGCCACGCTGTTGTCGCCATAGCCGAAGGCACCACGGCCGACTGCGGTTGAGCTGGCACCATTGGCCCAGCTGTTGTAGCCGATGGAGGTTGCGCCACTGCCGCTGGCCCATGCCGCGTTGCCGAACGCCGAGGCGTTGGTGGCGGTGGCCCATGCACCTGAACCGAAGGCGCTCGCACCACTGGCCGTGGCCCAGCTGTAGCCACCGACAGCGGTGCTGTCATCGCTGCTGGCGAAGGCGCTGTCACCGACCGCAACGGCATAGCTGCCGGTCGCACGCGACTTGCCGCCGGCCGCGAAGCTGTTGTCGCCACTGGCCTTGGCGGCATTGCCGAACGCGCTGCTCACGGCACCAGTGGCCTGCGCACCGCTGCCGACCGCCGTGGCATCGGCAACCGCCGTGGTGCCCACCTGCTGCGCCTTTCCGTCGGCGCCGATGATCGGCTGGTTGTACTCGTCGTAGGCCTGTCCGAGGCCACCGATGGCAACACCGCCGTTGCCGGTGGCGCTGCTGTTGCGACCCACCGCCACGCTGTCATCACCGATCGCTGACGCGGCAGCGCCATGTGCAACCGCACCAGCACCGATCGCGTTGCTCGAGGAGCCGGCCGCGACCGCACCTTCGCCCTCGGCGAACGCACCGGCATCACTGCCCGCTTCGGGCTGTGCCTGGAAGAAGCGCGCGGTGCTGTCGGCGGTGCTGGCCACGGCATCCAGCTGCGCCTTGTTCACTGCATCCGTCGCCTGCGTTCCCGCGGCCACGCTGACGATCTGGCGTTCATTGCCATTGGTACCCACGGCCACCGTATTGGCCCGGTTGGAGCCCGAATAGGCGCCCAGCGCGACGCTGTTTTCGGCGCCAGCGGTGGCGTAGTAACCGATGGCCGTGCTGTCCTTGCCGATGGCCCAGGTCTGCGCACCCAATGCACTGGCGTTGTCGCCGGCGGCATAGGCAAAGTAGCCCAGCGCGGTGGACTCGGCACCCACCGCTTCGGTGAAGCTGCCATTGGCCAAGGAGCGGTCACCACTGGCGACGGCGCCACCACCGACCGCGGTGGAGGACACACCGCTGGCCCGCGTCTGCACATACAGTCCCATGCCCGGCACGATGTCGGCCGGGCCACCGATGGCGACGCTGCCAGCGCCGGTGGCGCTGCTCTGCGTTCCCAGGGCGGTGGCGTTGCTGCCACTGGCGGTGGCCGCCGCGCCGAAGGCCGCGCTGCCCTGCCCCGAGGCCAGCGCGTTGCTGCCGACGGCAGTGGCGCTCTGCGCGATGGCGACGGCGCCCGCACCCAGTGCACTGGTGCCATTGCCGATCGCATTGGCCGCCTCGCCAGCGGCCAGCGCATCTTCGCCTTCGGCCAGCGCACCGGCATCGCTGTTGCTGCTGCCGGTGGCCTGGAAGTGCTTGGCGGTGGCATCAGCCACGGCAGCGACCCCCTTCAACTGGGCCAGATTGACCGCATCGGTGGCTTCACTGCCCGCGGCAACGCTGGTGATCTGCCGCTCGTTGCCGGCGCTGCCGACCGCTACGCTGTTGGCACGGACAGCCTCGGAATTCGCACCCAGTGCAACGCTGTTGGCACCGCGTGCGGTAGCGTAATTACCGACGGCGGTACTCTGCGCGCCGCTGGCCCAGGTCTGCGCACCGAGCGCGCTGGCATTCTCACCCGGGGCATAGGCGAAGTAGCCCACGGCGGTGGATTCCGCACCGGATGCTTCGGTCAGGCTGCCGTTGGCCACCGCACGATCACCGCTGGCGATAGCGCCGGCGCCGACCGCGGTGGCGGCTTCGCCGCTGGCCTGGGTCTGCACGAAGAAGCCCAGGCCCGGAATCAGGTCGGCCGGGCCACCGATGGCGACGCTGCTGGTACCGGTGGCGGTGCTCTGCGTACCCAGTGCGGTGGAGTAGTCACCGATGGCATTGGCGACCGCACCGAATGCGGACGACTGCGCACCGGCGGCATACGCGCCAACGCCGTAGGACGACGCCGCAAATCCACTGGCTTCGGCACTGGCGCCGACTGCAGTGCCACCGACGCCTGCGCTGGTGGCGCCGGTTTCCACCGGCACGCCACCACTGGTGATCAGCGGATTGCCATCGGCATCCACTGCAGCACCACCGACGGCGACGCTGCCCGGGCCGTTCGCCTGTGCGTTGTTGCCGAACGCGGCGCTGTTCTGGCCCGACGCCAGCGCGTTGTTGCCGACGGCGGTGGCGTTCTGCGCAACGGCCGTGGCGCCGGCACCCACGGCGGTGGTGCCGTTGCCGATGGCGTTGGCCGCCTCGCCGGCCGCCAGTGCCTCGTCACCTTCGGCCAGCGCGCCGGCGTCGCTGTTGCTGCTGCCAGTGGCCTGGAAACGCTTGGCCGTGGCATCGGCCACGGCGGCCACGTTCTTCAACTGGCCGACATTGACCGCGTCGGTATCTTCGGTACCCGCAGCGACGCTGGTGATCTGCCGGGTCAGGCCATATTCGGCGGCGCCGACAGAGACGGTATCGACGCGGTCGGCCAGCGAGCCGGCGCCCAGCGCCACGCTGCCGGTGGCAATCGCCGCCGAGTTGGACCCCAGCGCGGTGCTGTACTCACCGACGGCGGTGCTGAACGCACCCACCGCGATTGATGCTTCATTGGCGGCAGTGGCGCCGCGACCCAGTGCGGTACTGCCCGGGCCCATCGCCACGGCACCGCCACCCACGGCAGTGGCGCCATCGGCGGTGGCTTCGGACAGCGCACCCAGGGCGGTGGCCGCGCCATTCTCGCTTGCAGCATAGGCACTGGCGCCGACGGCGGTGTCACCAAGACCGAACGCGGCAGCACTCTGCCCGACCACCACGCTGGCGTCACCGATTGCCAATGCGCCCTGGCCGAACGCGCTGGCGCCCAGGCCGGCGGCAATCGCCTGGGTACCGATGGCGGTGGTGGCATTGGCCAACGACTGCGCACCGGCGCCCGCTGCAACAGCGCCCTGCCCGTCGATCTTCGCCGCGTCGCTGTCATCACCTGCGCCATCGGCCTTGAAGTAGCGGTTTCCATCTGCGGCGACATCCGCCAGCGCGGCCTGCGTGGCGCGCGCCTGCGCATCCAGCTGTGACTTGTTCACCGCATCGGTGGCCTGGGTACCAGCGGCCACGTTGGTGATCTGCCGCTCCTTGCCGGCGTCGCCGACGGACACGGTATTGGCCCGCGCTGCTTTGGAGCCAGCGCCCAGCGCCACGCTGTTGGCGGCGCTGGCATTGCTGTTGCTGCCGATCGCCACCGCGTTGCTGCCCTTGGCCGTGGCCGAGCCTTCGATCAGGCACTTTTCCAGCAGCTTGCCGCTGAATGCGACGCAGGTAGCGCTGCCGCCGATCTGCACTGACTGTGCAATGGCGGAACCGCTCATGCCCAATCCCAATACCAGGCCCAGTGCCACCGCCAACAGCGCGGGCGTGGCCTGTGTCGTATCGCGGCGCTGGTCGACAACACCACCGCTGCTGTCGGAGGAGGCCAGTTCCGAGGCCACCACCAACTGACCCAATGCTTTGTTCCAGACCTTGCGATAAATCCGATTCATCGGTACGGCTCCTGATTGGACTGGTTTTGGGCAAAGCAACGCCACCGCCGGGCCTTGTGGCCCAACGTCCCCTGGGGGCGTTTATTCGCGTGATTTACTGCGGGGTATTGCCGAACGGCGCGCAGCGACAGAAAACCGAGCGCGTGCGCCGAGCGGTTACTGCGGAATGAATGGTTCTGAAACGGGGTTCAAGTGTTAACGGCAACTTTGCAGATCGTCAAGACTTTGACACGACAAATGCTATTGCCGTGAAGCAGTTCACCATTTCACGTGTTTATAAAAGTATTTTGTTAGGTACACGTGACGGACCGCTGGCGCATGAAAACCGATGTAACTAGCGGGCGCGACAAGGGTTTCACGCGTGCAAAGAAAAACCCGCCGACGAAGCGGCGGGTTTTTCATACGCGGTGGCATTGCGGCCTGCGCGGAACGATGCGATCAGCCGCACCACACCCGCGCGTTGCGGAACATGCGCATCCACGGCGAATCACCCTGCCATTCCGCCGGTGCCCAGCTCAGGTTGAGCGCGCGCGGGGTACGTTCCGGGTGCGGCATCATGATGGTGACGCGGCCGTCGCTGCTGGTCAGGCCGGTGATGCCGTCCGGCGAACCGTTCGGGTTCAGCGGGTACTGGCTGGCCACCTTGCCATTGCCATCGATGTAGCGCAGCGAGACACGTGCAGCAGCCTGGTCGACGGCATTGTCGAACACGGCCTGGCCTTCACCATGCGCCACCGCCACCTGCAGGCGCGAGCCGGCCATGCCACGCAGCAGGATCGACGGCGATTCCACCACTTCCAGCAGCGCGGTGCGGGCTTCGAACTGCTCGCTGGCGTTGCGACGGAACTGCGGCCAGTGCTCGGCACCCGGAATGATGTTCTTCAGCTGGCTCATCATCTGGCAGCCGTTGCATACGCCCAGCGCGAAGCTGTCTTCGCGCGCGAAGAACGCGGCGAAGGCATCACGCAGTGCGCTGCGCTCCAGGATCGAGGTGGCCCAGCCACGGCCGGCACCGAGCACGTCGCCATAGCTGAAGCCACCACAGGCCACCAGGCCGGTGAAATCCTGCAGGGCCACGCGGCCTTCAATCAGGTCGCTCATGTGCACGTCGAAGGCACGGAAGCCGGCACGCTCGAAGGCGTTGGCCATTTCGATCTGGCCGTTGACGCCCTGCTCGCGCAGCACCGCCACGCGCGGACGCGCACCGCTGCTGATGAACGGTGCCGCCACATCCTCGTTGAGGTCGAAGCTGAGCTTCGGCTTCAGGCCCGGTGCGTTGAAGGCACGCGCGACCTCGCGCTCGGCATCGGCATTGGCCGGGTTGTCGCGGCGCTTCTGCATCGCGTGGGTGACCGACCACCAGGCATCGAACAAGGCCTCCCAGCGCCACTCGGCCAGGTTCTCGCCGCCCAGCGACACGCGCACCACCGGTGCGGTGGTTGGCTTGGCGATGCGCTGCGCGCATTCGGTCAATGCATGGCGTTCAACCAGGTCGGCAAACGCTGCACGGTCTTCGCGCGCGATCTGCACCACCGCGCCCAGTTCTTCGTTGAACAGGCTGCGGAACGGATCGTCACCCCAGGCATCGAGGGCGATGTCCAGGCCCAGGCGCGAGGTGAAGGCCATTTCGCACAGCGCGGCGAAAGCACCGCCGTCGCTGCGGTCGTGATAGGCCAGCAGCAGGCCGGACTGGCGTGCATCGCGGATCAGCTCGAAGAAACCCCGCAGGCGCTGCGGATCGTCCAGGTCCGGGGCGGCACCGGCGAAGGCCGGCAGGTCGCCGTGGTCGGCATGCACCTGGGCCAGGATCGAACCCCCCAGGCGCTGCTTGCCGGCACCGAGGCCGATCAGCCACAGCTCGCTGTCCACCTCCCGGTCGAGCAGCGGGGTCAACTGCTGGCGCACGTCGGCAACCGGCGCGAACGCCGAGATCACCAGCGACACCGGCGACACACTCTTGTGCGCTTCGCCCTGGTCGTGCCACTGCGCCTGCATTGACAGCGAGTCCTTGCCCACCGGGATGCTGATGTCCAGCTGCGGACAGAGTTCCATGCCCACCGCCTTCACCGCGTCGTACAGCAGCGCGTCTTCGCCCGGGTGACCGGCCGCGGCCATCCAGTTCGCCGACAGCTTGATCTCATCCAGCGCATCGACCGGGGCCGCGCACAGGTTGGTCAGCGCTTCGCCCACCGCCATGCGTGCCGAAGCAGCGGCATCGAGCAGGGCCAGCGGGGTGCGCTCGCCGATCGACATCGCCTCACCGGCTACGCCGTCGAAGTCGGCCAGGGTGATTGCCACGTCGGCCACCGGCAGCTGCCACGGGCCGACCATCTGCTCGCGCGCGGTCAGGCCGCCGACGCTGCGATCACCGATGGTGACCAGGAAGTTCTTCGAGGCCACGGTCGGGTGCGCGAGCACGCGCAGGCCGGCTTCCTGCAGGTCCAGGCCACCGGTCTTCAGCGCCGGCCAGCGCGGTGCCGGCGGGTGCGCGGTATCGCGGTGCATCTTCGGCGGCTTGCCGAACAGCACGTCCATCGGCAGGTCGATCGGTGCATCGGCCGGGGTGTGGCCCGGCACGGCACCGTAGGCCACCACCAGATGTTCCTCGGCGGTGGCCACACCAACCGCAGCGAACGGGCAGCGCTCGCGGGCGCACAGCGCGGCGAACTCGGCCAGGCGTTCCTGGGCCACGCCCAGCACGTAGCGTTCCTGCGACTCGTTGCACCACAGCTGCATCGGCGACAGCGACGGATCATCGGTGGGCACCTTGCCCAGGTCGATGACACCACCGACGTTCGAGTCGTGCAGCAGTTCGGGGATGGCGTTGGACAGGCCACCGGCGCCGACGTCGTGGAAGAACTTGATCGGGTTGTTGGCGCCCATCGCCACGCAGCGGTCGATGACCTCCTGGCAGCGGCGCTCCATTTCCGGGTTGTCGCGCTGCACGCTGGCGAAGTCCAGGTCCTCGGCGCTTTCACCGGAGGCCACCGAACTGGCCGCACCGCCGCCCAGGCCGATCAGCATCGCCGGGCCACCCAGCACGATCACCGCATCACCGGCCTGCAGCGGGATCTTGTCGACCTGGACGCGGTCGATCGCGCCGAGGCCACCGGCCAGCATGATCGGCTTGTCGTACGCGCGCACCAGGTCGGTGCCTTCCGGCAGCTCGAAGCTGCGGAAGTAGCCGAGCAGGTTCGGGCGGCCGAACTCGTTGTTGAACGCGGCGCCGCCGAGCGGGCCGTCGGTCATGATTTCCAGCGCCGGTGCCATGCGCGGGTTCAGCGCGCGCGGCGCCTCCCACGGCTGCGGCAATTCCGGAATGCGCAGGTGCGAGACCGAGAAGCCGGTCAGGCCCGCCTTCGGCTTGCCACCGCGGCCGGTCGCGCCTTCGTCGCGGATCTCGCCACCCGCGCCGGTCGAGGCGCCCGGGAACGGTGCGATCGCGGTTGGGTGGTTGTGGGTTTCCACCTTGATCTGGAAGGCACTGGGCACCTGCGCTTCGCGGCGGTATTCGCCACTGGCCGGATCGGGGCGATAGCGCGACGCCGGATGGCCTTCGATCACCGCGGCGTTGTCGCTGTACGCGCTGAGCGTGTGCTGCGGGGTCTGCTGGTGGGTGTTCTTGATCATCCGGAACAGCGAGCGGTCCTGCTCCTGGCCGTCGATGGTCCAGCTGGCGTTGAAGATCTTGTGGCGGCAGTGCTCGGAATTGGCCTGCGCGAACATCATCAGTTCCACGTCCGACGGCGAGCGGCCCAGCGCGGTGAAGCGTTCACGCAGGTAGTCGATCTCGTCCTGGGCCATGGCCAGGCCGAGGCGCTGGTTGGCGGCCTCCAGCTGGTCCACCGGCACGCGTTCCAGCTCGCCACGCGCCGGCGCCGAGAACAGCGCCTGGCCCTGCTCCACGGTCTCCAGCACCGACTGCGTCATCGGGTCGTGCAGCGCCTTGACCAGCGCCTGCTGAGCGTCGGCATCGGCCGGCCAGCCCTGCACGTCGATGCGCAGGCCACGTTCGACCCGGCTGACCGGCTGGCCGGCACCGCGGACCAGTTCGGTGGCCTTGCTCGACCAGGGCGACAGCGTGCCCAGGCGCGGCACCACGATGCGGCTGACTGCGCCTTCGGCCACGGCTTCGGCCTGCGGCGCCGCTTCGAGGATGCGGCACAGCGTGGTCAGGTCGGGGGCGGCGCTGCCTTCGGGCTGCACGAAGTAGACGTGCCAAGCGCCGCTGATGCGCAGGGAGGGAGCGATGGACTGCAGGCGGGATTCAAGACGTTCGCGGCGGAACGGCGACAGGGCGGGCGCGCCCTCGAGGACCATCATGTCCGGGGAACCGTAGTTGGGAAACGGGCCCGACATTGTACCGGAAGCAGGGGGATGGCTTTGGCCGGGCGGCGCCCGGCACCCGCCGAAGCCAGGGCAACGGCAACAGCAACGGCAACGGCCAAAGCAAAAGCTGGGTTCCCGTGGGATGGCGGGGTGGGTCCGGTGGCGGGGGACGCCGTAAACCCGTCCTTGGGGGCTTGGCCGCGGCATCCATGCCGCGGACACCCCCGCCACCGGACCCACCCCGCCTTCGACAGATTTCTGCGATCTGCGGTAGATCCACGCCATGCGTGGACGCTTCCCGGTAGGGCCGGCCGCTGGCCGGCAACCAGAGGAAGTCAGAAATCAGGCATTGAAGAGCGAAGCGACCGGCTTTTGCTTTTGTTTTTTTCTTCTGTCTTTCGTGGCTGGCCGCGCAGGAACCTGTCAGGGGCCGGGGGGATGGGGTCAGGCGGGGTGTCCGCGGCATGGATGCCGCGGCCAAGCCCCCAGGGACGGGTTCACGGCGTCCCCGCCTGACCCCACCCTCCCGGCCAACCCTCAGAAACCCGCTTTCAGCGACCCACCCCAGCCACAAGGGGCTCCGCCGATGGCCGCCGACCGCGCGCAGCGCCGCTTTCCGCCCAAATCGCCGAACCATGCGCTTGCTCACGGATTGACCACGCAATTGATGACAACGTTGTCCCCACCTGGTGCCGGACTCTCTCCCCGGCCTCCCAGGTGCCTCCGTCCGGCCCCTCCGTCGCCTTCCCGGGCGATGCCCGGACCTGCGTCACGCGCGGCGCCATCGGGGCCCGCGCGCCCTTTGATCGGAGACTCACCCATGTACGACCCGATTGTGCGCAGTGCCGAACGTTCGACCCGAAGCTGTCGTCCCCGCCATCTGGCCTGGCTGCTTGCCCTGGCCGCCGGCAGCGCCGCCCTGCCTGGCCTGGCGCAGGCTGCCAGCTGTGCCGGCGTGGCCCAGTGGGACCAGGCCAAGATCTACCGGGCCGGCGACACCCTGCAGAAAGGAGGCGTCCTCTATCGGGCGAACCAGGACATCTGGAACGCGCCACCGGACCATCCGGCCGGTGCGCCCTACTACACCAACCTCGGTGCCTGCGATGGCAGCGGCACCAACCAGCCGCCGGTGGTCAGCCTGACCTCGCCGGCCAACGGCGCCACCTTCAGTGCCGGCAGCACGGTCAACGTGACCGCCACCGCCAGCGATCCGGACGGCAGCGTCGCCAAGGTCGAATTCTTCCGCGACGGCAGCACGCTCGGCGTGGCCACCAGTGCGCCGTACGCGGCCAACTGGACCAATGCCAGCGCCGGCAGCCACACCCTGCGCGCGGTCGCTACCGACAACAACAACGCCACCAGCAGCACCGCGACCATCACCATCACCGTCAACGCTGCCGGTGGCGATACCACCGCGCCGAGCGTGCCCGGCGGGCTGGCGGCCGGAACGCGCACTGCCAACAGCATCGCGCTCAGCTGGAGCCCATCCACCGACAACACCGGTGGCAGTGGCCTGGCCGGCTATGACGTGTACCGTAACGGAAGCCTGGTCGGTTCGCCGTCCAGTGCCAGCTATGTGGATGGGGGGCTGACCGCATCGACCACCTACCGTTACCGCGTGCGGGCGCGCGACAACGCCGGCAACGCGTCGGCGCAGGGCACCGAGATCAGCGCCACCACGCTGGCCGGTGACGGCGGCACCACCGGCAAGCGGGTCATCGGTTACTTCACCCAGTGGGGCATCTACGGCCGCAACTACCGGGTCAAGAACATCGACAGCAGCGGTTCGGCGGCGCGCCTGACCCACATCAACTACGCGTTCGGCAACGTGCGCAACAATCGCTGCGAAGTCGGCATCACCCAGCCGTCGGATCCGAACAGCGGTGCCGGTGGCGATGCCTTCGCCGACTACACCAAGGCCTTCAGTGCCGCCGAGAGTGTCAGCGGCAGCGCCGATACCTGGGACCAGCCGCTGCGCGGCAACTGGAACCAGCTCAAGCAGCTCAAGGCCAAGTACCCGAACCTGAAGGTACTGATCTCGCTGGGTGGCTGGACCTGGTCGCGCGGCTTCTCCAGCGCGGCGCGCCCGGAAAACCGCCAGGCCTTCGTTGCCTCGTGCATCGACGCCTACATCAAGGGCAACCTGCCGGTGACCGACGGTGCCGGCGGCGCCGGTGCGGCGCTGGGCGTGTTCGACGGCATCGACATCGACTGGGAATACCCGGTGGCCTGCGGCATCGAATGCGGCAAGCCGGAAGACAACGCCAACTTCACCGCGCTGATGGCCGAGTTCCGCCGCCAGCTCGATGCGGTGCGTCCGGGCCTGTTGCTGACGGTGGCGGTGGGTGCCGGCATCGACAAGATCCGCGTCACAGATCCGGCGGCGTACCACCCGTACCTGGACTACATCAACGTGATGACCTACGACTTCCACGGCGCGTGGGATGCGAAGACCAATCACCAGTCGGCGCTGTTCGATTCGCCGAATGATCCGTCCACCGGCGACCAGAAGCTGTACAACAGCAACGACGCCATCGAGGCCTTCATCAGCCGTGGCGTGCCCGCCGCCAAGCTCAACCTGGGCATCGGCTACTACGGGCGCGGCTGGACCGGCGTGGCCAATGCCAACAACGGCCTGTACCAGGCCGCCAGCGGTGCTGCCCCGGGCACGTATGAAGCCGGCATCGAGGACTGGAAGGTGCTGAAGAACCTGGCGTGGCCGGGCTACACCGACAACACCGCCGGTGCCACCTGGATCTACAACGGCAGCACGCTGTGGAGCTTCGACACCCCGGCCAACATCACCCGCAAGATGGGTTACGTGAAGACCCAGGGCCTGGGCGGCGCGTTCGTCTGGGAGTTCAGCGGTGACGATGCGCAGGGCACGCTGACCAAGGCAGTCAGTGATGGCCTGAAATAAGGGAAAAGCCGGGGGTGCTGCGCGCCCCCTGCTTCCTACCTGTAGAGCCGAGCCCATGCTCGGCTGCGGAAACATCAGCCGAGCATGGGCTCGGCTCTACAGAAACAAGGTCGGCGGCGATCAGCGCTTGGCCGACAGCTTCTCCAACGCCGCACGCAGCTGTGCCGGCGGCAGGTAGCCCCCCAGCTGGGTGCCGTCCGGCGCGAAGATCGCCGGCGTACCATTCACGCCCAGCTGCTGGCCCAGCGCGTACTGCATCGCCACCGGATTGGTGCAGTTCCTGGCGGGAACGTTGCCGCCGCGCTTGGCGTTGGTCAGCGCCTGGCGACGATCCGCTGCACACCAGACCGAAATCATGTCGGTGTAGTCCTTGCTGCCCAGGCCCATGCGCGGGAACGCCAGGTACTCGACGGTGATGCCGTTGCGGTTGAGCTCGGCGATGTCCTGGTGCAGCTTGCGGCAGTAACCACACTCGATGTCGGTGAACACGCTGATGGTGTACTTGGCGTTCGGCGCGGCGAACACGATGCGATCGCCGTGGTTGGCCTTGGCCAGCAGGCCGCGGCGATAGCCGAGCAGGCCTTCGCTGTTGGCCGGGCCCTTGGCGCGGGTGTCGTAGGGCTGAGACTGGAACAGATAGCGGCCGTCATCGGACACATACAGAAGCTGGCCTGAAACGACGACCTCGCGGAAGCCGGGGAACGGTGCGGCGCCAATGTAGTCCACCTGGAAACCGGGGTTCAACGCGGTCAATGCGGCGCGTACCGCCTGGTCGGCCGGCGCATTCGCGGCCGGATTGGCCTTGGCCGCAGCGGCGGCGGGTGCCTTGGCGGCCGGCGGAGCCGGCTGGGCGCAGGCGGTCAGGCTGAGCGCACCGAACACGGCGGCGATGGCAAATCGGAGCATGGAGCGGTCCGCGACAGAAGAAGACCCCGGATTCTGACACAGCCGCCGGTACCGGGCGGCGACGCCCGGCAGCGCCCCGGGCAGCGATTCAGCCCGGCACTCAGCCACGCGGATGGTGGCGGGCGTGCAGCTTCTGCAGGTGCTCGCGCGCTACCAGGGTGTAGATCTGGGTGGTCGACAATGAACTGTGGCCGAGCAGCATCTGCAGCGCGCGCAGGTCGGCACCTCGGTTGAGCAGATGGGTGGCGAAGCTGTGCCGCAGCCCATGCGGGCTGATCCGCGCCGGGTCGATGCCGGCCACCTGTGCGTGGCGCTTGACCAGATGCCAGAACGCCTGCCGGGTCAGCGCATGCAGCGTCGGTTCGATGAACAACGGGGCCTGCCCATCCGCCAGGGCATGCACCTTGCCCTTGCCGACCAGCTGCGGGCGCGACTGCTGCAGGTAACGCTCCAGCCAGTGCTGGGATTCCTCTCCCAGCGGCACCAGCCGTTCCTTGCTGCCCTTGCCGGTGACCCTCAGCACGCCCTGGCGCAGGTTGACCGCCGTCGCGGGCAGCAGCACCAGTTCACTCACGCGCAGGCCGGCGGCATACATCAGTTCCAGCATCGCGCGATCGCGCAGGCCCAATGGGCTGTCGACGTCCGGGGCCGCCAGCAGCGCATCGATCTGGCTCTCGGCCAGCGCCTTGGGCAGCAGCCGTGGCAACTTCGGCGGGTCCAGCAGCGCGCTGGGATCCTCGCTGCGTTCGCCGCGGCGCACGCCATCGGCGAAGAACGCCCGCAACGCCGACAGCAGGCGCGCGTTGCTGCGCGGTGACCAGCCATGCCGGGTGCGCCAGGCCAGATAATCGAACAGCCCAGGACGCTCGATGCCGGCCAGGCCACCGTCGCGCCCATCCATCCAGCGCGCCAGCCCTTCCAGGTCACGCCGGTAACTGTCGAGGGTGGCACGGGCCAGGCCGTTCTCGGCCCAGATCGCATCGAGGAAGCGCTGGATGCGCACGCCGTCGTCGGCGCGAAGCTCGGGCAGTTGCTGGACCAGCTGGCGGCGTTCTGCGGGGGTGGAGACAAGGGCCATGCGTGCAGGATACGAGGGCCACTGCGGGCACGGCCAGCTTTGCGTATGCTCGGCGCATGTCCCGCCCTGCCACCGACACGGCCCCTGCGGCCGCTACCGAAATGCCCCGCCCACGTGCCTTGTTGGCCTGGCGCGTGCTGGCGATGGTCTACGACGCACTGCCGGTGCTGGCGCTGTGGATGCTGGCCGGCACGCTGTTCACCCTCGCCTACACCTTCAGCGGCCACGCGCAACGCGAGAACATCGCGCCGTTCAGTGCCTGGCAGTGGCTGCTGTGGGCGGTGTGCTGGGCGATCACGGGCTGGTACGCGACGGCCAGTTGGCGCCGCGGTGGACAGACCCTGGGCATGCGTCCGTGGCGGCTGAAAGTGCAATCAATCGATGGCACGCCGTTGCGGCGCGGCCAGTTGTGGCTGCGCTTTGCGGTGGGCACGCTGTCCCTGCTGCTGGGCGGGCTGGGATTCTGGTGGGCGTGGGTCGACCGCCAACGCCTGACCTGGCATGACCGCGCCAGCGGCACCCGCGTGGTGCGCATGCCGAAACGGTAAGGCGCTGTCTGTAGAGCCGAGCCCGTGCTCGGCTGCTTTCCGCACTGTACGTGACAGCCGAGCACAGGCTCGGCTCTACAACAACCAGGATCAGCCCGACTTGCGCCGGAACAGCAGTCCAGACACCGCCAGCATCACGATCGGCGGCAACGCGTAGGCAATGCGGTAATCGAACTTCAGCGCGCCGGCCATGCGGCCGAAGAACAGCTGCAGCAGCCAGAAGCCCAATGCGAACAGGATGCCCAGGAACAGGCGCTTGCCCATGCCGCCGCTGCGCAGCGACCCGAACGCGAACGGCACCGCCGCCAGGCACAGGGCCAGCACGTTCACCGGATAGAACCAGCGGCTCCAGTACACATCCTCGAAGTCGCGCGCATCCAGCCCGTTGCGCTGGCGGTAGGCAATGCTGGTGCTCAGCTCGGACACGCTGAGATTGCGCGGCTTGGCAATGCCGGTGGCCAGCGCCGCCGCATCCAGCTTCGAGTTCCACGGCTCACGCGCCACTTCCTGGCGGGTGGCCGAGCGCTCGCCGAAGGTATCGCGGCGCACACCGGTCAGCACCCAGCCGTCCTTGTCATGCTCGGCCGTGGCCGCATGGGTCAGCGAGGCGATGTTGCCGTCTTCGGCGATCCGGTACAGGCGCACGTCGCGCAGGATCAGCCGCGTGCCCTTGTCGCCCACCAGCTGCTCCTCGCCGCTCTGGGCGTTGAGGAAGGTGTCGCCTTCGCGCGCCCACAGCCCCGAGTACCGGGTAGTGGAGATGTCACGGCCCCACTTGGCGCTGGACTTCAGTGCGTCGGCGCGGTCCTGGCCCCACGGGCCCAGCGTCTCGGCGCTGAGCACCATCACCGCGGTCAGCAGCGACAGCGCGATCGCCACCGACACGCTCAGGCGCTTGCGCGACAGGCCCAGCGCACGCAGTGCGGTCAGCTCCGAGGTCGCCGCCAGCTGGCCCAGGCCCATCAGTGCACCGATCACCGCGGCAGTCGGGAACATCGTGTAGGCGCGGCGCGGCACCGTGTACAGCACCCAGGCGGCGGCATGGCCCAGCGTATAGCCGTTCTTGCCGATGTCCTTGAACTCGCCGGAGAAGGCCATCACCACGTCCAGGCCGACCAGCACCGCCCAGGTCAGCAGCACCGTGGTGAACACCGAGCGACCCAGGTACAGGTCGAAACGCATCGGGCGCAGCCTCATGCGCGGGCTCCCTTCGGGCGGCCCAGGCGGCCATCACGTACATACATCCAGATCGCCAGCGCCAGCAGCGGCACCGTCAACCACCACAGGCCAAGCGCGGCCGGAATCTTGCCGTTGGCGATCCAGCCACTGCCGATGAACATCAGGTTGGTACCCACCATGTAGGCCATCAGGGCCAGCATCATGCGTCCATAGCGCTGCTGGCGCGGCGAGCTGCGGCCCAGCGGCACGGTCAGCAGGGCGAAGGCCAGCGCGATCAGCGGCGGTGCCAGGCGGCGGTGCAGCTGCGCCTGCGCCTGCGGGCGCGCATCGCCGATCAGCTGCAGGGTCGGCATCAGTTCCGGGTCGTCCTCGGTGCGGGTCTGCGCGCCGTCGGGCAGGGCCACGTCGTTGCGGGCAAAGGTCGCCAGCCGATAATCGAGTGCGCCGGCCACCGGCCCCTCCACCTGGTGGCCGTCATCCAGCTCCAGGAAACGCTGGCGGGTGCCCTCGAAGTACATGCGGCCGCTGTTGGCCGACACCACTTCCAGGCGGTCGTCCTTCTGCCGCTGCAGGAACACCTTGCCCAGCTCGGTGCCGTCGGGCGAGATCGAGGACAGGTAGACCACGCCGCCGTTGGGCAGCGGCGTGAAACGGCCCGGCTCCAGGCCGGCCATCAGCACGCTGCGGTTGGCCTCGATGATCATCTGCTCGGCCACCCGGCCTGCCCACGGGCCAAGCCACAGCGAGCAGGCGCCAACCAGCAGCACCACCGGCACCACCAGCATCAGCAGCGGCCGCAGCAGTCGCTTGGGGCCGACACCAATGGCGGTGATGACCGCCATTTCCGAGTCGCGGTACAGCCGCGCCACGGCCAGCAGCAGGCCCAGCATCAGTGCCAGCGGCAGGATCAGCGGCAGGTAGGCGATGAACTGCAGGCCCAGCTGGGAGAACAGCAGCTTGGCTGGCAGGCGTCCGTCGGCGATGTTGCCGAGGATGTCCACCAGCACGCCGCCCACGCTGACCACCAGCAGGACGATCAGGGTAGCCAGGAAACTCTGGACGAAATCGCCCAGCAGGTATCGGTCGAGCTTCAGCATGGGGCGGTGGTTTAAACTCTGGGGTTCGTTCGCGGTGCCGCCCAGTCTACTGTCTGGGCGTAAACGGCCTGCGATTGTACGGACTCGCCAATGGAATCTGCTCAATGGCCCTCGAATTCACCCTGAACCACGTTGCTCCGGCCGCCGCCACCGTTGATTGCCTGGTGGTCGGCGCGTATGCCGACCATACCCTGACCCCGGCCGCGCAGGCCCTGGATGCCGCCAGCGGTGGCCGCCTGGCGGCCCTGGCCGAGCGTGGCGACCTGTCCGGCAAGACCGGCGCAACCACCCTGCTGCACGACCTGCCGGGCGTGACGGCCCCGCGCGTGCTGGTGGTCGGCCTCGGTGAAGCCGCCCGTTTCGGCGTGCCGCAGTACCTGAAGGCCGTGGGCGACGCCGTGCGCGCGCTGAAGGCCGGTGCTGCCCGCAGCGCACTGTTCACCCTGTCCGAAGTGGCGGTGAAGGACCGCGACGCGGCCTGGGCGATCCGTCAGGCGGTGATCGCCGCCGATCACGCCGCCTACCGCTATACCGCCACCCTGGGCAAGAAGAAGGCCGACGACGCCGGTCTGACCCAGCTGGCCATCGCCGGTGACGACAGCCAGGCCCTGACACAGGGCCAGGCCATCGCCGCCGGTGTCGAGTTCGCCCGTGAGCTGGGCAACCTGCCGCCGAACTACTGCACCCCGGCCTATCTGGCCGACGTGGGCGTAAAGTTCGCCGGCGAGCACGACGGTGCCGAAGCCGAGATCCTCGACGAGCACCAGATGGAAGCGCTGGGCATGGGTTCGCTGCTGGCCGTGGCCCGTGGCTCGGCCAACCGCCCGCGCCTGGTCGTGCTGAAGTGGACCGGCGCTGGCGACGCCAAGCCTTACGTACTGGTCGGCAAGGGCATCACCTTCGATACCGGTGGCGTCAACCTGAAGACCCAGGGCGGCATCGAAGAGATGAAGTACGACATGTGCGGTGGCGCCAACGTCATCGGCACCTTCGTCGCTGCGGTCAAGGCCAAGCTGCCGCTGAACCTCGTCGTGGTGGTCCCGGCGGTGGAAAACGCCATTGATGGCAACGCCTATCGTCCGTCGGACGTGATCACCTCGATGTCGGGCAAGACCATCGAAGTGGGCAACACTGACGCCGAAGGCCGCCTGATCCTGTGCGACGCGCTGACCTACGCGCAGCGCTTCGAGCCGGCCGCGCTGGTCGACGTCGCCACCCTGACCGGTGCCTGCATGGTCGCCCTCGGCCACCAGACCGCCGGCCTGATGAGCAAGCACGATGACCTGGCCAACGAGCTGCTGGCCGCCGGCGAGCACGTGTTCGACCGCGCCTGGCGCCTGCCGCTGTGGGACGAGTACCAGCCGATGCTGGATTCGAGCTTCGCCGACGTCTACAACATCGGTGGCCGCTGGGCCGGCGCGATCACCGCCGGCTGCTTCCTGTCGCGCTTCGCCGAAGGCCAGCGCTGGGCCCATCTGGACATCGCCGGCGTGGCCAGCGATGAAGGCAAGCGTGGCATGGCCACCGGCCGCCCGGTCGGCCTGCTGAGCCAGTGGCTGCTGGACCAGGCCGCCCGCGCCTGATGCCGTACCCGACCCTGGCCGGCAGACGCCGGCCGGGGCCTCGCCCGGCACTGCCGGGCCCCTGCCTGACCCGGACCCTGCCATGCCCCGCGCCGACTTCTACCTGATCGCCAAGCCCCGCTTCCTGACCGAGCCGCTGCGCCTGGTCTGTGAGCTGGCGCGCAAGGCCAACGACGCCGGGTTGTTCACCCTGGTGCTGGCCCGTGACCAGGCCCAGGCCGAGGAGCTGGACGAGCTGCTGTGGGCGTTCGACAACGACGCCTACATCCCGCACCAGATCGCCGGCGAAGACATGGACGAGGAAGAGGCCCTGGTACTGATCGCGGTACCCGGCACCGAGGCACCGGCGCGTCCGCTGGTGATCAACCTGCGCGACGAGCCCTGGCTGGGCCAGTGCGAGCGCGTGCTGGAAGTGGTGCCGGCCGATCCGGAAGCGCGCGAACCGCTGCGCGAGCGCTGGCGCCAGTACAAGGCCGCCGGTTACGACCTGAACAAGCACGACATGTGAGCGCGCCCCGGCCCCCTTGATGGGCCGCCGCCGCGCCCTGATCCTTCAACGATTACCTCCTGGTTCCCCCGCATGACCCAACTCGCCTCCAGCTACGACCCGAAGTCCTTCGAGACCGACCTCTACGAGGCCTGGGAGAAGGCCGGCCACTTCAAGCCGTCCGGCACGGGCGAGCCGTACACCATCCTGCTGCCGCCGCCGAACGTGACCGGCACCCTGCACATGGGCCACGCCTTCCAGCAGACCCTGATGGACGCGCTGGTGCGCTACCACCGCATGCGCGGCTACGACACGCTGTGGCAGGTCGGTACCGACCACGCCGGCATCGCCACCGAAATGGTGGTCAGCCGCAACCTGGCGCTGGAAGGCAAGGGCGAGACCCGCGATTCGCTGGGCCGCGAGGGCTTCATCGGCAAGGTCTGGGAGTGGAAGCAGCAGTCCGGCGACACCATCGAACGCCAGATGCGTCGCCTTGGCACCTCCGCCGACTGGTCGCGCAGCACCTTCACCATGGACCCGCAGCCGTCGGCGGCAGTCAATGAAGCCTTCGTGCGCTGGTACGAGCAGGGCCTGATCTACCGCGGCCAGCGCCTGGTGAACTGGGACCCGGTGCTGAAGACCGCCATTTCCGACCTGGAAGTGGAGAGCGCCGAGGAAGACGGCTTCCTGTGGTCGATCGCCTACACGCTGGACGAAGGCCTGAGCTACGAGCACGTCGAGCGCGATGCCGACGGCGTGGAAACGCTGCGCGAAACCCGCGACTATCTGGTCGTCGCCACCACCCGCCCGGAAACGCTGCTGGGCGATACCGCGGTAATGGTGCACCCGGAAGACGAGCGTTACGCGCACCTGATCGGCAAGAGCGTGGTGCTGCCGCTGACTGGCCGCCGCGTGCCGGTGATCGCCGACGACTACGTGGACCGCGCGTTCGGCACCGGCGTGGTCAAGGTCACCCCGGCGCATGATTTCAACGACTACGAAGTGGGCGTGCGCCACAGCCTGCCGATGATCAACCTGTTCACCCCGGTGGCGGCGCTGAACGAAAACGCGCCGGAACGCTTCCAGGGCCTGGACCGCTATGAAGCGCGCAAGGCCGTGCTGGCCGAACTGGAAGACCTGGGCATCCTGGTCGAGACCAAGGCGCACAAGCTGCAGGTGCCGCGCGGCGACCGTACCGGCCAGGTGATCGAGCCGTACCTGACCGACCAGTGGTTCGTGAAGATGGACGACCTGGCCAAGCGTGGCCTGGAACTGGTCGAGGACGGAAGCATTTCCTTCGTGCCGCCGAACTGGATCAACACCTACCGCCACTGGATGAACAACATCCAGGACTGGTGCATCAGCCGCCAGCTGTGGTGGGGCCACCGTATCCCGGCGTGGTTCGATGCCGCCACCGGCAACTGCTACGTCGGTCGCAGCGAAGAGGAAGTGCGCGCGAAGCACAACCTGGGCAGCGACGTGGTGCTGAACCAGGAAAGCGACGTGCTGGAGACCTGGTTCTCCTCGCAGCTGTGGCCGTTCTCCACCCTGGGCTGGCCGAATGAGCAGGCCATGGCCGAGCGCGGCTTCGACCGCTACCTGCCATCGTCGGTGCTGATCACCGGCTTCGACATCATCTTCTTCTGGGTGGCGCGCATGATCATGGCCACCGACAACCTGGTCGGGAAGATCCCGTTCAAGGACGTCTACTTCACCGGCCTGATCCGCGACGGCCAGGGCCAGAAGATGTCCAAGAGCAAGGGCAACGTGCTCGACCCGCTGGACATCATTGACGGCATCACCATCGACGACCTGGTCGCCAAGCGCACCGGCGGCCTGATGCAGCCGAAGATGGTCGAGAAGATCGAGAAGGCCACCCGCAAGGAATTCCCGGACGGCATCGCCGCCCACGGTGCCGACGCGCTGCGCTTCACCATCGCCGCGCTGGCCACCCACGGCCGCGACATCAAGTTCGACATGAACCGCGCCGAGGGCTACAAGAACTTCTGCAACAAGCTGTGGAACGCCAGCCGCTTCGCCCTGATGAACACCGAAGGCGCTGCGTTCACCGGCGTGCCCAAGCCGCGCACCGATGCCGAGCGCTGGATCCTCGCGCGCCTGGCCGCCACCACCGCCGAAGCTCAGGGCCATTTCGCCGCGTATCGCTTCGACCTCCTGGCGCAGTGCCTGTACGAGTTCGCCTGGAACGCGTTCTGCGACTGGTTCCTGGAGCTGAGCAAGCCGGCCTTGAACGGTGCCGACGCGGCTGATGCCGAAAGCACCCGCCACACCCTGCTGTACGTGCTGGAAGCACTGCTGCGCCTGCTGCACCCGCTCACGCCGTTCATCACCGAACAGCTGTGGCAGCAGCTGGCCCCGCGCCTGGGCCTGGCCGAAACCACGCTGTCGCTGCGCCCGTACCCGACCGCCGCCGAATTCGCCGGTGATTTCGCCCAGGCCGAGGCCGACGTGGAATGGCTGAAGGCGGTGATCAGTGCCGTGCGCCGCGTGCGCAGTGAGCTGAACGTCGCACCGTCCAAGCTGGTGCCGCTGCGCCTGCAGGCCGGCCTGGCACAGGACCGCGTGCGTATTGAACGCTTCAGCGCTTCGCTGTCGTTCCTGCTGAAGCTGGACAGCATCCAGTGGCTGGCCGAAGGCGAAAGCGCACCGCCGGCGGCCGCCGCGATCGTGGGCGAGCTGAAGCTGCTGGTGCCGCTGGAAGGCCTGGTCGATCTCGATGCCGAGCGCGTGCGCCTGGACAAGGAAATCGCTCGCGTCGAAGCCGAAAAGGAGAAGAGCGAGACCAAGCTGGCCAAGTTCACCGACAAGGTGCCGCCGGCCGTGGTCGAGCAGGAACGCGTGCGCCTGGCCGACTGGAACACCCAGCTGGCCGGCCTGCGCGAACAGCGCGCGAAGCTGTAACGCCGCGCTCTGGTGCGTGCCAACCAAGGTTGGCACCTACCACGCCGGGAGAGGTTGGCACCCACCCAAGCGGAATCGGAAACGCCGGGCGATGCCCGGCGTTTCCATTTCCGCCGCATGGCATCATCGCCGGATGCCTCTTTCGATCTTCCTGCTGGTTCTCGCCGCTGCGGCACTGCATGCCAGCTGGAATGCGATCGTCAAGCGCGGGCCGGACAAGTTCCTCGGCACCGTGCTGGTCACCGGCAGCGCCGCGCTGCTGTCGGCCGCCGCCCTGCCCTTCCTGCCTTTTCCCGCCGCGCACAGCTGGCCCTGGCTGGGCGCATCGGTGCTGTTGCAGGTGACCTATTACGGGCTGGTCGCACGCTGTTACCAGCAGGTCGACATGAGCCTGGCCTACCCGCTGATGCGTGGCAGCGCGCCGATCCTGGTCGCACTGGCGGGCACCCTGCTCGGTGAACCATTGCCCGCTGCAGCGTGGCTGGGTGTGGTGCTGGTGAGCACCGGCATCCTGTGCATGGCAGTGGGTGCGCGTGGCGGCCAACTGCGCCTGCCGCTGCTGACCGCAGCGATGATCGCCACCTACACGCTGGTCGATGCGCAGGGTGCACGGCAGTCCGGCAGCGCGCTCAGCTACACGCTGTGGTTGTTCCTGCTGTCGGGCATTCCGCTGCCGCTGTGGGCGTTGTACACGCGCGGCGGCGCGGTACTGGACTATGCGCGGCAGCATTGGCCGCTGGGACTGGCCGGTGGCGTCGGCACCACCGCCTCCTATGCGATGGCGTTGTGGGCCATGACCCAGGCGCCGGTGGCGATGATCTCGGCGCTGCGCGAATCCTCGATCCTGTTCGCGCTGCTGATCTCGGTGTTCCTGCTGCGCGAACGGATACCACGCGCGCGCTGGCTGGCAGCGTCGCTCATCGTCGGTGGCGTGCTGGCGTTGCGGCTGGCGTGAGCAGAGCGTGCCAACCAAGGTTGGCACCTACCGGATATGCCATTGCACGCCTTGGTAGTAGCCGACCTTGGTCGGCGCATTGCTGCCAACCAAGGTTGGCGGCAACCGGTAGTGCCGGCCGCTGGCCGGCAACCCGTCTGCGTTAAAGCGGCGGCATCACCTGCAGGTCGCCGTCGACCAGCTCGATCGCCATCACCACCGCGTCCTCGCGGCCCTGTGCGGCCGGATAGTAACGCGGGCGGCGGCCGATCTCGTTGAAGCCTTCGCTGTGGTACAGCGCCAGCGCCGGCGTGTTGGACGGACGCACCTCCAGGAAGACGCGCTGGGCACCACGGTCGGCGGCCAGTTGCACCATCGCGCGCAGCAGCTGGCGGCCCAGCCCGCGCGACTGTGCCAGCGGGTCGATGCAGATGTTGAGCACGTGCGCTTCATCCGCGGCGATGCTGAGCACGCCATAGCCGACCAGCAGGCCATCGCGCTCCATCGCCAGGCCGGGATAGCCGGCGCGCAGGCAGTCGATGAAGATGCCGCGGGTCCAGGGAAAAGGATAGCCCCTCAGCTCGATCGCCATCACGGCATTGAGGTCGCTCTCGCGCAGCGCACGCAGGCTGACCGGGCCGGGCCGGGTCACCGCGCTCACCGCGCACCCCGCTTGCGCAGGGCACGCAGCTGCGGCCACAGCGCACGCTTGGCGGCCGGGTCACGGCGCAGCTGGTCCAGCGGCCAGCTGTCCATCAGCACCTGCGTCGCCGGGTCGTTCGGGTTGCAGCCGGACGCGCGCAGCAGCGCGATCTGCAGGCGATCGGGCAGGCGTACCACCGGCTGTCGTGCGTTGCCGCTGGGCAGCGGGCGCTCAGCCGCCGGCACGGTATCCGGGGCACTGACCGGCGTTTCGCGGCGCGGCGGAGCCGGGCGTTCCGCGCGTACTGCGGTCGCGGTCGCGGCGTGGGCGTCGCGCGGCGGCACAGCGGCCCGCACCGGCTCCGGTTCCGGCGGGGCAACACTGGCCTCGGCTTCGGCCACGCTCAACTGCAATGCGGCATCCAGCTCGGCGGCCAGCTGGCCGTCGTGATAGACGGTATAGCCCATGGCCTGCAGCCAGGCCTGCTGGGCCGGCGACCACAGCACGGGCAGGTCCTGGCTCACGCGGCCTCGGGCTTCTTGCGCAGGCGCTGCACGGCCCACATCACCGGGCCGGACAGGGCGTACAGGATGCCGACCGCGAACAGCACGCGCGGCAGGTCGATCACCGCGATGGCAATGGCGACCGGCACCAGCGCCAGCACCAGGAACGGCACGCGATCCGAACGGGTGCCCTTGGCCGCGCCGCCCTTGAAGCTCCAGAAGCGGATACGGCTGACCATCAGCAGCGCAGCGATGATCGTCACCGCCAGCGCCACGTAGCGCAGCTGGTTGCCATCCCAGCCCAGGTTGCCGTCGGCGAACGCCCAGACGAAGGACATCATCAGGCCCGCTGCGGCCGGGCTGGCCAGGCCAACGAACCAGCGCTTGTCGACCACCGCCACCTGCGTGTTGAAGCGGGCCAGGCGCAGTGCCGCGCAGGCCGCATACAGGAAGGCCACGGCCCAGCCGACGCGGCCGAGCAGCGGATCATCGAACTTTAGCCACGACAGCGACCAGTGGTACATCACCAGCGCCGGGGCCATGCCGAAGCTGACCAGGTCAGCCAGCGAGTCGTACTGCACGCCGAATTCGCTGCTGGTACCGGTCAGGCGCGCCACGCGCCCGTCCAGGCCATCCATCACCGCCGCCACGAACACGGCGATGCTGGCGTTGACGAAATCCCCGTTGGCCGCGGCGATGATCGCGTAGAAACCGGAGAACAGGCCGGCGGTGGTGAACAGGTTGGGCAACAGGTAAATCGTGCGCGAGCGCGGCGGCGGTGTGATCGGGTCCATGGAATCCAGTTTAATCGACTTGCCAGTGCTCGGCGCCAATGCTGCAATCGGCGTTCTACGCCCATTCCGTGGAGTTTGCCATGCGTGCCCTGTCCTGCCTTGGATGCCTGCTGCTGTTGGCCAGTGCCAACGCCGTGGCCGGTCCCGTCTACAAATGGAAGGACGCCCATGGCGTGACCCAGTACTCGGAGACCCCACCGGCGGGCAAGAAGTACGAGACCCGCGAGCAGGCCCGAACCCCGCAGGCCGCGGCCAGCACAGAGACCCCGGCCGCCCCGGTTCCCGAGCAGTGCAGCACGGCCCGGGCCAACCTGGCCCTGCTGGACGGCGGTGGCCAGGTGATGCAGGACACCGATGGTGATGGCAAGGCCGATACCCCGTTGACCCCGGAGCAGCACACCGCGCAGAAGGGATTGGCGCAGGCCGCCATCAAGGCGTACTGCCCACCGGCCGGTTAAGGGTATCGGCAGGGCTGCGCCCTGCACCTGCAGAGGCTGCAAGCAACGGCAACGTCAAAAGCGGGCATTCCGTGGAATGGCGGGGCGGTGTCGGATTGCGGGGACGCCGCAAGTACGTCCATGTAGGCTTGGCAGCCGCTTGCTCGTGTGCGCTGTCCTGCGCACACGGCAAGACCGGGGTTGGGCGTCCTGCCCAACCCGCCCGAGGCATGCCTCGGGCCCATGCGGCTGACACCCCGCAATCCGACACCACCCCACCCCCGACAGATCCCCGGTGGTCAGTAGATCCACGCCATGCGTGGATGAAATCTGTCGGATCTCGAGTTGAATCCGGGTCAGATCCGTTTTCCTGCGGAAAACGGATCTGACCCCAGGAGCCATTCCGACAGCTCGCAGGAAACTGTCGAAGGCGGGGTGGGTCCGGTTGCGGGAGTGTCCGCGGCATGGATGCCGCGGCCAAGCCCCCAAGGGTGAGGGCGCTTTGCTTGCGAAGCACTGCTTCGCAAGCGTCCGAACGCACAGCCGCCAGCGGCTGGGCCGGACCGCGGAGCGGGGTTTACGGCGTCCCCCGCAACCGGCCCCACCCCGCCATCCCACGGGAAACCCGCTGTTGCTTCGGCTGTTGCTTCTGAGGTTGCCGGCCAGCGGCCGGCACTACGGCGGGTGCAGGGCGCAGCCCTGCCGATACCCCTCCCCCCGGCCGGGCTGGCAGAATAGACGTCTCTGCCGTTATCCGAAGCCGACGATGCGCCTCTCCCAGTTCCACCTGCACACCACCAAGGAAACCCCCAGCGACGCCGAGCTGACCAGCCACCGGCTGATGCTGCGCGCGGGCATGATCCGCAAGCTGGCATCGGGCCTGTACACCTGGTCGCCGCTGGGCCTGCGCGTGCTGCGCAAGGTCGAGCGCATCGTTCGCGAGGAAATGAACCGGGCCGGCGCGGTGGAATTCCAGATCCCGACCATCCAGCCGAAGGAACTGTGGGAGCAGACCGGCCGGTGGCAGAAGTTCGGCCCGCAGCTGCTGAAGATCAAGGACCGCAAGGACCAGGTGTTCTGCTACAGCCCGACCGCCGAAGAAGCCGCCTGCGACTTCGCGCGCAGCGAGCTGTCCAGCTACAAGCAGCTGCCGGTGAACTTCTACCAGATTCAGACCAAGTTCCGCGACGAGATCCGCCCGCGCTTCGGCGTGATGCGCGCGCGCGAATTCCTGATGAAGGACGCCTATTCGTTCCACCTGCACGATGAGTGCCTGGTGCGCGAGTACGAGAACATGAAGTCGGCCTACAGCCGCATCTTCACCCGCCTCGGCCTGGATTTCCGCATGGTGCAGGCAGACTCCGGCGCGATCGGCGGCGATGCCTCGCAGGAATTCCACGTGATCGCCGATTCCGGCGAAGACGCGCTGGTGTTCTCCACCGGTTCGGACTACGCGGCGAACATGGAGGCGGCGATCGCCGCCGATCCGGCACCGCGTGCGGCCGCCACCGAAACAATGCGCAAGGTGGATACCCCCACCCAGAAGACCTGCGAGGACGTCGCGGCCCTGCTCGGCATCGACCTGCAGCGCACGGTGAAGTCGGTGGCACTGATCGCCGGCGAAGGCGAGGCACAGCAGTTCGTGCTGGTGCTGGTGCGTGGCGACCATGAGGTCAATGAGATCAAGCTGGCCAAGGTGGCCGGGCTGGACGAGCAACGCTTCGCCAGCGAGGCGGAAATCGCCGAGCACCTGGGCAGCGTGCCAGGCTTCCTCGGCCCGGTCGCGCCGGCCAAGGCCATCCGCGTGGTCGCCGATCGCGAAGTGGCGGCAATGGCCGACTTCGTCGTCGGCGCCAACGAGGCCGGTTTCCACCTGGCCGGCGTCAACTGGGGCCGCGACCTGCCGGAACCGGAAGTGGCCGACATCCGCAACGTGCGTGCCGGCGATCGTGCCGTGGACGGCGGTGAACTGAAGATCGCCCGTGGCATCGAAGTCGGCCACGTGTTCCAGCTCGGCCGCAAGTACGCCGAAGCGCTGGATGCCACCGTGCTGGATGAAAACGGCAAGGCGGCGGTGATGGCGATGGGCTGCTACGGTATCGGTATCTCGCGCGTGGTGGCTGCCGCGATCGAACAGAACCATGACGATGCCGGCATCATCTGGCCGGACGCGATGGCGCCGTGGCAGGTCGTGGTGTGCGTGATCAACCCGAAGGGCGATTCCGCCGTGGCCGACGCTGCAGCCAATCTGCTGCAGGAGCTGCGCGACGCCGGCCTGGACGCCGCGCTCGACGATCGCGGCCTGCGCCCGGGCGCGATGTTCGCCGACATGGAACTGATCGGCATCCCGCACCGCGTGGTGGTCAGCGAACGCGGCCTGGCCGCCGGCACCTACGAGTACCGCGCGCGCCGCGCCAGCGAGGCGGAGAGCCTGGACAAGGCCACCCTGCTGCAGCGACTGCAGGGCTGACGTGGAAAGACCGGGCCTGCCCCGGTCTTTTTTTTCTGCCCGCGGCCTTCGCCGATATTGCAGCGGACATAATCCGGTCAAAATCGCCGCCACGGCGCTGGTATGCCGCCACGGCATGTCCTGCCTGCATTTGTGCTGTGATTAATTCATCTCTATTCTGTCCGCCGACGCCATGGACTGGCTTGTCCCGTCCACACATTAGTTTCCGGAGTAACCGTAAATGAGCATTGACCTGACCGGCCTGTCAGCACGCGAGCTGGGCGCCCTGATCCGTACCGCCAAGAAGCAGCAGACCATCGTCGCCAAGCGCCGGCCGATCACCAAGGTGCGCGCCCAGCTGACCAAGCTGGCCAAGACCGAGGGCTACACCATCGAGGAACTGTTCGGCGACGCCCCGGCCCCGCGCGCGCGCAAGGTGGCCAAGGTCGCCAAGGCACCGTCGAAGACCGCCGGCCGCAAGCTGGGCAAGGTTGCCCCGAAGTACCGCAACCCGGCCAACCCCAAGGAAACCTGGACCGGCCGTGGCAAGCAGCCGCGCTGGATGGCTGAACTGACCGCCAAGGGCAACAAGAAGCCGGAAGATTTCCTGATCAAGAAGGCCTGAGGCCGGATCGGGGAGCAATGAAAAACGCCGGCGAAAGCCGGCGTTTCCTGTTTGTAGAGCCGAGCCCACGCTCGGCCATCCATATGCAAAGCCGAACATGGGCTCGGCTCTACAGGGTCTTGCGCGCCGGCATCAGCAGGTTGCCGAACAGCAGGCCCGCCACCAGCGCCATCACCACGTTCAGAACGGTGAGAAACACGCTCTGGCCGGCGCCCACGTCCTGCTGCTGGACCAGGGTCAGCACGCCACGCAGGCTGGTGCTGCCGGGCACCATCATGATGATGCCCGGCAGGCGGATGATCGCGCCCGGACGCCCGACCAGGCGTCCGAACAGGTTGCCACCGGCGGTCAGCAGCATTGCCGACAGGAAGATACCGGCCGGTGCGCCCCAGGCGTGGCCGCCGAACTTGGAGATCGCATAACCGGCCACCGAGGCGGCAATCACCCACGGATAATCGCGGCGATTGGCCTTGAACAGCATCGCGAAGGCAAATGCGGCGGTCAGCAGCGAGCCCCATTCCACCCACGGCCCCTGCGGCCGCGCGGCCCGGATCACCGGATCCAGGCCGAGCACATCGGCCAGGGTCACCGCGATCATCGCGCCGACGCTGAGCTTCATGATGGTGGTCAGCGCGCCGGCAAAGCGCGCGGTACCCGATACCCAGTGCTGGCTGGCCAGCTCATTGACCGCATTGGTCAGCGACATGCCGGGCAGCAGCACCACCAGCGAGGCGATGATCACCGTATTGAGGTTGAGCGCACCAATGAACGACGCGACCAGGGTGGCGACCATGCCGGCCAGCAGCGCGGCCAGCGCCTCGGCGGCTTCGCGGGTGGCCGGGCGGCGATCGGTGACCATGCCGAGCAGGCCGATCATCAGGCCGATGACACCGGCGGTGGCGATGTCCAGCCACGGCAGCTTCCACATGCCCGCCACGCCCGCCGCGCCGAGGCTGAACGACAGGATGGTGCGCAGCTTGCCGCGCCGGCCCGGATCCTTGTCCAGCTGGCGCAGCGCAGTGTGGCCCTGGGCGATGCTCATCCGCCCGTTGGACACTTCTTCGGCGATGTGGTCGGCAACGCTGAGCTTGTGCAGGTCGTTCTCACCCGGTGCCAGGCGGATCACGCGGGTGATGTCGCTGGAGCCGATCGCCTGGGCCGGATCGCTGAAGCTGAGGATGATGCCGGTGGGATTCGACCACGGTTCACAATCCAGATCGAGCTGGCGGGCCAGTGCAACCACCGCCGTTTCCAGGCGCTGGGCCGTGGTGCCATAGCTGTGCAGGCGTCCGGCGATCTCGGAAACGAAGGCCACGCGCTGTGCGTAGGTGGCCTGGGGCGTGGGGATCGTGTGAGCATCTGCGGACATGCGCCGTAGTATTACCTACGCTGGGGCCCACCGGAGAAATTCATCCAAGTTCGACGCGAAGCCCGATACAGAACGGTTATGCTGCGACCCGAATGGCCCACGTCACCCCGAATCTCGCCCCCCAGCTCGAACAGGATGCCCACGACCCGGGCCTGATCCGCCTGTCCGGCACCTGGACCTTGAAGACCGCGCTGGCCGCGGCCGAAGTCCTGCGCGGCGTTCCCGACGCGCTGACCGGCATCGATGCCACCGGCATCGAGCAGCTCGATTCGGCCGGCGTGCTGCAGGTGCTGCGCGTGGCCCATCGCGCCGATCTCCACGAAGACGCGCTGCAGTTCCGGCCGGACCACCAGGCGCTGGTGTGCACCATCGAGGAAGTGGCCGATGACCGGCCCAAGGCCAAGCGCGATTTCGGCGTGCTGGCCGCGCTTGAGCGGCTGGGTGTCAGCGTCCACGCCACCGGCCACAACATCAAGGCCCTGTGCAGTTTCCTCGGCGAGAACCTGGTCAAGGCGGCGCGGCTGGTCAAGGAACCCCGCCGCTTCCGGCTGACCGCCACCGTGCATCAGATGGAGCAGGTCGGGCTGGATGCGGTGCCGCTGGTGGCGCTGTTGTCCTACCTGGTGGGCGCGGTGATCGCGTTCCTCGGCTCGACCATCCTGCGCGACTTCGGCGCCGAGATCTACGTGGTCGAGCTGGTCAACATCGCTTTCCTGCGCGAGTTCGCCGTGCTGCTGACCGCGATCGTGCTGGCCGGCCGTACCGCCAGCGCCTTCACCGCGCAGATCGGTGCGATGAAGGCACGCGAGGAGATCGATGCGATGCGTACGCTGGGCCTGGACCCGGTCGACCTGCTGGTGCTGCCACGCTTGCTGGCGCTGCTGGTCACCCTGCCCTTGCTGACCTTCATCGCGATGATCGCCGGCCTGGCCGGCGGCATCACCGTCGGTGCGTTCGACCTCGACATCCCGCCGCAGATGTACATCGCGCGCATGCACGAGACGATGGAAGTGCGGCACCTGCTGGTAGGCCTGTCGAAGGCGCCGGTATTCGCCCTGGTGATCGGCCTGATCGGCTGCCTGGAGGGCCTGAAGGTCGAGGGCACCGCGCAGTCGGTCGGCGAGCGCACCACCTCCAGCGTGGTGCAGACGATCTCGCTGGTGATCATCATCGACGCCTTCGCGGCGTTGTGGTTCATGCACATGGACTGGTGACATGAGCACATCCGCCCTCCCCGAATCCATCGACATGCGCGACGACCAGGGCCACGAACTGGCCATCCGCGTGCGTGGCCTGGTCAACCGGTTCGGCAGCCAGACCGTGCACGAAGACCTGGATCTGGACGTACGCCGCGGCGAAATCCTGGGCGTGGTCGGCGGCTCCGGCACCGGCAAGTCGGTGCTGATGCGCTCGATCCTCGGCCTGCGTGTGCCGGATGCTGGGCAGATCGAAGTCCTCGGCCGCGATGCGCGCGCCGACGACGCCGAGAGCCGCCTGCACATCGAACGCAATACCGGCGTGCTGTTCCAGGACGGTGCCCTGTTCTCGTCGCTGACCGTGGGTGAGAACGTCCAGGTTCCATTGAAGGAACACCACCGCGAACTGCCCGAGCGCTGGCACTACGAACTGGCGCTGCTGAAAGTGAAACTGGCCGGCCTGCCCGCCGACGCGATCAACAAGCTGCCTTCGCAGCTGTCCGGCGGCATGCGCAAGCGCGCCGGCCTGGCCCGGGCGCTGGCGCTGGATCCGCCGTTGCTGTTCCTGGACGAACCCACCGCCGGCCTCGACCCGATCGGCGCGGCGGCGTTCGACCGCCTGATCAAGACGCTGCAGGAAGCGCTGGGGCTGACCGTGTTCCTGATCACCCACGACCTGGACACGCTGTATGCGATCTGCGACCGGGTAGCGGTGATCGCCGACCGCAAGGTGGTGGCCAACGCCGCCTTGCCCGACATCGAGAAACTGGATCATCCGTGGATCCAGGAATACTTCCACGGACCCCGCGCGCGCGCCGCGCGTGGCGAACAGATCGAGAGTGCCTGAGCCATGGAAACCAAAGCCAACTACGTGCTGATCGGCGCGTTCACCCTGATCACCGGCCTGGCCCTGCTGGCCTTCGGCCTGTGGGCGGCCAAGTACTCCTCCGACCGCACCTGGCAGGAGTACCGCGTGGTGTTCCGCGAAGCGGTGACCGGCCTGTCGGTGGGCAGCCCGGTGCAGTACAACGGCATCGCGGTGGGCTCGATCACCGAACTGAACCTGGTGCCGGACGACCCGCGCCAGGTGGTCGCGCGCATCCGCCTGAACTCCAACACGCCGGTCAAGACCGATACCCGCGCCAAGCTGGCGATCACCAGCCTGACCGGCCCGTCGATCATCCAGCTCAGCGGCGGCACGCCGCAGTCGCCGGCGCTGACCACGGTCAACAAGGACCCGGCACCGATCATCCCGACCACGCCCTCGGCGCTGCAGAACATCACCGACGTGGCCAACCGCATTGTCGAGCGCATGGACCAGATCCTCAGCGACCGCAACGTGGCCTCGATCAACGCGACGCTGGCCAACCTGGAGACGATCAGCGGTGGCCTGGCCGACCGTGACCAGGGCACGCAGGCGCTGTTGCTCAGCGCGCGCGATGCCGCCCGCAGCCTGGACACCACGCTGAAGACCACCAACGGCACCATCGAGCGCCTGGACAGGAACCTGGTGCAGCAGCTGCCCGGCATCATCGACAAGCTCGACACGACCCTGGCCAAGCTCGATTCGGCCGCCGGCAACGCCGATTCGATCCTTGGCGAGAACCGCGCCGCGATCAACAGCTTTGCCAACGATGGCCTTGGCCAGCTGGGCCCGACGCTGACCGAACTGCGCGGCCTGATCCGCGACCTGCGCCGGGTCAGCGACCGCCTCGAGAACAACCCCGCGCGCTACCTGCTGGGCCGCGACGCACCGAAGGAGTTCGAACCCAAATGAGCCCGACCACCCTTCCGCGCCTGCTGCTGGCCGCTTCGATGGTCACCCTGCTGGGCGGCTGCTCCATCCTCGGCAGCAGCGAGAAAACCGCGGTGACGCTGTACTCGCCGTCCGTGCAGGTCAAGGCGGACCCGGCATGGCCGCAGGCCAGCTGGCAGCTGGTGCTGGCCAAGCCCAGCGCCGCGCGCATGGTCGACAGCCCGCGCATCAATGTGCGGCCGACACCCTCCCAGCTTGAGATCTACAAGGGGGCCAGCTGGGCGCAGCCGGCCACCGACATGATCGAGGACACCCTGCTGCGTGGCTTCGAGGATTCCGGCCGCATCCGCGGCGTGGCCCGCAGCACTGCCGGCATCCGCGCCGACTACAAGCTGTCCACCGACGTGCGTCGCTTCGAATCGGATTACCAGGGCCAGGCCACGCCGACCGTGGTGATCGAGGTCAACGCCAAGCTGATCCATGTCGCCGACCAGCGCGTGGTGGCCGACCGCACCTTCCGCCAGGCGCAGCCGGTCGGCAGCACCGACGTGCCGGCGGTGACCGCGGCGTTCGAGCGCGGCCTGCAGCAGCTGGCACAGGACGTCGTCGGCTGGACGCTGGTGAGCGGGCAGGCCGACCAACCTAACGTCGCGCGCTGATCGATCAGCGCGGCGCAATCCAGCGGAACGTCAGGTTGATGCGCTCGCCCTGCACCCGCGTCATCTTCGGCAACGCGTGCTGGTAGAAGCGCTGGGTCTGCCCGGCCATCAGCAGCAGGTCACCATGGCGAAGCACGAATTCAGCCTTGCGCGCCGGATCGTCGCGTCGGCGCAGCAGGAAACGGCGCGCCGCACCCAGGCTCAGCGACGCGATCACCGGGGCCGGCCCCAGCTCCGGCTCGTCATCGCTGTGCCAGCCCATGTAGTCGCCGCCGCCGCGATAGCGGTTCAGCAGCACGCTGTTGAAGCGGCCGTAGCCTTCGGCCCGCAGGCGCCCGCGCACGGCCTGCAACACAGGCGGCCACGGATGCGGCACGAACTCGGCACCGGAGTAGCGGTAGCGCGCCTGCGGGTCGCCGATCCAGCAGCTCAGCCGTGGCGAGTCCACCCAGTTGCCGAACATGCGGATGCGGTGGACCTCCCACCGCACGTCGGCCTGCAGCGCCCCCCTGAGCCGGTCGGCGTCGGCAGCAGCCAGCCATCCCGGCAGGTGCAGGACATCGGCATCGGGCAGGTCATGGGGGAACAGCATGGTCACACGCTAGCACGCCGCCGTTTGCCGTCATGGCCGCCAACACCGAAAATGGCGCCATGACCGTTGCCCAGATGCTGATCCCGTCCTACCGCCCGCTGTCGCGAGGCCTCACCCGATGAGCCTGCGCCAGTCGCTGTTCCCGTTGCTGCGCGCCGTGTTCCGGGCCTTGCCGTTGCCGCAGGCGCAGCGCGACCGGTTGCGCACCCGGCTGTTGGCACGGCATGGCGACTGGGTGCCGCCGCCCCCCAAGGGGCAGCAGGATGAGTGGGGCGCGCGCGCCAGTGCCCAGCTGCGCTGGCGTGCCGATGAACCGGCGATCGGCCACGTGCCATGGCGTGAGGGAGCATTGCCGTCACCCATGCCAGCGACGCTGGTCGCTTTCTACCTGCCGCAGTTCCACACCTTCCCGGAGAACGACGCCTGGTGGGGCAAGGGCTTTACCGAGTGGCGCAACGTGACCCGCGCCCTGCCGCAGTTCGAGGGTCACATCCAACCCCGCCTGCCGGCCGACCTCGGCTTCTATGACCTGCGCAACCCGCAGGTGATGCGTGACCAGGCACGCTTGGCTGCGGAGTACGGCATCGGCGCATTCTGCTTCTACTACTATTGGTTCAGCGGCCGCACCCTGATGGAGGACCCGCTGCGTCAATGGCTGGCCGATGACAGCATCGACCTGCCGTTCTGCCTGTGCTGGGCCAACGAGAACTGGGCACGACGCTGGGACGGCCGCGACGACGACATCCTGATCGGCCAGCAGCACAGCGCAGAGGACGATCTGGCCTTCATCGCACATGTCGCGCCCTACCTGCGCGACCGCCGTGCATTGAAAGTCGAGGGTCGGCCGATGCTGCTGGTCTATCGCCCGAACCTGCTGCCCGACGCCCGGGCGACTGCCGAGCGCTGGCGCCGCTGGTGCCGCGACAACGGCGTGGGAGAGATCCACCTGGCCTACGTCCAGGGCTTCGAGCGACCGGATCCGCGCGATATCGGCTTTGATGCGGCGGTCGAGTTCCCGCCCAACATGAGTAATCCGCGCTCACTTTCGGCGCAGCAGTGGCTGCTCAATCCCGACTTCAATGGCGACGTGCGCGACTGGCGCGAACTGGCCAGCGGAATCGCCGCCCGTCCCCTGCCCGATTACCCGCTCTATCCCGGGGTCAACCCCGGTTGGGACAACGAGGCCCGACGTTCCGGTCGCGGCCGCGTGTACCTGCACGCTTCACCACGTGGTTACCGTGACTGGTTGCGCACCACGATCCATGAACGCCTCTCCGCAGCACCGCAGGCGCAGCGACTGGTGTTCATAAACGCCTGGAACGAGTGGGCTGAAGGTGCCGTGCTGGAACCGGATGCCCGCCTCGGCCATGCCTGGCTGCAGGCCACCCGTGAGGCGCTGTTGCCGTCTGCCGTCCGGCAGACGCCGGCAAGACCATGCGTGGTGATTCATGCCTGGTATCCGGACGTTTTCGCCGAACTGCTGGACAAGCTGAAGGCCACCGGTCTGCCCTGGCGCGTGGTTGTCACCACCACCCACGAGCGGCATGCTCAGATTAGGCAGGTGCTGAAAGCCAGTGGCATCAATGCTGAGATCCGCGCATTTGCCAACCATGGCCGGGACATTCTTCCCTTCCTGCACGCGGCCGAATCGCTGCTTGAAGACGGCGAGGATATTGTCTTGAAGCTGCACACCAAGCGCTCCATCCACCGCAACGATGGCGACCGCTGGCGTAACGAGCTGATTGATCGCCTAATGGCGCCCGACCGGGCGTCCGGTATCGTCGATGCGTTTGCCAAGGACCCCTCTCTCGGCCTGGTACCGCCGGAAGGGCACGTCCAACGCCTGGACTATTTCTGGGGCGCGAACGAACGTAACGTGCAGGCATTGCTGAGCCGTTTCGGCGTATCTCAGGGCGACATCAACGCCGATAGTTTCATCGCTGGCAGCATGTTCTGGGTGCGGCTTGAAGCCCTGCGGCCCATGCTGGACACGCACCTGCAGCCGTCGCTGTTCGACACCGAGGCCGGGCAGGTGGACGGCACCCTCGCCCACGCCATCGAGCGGACCTTCACACTCGTCGCGCGCCATGCGGGCTACCGCCAGCAGGATGCAGCCGCCCTGCTAGGCCTACCCTCGCCCCAGGACACGACGTACGCCTACGCTCGCCGCAGTTGAGCGCCGGGGGCCAACGGCCCCCGTGCTTTCGATCAGTCGCGCAGGAACGCAACGCCGGTCTTTTCCTTCAGCTCTTGATCGCTGACACCCGGCGCGGCCTCCACCAGCAGCAGGCCCTTATCAGTCACGTCGAACACGGCCAGATCGGTGATGATGCGGTCGACCACGCCCACGCCGGTCAACGGCAACGTGCATTCGGCCAGGATCTTGTGCTCGCCGTTCTTGGCGGTGTGCTCCATCAACACCACCACGCGCTGCACGCCGGCCACCAGGTCCATCGCGCCGCCCATGCCCTTGACCATCTTGCCGGGCACCATCCAGTTGGCCAGGTCGCCCTTGTCGGTGACCTGCATGGCGCCGAGGATGGCCAGGTTGACGTGACCACCACGGATCATCGCAAAGCTGTCGTGGCTGCCGAAGTAGCTGGCGCCCGCACGTGCGGTGACGGTCTGCTTGCCGGCATTGATCAGGTCGGCGTCGACTTCGGCGTCGGTCGGGAACGGGCCGATGCCGAGCAGGCCGTTCTCCGACTGCAGCCACACGTCCACGCCTTCGGGAATGTGGTTGGCGACCAGGGTCGGCAGGCCGATGCCCAGGTTCACGTAGGCGCCATCGGTCAGTTCCTGGGCGGCACGGGCCGCCATTTCATCGCGGCTCCACGCCATGTCAGTTGCCCTCCGCGCGAATGGTGCGCTGTTCGATTCGCTTCTCGGGATGCGGGTTGTGCACGATGCGGTGCACGTAGATGCCCGGCAGGTGCACCTGGTCCGGGTCGATGGCGCCGACCGGCACGACCTCTTCAACCTCCACGATGCAGACCTTGCCGGCCATCGCGCAGGCAGGGTTGAAGTTGCGCGCGGTCTTGCGGAACACCAGGTTGCCAGCCTCGTCGGCCTTCCAGGCCTTGACCAGTGCCACGTCGGCGCGCAACGCGGTCTCCATCACGTAGTGCTTGCCATCGAACGCGCGGGTTTCCTTGCCCTCGGCCACCACCGTGCCATAGCCGGTGGCAGTGAAGAACGCAGGGATGCCCGCGCCGCCGGCACGCAGGCGCTCGGCCAGGGTGCCCTGCGGGTTGAATTCCAGCTCCAGCTCGCCGGCCAGGAACTGCCGCTCGAATTCCTTGTTCTCGCCCACGTAGGACGAAATCATCTTCTTGATCTGCCGCGTTTCCAGCAGCTGGCCCAGGCCGAAGCCATCGACGCCGGCATTGTTGGAGATCACGGTCAGGCCTTTGACGCCGCTGTCGCGCAGCGCAGCGATCAGCGCCTCGGGAATGCCGCACAGGCCAAAGCCGCCCACGGCCAGGGTCTGCCCATCGGCGACCACCCCCTGCAGGGCCTCCGCCGCACTGGCGAAGCGCTTGCTGCGCTTTCCGCCGGAAGTCGATTGCTGCATTGCTGTACTACCCTGCACGTTGAGGATGACGGCATTCTAGCTGGAGGGCGGCGAAGGGCCTGGATGCGCCGCAGCATTGACGGAGCACCGGGCGGGCATTGCGTAGAAGGGCTGATTCCACCCAGAAGGGTGCCTCATCGCCTGCGCCCCTCCATCTACGATGACGCTGACCTTCACCGACGAAGACCTGTTCCGCTGGATCGACGAATGGACACTGCAGAAAAGCGAGCAGTGTCTGGGTGGCGTGCGCAACCGGCAACTTCGCGAGGGCCTGCTGACGGCCGAGGTGCAGGGTTCGGCCAGGCATCCCTACCAGGTGGAGATCGATCTGGCCGCCAGTATGCGCACCGCGCGCAGCCGCCTGCAGAGTGCCTGCTCCTGCCCCGTCGGCCGCGCCTGCAAGCATGTGGCGGCGGTGCTGGTCTCCCACATGCTGGAACCGCTGGCCATGGATGAGAGCCCCCTGACCGAACAGGACCTGGCGCAACCGCCGCGTGCTGAACTGCTGGCGGATCTCTCGCGTTGGCAGAGCACCCGGATCCGGCCGGCCCAGCCACGCCGGAACGGTGTCATCTTCGAACTGTCCACCTACAACCATCGCCCCGCCGTGCTGGTCCGGCGCGTCAAGTACGGTGCCGATGGTGCGATCAGCCCGGGCAAGTGGATGGATATCACCGCAGACCTGCTGCTGCAGCCTCCCGCATACCTCACCCCGACTGATCTGGCGGTGATGATCCAGCTACGCACCCAGCGGCAGCCCGCGACGAAAGACGAATGGATCGACTTCGCGGCCACCCTGCAGCTGCTCGTCTCCAGCGGCCATGGCTGGGTCTCATGTGGTACGCAGGACGTGCTGGCCCGGTCGGGCGCTCCACGCCGCGGCGAACTGGGCTGGGTCGTTGACATGGCGCAGGGCGCGACGCTGCTGGAACCCACGTTGAGCGTGGAGGGCGGCGCCAGAGGCGTGGTCCTGGGCCGGAGTGCGTGCTATCTGGACCCGGTCACCGGCGAGGTCGGTCCACTGCAGCTGGATGTCAGGCCCGAAGACGCCGACGCGTTCCTGAGCCTGCCCAGTTTGTTACCCAATGAAGCGTCGGTGGTCGCACAGATACTGCAGCAGATCGACCCTGCGCTGCCGCGCCCCGGTGCAAGCGACACGCTGCCCACCCTGCAGATCACTTCGATGATTCCCGTGCTGCGCCTGCATACGATCGAGTTCCGTCCGGCATGGCTTGGCCGCGGCGACGCTTCGCAATGGGCCGATATCGCGACCGTGGCCTTCGAATACGACGAGCACATCCGGTTCCTGGACGATCCGAGCCTGTTCGCACACGATCCGGAGGGCCAGCTTGCCCTGCTGCCCCGCGACCTGGCTGAGGAATCACGGCGTGAGGCCGAGCTGCGCACGGTGGGACTGCATCGCGACACGGCTCCGCGGGCGCCATTGGAGGGCGCAGGACCTCAGTTCCAGCTGCGCACCCATGACTGGACACGGTTTCTGCTGGACGACGTGCCGCGCCTGGAAGCCTTGGGCTGGAAGGTGGAGACGGACGACGATTTCCGCCATCGCATCACCCGGGTGGATGTGATCGACCTGGACATCCAGGCGGACCCGGCGGATGCGGGCTGGTTCAACCTGGGCCTGGACATCCAGGTGGAAGGCCGCAACGTGTCGATGGTTCCGCTGCTGCAGCAGGTGCTGCAGTCCGATCCCCGCTGGATGCGTGGCCAGCTGGACGCCATCGGCGACGATGAGAACATCCTGTTGACGACGGGCGACAACACGTGTCTGGCACTGCGGGCCGCACGGCTGAAGCCGATCATGGCCCTGTTGGCGGACCTGTTCGCCCAGCGCGGGGCGCCGCTGCGCCTGTCTGCGCTTGACCGTGGCCGCCTGCAGGCGCTGCAGGACACGGCGCACCTGCAGTTCCGGGGGCGCAAGGACACCCAGGCGATGGTGCAGCGGCTGATGCAGGCACCCGCATTGGGTGAAGTGCCGCCGCCGGCAGGGCTGGTGGCAACGCTGCGTCCCTATCAGCGCGAAGGCCTGTCGTGGCTGCAGTACCTGCGCCAGCAGGGCTTGGGGGGCGTGCTGGCCGATGACATGGGGCTGGGCAAGACCGTACAGACGCTGGCGTATGTGCTGGTCGAGAAGGAAGCCGGCCGCCTGGACCGTCCAGCGCTGCTGGTGGTGCCCACTTCGCTGCTGCACAACTGGCAGAGCGAAGCGGCACGCTTCACCCCGGGCCTGCGCGTGCTGACCCTGCATGGACCGGCACGTGAAACGCTGTTCGAGGCGATTCCCGGGCACGACCTTGTACTCACTACCTACCCTCTGCTGTGGCGCGACGAGCAGGCGCTGCAGGCACATGCCTACCATCTGCTGATTCTGGATGAAGCCCAGCAGGTGAAGAATCCGAAGTCTCGCGCGGCCATCACCCTGCGCACGCTGCAGGCGCGTCACCGGCTGTGCCTGACCGGCACGCCGCTGGAAAACCACCTGGGCGAACTGTGGACGCAGTTCGACTTCCTGCTGCCCGGCCTGCTCGGCAGCGAGAAGCAGTTCAACCAGCATTGGCGCCATCCGATCGAACGTGGCAGCGACCACCGTCGCGCCACGTTGCTGGCGCAGCGTCTGCGTCCCTTCATCCTGCGCCGGCGCAAGGACCAGGTCGCGTCAGAGCTTCCGCCCAAGACCCTCATTACCCGCGCGGTGGACATGGAGGGCGGCCAGCGTGATCTCTATGAAACCGTGCGTGCGGCAATGGAAAAGCAGGTACGCGAGGCCATCAGCGGCAGCGGGCTGGCGCGCAGCCATATCGTGGTGCTGGATGCCCTGCTGAAGCTGCGCCAGGTCTGCTGCGATCCGCGCCTGCTGCCGGGCGACGCCCCGGCACGCAATGCCGGCTCGGCCAAGCTGGAGCTGCTGCGCGACATGCTGCCGTCGATGGTCGAGGAAGGCCGGCGGGTTCTGGTGTTCTCGCAGTTCACTGGCATGCTGGCACTGATCGCGCAGGCGCTGGAGGAGCTCGGGCTGGCCTATGTGACCCTGACCGGCGACACCCAGGATCGGGCCTCGCCCGTGCAGCGCTTCATGCAGGGCGAGGTGCCGGTGTTCCTGATCAGCCTGAAAGCAGGTGGCGTCGGGTTGAACCTGACCGCCGCCGATACCGTCATCCACTTCGATCCGTGGTGGAACCCGGCGGCCGAAAACCAGGCCAGCGATCGCGCCCATCGCATTGGCCAGCAGCAGCCGGTGTTCGTTTACCGGCTGATCGCCGCAGGCAGCATCGAAGAACGGATTGCCGAGCTGCAGGAGCGCAAGGCCACGCTGGCCGACTCCATTCTCGAAGGCGGCGGCGCTACGGGGCCGCGCTTCAGCGAAGAAGACGTGCAGGCGCTACTGGCGCCGTTGCCGGGCCTGCCCGGCAAGCGTCTGCGTAAAGCGGGCAAGCGGTCGACGCGAACCTGACCCTCGGACGCCAGTCACGTGGCGTTGCGGCATGGAAACGATTCCCATACAGGACTGGGACTACAATCGTGGGCTGAGTTCCCCAAGGATCCCGATCAATGCCCCTGCCCGCCTTCAAGGCCTATGACATCCGCGGCCGCGTGCCGGAAGAACTGAACGAAGATCTGGCCCGCCGCATCGGCGTGGCGCTGGCGGCGCAGCTTGCGCCGGGCCCGGTGGTACTGGGCCACGACGTGCGCCTGACCAGCCCCGCGCTGCAGGATGCATTGGCCGCAGGCCTGCGCGGTACCGGGCGCGAGGTGATCGACATCGGACTGTGCGGCACGGAAGAAGTCTATTTCCAGACCGACCATCTGGGCGCGGCCGGCGGCGTGATGGTCACCGCCAGCCACAACCCGATGGACTACAACGGCATGAAGCTGGTCAAGGAGAACGCGCGGCCGATCAGCTCCGATACCGGCCTGTTCGCGATTTCCGATGCGGTCGCCGCCGACACGTCCGAGGCGCAACCGCCGCGTGCCGCGCAGAGCGCCCGGCACGACAAGAGCGCGTATATCCAGCATCTGCTGAGCTATGTCGATGCTGGCAAGCTGCGCCCACTGAAGCTGGTGGTCAACGCCGGCAACGGCGGCGCCGGTGCCATCGTCGACCTGCTGGCACCGCACCTGCCGTTCGAATTCATCCGCATCTGCCATGAACCGGACGGCAGCTTCCCCAACGGCATTCCCAACCCGCTGCTGCCGGAGAACCGCGCCGCCACTGCCGACGCGGTGCGCGAACACGGCGCCGATTTCGGCATTGCCTGGGATGGTGACTTCGACCGTTGCTTCTTCTTCGACCACACCGGCCGCTTCATCGAGGGCTACTACCTGGTCGGCCTGCTGGCCAAGGCAATCCTGGCGCGCAACCCCGGCGGCAAGGTCGTGCACGACCCGCGCCTGGTCTGGAACACCGTGGACATGGTCGAACAGGCCGGCGGCGTACCGGTGCAGTGCAAGAGCGGCCACGCCTTCATCAAGGAAAAGATGCGCGCCGAAGACGCGGTGTACGGCGGCGAGATGAGCGCCCACCACTATTTCCGCGAGTTCGCCTATGCCGACTCGGGCATGATCCCGTGGCTGTTGATCGCCCAGCTGGTTTCCGAAAGCGGGCGCTCGCTGGCCGATTGGGTCGAAGACCGCATGTCCGCCTATCCGTGCAGTGGCGAGATCAACTTCAAGGTGGCCGATGCCAAGGCCGCCGTCGCGCGCGTGATGGAGCATTTCGCGGCGCAGTCGCCCACGCTGGACCACACCGATGGCATCAGTGCCGACTTCGGCGACTGGCGCTTCAACCTGCGCAGCTCCAACACCGAGCCGCTGCTGCGCCTGAATGTTGAAGCCCGGGGCGATGCCGCGCTGATGCAGGCGCGCACCGACGACATCTCCCGCCTCATCCAGCAGTAACCGAGGAACGCATGAGCAGCATCCAGCCCGTCATCCTGTCCGGTGGATCCGGTACCCGCCTGTGGCCACTGTCGCGCGAGGCGTATCCGAAGCAGTTCCTGCCCTTGGCGGGTGAACTGACGATGCTGCAGGCCACCTGGAAGCGTGTCGCGCCGATCGCCGCGCGCGGGCCGCTGGTGATCGCCAACGAAGAGCACCGTTTCGTCGCCGCAGAGCAGCTGCAGCAGGTTGGCGCCGAGCCGGCCGCGATCATCCTCGAGCCGATCGGTCGCAACACGGCCCCGGCGATCGCGGTGGCCGCGCTGGAAGCCACCCGCGACGGCGCCGATGCGCTGCTGCTGGTGCTGCCCTCCGACCACGTGATCACCGACGAGGCGGCGTTCCGCGCAGCGGTTCAGGCCGCCGCCGGTGCCGCCGAAGCCGGCAAGCTGGTCACCTTCGGCATCGTGCCGACCGGCCCGGAAACCGGCTACGGCTACATCAAGGCCGCCGATGGCCAGGGCCTGCGTGCGGTCGAGCGCTTCGTCGAGAAGCCCGACCTGGATACCGCGACCGGCTATGTGAGCAGCGGCCAGTATTACTGGAACAGTGGCATGTTCCTGTTCAAGGCCTCGCGCTACCTGCAGGAACTGGAACGCTTCCAGCCCGCGATGCTGGCTGGCAGCCGCCAGGCCTGGCAGCAGGCGCGCCGCGATGCCGACTTCACCCGCCTGGACAAGGACGCCTTCACCGCCGTTCCGTCCGATTCGATCGACTACGCGGTGATGGAGAAGACCGCCGATGCGGTGGTGATTCCACTGGATGCGGGCTGGAACGATGTCGGTTCGTGGACTGCGCTGCGCGATGTCTCGCAGCAGGACGGCGACGGCAACGCGCACCAGGGCGACGTGATCGCCATCGACTGCCGCAATACCTATGCCTACGGCCAGCGCCTGGTGGCCATGGTCGGCCTCGATGACGTGATCGTGGTCGAGACCGACGATGCCGTACTGGTCGGCAAAGCCGACCGCATGCAGGAGGTCAAGACCGTGGTGGCACAGCTGAAGGCCGAGGGCCGCAGCGAGGCCACCTGGCATCGCAAGGTCTATCGCCCGTGGGGCGCCTACGATTCGATCGACAACGGCGAGCGCTTCCAGGTCAAGCGCATCACGGTCAAGCCCGGTGGCACGCTGAGCCTGCAGATGCACCACCATCGCGCCGAGCACTGGATCGTGGTCAGCGGCACCGCCGAGGTGACCCGTGGCGATGAAGTGATCCTGCTCAGCGAGAACCAGAGCACCTACATTCCGCTGGGCGTGACCCACCGCCTGCGCAACCCGGGCAAGCTGCCGCTGGAACTGATCGAAGTGCAGTCCGGCAGCTACCTCGGCGAGGATGACATCGTGCGCTTCGAGGATACCTACGGGCGCAGTTGAGGTTTGCCCGGGGTCGGATCCCGTTGCTGCGCAGCGGGCTCTGACCCGTTCCTGATCGGCCCGGCCGCGCGGCATCGCCGGGCACGGCCCGGCGCTACGGCCATCAGGCCAGCTCCGCCATCACCCGCTTCAGGCCGTCCTGCCAGGTTGGCAGCACGATGCCGAAATCCTGCTGCAGCTTGCGGTTGTCCAGCACCGACCAGGCTGGACGCTTGGCCGGGGTCGGATACTCGGAGCTGGGAATCGCCTCGACCGTCGGCACCTTGGCCAACACGCCGCTGGCCAATGCCTCGGCGAAGATCGCTTCGGCGAACCCATGCCAGCTGGTCTGGCCGCTGGCGGTCAGGTGCCAGGTCCCGGACAGCTGCTCCGGATGCTGCAGCGCCTGCAAGGTGACATCAGCGATCAGCGCGGCCGGCGTTGGCGTGCCGATCTGGTCGGCCACCACCCGCAACGCATCGCGTTCGGCCCCGACGCGCAGCATGGTGCGCAGGAAATTCGCGCCGTGCGAGGCATACACCCACGCCGTGCGGAAAATCAGATGGCGGCCACCGGCCGCACGCACCGCGTCCTCGCCATCGCGCTTGCTGGTGCCATACACGCCCAGCGGTGCGGTCGGCTCGTCCTCGCGATAGGGCGCGCTGCCCTGGCCATCGAACACGTAGTCGGTCGAATAGTGTACGAACGGCACGCCGTGGGCCGCGCACCAGCGCGCGATTGCGCCCGGCGCCTGCGCGTTGGCAGCAAAGGCCGCATCAGCGTCCTGCTCTGCGCGGTCAACGGCGGTGTAGGCGGCCGCATTGACCACCAGCGACGGCTGCACGCGATCCAGCAGTGCCGGCAGGCTGTCGGGCTGGCCGAAGTCGGCCGTTTCGCATGCACTGCCGTCCGGCAGCTGGCCGCTGCGGGTAGTCGCGACCACCTTGCCCAGCGGCACCAGCGCGCGCAGCAGCTCCTGGCCGACCTGGCCATTGCCACCGAACACCAGCACGGTCATGGCACGTAGACCGGCAGGCGGTCTTCAGCAATGTCCTTCAGGAATGGCGCGTTCTCGTCCTTGGCCGACAAGGTCGGGTCACTGACCGGCCAGTCCACGGCGATGTCCGCATCGTTCCAGCGCACGCCGGCATCGAAGTCCTTGAGGTAAACCTCGGTGCACAGGTAGCTGAACACCGCACGCTCGGACAGCACAGCGAATCCGTGGGCGAAGCCTTCGGGAATCCAGAACTGCTTCTTGTTCTCCGCGCTCAGCACCACCGCTTCCCACTGGCCGAAGGTCGGCGAGCCGCGACGGATGTCGACGGCCACATCGTAGACCTCGCCTTCGAGCACGCTGACCAGCTTGCCCTGGGGGCGCGGCCACTGGTAATGCAGTCCGCGCAGTACGCCCTGCGCGGACGTCGACACGTTGCTCTGCACGAAGCGATCGGGCAGGCCCAGCGCGGCGAAGCGCTCGGCATTCCAGGTTTCGAAGAAATAGCCGCGGGCATCGCCAAACACCGCCGGCTCGATCACCACGCAACCGGGCAACTTGGTTTCAATCACTTTCACGGAACGACTCCACGCAGGGCAAGCTTGTGCAGGTATTGGCCGTAGCCATTCTTGATCAGCGGCGCAGCCAGTGCTTCCAGCTGCTCGGCACTGATCCAGCCCTTGCCGAACGCGATTTCTTCCGGGCAGCAGACCTGCAGGCCCTGGCGAGTCTGGATGGTCTCGATGAAGTTGGACGCCTCCAGCAGCGACTGATGAGTACCGGTGTCCAGCCAGGCGTAGCCACGGCCCAGGGCTTCCAGATGCAGGTTGCCTTCGGCCAGGTAACGCTTGTTGAGATCAGTGATTTCCAGCTCACCACGCGGCGACGGCTTGAGTTCGGCCGCATGCGCGCTGGCATTGCCATCGTAGAAGTACAGGCCGGTCACTGCGTAGTTCGAGCGCGGTTTCTCGGGCTTCTCGACCAGGTCGATGACCTTGCCACTCTTGTCGAACTCGGCCACGCCATAGCGCTCCGGGTCATTGACCCAGTAACCGAACACCGTGGAGCCTTCCACGCGCTCATCGGCGCGCTTGAGCACGTCGCGCAGGCCATGGCCGTGGAAGATGTTGTCGCCCAGCACCAGGCAGCTCGGCTTGCCGGCGACGAAATCACGGCCGATCAGGTAGGCCTGGGCCAGGCCATCGGGGCTCGGCTGCACCGCGTACTGGATGTCCATGCCCCACTGCGAGCCGTCGCCCAGCAGCTGCTGGAAAAGCGCCTGCTCGTGCGGGGTGTTGATGATCAGCACCTCGCGGATGCCCGCCAGCATCAACACGCTGAGCGGGTAATAGATCATCGGCTTGTCGTACACCGGCAGCAGCTGCTTGCTGACGCCCTTGGTGATCGGGTACAGGCGGGTGCCGGAGCCGCCGGCGAGGATGATGCCTTTACGCTGCGTCATGTCGTCTCCAGGGTTCAGGCCGCAGTGCCGATGCGCTGCAGACGGTAGCTGCCGTCCAGCACGCCGTTGACCCAGTCCTGGTTGTCCAGGTACCAGTCGACGGTGAAGGCGATGCCCTGCTCGAAGGTGTAGGCCGGTTCCCAGCCCAGATCGTTCTTCAGCTTGGACGCATCGATCGCATAGCGGCGGTCATGGCCGGGGCGGTCAGTGACATAGGTGATCTGGCTGCTGCGCGGCTGGCCGTCCGCGCGCGGGCGGCGCTGGTCCAGCAGCGCGCAGATCGCCTGCACCACTTCGATGTTCTGCTTTTCCGAATTGCCGCCGACGTTGTAGGTCTCGCCGACCTCGCCCTTGGCCAGCACGGTGCGGATCGCTTCGCAGTGGTCGGACACGAACAGCCAGTCGCGCACCTGCTTGCCATCGCCGTACACCGGCAGCGGCTCGCCGGCCAGCGCCTTGGCGATCACCAGCGGAATGAGCTTCTCCGGGAAGTGATACGGGCCGTAGTTGTTGGAGCAGTTGGTGGTCAGCACCGGCAGCCCGTAGGTGTGGTGGAAGGCACGCACCAGGTGGTCCGAAGCGGCCTTCGACGCCGAGTACGGCGAATTCGGGGCATACGGGGTGGTTTCGCTGAACTTGCCGGTCTCGCCCAGGGTGCCGTAAACCTCGTCGGTGGACACGTGCAGGAAGCGGAAGGCCGCTCCCTGTTCGGCCGGCAGCGCCTTCCAATAGTCACGGACCGCTTCCAGCAGGCCCAGAGTGCCCACCACATTGGTCTGGATGAAGGCACCCGGGCCATCGATGGAGCGATCGACGTGGCTCTCAGCGGCGAAATTCAGTACGGCGTCCGGCTGGTGCTCGGCCAGCAGGCGGGCCACAAGGGCGCTGTCGCCGATGTCACCCTGCACGAACACGTGGTTCGGGTTGCCGTCCAGGCTGGACAGGGTCTTCAGATTGCCGGCATAGGTCAGGGCGTCGAGATTGACGACCTTGATGCCACGGGCGACCGCTTCGAGAACAAAGTTACCGCCAATGAATCCGGCACCGCCGGTGACAAGCCATGTGGGCACTACCTGTTCTCCTGATCGAAATTCATCCAAGGGGTGCCATGAAGCACCCCAGCACAGCAGCACAGGATACATGTGGTTCGTCTTCACGACTGCCTGCGTGACGTGAACGACGCACTGGATTCACGCGAGCCATGCCGCAGCGCAGCATAACCATACGCATTCGCATGGTTCCCTCAAGCCAGCTAGAATCGGGATCCCACCCCCGAACCGGTTGCTTTACGAGGACCGGACGTTCTCCCCGTTATTGAAGGACCCCGTACCAGATGAAAATCCTCGTCGCGTACAAGCGCGTGGTGGACTACAACGTCCGCATTCAGGTCAAGCCGGACGGTTCCGGCGTGGTCACCGACGGCGTCAAGCTGTCCCCCAATCCCTTCGATGAAATCGCCCTGGAAGAAGCCCTGCGCCTGCGCGACAAGGGCATCGCCAGCGAGGTCGTGGTCGCCACCATCGCCCCGGCCGACGCCCAGGCGCACCTGCGCAATGGCCTGGCCATGGGCGCCAACCGTGCGGTCCATGTGGTCACCGACCAGGCCATCCAGCCGCTGACCGCCGCCCGCACCCTGCTCAAGCTGATCGAGAAGGAACAGCCGGACCTGGTGATCCTCGGCAAGCAGGCCATCGACGACGACGCCAACCAGACCGGCCAGATGCTGGCCACGCTGTGGGGCCGTCCGCAGGCGACCTTCGCCAGCAAGCTCGAGATCGCAGACGGCAAGGCCACGGTGACCCGTGAAGTCGACGCTGGCCTGGAAACGCTGGAAGTCGATCTGCCGGCGGTGGTCACCACCGACCTGCGCCTGAACGAGCCGCGCTTCATCAAGCTGCCGGACATCATGAAGGCCAAGGCCAAGCCGCTGGAGACCCTGCAGCTGGCCGACCTCGGCGTTGAAGCCGCCGACACCTTCAAGACCACCCAGTACGCCGCACCGTCCAAGCGCAGCAAGGGTGTGATGGTCAAGGACGCGGCCGAACTGGTGGCCGCACTCAAGCAGAAGGGGCTGCTGTAATGAGCAAGATTCTCGTCATCGCCGAACACCACGACGGCAAGCTCAACGCCGCCACCGCCAAGACTGTCAGCGCCGCCGCCGCCATCAGCGGTGCCAGCATCGATGTCGTGGTGCTGGCCGCCGATCCGGCCGCCGTCGCCGCCGAGGCCGCGAAGATCAGTGGCGTCGCCAAGGTCCTGACCGTGGCCAACGCCGCCAACGCGCAGGCCATCGCCCAGGTGCTGGCGCCGCAGATCGCGCAGCTGGCCAAGGGCTACACCCACGTGTTCGGCCCATCGACCACTTTCGGCAAGGACCTGATGCCGTGCGTGGCCGCGCTGCTGGGCGTCAACCAGGTCTCCGACCTGATGACCGTTGAAGGCAGCCATACCTTCAAGCGCCCGATCTACGCCGGCAACGCGATCATCACCGTTGAAGTCCCGGCCGACCAAATCGTGGTCGCCACCGTGCGTGCCGCCTCGTGGCCGGAAGCCGCCCAGGGCGGCAGCGCCGTCGTCGAAGCGGCCAGCGTCGATGCTGCCCTGCCGACTCACACCCGCTTCGTCGGCCTCGCCGCTGGTGCCAGCGACCGCCCGGACCTGCAGAGCGCCAAGCGCGTGGTCTCCGGTGGCCGTGGCGTCGGTTCGGAAGAGAACTTCAAGGTGATCTTCCAGCTGGCCGACAAGCTCGGTGCCGCCGTTGGTGCCTCGCGTGCCGCGGTCGATGCCGGCTACGTGCCCAGCGACCTGCAGGTCGGCCAGACCGGCAAGATCATCGCCCCGGAGCTGTACGTGGCCGTGGGTATCAGCGGTGCGATCCAGCACCTGACCGGCATCAAGGATGCCGGCACGATCGTGGCGATCAACAAGGATCCGGATTCGCCGATCTTTGAGATTGCCGATATTGGTCTGGTGGGGGATCTGTTTGCGATCCTGCCGGAGCTGGAAGCTGCGCTGTAATGTCCGGCTGCACGTCCCCGGCGCCGGTAAAGCCGGCTCGCCGGGGCCGCGCAGGCCTGTGGGTCGCCGCCACGGCGGCGGCCTATCTGGCGGTTCTCTGGTACATCGACCGCGACCGCAACATCGTTTCGCAGCTGGCCGCGCAGGCCAACACGCTGCTGCTATGCAGCGGCCTGGTGCTGACCAGCTATGTGTTCCGCTACCAGCGCTGGCGCGCTGCGCTCGCCGCACAAGGGTTGCGCCCGCACAGTTGGGGCCGGGGCGCACTGGCCTACCTGGCCGGCTTTGCCTTTACCGCCTCGCCCGGCAAGGCGGGCGAATTGCTGCGCATCCGCTACTTCGGCTGGCAGGGCGTACCGGCGGGCGCCACTCTGGCAACATTCATCTTCGAGCGCGCCCTGGATCTGTTGGTGATCACCGCGCTGGCGATCGGCGCGGCCCACCTGATCCCGGCGTTCGGCGTACTGGTGGCGATCATTCTGGGTGTAGTGCTGGCCTTGGCCCTGCTGGGCTGCTGGCCGCCGCTGGCGCGCACCGCGCATCGCATCATCGAGCACCTGCCGGGATCGCCGGTGCGGCGGCTGGGCCACTTCCTGGTCAGCGGCGCAGGCGCGCTTGGCCCGCTGTTGCGCGTACGCCTGCTGCTGCCCGCCAGCCTGCAGGGCGCTGCCGCATGGTTGTTGACCGCCGCTGCTTTCGCCCTGCTGTGCCAGGCGCTTGGCATTACCCTGCCGTGGCCGTTGGCGGTGGGCATCTACCCGCTGGCCATGCTGGTCGGTGCCCTGTCCTTCGTCCCCGGCGGCGTGGGCACCACCGAAGCGGCGATCGTGGTCATGCTCGGTGCAAGCGGCGTTTCGGTCGATACCGCGCTGACTGTAGCCATCGGCATCCGCTTGGTCAGCCTGTGGCTGGCGGTGGCCGTGGGGATGATTGCAATGGCGTTTCTGGAGCTGAAAGCCCGGCCGTGACGATCAACAGGTGGATGGCTGCGCGTCACAGCCGGTTCCCTTATCATTCAGGGTGAATTTAACCGTGTGGGAAAGGAAGTACATGCAGTTTTACGCCGCATTCTCCGAAAAGGCACGTTCGCTGTGACCTCATCACGTGCCCTGTGCGTCGACCTGGATGGCACCCTGCTCCGCTCGGACATCCTGTACGAATCGCTGCTGGCCCTGCTGGCCCACAACCCCCTGTACATCTTCCTGGTGCCGTTCTGGCTGCTGCGGGGCAAGGCCTACGTAAAGCGCCAGCTGGCCTCGCGCGTGCACCTGCCCGCCGAGACCCTGCCCTATGACGAGCGGGTCCTGGAGATCCTGCGTACGACCACCCAGCGCCCGCGCGTACTGTGCACGGCCTCCGATCGGCTGCTGGTACAGCCCATTGCAGACCATCTCGGGCTATTTGAAGAGGTGATGGCCAGCGACGGCCACACCAATCTGTCCGGCAACAACAAGGGCCAGGCACTGGCAGCGCGCTTTGGCGAACGAGGCTTCGATTACATGGGAAACGGTACGGTCGACCTGAAGGTCTGGGCCCATGCCGGCGGTGCGATCGTGGTCAACAACGGGGCCGGGCTGGCCAAAGCCGCGGCCAAGCAGACCGAAGTGCTCGCCCACCTGCCCTCGCAGAACGGCGGTCTGATCACCTGGATCAAGGCGCTGCGCGTCTACCAGTGGCTGAAGAACCTACTGGTGCTGGTGCCGCTGCTGACTGCCCACCGCTTCTTCGATCTCACCTCGATCATCGATGCAGGCACGGCCTTCCTGGCCTTCGGTCTGTGCGCATCAGGCGTATATCTACTCAATGACCTGCTCGACCTGACCCCGGATCGCATGCATCCGCGTAAGCGCAAGCGGCCCTTCGCAGCAGGCACACTGCCGCTGCTGCACGGCCTGCTGCTGGCACCGTTGATCACCCTAGCCGGCTTTGCGCTGGCGCTGGCCTGCAGCCCGACATTTGCCGCGGTACTGCTCTGCTACTACGTGATGACCCTGAGCTACTCGCTCAAGCTAAAGCGCGTGGTGATGATCGACGTGGTAATGCTGGCAGCGCTGTACACGGTGCGCATCATCGGCGGTGCCGTGGCGATCGGCTCGGAACTGTCGTTCTGGCTGCTGGCGTTCTCGATGTTTGTGTTCCTCAGCCTGGCCATGCTCAAGCGCTACACGGAACTGGCATCTGCCCTGGCCAACGGCAAGGACGTGGCCATCGGCCGCGGTTACTCGGTGACCGACCTGCCGCTGGTGCAGTCACTGGGGGCAGCGGCCGGCTATATCGGCGTGCTCGTGTTCGCGCTGTACATCAATAGCCCCGAGAGCCTGGAGCTCTACAGCAATCCCAAACTGCTGTGGCTGCTGTGCCCGATCCTGCTGTATTGGATCAGCCGCATGTGGATCGTCTCGCACCGTGGCGACATGCATGACGACCCGATCGTGTTCGCCGCACTGGATCGCGGCAGCCAGATCGTCATCGGCCTGTGCGTGCTGATCGTACTGATTGCCATATGAGCGCAGCGCCCGGCCAATCCTGGGGCCGCTATCCGCGTGTGCAGCAACGGATTGTTCCCGTGCTCGACCGCAGTGCGCCGCTGCCGATGCCGCCCGAGGGCGGCACGGTGCTGCCCCATGGCAATGGCCGGAGCTATGGCGACAGCTGCCTGAATCCTGGTGCCACACTGCTGACCAGCCGCGCTTTGGACCGCTTCATCGACTTCGACCCAGCCACCGGCGTCGTGCGCTGCGAAGCCGGGGTGACCCTGGCCGATATCCTGGATATCGCCCTGCCGCGCGGATGGTTTCTGGCGGTCACCCCGGGCACTCGTTATGCCACGGTGGGCGGTGCGATCGGAAATGACGTACACGGCAAGAACCACCATCGCGCAGGCACGTTCGGGCACCACGTACGCCGCCTGGAACTGCTGCGCAGCGATGGCGTGCGGCGCGAACTGGCGCCTGGCGATTCCAGTGGGCTGTTTGAAGCCACCGTGGGCGGCTTGGGCCTGACCGGCTTCATCACCTGGGCCGAGTTGCAGCTGCGACGCGTGCCGGGACCGTGGATCGAAACCGAATCGATCCGCTTCGACAATCTGGACGAGTTCTTCGCGCTTTCGCGCGCTTCGGCCAACGATTTCGAGTACACCGTGGCCTGGATCGACTGCTTGGCCAGTGGCAGGCACCTCGGCCGTGGCCACTTCCTGCGCGGCGACCACGCGCCGGGCAATGCACAAGCGGCAACCCCCAGTTCCGCGCCTCGTCGCAGCATGCCGGTGGTGCCGCCGGTATCGCTGGTCAACCGGCTGACCCTGCGTCCGTTCAATACGCTCTACTACTGGCGCCAGCCGGCGCGGCGTGCGCGCCACCTGTCGCATTACCAGAGCTACTTCTACCCACTGGATGGCATCAACCACTGGAACCGCATGTATGGCCCGCGCGGCTTCTTGCAGCACCAGTGCGTGCTGCCTCCAGAGACTGCCCGCGACGCGACCGCGGCCCTGCTGGCCGAGATCGCCCGCAGCGGGCGCGGTTCGTTTCTGGCCGTGCTGAAGGAATTTGGCGCGCGTCCCTCACCGGGGCTGCTGTCGTTCCCCCGCCCGGGCACTACCCTCGCGCTGGACTTCCCCAACGACGGTCCCGAGCTGCTGAAGATGCTCGACCGCCTCGATCGCATCGTCAGCGAGGCCAGCGGTGCGGTGTACGCGGCCAAGGACGCGCGCATGTCCGGCCCCCTGTTCCGCCAGGCCTATCCGGCCTGGGAAGCATTCTCCCGGTTCATCGACCCCCGATTCTCATCCGGCTTCTGGCGCCGGGTGATGGAGTAAGCATGCAGAAGATCCTGATTATCGGCGCGACCTCCGCCATCGCCGAATCGGTTGCCCGCCTGTACGCCTCACGCGGGGCCGCGCTCTACCTGGCGGGCCGCAGCGCCGTCAAGCTGGACACCATCGCCGCCGATCTGCGGGTGCGCGGTGCGCAGCGCGCAGAGTACGGCGTGCTCGACGTCAACGACGTGGCCGCCCACGGCGCGCTGCTCGACACCGCCTGGAGCACGCTGGGAGGCATCGACACCGTACTCATCGCCCACGGCACCCTGCCCGACCAGGCCGCCTGTGATGCCTCGGTCGAGCTGTCGCTGCAGGAATTCGCCACCAACGGCACCTCGACCATCGCGCTTTCCGCCGCGCTAGCGCAGCGCCTGCAGTCCGGGGCCAGCCTGGCGGTCATCTCCTCCGTGGCCGGTGACCGTGGCCGCGCCAGCAACTATCTGTACGGTAGCGCCAAGGCAGCGGTCACCGCCTACCTGAGCGGCCTGGGCCAGCGCCTGCGCCCGGCCGGCGTCAACGTGCTGGTGATCAAGCCGGGTTTCGTCGATACGCCGATGACGGCCGCCTTCAAGAAGGGGGCGCTGTGGGCCACGCCGGACAAGGTGGCGGCGGGCATCCTCAAGGCTATTGGCAAGCGCAAGGCCGTGGCCTACCTGCCGGGCTTCTGGTGGGCAATCATGATGATCATCAAGAACATTCCCGAATTCGTCTTCCGCAGGATCAAGCTCTGACATGACCGACAAGCACGCCAAGATCGTCATTACCGGCGCCGCCGGCCTGGTCGGTCAGAACCTGATCGTCGAGCTGAAGCAGCAGGGTTATACCCAGCTGGTAGCCATCGACAAGCACGCGCACAATCTGCGAATTCTGCAGGACCTGCATCCGGAGGTGCGGGTACTGCACGCAGACCTGGCCGAGCCGGGTGACTGGGCTGCCGAGTTCAACGGCGCGGCCTGCGTGGTGCAGTTGCATGCACAGATCACTGGCAAGACCACCGACCTGTTCGTGCGCAACAACATCACCGCTACCAGTCATGTGCTGAAGGCCACCCAGAACGCGGCCGTGCCGTACATGGTGCACATCAGTTCCTCGGTAGTGAATTCGGTGGCCAAGGATGACTACACCGACACCAAGCGCGAACAGGAACAAATGGTAGTGGCCAGCGGCCAGCGCCATTGCGTGCTTCGCCCCACCTTGATGTTCGGTTGGTTCGATCCCAAACACCTGGGCTGGCTGTCGCGCTTCATGGCGCGCACCCCCGTGTTCCCCATTCCGGGCGACGGCAGGTTCATGCGCCAGCCGCTGTACGAACGCGACTTCTGCCGCTGCATCGCCAAGTGCATCGAGACCGAACCCGACGGTGCGGTGTTCGACATTGTGGGCGATACCCGCGTGGATTACGTGGACATCATCCGCACTATCAAGCGGGTCAAGAAGCTGCGCACGGTGATCGTGCACATCCCGATCGGCTTCTTCGGTTTCCTTCTGCAGGTCTACAGTCTGTTCAGCAGCAAGCCGCCCTTCACCGCCGACCAGTTGAAGGCACTCAGTGCCGGCGACGACTTCAAGGGCGTCGATACCGAAGCAGTCTTTGGGGTAAAGCAGACGCCGTTTGAGGAAGCAATCCGCGAAAGCTATACCGACCCGCGCTACAGCCACATCGTGCTGCAGCGCTGAATAAACAGAACAGACGGAACCCAATTCGAATGAGCACTTTCGCCATCATTGGTAGTGGCCCGATGGGCTTGATGGCAGCCCTTGAGCTGCTGAAGAAAGGTCACCAGGTTGATGTGTACGAGCGTGATGACCGTATCGGCGGCATGTCGGCCGACTTCGATTTCGACGGCCTGCGCATCGAACGCTACTACCACTTCATCTGCAAGACCGACTATCCGCTGTTCAAGCTGTTGGACGAGATGCAGCTGTCCGATCACCTGCACTGGACGGATACGAAGATGGGCTACTACTACCAGGGCAAGCTGCACAAGTGGGGAACCCCCTTCGCCCTGCTGGGCTTCCCGCATCTGGGCCTGGTCGACAAGGTGCGCTATGCCCTGCATGTCATGCACACCAAGGGTATCCAGGATTGGACCGCCCTGGACAAGAAGAATGCGCGCGACTGGATTACCCGCTGGATCGGCCCCAAGGCCTACAAGGTGATGTGGGAGAAAGCGTTCGCACTGAAGTTCTTCGAGTACCAGAATGATCTGTCGGCATCCTGGATCGGCACACGCATCAAGCGCGTTGCGCTGTCGCGTCGCAATCTGTTCAACGAGAGCATGGGTTACCTGCAAGGTGGCTCGGCCGTGCTGCTCGACAGGATGGCCAAGGAAGTCGTTCGTCTCGGCGGGCGCATCCTGCTTTCCCAGCCAATCCAGGAAGTCACCTCTGTCGAGGGCAAGGTTACCGGCATCCGCACGCCCGACGGTCATCAGCCCTATGAAACCGTGGTTTCCACCGCGCCCATCCAGTACGTGCCCGGCATGGTTCCGGGCCTGCCGAAGGCGTTTGCCGACCAGGTCGGCGCCATCAAGAACATTCCCGTAGCCTGCGTGATCCTGAAGCTTTCGCACCCGGTCAGCGAGAATTTCTGGATGAACATCAGCGATGATCGAATCACCATTCCCGGCCTGATCGAGTACAGCAACCTCAATCCTGGTAGTGGTACTGGTGAGCACATCGTGTATGCGCCGTACTACATGCCCAAGACCCATCCGAAGTGGCAATGGAGCAACCAGCAACTCATCGATGAGGTCATCAGCTACCTGCCGATGATCAATCCTGCGTTCAGGCCGGAATGGATCAAGGCCACCCATTGCCACCGTTACGAGTACGCGCAGACCATCTGCCCGCCGGGGTTCCAGGAAATGTTGCCGCCGATGAAGACGCCACTGCAGGGATTCTTCATGGCCGATACGGCGTACTACTATCCGGAAGATCGCTCGATCAATGAGAGCATCGACGTAGGCGCGAAGCTGGCTGCTGTCGCAGCCTCCCAGGCATAGAGCTTGATTACATGCTCACTCGACAATTCACCATGTTTCTGTTGGTTGGCGGCCTTGCAGCCGCCGTCAATTTTGGATCACGGATTGCACTCGGCACGGTACTCAACTATGTACCATCAATCTTCATCGCCTACTGCCTTGGAATGGCAACTGCATTTGTGCTCAACCGTGCGTTGGTGTTCAAGTCAGCCAGCAAAGCTCTCCATCACCAAGCAGCCTGGTTCGTTGCTATCAACGGACTGGCGGTGATCCAGACTGTATTGGTGAGCCTTGTACTTGCACGCTGGGCTCTGCCCGGCCTGGGTGTCGAACAACACGCAGAAACGATTGCACATGCCATCGGCGTCGCGGTTCCCGTAGTTACGAGCTACTTCGGGCACAAGTACCTTTCATTCTCGAACAGATAGTACGCCCCCGTCTGCAACCCCTGCGCCTGTCGGCGGGCCAGTACCGGATTACGGAAAACCCCTACAATGACCACCCCAACCAACGCAACAGCGAACAAGAGCAGCTGGATCACAGGAGACCGGATCGTCTTCTTCCTGATCATCCTGTTCGCAATGGCGTACAAGAGCAATGATGCGCTGAGCAATCCGCAGTTCTGGGCAGAAGACGCTACTGTGTTCTTCAAGGAACAGTTCGGACAGTCGATTCCTCAGTTCTTTACTCCCTACGCCGGATATTTGCACTTTGTACCGCGGCTGGTTGCGTGGATCGCGTCATGGGCTCCGGCCGCAAAAGCACCTCTGATCTACAACGCATCCGCAATCCTTTTGACGACAGCCGCCATTGTTGTCACCTGCCGGCGGATGAAGCTCGTTGTGCCTGTGTGGATTGTCGCGCTTTCATTTCTCGCCGTCCCCACCAGTGGTGAGATCCTGGGCACGATCACCAACGCCCAGTGGTTTCTCCAATTTGCCCTCGCCGCCGTTTGCCTGACCCCATATCAATCGGAGCGCGGCTGGATGAACTGGTTGCGCCCGTTGGCGGTCCTGGTGATCTCGCTTACCGGCCCATTCTCCATCGTCTTGGCCTTGATCATCGCAGGCATGTTGGCGGCCTCCCTCCTGTCGCTACGGATCAAGGTGGATCCTTTCAATGGTGCGTTGGGAGAGTTCGCCACAACGCGGGATTGGACTGCGCTGGCAGCACTGTGTGTGGGTGCGATCATTCAAGCCGCCGTAGTGATGACAGATCCGCCTGTCAAAGCCGAGGGTCATTACGGTCTATTTACTCTGCTCAAGATCACCTTTGGCGAGCTGGTGCCCATTCACGCATTCGGTGGTACTTTTCTAACTGCCACAGCTTGGATCATTCTCTTTTCCTTGATATTTGGGACATTGATCCTTTCAAAGAAGATTGAAGGTCGCTCCCGCTTGATTGTGCTTGGATTCGCCGCCTTTGCAGGCGCTGAAGTATTCGCACCAGTGAGGCTGAGGGACTTTTCTCCCCTATATCATTTCATGCTTGCTGACCGTTACTTCTACCTAATCAAGGTTGTACTCTGGTGGGCAGTATGGTTGTCGATGACCGGGCTCAGTCGCCGACGTCGATTGAATGCCACCGTTGCAACAACTGCGCTGCTGTGCCTGGTAGCAGTAGGCAACCCACAGTTCCTACGTCGCCCCGCGTTCGTTGACTTTGATTGGCGGAGCCACGCGAGGGAGCTGGAAGCTCCTGGCTCCCACACAATCCCACTCAATCCTCAGGGCTGGGGCGTAATGATCGAATCGAAGTCCGCCGAGGTCGAGCATGACCGCTAACACGTAAGAGCGACTCCATCGCCCTGCGCTGCCGGGTGCCTGAACAAGCGCGAGTACAGAGGCGATCAAGGAGAGGCAGAGGGTGAGCGCTTTCCTCGTGCAGTTGCGGACGTCGACATGGAGCCCGCTGATCTGAAGAAGGTAACGGCACACTTCGGAAGGAAAATGAAGTTTGGAGCAGCCTCATCAAGCACAATCGATCGCTTGGCTGATTAAGGTAAATCTCGCGCACCTGATGAGTTAGCATTTGTGAGGCACGGAGCTTCCCAACCAAACCATGATCCTGCGCGGCGCATCAGCAACGGAGGCTTGCTTGGGCAGGCACGGCCAGCGGTCATGTAACTCGGTCCGCGGGGATCCTCTGGCAAGCTGCTCGCACGCGAGCGGGCAGAATAAAAGGGCGCCGCGGCTTCGTAAGCCACGGCGCCCATCTTCTACCGATTGACCACAATCGTTCTACATCGCCATCCCGGCATCAACGCAGCGAACAACTTGCAGTCAGTCACCTGGACTCTGTACGCAGCTTTCCCAGCGGCGCGCGACCGCCGCTTGAAAAACACTCCTGCCTACGCGCTGTCGAGCATGAGTCGCAATCTCACCCAAAGGCAGCACCCCATCAATGATCGCCGCGATACGCTTCGCCCATTCCTCAGGCTTATTGTCCACCAGAATACGGTCGTTCATCGCGTCATCGCGGTAGGCGGGGACATTGGATGCCAGCGTGACCATGCCAGCGGACGCATAGTCGAGCACCTTAATGGAGCTCTTGCATCGGTTGAAGCGCGTGTCCAGCAGAGGCGCCAGACCGAGATGGAAACCGCGCAACCTTGAGAACCAATGGACGAATGCAGGATAAGACGCACCGACATGAGGCGGAGGGCTCTCGGCGTACAACCACGGGCGGGACTGCGAAGCCTCAGCATTCACTCCGACCAAGGTGAGCGAGAACGTGCGCGGCTTTCTCGCCCAGATCAGCTGCAGCGCTTCATCCAGCAGTCGGAAATCTTCGTCATGAGTGCGCGTCCCCATGTACAGCAATCGCAGCTCGGCATCGCGCGCTATGCTTACCGGGCTAGGATCCGCCGCCTGCCAGAGAACGTCGTCCAGCGCATTTGGCATGCAAACCGCGATACCGCCCTCCGCTTCAACAACTTCGGCCAAGCGAGCGGTGGAACACCAAGTGGCGTCTGCCAAGGCAATAGAACGGCGCACGGCATCGATGATGCCTGCATACGCGTTACGCTCCGGATGTTCGTCCATAGCCAACAGATTGTCGTCAAGATCGTACAGCAGCCGCGCGCCGCGGTGCCGGGCTGCCGCCAAACTGGCAAAACCCGCCTCATCAGCTACTGCGCCTCGATTCCACAGCACAACGTGAGGAGCGAACGCATCGAGTTCTTCCGGAATCAGATAGCGAACGTCAGCTGGGAAGTGCTCGGTGAACGCGTGCAGGCGTATGCTTGCGCACGGCGACATCACCAAGCCGTAGCGTTCGGGGATCACAGCAATTCGCCGGGCGTACTGGGAGCGCAGCGAGTAGCGCGGCTCCGTGCCATATCGCTGGTTCATGAGGTTTCCTTCTCGTACAGACCTTCCAGCCACGTCACCAGAGCCTGCACCGCGTCCGCCGCAACTGCATCATGGGACAGCATCAACGAATTGGGAACGCCTTCCAGCCGCTCGGTGAATGCACCAAGGCGGTTGGCAGCAATCGGCCGGCCATCGCGCAGAGCGTGCGACAAAGTGTAGGAATAGGTTTCCGGCGCCTGGGAAAGGAACAGGAACGCGTCGGGATTGTGAGCCTGAATTAGGTCGTCCAGGTCCTGCTCCGCGTAAGGCCCGCTCCAGCTGAATCCCGGACTTTTGGGAATGTCGGCCTGCGGGTATCCGATCAGATGGAACGCCAGCGGTGCACGAACACGTCGAGACTCCTCGGCAATGGCAAGTAGCTGGTTTAGACCCTTGTGCGCGGCCATCACCCCCAGGAGCAGTACTCGATACGGCCTCTTGCCCCGTCCAAGCTGTCCCGGGTTCGCGTCGATGCGGGGCTCGTGGTACACGGCCTGGACTGGAATACCGGTGTAGCGCTGCATACGTTGGGCCGCGTCACAGCTCGGTGCGAACACAGCCTGCGCGCCCAGCAGAGGCCACTGATTGTTGGCCCGCCAGTTACGGATATCCGACGCGCCGTGAGAAGGCCGCTCGGCTATGCAGCTATCACAGGCATTCTCACTGGGTTCGCCACAGTAGTTGCCGGCAGCATCGGTGAGAGTGATCTGCGGGCAGATTGCATAGTTGTCATGCACGTGGAAGCTGTAGGGCAGCCCGGTCAGTGCCACCGCGCGACGCACCGACGGGCCAAATCCGACCAGGTGGTGGATCTGGAGACCACTGGTGCCCAGGGCTTGCAGCATCGCCGCCAGCTCATGAGGAGCGCGGTAGCGGAATTGGAACTCGAAGCCATCAAAGTCTGACGCATGGCTGACGTTGACCAACCCCGCCCCGTTGTTATCCTCCATCGGTCGTACGATCACCACTTCGCCGGTCTCAGCCAGCGAGGCACACATAGCCTGCACGGCACGCTCAGTGCCTCCGCCCCAGGTGTGGGTCAACAGCACCGAAACCGGACGTGCCCTCGCCTTCCAGACCTCCAGGGTCAGCCGCACGCGCGCCGAGAAGCCCGGATCCATTGAACAGAATCGGGCAACCTGCGAACCGTAGTCTGGGTAACGCTCGTCGATGATCTTCTGCGCGATGATCTTGCCGGGCTTGCTGTCGTCGGCGAAGCTCACTTCACCCACGTGTTCAACGAACACGTCCATGGCCAAGCAATGGCGGAAGCCGAGACGCCCTGAGCGCATGCAGAAGTCGTTCTCCTCGCCGTAGCCCTTGCCGAAGGCCTCAGCATCGAACAGGCCGGCCTTTTCCAGCGCGGCGCGTGAGATCAGCATGCAGAAGCCGACGCCGGTTGGAACATCAACGGCCACACCTGCATTGATATGCCGGGTCAGGCGATCCAGCGCCGACGCATTGATCCCCTCCGGCAGCGCGTTAGCACCCAACTGGGGATAGCTGCAGATCGTGGCATTGTTGGAAAGCGCCGTGACCGAGCCAACATTCGCCCCCAGATGGGCAACCATCCGGTCGATCCAGTCACCGGTCACGATCGTGTCACTATTGAGCAACAGGGCACCGATGCTGTCGGGTTGCTGCAGGGCATATCCCATGCCCGCATTTACGGTTAGCACGAATCCCAGGTTATGCGGATTCTCAACTAGGCGCACTGACGGTTCGCTAATGGCCAGCTCACGCAGGTAGGCAGTCACTTCCGGCTCAGGCGAGCAGTCGTTGTAGATATGCAGGCGGGAACGGTTGCGGTTCTTTGAGCGCAGCACCGAATCAATGCAGTTTCGCGTCTCTTCCAGACCGCGGTAGACCGGCAGCACAATGTCGACCACGCCGGCCTGACCCGATGTGCCTGCAGGCTCCGCAGGAGGGAGAAGATCGGCCAGCGAGAAGGGACGTTTGCCCAGCTCGCGACCATCACGGCGTCCCACCGCCAGATAGTGCGCTAGCGCATTCATGCCGGACAGTGCAACGTCCGGATTCCGATCCAGGTACTGTCGCGCGTTGAATTCGGGCCCTGGGCTGCGCCCTTCCGCCGCACCATGCGCAAAGAAATGCGCGAATGGATCAATCCCTGCCACGTCCGGATAGGTTTCCAGGTACCATCCCGGCGCGAAGTACGGATTGGGCAGTCGTCCCTCCGGGATGCCGTCGTAGAGAAAATGCAACAACGGGTTGGTGCCACTGTCGCGCACATCCGGGTAGTGGTTGAGATACCACTCTTGGTCGAACAACGGATGTGGCAGTCCAGATACGCGGTAATCGATCAGATATTGGCCGAGCACCGGCCGCAGACCACTGGAGGATGGCGCGGTCCGCCGGCAGTAGCGAGGGTCGAACCACGGGCTAGGCGCCAAGCCAAGGCGGTCGCCGATGCACACGTACTGCATCAGCGCGTCGAGCGGGGACGCCTTGAGTCCGAAACGCGCCGAGTACCAAACTGGGTCAAACAGCGGGCTTGGTGACTTTCCCTCAGCATTGCCATAGGACAGGAAGTGGCTAGCCCCTTCGGAAACTGACCCCGGCGATCGGAGGATGAAGCGCGCGTACCAATGCCAGTCACAGACCCCTGCCCGACGGGCGACCAGCAGCTTCAGGCGATCAGGAAAGACTGCGAACCAATTGATGGACAGCGCTTTTGCTGCCACGCGCTTGAGACCGCGCTTGAGAAGGGTCTTGTCGATGGACATGTAATTGCCTTACAGATTCCTTTTGAATCAGCGGCCGAGCATACGGCGCCACCATGGGCGCGCGAGGAGAGTCAGCTTTCGGTCCTGTTCGTCAAGGCGGGGAATCACAGACGCCACGACATTGGCTACAGAGAGCTCACGGGAGTCGTCTAGCGCTTGACGCGTTTCGTTCATTCCCTCAATGACACGCCGCTCCAGCATTGACAAGCCCTGTGCCAAGGCTGGCAACTGCGACTCGACCACGGCATAGTGTTCCTCGGTGACATCGCTGTTTTTATCCAGCAATGCGCGCAGACGAGCTTCCTCGCCATTGAGTCGGGCGACCTCATTGTTGAGTCGCCCAATTTCGCCGTGGGCAGCTGCCAAGCCTTGGTTCACCCGTTCGATCTCTTCCACATTCTTGATGTTGCGGCCTAGCGCATCGAAGAATTGGTTGATCGTTGCGAACTGGCCATTACGCGCTGCCTCAGCAAGCCGCAGTAGCTCTTTTGGCTGCTCCTCACCTACCAGCAGCACACCCAGACCATGAGTGTGGGTGAATTCGAACGACGGAAACTGCGAACAGATCTCGCTCCAGTATTGCCACACGCCAAACCCGCGCTCGCGCACGCAGCTGTCGTGGAACAGCACCACTGCGCGTCGCGACAGTTTGCTGCGCCACGTTTCGAAGTCTTCGCGTACAGCTTCGTAGGTATGGAGGCCGTCCACATGCAGGATGTCGACCGATCCTTCCGCGAAATACTCCAGCGCTTGGTCAAAGCGCATGCGCATCATCTCGGAAATTCCGGCGTAATGGCGTTGCTGATAATCGCGGAGTTCGGCATAGATCTCGTTGCCGTAGAAACCAGCATGCTCGTCGCCTTCCCAAGTATCCACCGCGAAAACACGCGCACTGACGTGCTGGGTTTCTACCGCTTGGCAGAAGGCTAGAAACGACGCGCCGTTGTGCGTACCGAGCTCCACGATGCTCTTTGGTCGCACCGTCTCCACCAACCAGCTGGCGAACGGAATGTGCCCAAGCCACGCGCTGTGAGGAAGCTTGCGGGGCATCATCAGCATGTTCGGGGACAACTGGAAATCGATCATTTCAGTCTCTATCACGTGAGCGACGCCGCAGCGTCCGGGTCGGCCAGCGCGGCCGTAATGAATGCATCGATGTTGGGGCTGCAAAGCAGTGATTCGAACTGCTTGATCCGTTCCACAGGCCAGTTCCACCACGCAATCTGCAGCAACCGCTCAATCTGCAACTCGCTGAAGCGCGTGCGCACGACACGACCAGGATTCCCCGCGATGATGGCGTAGGGTGGGACGTCCTTGCTGACCACGGCACCGGCTCCGATACAGGCGCCATGGCCCACGGTCACTCCGGAGAGAATCAACGCGCCGTGGCCGATCCACACATCGTTGCCGATACGGGTCACGCCCTTGCTGTGCGGATGGCCGTCCTGACCCGCACCCGGCGAATTGAACGCGATGCGTAACGGATGGGTGGTAACCCAATCCACACGATGCTCGCCACCGCCGAAGATCAGTACGTCTTCGGCGAATGAACAGAACGCCCCAACCTCGACACGCTCGCCGGCGCTCCACAGTTTAAAGGTGGCGCCGCCGTAGGTGAAGCGACCGATGCTGACGCGCGGGTCGTCGGTGGTCAGCGGTGGAATGAAACCATGGTTCATTCCGCCCCCCCTACACGCTTCATGGTCACCTCATCGAAGGGGATGCCCACCAAGCCATATCGCAGCTTGGGCGAGGCGACCTTGATCAGCACGGCGTCATGCAGCCATGCGTGCTGGGTATTGGCAAACGGATCACCGTCGGCAATGGAAACAGTCATGGAGTAATCGCCATTGGGCAGCATCGGCAACGTGAAGCGGAAACTTGCCTCAAGTGTCGTCCCGGCCTCGACCTGCATCGGCGGCTGAATATAGGTGAAGGTGTGCTCGCCGAACAACGACTGACCCAAACGGTCCTTCACAAAGAAGCCGATCAACGGGCTGGACAGCGCCTGGTGCGCAGTGGCGCGCACACGCAACAGGACATCCTCGCCACCTGCGAACGAGGTGAGTGTTTCCCCATGCGCATCACTGAGCAGCACCGAATCGATGCTGGCGACACCGGAATGCCAGCCAGCCGAATTTGCGACGTTATCGAACATCTCCAGTCGCGTGTCCTGCTCCACCTGCGCCTTGGACCGCGACTTGGCGGGTGACTTATCGCGCGATGCTTGGCGCGAGGTCAGCTTCACCGTATCGCCATATACCTCTTGGGAGCAGTACTCGATGTAAGCGTTGCAAGTGTCTTCGGCCGTACCGTGCATGACCATGTCACCACGGTTAAGCCACACAGCGCTCTGACAGAAGTTGAGCACCGAAGACGTGTCATGGCTAACGAACAGCAATGTGCCTGTTTCGCGGAACTTGCGAAGGAAGCGCATGCACTTCTGCACGAAGATCGCATCACCCACGGCCAATGCTTCGTCGATGACCAGTATGTCGGCATCGACGTGAGCAATGACCGCGAACGCGAGCCGCACGTACATGCCGCTGGAGTAGGTCTTCACCGGCCTATCGACAAAGTTGCCGATATCCGCGAATGCAATGATGTCATCAAAACGAGCATCGATCTGCGTGCGCGTTAGGCCCAGGATCGACGCACTCAGGTAAACGTTCTCTCGCCCGCTGAACTCAGGGTTGAATCCTGCGCCGAGCTCCAAGAGAGCCGCAACGCGCCCATTCACCTCGACCGTTCCTGACGTCGCCTGCAGTGTGCCGCATATGATCTGCAGCAGCGTCGACTTGCCGGAGCCATTGCGGCCGATGATGCCGACCGTGTCGCCCCTCTTGACTTCGAAATCGACACCCTTCAATGCCCAGAATTCGTCGTAATAACGGCGAGGCGCCATCCCCACGGCGCGGCGCAAGCGCGGCAGGACAGCCTGCTTGAGCCGCTGATGGGGTTGGTCGTAAATCTGGAAACACTTGGTGACGCCAGTGACCCGGATGGCAACGTCGCTGGACGGATCAGAGGACATCGGCAAACCCCCGGCGCATTTTCTGGAACATCGCGTAGCCAAACCACGCGACAAGCGCGGCCCCCACTGCGTACTTGCCTAGGCCAGCAAAGTCCGGGGCATGCCCCCACAGCAAGACTTCGCGCGCCTGTTCAATGATGAATGTGAGCGGGTTGAGATAAATATATGGCCGCAGCTTCTCCGGCAGCGCCTCCACCGGATAAAGCACCGGTGCCATGAAGAGCATCACGGTGGTGACGATGCCAGTAACCTGGCCAATATCACGCAGATAGACACCCAGCGCAGCCAGCAACCAAGACACGCCCATGGTGCCAACGACCAGCGGAAGGATCACCACCGGCAGCCACAGTGCAGTCACCGGAATCGACCCGCGCAAGATCAAGTGGGCAATGAGCAAGACAACCACCGACACCATCGAATGGAACAGTGTGGCACCCATTGCGACCCATGGCAGGGTTTCCAACGGGAATACGACACGCTTCACATAGCTCGCACTGTTGAGTATCAGCCCCGGCGCTCGGTTGACACATTCTGCGAACACGCCATGCACAATGATGCCGACGAACAGGATGACGGCAAAGTCGCCATGGTTGCTGGTCTCCAGTCCCCAGCGCGCCTTGAATACTACCGAGAACACGAAAGTGTAGACCGCCAGCATCAACAGCGGATTAAAAAAGGACCATGCCAGTCCGAATACAGAACCTCGATACCGGCTGATGACCTCACGCTGAGTCAGCTGCCAGATCAACATGCGGTTGGAAACCAGACTGCGTACAAGCGCGCTCGGCGAGCTGCCAAGTTCGGCGTGGATGTTGCTCATACAACCACACCCGCCAGCGCCCTCTCCAGATCCACCTGCAAATCACCCAGCTCTTCCACGCCCACGCTCAGCCGCACCAGCGCATCGCTGATCCCCAGCTGCTCCCGACGCGCCACCGGGATCGAGGCATGCGTCATCACCGCCGGATGGTTGACCAGGCTTTCAACGCCGCCCAGCGACTCGGCCAGGGTGAACAGTTCGGTCTTCTCGCAGAAGCGCTTGGCCGCCTCGAACCCGCCCTTGAGCACGATCGAGACGATGCCGCCGTAGCCGGCCATCTGCTTGCCGGCCAGCTCATGCTGCGGGTGAGACGGCAGGCCCGGGTAGATCACCTTCTCCACCGCCGGGTGCTTTTCCAGCCACTGCGCCAGCGCCAGCGCGTTGGCGCAGTGCGCCTTCATGCGCAGCGGCAGGGTCTTCAGGCCACGCAGGGCCAGGAAGCTGTCGAACGGGCCCTGCACGCCACCCACCGAGTTCTGCAGGAACGCCATCTGTTCGGCCAGTTCGGCGTTGTCACCGACCACGACCATGCCACCGACCATGTCCGAATGGCCGTTGAGGTACTTGGTGGCCGAATGCAGGACCAGGTCCGCGCCCAATTCCAGCGGGCGCTGCAGCATCGGCGAGGCGAAGGTGTTGTCCACCACCACGATCAGGCCATGGCGCTTGGCGATGGCAGCGACCGCGGCGATGTCCACGATCTTCAGCATCGGGTTGGTCGGGGTTTCAATCCAGACCATCTTCGTCTTCGGCGTGATCGAGGCTTCAAAGGCCGCCAGATCGGTCAGGTCGACGAAGCTGAAGTCCAGCCCGGCGGTACGGCGGCGCACGCGCTCGAACAGGCGGAAGCTGCCGCCGTAGATGTCGTCCATCGCCACCACGTGGCTGCCGGCGTCCAGCAGCTCGATCACCGTCGAGCTGGCCGCCATGCCCGAGGCGAAGGCGAAGCCACGGGTGCCGCCTTCCAGCGAGGCCACGCAGCGCTCATAGGCAAAGCGCGTCGGGTTGTGGGTACGCGAGTACTCAAAGCCCTGATGCTCGCCCGGGCTGGACTGGGCATAGGTCGAGGTGGCGTAGATCGGCGGCATCACCGCGCCGGTGCTGGGATCGGGCGACTGGCCGCCGTGGATGGCCAGCGTGGCCAGGGCCAGCGCGCGGTCGGGCGAAGAGGAGTTGGACATGTCGTTTCCTGAATGGCGCCGACGTGCGGCGCCGTCAAAGGATCGGGAGTCTATCAGCGCAGCCTTAACGAGCTTTGACGCGAATAAACCGGAATTCAGCGGTGAACGGCAGCGATCAGCGGTTTACTGCACGCGACGGCGCAGATAGTTCAGCAGGTCGATGCGGGTGATCAGGCCGAGGAAGGCGTCACCGTCCATCACGATCGCCACCTGCCCGCGGTCGAACACCGGCAGCAGGGCCTCGATCGGCGACTTCACGTCCAGCCGGTCCAGCTTGCTGACCATCGCGGTGGCCACGGTGTCGCGGAAGCGCGCTTCGTCACCATAGACATGCAGCAGCACGTCGCTTTCATCGACGATGCCGACCAGCTGCTCACCGTCCATCACCGGCAGCTGCGACACGTCATACAGCTTCATGCGCTGGTAGGCGGTGGTCAACAGGTCGTTCGGACCGATCACCACCGTGTCGCGCTGGCCGTACGGACGCAGGATCAGGTCGCGCAGGTCACCGTGCTGCGGGCGCTCCAGGAAGCCGTTGTCCAGCATCCAGTAGTCGTTGTACATCTTCGACAGGTACTTGTTGCCGGTATCGCAGACCAGCACCAGCACCTTCTTCGGCGTGGTCTGCTCCTTGCAATACTTCAGTGCCGCGGCCAGCAGGGTGCCGGTGGACGAACCGCCGAGGATGCCTTCCTTGCCCAGCAGCTCGCGCGCGGTGTGGAAGCTCTCGGCGTCGCTGATGGCATAGGCCTTCTTGACGCGGCTGAAGTCGGAGATCGAGGGCAGGAAGTCCTCGCCGATGCCCTCCACCAGCCAGCTGCCCGACTTGTCGTTGAGCACGCCGTCGTTGATGTACTCGGCCAGGATCGAGCCGACCGGATCGGCCAGCACCAGCTCGGTCTTGGGCGACAGCCTGGCGAACGCACGCGACAGGCCGGTCATGGTGCCGGAGCTGCCGCAGCCGAACACGATGGCGTCGAGGTCACCGCCCATCTGCTCGAGGATCTCCGGGCCGGTGCCGAACTCATGCGCGGCCGGGTTGTCCGGGTTGCCGAACTGGTTGATGAAGTAGGCGCCCGGGGTCTGCTCGGCGATGGTCTTGGCCAGGTCCTGGTAGTACTCCGGGTGGCCCTTGGCGACGTCCGAACGGGTCAGGCGCACTTCGGCGCCCATCGCCTTCAGGTTGAAGATCTTTTCGCGGCTCATCTTGTCGGGAACGACCAGGATCAGCTTGTAGCCCTTCTGCTGGGCCACCAGTGCCAGGCCCAGGCCGGTATTGCCAGCGGTACCCTCGACCAGGGTCGCCCCCGGCTTCAGGTCACCCCGCTGCTCCGCTGCCTCGATCATCGACAGGCCGATGCGATCCTTGATCGAACCGCCCGGGTTGGCGCTCTCGAGCTTCAGGTAAAGCTCGCAGACGCCGGTGTCCAGGCGCTGGGCCTTGACGATCGGGGTCTGGCCGATGAGTTCGAGGACGGAAGAATGGATGGGCATTCGGAGGACTTTCGATTCGCGCCACGCAGGGCCGGACCGATGATTATCCGACGGATGGCGCTGAATGTCAGGTCGGCGCGGGCATGCCGCCCGCCGTCCCGTAGAGGGATGCGGACGGCCCCGGGTCGACGAGGAGACCGGTACCGCCCGCATCGGTGAGTTGTGCCTGCAGGCCAAGGCACCACCGCCTGTGGTGCCTTGGCGCGGCCGCCTCATCGGCGGTGCCGCGATGCCGGGGCAGGAGCGCCCGGCCGGGCCATCGATGGCCGGGTCACGCCGTTCCGGGCGTGACGGGGTGCGTCAAAGCGTGGGGGACGTCGTTGGGAGCGGTGTTTCGTACATTCGCAGAAGTCGTTGCTTGGCCAGCAGCTTCTCGCGCTTCATGCGACCCAGGGTGACATCATCGATCGGGAGTACACCCAGCTCCGCGTCCATGCACTTCTTGTTCAACTTGCGGTGCTGGTCATGGAGTGCCCTGAACTCCGGATCACGCGCGCGACGTGCGTCGATCTCGCTCTGGGGCTGATCTTCAAACATGATGGACCTCCTTCGACAGATACACGAACGCCCCGGCCGCAAGGCACGGGGCGTTGTTCATGGAGGAGTGCCGGCCGATGGCCACCTGGACGCCTGCAACGACCTGCGGCACTGGCCTGCGCACGTCGATCTGCTGCGGTTCGCGCCCTGCTTGCATCGGCCCGGCCCTCCCATCGTCCGGTCCGCGGCATTGCGTCCCGGACGATTGACCCTACGCCTGCTCAAGGCGGGGTACAAGGCCCCTGCGTCAAAAAGACCGAACCCCGCCGGGGCGGGGTTCAGGCTGAATGCTCATCGCAACGAAAAACAAACAATATCAATGCATTACGGCGCGATGATGACCTCGGCCGAGCGCGCCCGGGTGGACGCAGCCTTCTTGCCGCTGACTTGGATCCGGTTGCTGGCGACACCACCCGCGACCAGGGCGTCGCGCAGCGCTTCGGCACGCTTCTGGCCCACGCCGTTGGCGCTGTCGTAGGCCTCGATGCGCAGGCGCCCCTTCTTGCCGATGTTCAGGTACTCGGCCAGGGCCTTGGCCTGGTTGCGGGCGCCCCCCGACAGGCTGGAGGCGCCTGCGGCGAACGCGTCACCACCGAAGGTGAAGACCTCACCGCGAGCGTCGAACTTCGAACCGGGCAGCTTCTGCCCGGACACCAGCTCGGCTTCCTCCCGGGCCAGCCTGGCAGCGTTCTGCTGGGCAGCGCTCAGACGCTGCTGCTGCTTGCCGGCCACGCTGGTCAGGGCATTCTCGGCGTCCTGGCGGGCCAGGGTCTCGGCCTCGGCCGCCTGGCGCAGGCGTTCGGCCTCCTCGGCCTGCATCTGCGCCTGCATGCGCAGCTGCTCGGCTTCCTGGCGGGCGCGGGCGGCATCGCGGCGGCTGGCCTCGATCAGCAGGTCGCTGCGGGTACGCTCCAGGCGGTCGACCTCGCGCGCGGCCAGCGCGGTGCGCACGGCGGTCTCGGCAATCTCCACCCGGCGCTCGGCCAGGTACGTGGCCAGCTCCTGGTCGCGACGCTTGGCCTTGTCCAGGGTGGCGATGGCCTGCTGCGCCTGCATGCGCTCGAAGGCGCCCAGCTCAGCGGTATCGGGGTTGGCCTGGATGGCCATCAGGCGCTGGCTCAGCTGCGCCACCATCGGGTTGTCGGCGGCCGTGGCCAGGGTCGGCAGCGCCAGCAGCGCGGCCAGGGTTGCGGCGGTCATCGGCTTCACCGGCGGTCCTCCCCGGTCGACAGCTGGCGCTGCAGCTGGTTGACCTCGTTGCGGCGCAGCTGCAGCTGCGCGGTGACGGTGGCTTCCTCACTGCGGACGCGGGCCAGGTCGGCATCGGCGGCGGCGCGCAGGGCCATCGCCGGGGCGTTCTTGCGCTCGCGGCGGTCGCCGGCGGCGCGCTGGGCCTGCTCCAGCCCCTGCCGGGCCAGCCCGATCAGGTCCGGGGCGTACTGGTCGGCATCGGCCTGGGTGGCCTTGTCGACCGCCTGCCGGGCCTGCGCCAGTTCCAGGGCAGCGTCCTGCGCCCAGGCGGGGGCAGACAGTGCGAATGCAAACGCCATCACATACAGGCCATGGCGCATTCGTGCGAAGCTAAGTCGTTTCATTGGGGAGGCCGTACCGGTTGTCGGTTCACGGCCATTGTCGTCAAGCCGACACCGTGCTGGCAACGGGCGTCGGCCGTTTCGTTGGGGAAAATTCGCAATGGATATCGGCTACTTCCTGAAGCTGATGACCGAAAAGAACGCTTCGGACATGTTTCTGACCACCGGGGCACCGGTCTACATCAAGATCGAAGGGAAGCTCTATCCGCTGGGCAACACCGGCCTGCCGCCGGGCATGGTCAAGAAGATCGCCTACTCGCTGATGGACGAGGGCCAGGTGCCGCAGTTCGAGCGCGAGCTGGAGCTCAACATGGCCATCGCGCTGCCCGATGCCGGGCGCTTCCGCGTCAACGTGTTCAAGCAGCGGGGCGAGGTCGGCATGGTCATCCGCGCCATCCGCAGCCGGATTCCGAGCATCGAGGAGCTGAACCTGCCGCAGGTGCTGAAGGACGTCATCATGACCCCGCGCGGGCTGGTGCTGGTGGTGGGGTCCACCGGTTCCGGCAAGTCCACCTCGCTGGCGTCGATGATCGACCACCGCAACAGCACCACCACCGGTCACATCCTCACCATCGAGGATCCGATCGAGTACCTGCACAAGCACAAGATGTCGATCGTCAACCAGCGCGAGGTCGGCCTGGACACCCACGCCTTCCACAACGCGCTGAAGAACGCGATGCGTGAAGCGCCGGACGTGATCCTGATCGGCGAGATCCTGGATGCGGAAACGATGGAGGCGGCGATCGCCTTCGCCGAGACCGGCCACCTGTGCCTGGCCACCCTGCACTCCAACAACGCCGACCAGACCATCGAGCGCATCCTCAACTTCTTCCCGGAAAGCGCGCACAAGAACGTGCTGATGAACCTGGCGCTGAACCTGCGTGCGGTGATCAGCCAGCGCCTGGTGAAGAACAAGGAGGGCCGTCGCCTGCCAGCCACCGAGGTACTGATCAACACGCCGATGATCCGCGACCTGCTGCGCCGCGGCCAGGTGCACGAGATCAAGGCGGCGATGGAAGCCTCGCTGGAAGAAGGCATGGAGAGCTTCGACCAGTGCCTGTTCCGGCTGGCCAAGGCCGGTACCATCGAGCAGGAGGAAGCGCTGCGCGCGGCCGACTCGCGCGATGGCCTGGCCCTGAAGTTCCGCCTGTCCGAAGGCAGTAGCGGCGAGCACGACCCGTACGCCGATTTCTCGGCAGGCGCACCCAGCATCACCCACGGCTTCTGATCCCACGAAAAAGGGGACGGAGGGGATTAAGTCGTTTGTGCACTTGCGACTTGATCCCCCGTCCCCTTTTTCTGAAGAATTCAGGGGCGGTCTCATCCAATGAGACCCCTCATCCGTAGGTTTCCTCAATGGAAACCATCCGCAAGCTGGCCATTCTGGCTGATGCCGCCAAGTACGATGCCTCCTGCGCCTCCAGCGGCTCGGGCAAGCGCGATTCGCGCGCCAGCGGCGGTATCGGCAGCACCGAGGGCATGGGCATCTGCCACAGCTACACGCCCGATGGCCGCTGTGTTTCGTTGCTGAAGATCCTGCTGACCAACTTCTGCGTCTACGACTGCGCCTATTGCGTGAACCGGGTTTCCAGCAACGTGCCCCGTGCACGTTTCAGCGTGGATGAGGTGGTCACGCTCACCCTGGACTTCTACAAGCGCAACTACATCGAGGGCCTGTTCCTGTCCAGTGGCATCATCCGCAATGCGGACTACACCATGGAACAGATGGTGGAAGTCGCCCGGCAACTGCGCGAAGAACACCGCTACGCCGGCTACATCCACCTCAAGACCATTCCCGAGGCCTCGCCGGAACTGCTGGCCAGTGCCGGGCGCTATGCCGACCGCCTGTCCATCAACGTGGAACTGCCCACCGAAGCCGGCCTGAGCGCCTTGGCGCCGGAGAAGACGGTTCATTCCATCCGTGGCGCGATGGGGGAACTGCGCTGGCGCATCGAGGAAGCCAAGGAAGCTCGCAAGGCCCCCGCATCGGTGGCACCGACGGCCAGCCGCAGCACTCGCCCGCGCCCTCCCCGTTTCGCACCGGCCGGGCAGAGCACCCAGATGATCGTCGGCGCGGACGGGGCAAACGACCAGCAGATCCTGGCCAGCGCCGACAGCCTGTACGGCAACTACCGCATGCGCCGGGTCTACTACTCCGCGTTCAGCCCGATTCCGGACGCCAGCCGGCAGCTGCCACTGCAGCCGCCACCGTTGCAGCGCGAACATCGCCTTTACCAGGCTGACTGGCTGCTGCGCTTCTACGGGTACGGCGTGGATGAGATCACCGATACCACCCAGGACGGCATGCTCGACCTGGATATCGACCCGAAGATGGCCTGGGCAATCCGCCATCCCGAGCGCTTTCCGGTCGATCTGAACCGGGCACCGAAGGAGATGCTGCTGCGCGTGCCCGGCCTTGGCGTGCGCAACGTCAAGCGCGTGCTGATGGCACGCCGTCACGGGCGGCTGCGCGTGGCCGACATCGCACGCCTGAAGGCACCGATGAGCAAGCTGCTGCCGTTCGTGCTGCTGGCCGACCATCACCCGCGCAAAGCACTGGACGATCCGGCGGCGCTGCGCGCGCAGCTGGCCCCGCCGCCGCGACAGGGTTCGCTGTTCGATGCCCCGTCCGCGGCCTGACGCGCAGCGCTGGTCGCTGCGGGTGGATCCGCCATGGTCGCTGGAGGCCTGGCGCGGCGGTGCACGCGAAGCCCTGCTGCGCGGCGTCGCGCCGGAGCAGCTGGACTGGCTCGAGGGCAGCGACGCATCACTGCTGGACGCGCCAGCGGTCACCTCGGCGCCCGCACAGGCCGACGCTGGCGCACCGACGGTACCGCGCGACTTCCTGGAGCTGGCGGACACCTGCCTGTGCCATCGCGACGGACAACGCATGGCCCTCCTGTACCGGTTGCTGTGGCGCATCGCCCATGGCGAACGCTCGGTGCTGTCAAACCCTGCCGATGCCGACGTACTGAGGGCGATGGCCATGGCCCAGGCGGTCCGCCGCGACACGCACAAGATGAAGGCATTCGTGCGCTTCCGCGAAGTGCCTGGCCAGCCTGATGCGTTCATCGCCTGGTTCGAGCCACAGCACCACATCGTCGACCGGGTCGCGCCGTTCTTCGCGCGCCGCTTCACCGGCATGCGCTGGGCCATCCTCACGCCTTCGCGCAGTGCCTCCTGGGATGGGCAGGCGCTTGCCTTCGGCCCCGGTGCACGACGCGAGGATGCCCCGGCCGAGGATGCACGCGAGTCGCTGTGGCAGACCTATTACGCCAGCATTTTCAATCCGGCCCGGCTCAACACGCGGATGATGATGCAGGAGATGCCGGCCAAGTACTGGCGCCACCTGCCTGAAGCCCGATTGCTGCCTCGCCTGGTACGCGACGCCGCCGACCGCGTGCAGGAAATGCATGACCGTCCCGCGCAGGCACCGCAACGCAGGATTCCGCTGCGAGCGAACCCTCCGGCACCGGCAGCCGAAGCCAGCAGCCTGGACAATCTGCGCGGACAGGCCAGCGCCTGCCGCCAGTGCCCGTTGTGGGAGCAGGCCACGCAGACCGTGTTCGGACAGGGGCCGGCAGGGGCCGGGGTGATGCTGGTCGGAGAGCAACCCGGTGACACCGAAGATCTGCGTGGGCAGCCATTTGCAGGACCTGCCGGCCAGGTGCTGGACCGCGCATTGGCGGAACTGGGGATCGATCGCGCCACGCTGTACCTCACCAACGCGGTGAAGCACTTCCACCATGAACGGCGCGGCAAGGTGCGGCTGCACAAGCGGCCGGAGAGCCGTCACATCCAGGCCTGCCGGCCCTGGCTGATGGGTGAGATCGCGCGCGTGCGGCCCCAGGTGATCGTGTGCCTTGGCGCGACAGCGGCAGCCTCGGTGTTCGGCCATGATTTCGACCTCTCGCGTGACCGCGGGCGCTGGCACACCCTCGAGGACGGCACGCGCGGCTACGCCACGGTGCACCCGGCATGGGTGCTGCGACAGACCGACGATGCCCGCCGCGAGGAGGCCTACCGGTTGTTCCGCGATGACCTGGCCCGATTGCAACAGAATGGGGACGGAGGGGATTAAGTCGTAAATGCACTTACGACGTGATCCGTTCCGCCCCCTCTGCTTTCAGGCGGCGTCGGGCTGGTTTTCCGGGCGTGCGCGGTCGAAGGCGTCCAGCGCCTGGCAGGCCGCTTCGATGCGGCGCAGGGTCGGGTACGGTGCCAGGTCCAGGCCGAAACGGTGGGCGTTGTACAGCTGCGGCAACAGGCAGATGTCGGCCAGGCCAGGGCGGTCGCCGTGGCAGAACGTGCCGGTGTCGCGGCTGTTGGCCAGCATCGCTTCCATCGCGTCAAAGCCTTCGGCGATCCAGTGCAGGGTCCACTGCGTGCGGGTTTCGGCAGGCAGCTGCAGGTCGCGTTCCAGGTACTGCATCACCCGCAGGTTGTTGATCGGATGGATATCGCAGGCCACAAGCTGCGCCAGCGCCCGCACCCGTGCGCGGCCCGCAGCGTCGGCCGGCAGCAGCGGCACCTGTGGGAAGCGCTCTTCCAGGTACTCGATGATCGCCAGCGACTGGGTCAGCGTGTGCCCATCATGCAGCAGGGTCGGCACCAGCTGCTGCGGATTGAGCGCGCGATAAGCCTCATGGTGCTGCTCGCCACCGTCGCGCACCAGATGCACCGGCCGCGCCTCCCAGGCCAGGCCCTTCAGCTCCAGGCCGATGCGCACGCGGTAGGCGGCGCTGGATCGCCAGTAGGTGTACAGCACGATGCCGTCGTCGACCGGGATCTCCATCGCCGCCTCCATGCTCAGGGCTTGGCCGCCTGTTCGATGCGCTGCTCGATCGCACCGAAGATGCTGTTGCCGGCAGCATCGAGCATCTCGATGCGGACCACGTCGCCGAAGGACATGAACGGCGTGCTCGGCTTGCCGTCACGCAGGGTCTCGACCACGCGCTGCTCGGCGAAGCACGAGGCACCCTTGCTGGTGTCTTCGTTGGCGATGGTGCCCGAGCCGACGATGGTGCCGGCACCCAGCGGGCGGGTCTTGGCCGCATGCGCGACCAGCTGGGCGAAGTTGAACTGCATGTCCACGCCCGCCTCCGGCGCACCGAACCACTGGCCGTTGATGTGGGTCAGCAACGGCAGGTGCACCTTGCTGTCCTGCCACGCAGCGCCCAGCTCATCGGGGGTGACGAACACCGGCGACAGCGCCGAACGCGGCTTGGACTGCAGGAAGCCGAAGCCCTTGGCCAGCTCCCCCGGGATCAGGTTGCGCAGCGAGACATCGTTGACCAGGCCGACCAGCTGGATGTGGCTGGCGGCCTGTTCCGGGGTGGCCGCCATCGGCACGTCGTCGGTGATCACCACGATCTCCGCTTCCAGGTCGATGCCGTAGTCCTCGCTGACCACCTTGACTGCATCGCGCGGGCCGTAGAAGCCTGCGCTGGTGGCCTGGTACATCAGCGGGTCGGTATAGAAGCTCTCCGGCACCTCGGCACCGCGGGCGCGGCGCACGCGCTCGACGTGCGGCAGGTAGGCGCTGCCATCGACGAACTCATAGGCACGCGGCATCGGTGCGGCCAGCGCCTGCGGATCGAGGTCGAACACGCCATCGGCGTCGCCAGCGTTGAGCGATTCGTACAGGGCGTTCAGGCGCGGTGCGATGTGGCTCCAGTCCTCCAGGGCCTGCTGCAGGGTGGCGGCGATGCCGGTGGCGCGCACGCCGTGGCGCAGGTCACGCGAGACGACGATCAGGGTGCCGTCGCGGCCGCCTTCCTTCAAAGAACCAAGCTTCATGGGTGGGTGTCCGGAGTCGTGGGCAAACAAGTTTCAAGTGTAATCAAATCTGCGGCGGCGCCAAGCTGCAGCGCGGCATCGGCCCACCCTACCGCAGGAGGGGGTTCGGCAGGGCTTGCAGCCCTGCACCTGCTTCAAGCCAAGGCAACAGCCGATGCAACAGCAACAGCGGACATTCCGTGGAATGGCGAGGCACTGTGGGTTTGCGGGGACGCCACCGGACCCACCCCGCCATCCCTCAGGAAACCCGCTTTTGACGTTGACGTCGCTTTGGCCTCTGCGGGTGCAGGGCGCAGCCCTGCAGAGAGAACCCCTTTCCTGAACGGGGCTTTTTGCGCGAGGTCTCAGCCATCGGTTAGACTAGGCAGGTCTGCAGCGGCCGTCCGTTTCCCTCCGGGATCGCCGGCGACCAGGGTCCGCCCTCTTCGCCCGCCCCCACTCCGACGCCGTTCGTCACGCATTCCAGCCTGCGCTTCGTGCCGGCTGCACCCAACTTCTCGCAGCGCGGTTCACGGGAACGCTCCGAGTCAGCCGATCACTTTGATCTGCCCCCGTCTGTCCGCTCGGACAGGCGTTTCTTGTACCTGGAGCAATCTCAATGTCTTTTGAATCGCTGGGCCTGGCGCCCTTCCTGCTGCGTGCGCTTGCCGAGCAGGGCTACGAAACCCCGACCCCGATCCAGCAGCAGGCGATCCCGCTGGCGCTGGCCGGTCGCGACCTGCTGGCCGGCGCACAGACCGGTACCGGCAAGACTGCTGCGTTCGGCCTGCCGCTGCTGCAGCACCTGGGCACCGCCTCGCAGGAGGTGCGTGCCGGCCCGCGCAAGCCGCGTGCGCTGATCCTGGCCCCGACCCGCGAACTGGCCACCCAGGTGCATGACAGCCTGCGCGGCTACAGCAAGTACCTGCGCATTCCCAGCGCCTGCATCTACGGCGGTGTCGGCATGGGCAACCAGCTGGACATCCTGCGCCGTGGCGTGGACCTGCTGGTGGCCTGCCCGGGCCGCCTGATCGACCATCTGGAACGTCGCAGTGTCGACCTGTCCGGCATTGAACTGCTGGTGCTGGACGAAGCCGACCGCATGCTCGACATGGGCTTCCTGCCGTCGATCAAGCGCATTCTGGCCAAGCTGCCGAAGCAGAACCGCCAGACCCTGCTGTTCTCGGCCACCTTCGAGGACAACATCCGCCAGCTGGCGCTGGAGTTCATGCGCAACCCGGAACAGATCCAGGTGACGCCGAAGAACACCGTGGCCGAAACCATCACCCATCGCGTGCATCCGGTCGATGCCGGCCGCAAGCGCGACCTGCTGCTGCACCTGCTGGCGCAGGACAGCCGCGAGCAGACCCTGGTGTTCGCACGCACCAAGCACGGCAGCGACAAGCTGGCCACGTTCCTGGAAAAGTCAGGCATCAAGACCGCGGCGATCCATGGCAACAAGAGCCAGGGCCAGCGCCTGCGTGCGCTGGGCGACTTCAAGGCCGGCCGCGTGACCGTGCTGGTGGCCACCGACATCGCTGCGCGCGGCATCGACATCAACGAGCTGCCGAAGGTGATCAACTTCGACCTGCCGATGGTGGCCGAGGACTACGTGCACCGCATCGGTCGTACCGGCCGCAACGGCGCGACCGGCCAGGCGATTTCGCTGGTGGCGCAGGATGAAGTGAAGCTGCTGCGCGCGATCGTGCGCCTGCTGGGCCGCGACATGGACATCCGCGATGTGCCGGGCTTCGAACTGCAGGTTCCGATCCGCTGGGGCAACAGTGCGCCGGGCAAGGCCGAGCACGATACCGGCGAGCGCGCACCGCGCAAGAGCCACGCACGCCGTCCGCACGGTGATGCACCGCGCCATGCGCATGCCGGCCCGAAGAAGGCCGGTGGTGGCCGGCGCGAGGGCGGTGGCAACGGCCAGCAGCGTGCGGGTGCAGGCGCCGGTCAGGGTCAGCGTCGTGGCGGTGGTGGTAATGGTGGCGGCCGTGGCCGCGGCCAGGGCGGCGGCGGCAGTCGCGCCGGCTGATCCCAGCTGCCAGGGAGGGTGCTTCCCGCTGCGCGGGGGGCTATCGGGGGACGGCGCTGACGCGCCGTCCTTTTTTTTGCTGGCTACCGTGGCTGAAAGCACGCGGATGGTTTGGCTTGGGGCGGCGCAGGGCGCAGTGGGTGCAAAACACGCCGTAAACCCATCCATGGGGGCTCGATCGCGCCATCCATGGCGCTCACGGTTTTGCACCCACTGCGCCCTGCGCCGCTTCAGAGATCGCCAGCGCCTACTTGCCCCGCCGGGTAGCCGGGAGAAGAAAGATCAAATTCAAATTCAAGTTCAAAGGCAAAAGCCGAAGCCGCAATTCCTGGCTTTGCTTTTGCTTTTGCCCTTGCTCTCGCCTTGGCGGTTCGATGCGTCCGCGCCCGCAGGAAACTGTCGAGGGGAGGCCGGGCGGGCTGGGCAGGACCGTGTGGCGCATGGACGCGCCGATCGAGCTTACATGGACGTATTTGCAGCGTGTCCTGCGCAGCCCGCCCGGCCGCCCCCACACGCATCAGTCAAGGCGCCAAACGCCTCAACCCCGCGCTTTACTCGGATTCACCAGATTCCCGAAGAAGATCGCGTTGATCAGCAGCCGATCCGTCCCGTGCCAGTACTTGCGGTGCGCCGGGTCATCGGCAAACAGCACCACGTTGCCCTGCCCCTGCGCCGACACCAGCAGCCACGCGCTGCCCGCCACCCGCGCACGGTTGCGCTCGGAAAGATAACCATTCACCCGCGGCGGCGTGTCGATGCGTACCACCGTCGAGAATGGGTTCGCACTCGGCTGCAGCGTCACCGTGTTCTCCTTGTTGATCGCCAGTTGCCGGCGCGGCACGCCGAACGCCAGCGGATGACTGGTGTCCACATCGGCGCTGAGGATGTTGCCGCTGACCCGCTCGATCGCGGCGATGTCGCGCTGGTCGCCGAATGCACGGCGGCTCTCGTCGGCAGTCTCTTCGTCCTTGCCGAGCTTCTCGCCGTCGGCGAGCTTCTGTTCGATCGCCCACTTCGAGGCACTGCCATAGGTCACCAATGAACCACCGGCCTGCACCCAGCGCTTCAGTGCAGCCACCGCCGCGGCATCGACGCCGGTATAGCTGCCACCGGACAGCACGATCGTGGTGTAGCGGTCCAGGGACACTTTGCCCAGCTGCTGCGGGTCCAACTTGCTGGCAGGCAAGTGCAACTGCTGGTCGAGCAGGAACCAGGCCGAGCCGATCTCGGTGGCGGCCACCCCCTCCCCCATCACCAGCGCAACCGCGGGTTTGCGCAGCGCCTTGACGCCGTCACTGCCCAGATCGATACCTTCGCGGCTGCGGCCACTGGACAGCGCGTGCACCTGCACACCTGCCTCGCGCGCGGCCGATGTCACTGCCTCAAGCAGCGCCGCGCCCTGCAGCGTTTGCCCGGCAACCGGAATCACCAGGCTGCCGGCGGCGAAGCTGACGTCGCCCTGCGCGGTCGCCGTGGTGAACGGCTGGAATGCCGCACGTGCGCTCACGCCCTTGCCCTGCAGCGCGGCCAGCGCGCGCCCGGCGTTGTAGTCGCGCCAGTCGATCGCGTACGCGAATCCGGCCTGGCCACCCAGCACCGCGCCCTGCTCCGCCGGCAGCGCAGTCACGCGTGCGCCACCCTCGATGCGGCTACGGCTGCCGGCGAAAGCCACGCCGTAGGCCGGTGCGATCGCATAGCTGGTGCTGCCGTAGAACACATCCCCCTTGATCGGCGGTGTCTCGGCAAAGATCGAATGCACCAGGCGGAACTGCGCCTGCTGCACCGGCACCACGTAGGCGCTGCCGGCATCGAAGCGCTGCCCATCGACGGTGATTGCACGCTCCAGCGCGCGTACCTCGATGCGATGCAGCAGCAACAGTTCCAGCAGGCGGCGGGTCAGTGCCGGATCATGCACATCACCGAACACGAAGCTCTTCACCGGCTGCTGTGCGGCCTGCTTCAGCGCGCTCTGGAAGAACTGCTTCTGCAGGTCGAACAGGCCGCTGCGCTCAGTTACCGCACCACGCACCGTGCCCAGCCCGGTGGCGACCTGGTTGCGGATGGTGAACGGGAAGGTCAGCAGGCCGTTCACCGACTCCTGCACGCGGCCGCGCGAGCTGGCCTGCTCGACGGTGACGCCGACAGCCCCATGGAAGTCCGGATAGGTGGAACCGTACACCGGCGAGAAGTTGTCGAAGTTCTCGCCGGTGTAGTACAGCGAACCCAAGGCATCCAGCGCCTGCGCGTGGTACTTGGCCAGGGTCTTGTTGAATTCATACGACGCCGCCGGAATCAGCGGGCTGTGCATGCTCTTCGGCGAGGGCTCGAAGTAGTAGGTGCTGTCCTTGCCCATTTCGTGGAAGTCGATCTGCACGTTCGGGTACCACTGGTGGAACACCTCCACCTTCGGCCGCGAGTCCTGCTGGGTGAGGGCAAGCCAGTCGCGGTTGAGATCTGTGAAGTAGTGGTTGGTGCGGCCCTGCGGGAACGGTTCGACGTGTTCCTTGTCGGCCGGGTCGGCCGAGGCCGGATCGGAGGCCCAGGCGTTGTGCCAGTTGGCCGCACGATCGCGGCCATCCGGGTTCTGTGCCGGATCGAACAGCACCACCGCGTGCTGCAGCCACTGCTGGGTTTCGGCACTGCGGTTGGCCACCAGGTAGTAAGCAGTCAGCATCGCCGCCTCGGCACTGGACGTCTCGTTGCCATGCACGCTGTAACCCAGCCACACCACCACCGGGCTGTCACCGGCCGCGCTGCGCGGTTGCGCCGGATCGGCCAGGGTCGCGTGCTGTTGGCGCAGCTGTTCCAGCCGCGCGTGATTGCCGGCGGCGGTGACGGTGGCGATCAGCAGCGGGCGGCCCTCGTAGCTTCGTCCGATCTCGCGCACGCTGATCTTGTCCGAGCGTCTGGCCAGCTCCTGGAAGTACGCCACCAGTTGGTCGTGCCGGGTGTAGCGGCTACCGATCGGGTAGCCGAGGAACTGCTCCGGCGTCGGCACCGCTGCATCGAAGGCTGCCGCATCCGTGGCCTGCGGGAAGAAATAGGCACTCTGTGCCTGCGCCGGCTGCGGGCAGGACAGTACAGTGGCGGCGGCAAGCAGCAACGGAAGAACGGCACGGCGATGCAAGGACACGGTGACTCCCCAGGAACACAACGGCAGACAGTTGCGCGGCCGGTCCCTTCAGGTGGCCGGCCGCGGCGGATGGATCAGAAGCGGTAATCGAAGCCCAGCGTGAAGTAGCGGCCGCGCAGGTCGTACTGGCTGAAGTCGTACGGTGCGCGGATGCCCGGGAACGAGGCGTCGTACGGCGGCGTCTTGTCGGCCAGGTTCTGCACCTTGGCGTACACGGTCAGCTTGTCGATACCGGTGTAGGCCAGGTACACGTCGTACTGGCTGTAGCTGCCGACGCGCTGCTGCACCGCCTTGGCTGCGGTGCTGGCTTCCTGGCGGTAGCTGCTGGTGTAGTACCAGGTCACGGCTGCGTTGAAATCACCGTACTTCCAATCCAGCGTGGTGGTGGCCTTGTCCTTGGGCAGGGTCGCGCCCAGGTTGCTGCCGGCGTAGTCGACCAGCGGGCCACCGACCACGGTCGGGCGACGGTAGTCGCGCACGTGGGTGTAAGCCGAGGACACGGTGAAGTCACCCAGCACCGCGGTCGGGATGCGCTGGCGCAGTTCGACGTCGATGCCGGAGGTCTTCAGCTCGCTCAGGTTCTGGTAGCGGTTGTAGACCGCCTGCAGCTTGCCGCGCTCATCGCGCTGCACCGCGCCAGCCACGTTGTCGTTGACCAGGGTCTGGGTGTTGTTGGTGCCGACCAGGTTGTCCAGCTGGATGCGGTAGTAGTCCACGCTCAGGTTGGTGTTGGCCCACGGCGACAGCACCACACCGAAGTTCACGCTCCTGGTGCGCTCGGGCTTCAGTTCGTTGTTGCCGACGGTGAAGAAGGTCGGGTTCTGCCGCGAACCCGGCACGTCCGGATCACGCGGATCGACCACGCTGCCATAGGCGATGCTGGTGCTGTTGGAGTTTTCCGACAGCGACGGCGCACGGAAGCCCTTCGACGCCGACGCACGCACCAGCAGGAAATCCAGCGGCTGCCAGCGCAGGCCGATCTTCGGCGAGAACGCATCGCCGAAATCATCGTAGTGATCGGCACGCGCGGCGGCGGACAGCTCCAGCGTCGAGGCCAGCGGCACGTTCACTTCGGCGTAGGCGGCACTGACCTGGCGCTGGCCATGTACTTCTGCGATGGCCGGGCGCACCTGCAGGCCGGCATCGATCTGCCACGGGTTGTTGGAATCGAGCTTTTCGCGGCGCCACTCGGCACCAGCGGCGAAGCCGATCTCGCCGGCCCAGGTGCGGCCCAGGCTGCCGGAAATCTTGGCATCGATGCCCTGCAGCTTGGACTCGGCCGGACGCAGCGTGGCGATGTTGATCGAATCACGCACCGACTGCGGCGTGGCTGCCGGGTCAAGCAGGTTGTAGCTGCCCGTGGACAGTGCGTTGGCCAGCGCCCAGCGGTTGGCGAAGCCGCCGGACACGCTCTCGCGCTCGCTGCTGCGCGCACCGAATGCGGCCACTTCCCAATCCCAGTTGGCGGTGGTGCCACGCAGGCCGAACACGCCGCGATAGGCGGTGGAGCGGTTGGTCTTGATCGTGCCGCCGAGGTCGAAGAAGGTGTACTCGATCGGGATCGCACGCCCGTACGGGTTGTACGGATTGCTGGCCGGCAGCAGCGACGACACCGGCTCGGCCAGGCCGCTGTCCGCGTTCAGTGCGAAGCGGCCGCTCTCCAGGGTGAAGAAGGGGCTGCTGCCAAACCAGGCAGCGCTCTTGATCTGGCTGTACAGCACTTCGCCGAAGGCTTCGACATTGTCGTTCAGGCGGAAGGTGCCGTTGGCATAGGCCTGGTAACGCTTGGTCGAAGGGATCAGCGTGGTGAACGGTGCCTGGTTGAAGCCGCAGGTATCACCGGACAGGCCATCGATCGGCGCGCTGGCAACGCGGGTGGTGCCGGCCGGGCAGTTGCCGTTGGCATCGAGCATCGGCACCGACACGCCGTTGACCAGGTAGCGTGCGCCCTTGGCCGACCAGCCGTTCCAGCGGCCACCGGGCTTGTCGGTGTAGATGCCACTGCGGGTCAGGTTGCGCTCGTCCTGGTCCAGGCGCTCGCGGTTGTAACCCTGCAGGCTGAAGAGGATGTTGTAGCCATCGGTGTCCAGATCACCGAGGCCGCCGACGAACTTCAGGTTCTGCTCGTGCAGGCCGCCCTGGTCGGCACCGCCGAAGCTGCCGCCGATCTCGGCGCCTTCGAAGTTCTGCCGGGTGATGATGTTGACCACGCCGGCCACGGCGTCGGAGCCGTACACCGCCGAGGCGCCGTCCTTGAGCACTTCGATGCGCTCGACTGCGACCAGCGGCAGCGCGTTGAGATCAACGAACGTATCGGACAGGCCGCCGGCCGGGAAGCCGTAGTTGGCCAGACGGCGGCCGTTGAGCAGCACCAGCGTGTTCTTCTGCGACAGGCCGCGCAGGCCGATGCCGGCCGAGCCGGAGGCCCAGCCGTTGTTGGTGGTTTCGTTGCTGGCGTTGCCGGTGTTGGCCGAGATCGAACGCAGCACGTCGGCCACGGTGGCCTTGCCGGTCTGTTCCAGCTGCTGGCGACCGATCACCTGCACCGGGTTGGAGGCCTCGGTATCGGCGCGCTTGATGTTGGAACCGGTGACACGCACGGCGGCCAGGGTGCTGGCTTCGCCACTGGCGTCGGCGGAGGTTTCGGCGGCGGCGGACAACGGCGCGGCCAGAGCGACGGCCAGGGCCGCCACGAGCAGGGTGTGCTTGGGCATGACGATGTGGGGGGTGGTAAGGACGACGAAGTTCCGCAGTAGTCCATGCCTGGCCGGCGCCCGGCCAATAACATCTCTTCATACGGATATAAGAGAAACTATCATCTCTTCATCCGGATGGAAAGAGTCACTTCACGAAAGCCCGGCGTCCACTCAGGCTGCCGGGCCGCCTGCGGCGTACAATTGCGCCATGGAAATCTTCAAAGTCTTCATGCTCGAGGCGGCGCACCGCCTTCCCAACGTGCCGCCGGGGCACAAGTGCGCGCGCCTGCACGGCCACTCGTTCCGGGTGGAACTGAAGGTCGAGGGCGAGCCCGGCGCGCAGACTGGCTGGATCATGGACTTCGGCGACGTGAAGGCGGCTTTCCAGCCGATCTATGACCGCCTGGACCATCACTACCTCAACGACATCCCCGGCCTGGAGAACCCGACCAGCGAGAATCTGGCGGTGTGGATCTGGAACGAACTCAAGCCCAGCCTGCCGGCGCTGAGCGAGATCACCGTGCACGAAACCTGCACCTCCGGCTGCCGCTACCGCGGTCCGACGGCCTGATCAACCCATTGATCTGAAAGGTGTTTCAAAGGCGCCCTGGGCGCCTTTGTTATTTTTGTTGCATTGCCACATCAAGAGCGTATGCTGCACTGCATCAAGCCACTCCCTGATGCCCCATGGCCGCCGCCTTCAGCGATCGCTTCAGTGATGCCACCCGCCAGCTCGCCGCCGCAGCCACGCGTGCGAACCGGCTGGCGTTGGAGAACGCGGAGAGCATGTTCGGCGTGCAGTTGAAGGTGATGGAGCGCAACCTGACCGCGACCGGCGGCTGGCTGGGTGAACTGGCCCGCAGCGACGACACGGCCGGGATGCTCAACAAGGGCGCACAGCTGTGGCAGGACAACCTGCAGCGGCTGGGCCAGGCCCAGCAGGATGTGGTCGGTCTCGGCCTGCAGGCAAGCAAGGCGTGGTCCGAACTGGTGCAGGGCTGCAACGAATCAACGGCGGACGCGAACAACCACTGACGCGACGCAACGCTCATTGCATGGGTCCCTCCCCCCATGCAATCCGGACCCGGCAGATCCCTCCCTCTGCCGGGTCCTTTTTTTTTGCCTGGTGTTCGGATTCCGAAGTGCGTCTTCGTCCGATGTCTCTGCGAGCTGAGGGGCCCCGCCGGGACAGGCAGGGGCCTGGGCAAATGTCCCCCGGCGCCGGCCGTTGGCCGTCACCTCCTCCTTTACTTTGCCCAGACCCCTGCCCGCCCCGACGAGGCTCGGCGTGCGGTGGGTAGAGCGCAGTGCTCGCGGCAACCTTTCAATGACGCGCCGACGAATCAATGACGCGCCGACGAACTCCGAACGCAGGGCGGAGGCCCTTGCGTACGAAGTAAAGGAGGAGGTGACGGCCAACGGCCGTCGCCAGAGGACATTCGTACGCGAGGGCCTCCGCCCTGCGCCACGCAGAATGAATCCGCCACAAGCGTGTCTTCGTCTCGATTCCCCACGAACTGATGGGCCCCGCCGGGGCAGGCAGGGGTCTGAACAAATGTCCCCCGGCGCCGGCCGTTGGCCGTCACCTCCTCCTTTACTTTGCCCAGACCCCTGCCCGCCCCGACGAGGCTCGGCGTGCGGTGGGTAGAGCGCAGTGCTCGCGGCAACCTTTCAATGACGCGCCGACGAACTCCGAACGCAGGGCGGAGGCCCTTGCGTACGAAGTAAAGGAGGAGGTGACGGCCAACGGCCGGCGCCGGAGGACATTCGTACGCAAGGGCCTCCGCCCTGCGCCGCGCAGAACGAATCCGCCACGCGCCACGCAGAACACACCGCGAAGGAACCTCAGCGCCCGCGACCACCGTGCCAGTGCTGGTGCCACGCCTGGAACATCAACACGTTCCACAGGTGCGTGTGCCACTTGCGCTCGCCGCGCAGGAACGCTTCCCAGATGCCGCGCACGCGTGCCGGATCGAAACAGCCCTGATTGCGAAGCAGCTGCGGGTCCAGCAGCGCCTCCGCCCAATCGCGCAACGGACCGGCCAGCCAGCGCGCCATCGGCGGGCCAAAGCCGCGCTTGGGACGGTACACCAGCGGCCCGGGCAGGTAGCGTGCCAACAGGTGCTTCAGGATCAGTTTGTGTTCGCCGTCGTGGTACTTCAGGTGCTGCGGCAGGCGCCAGGCCAGTCGCACCACCTCCATGTCCAGCAGTGGCGCACGGGTTTCAACGCCCGCCGCCATGCCCGCGCGGTCGACCTTGGCCAGGATGCCCTCGGCCAGATCCATGCGGAAATCCAGCAGCTGGATGCGCGCTTCGGCCGGCAGCGCCGAGTCCTGCTGCTGGAAGATCGTCACCGGTTCACGCGCGCCCAGCACCACCTGCGCCGGCTGCCGCCAGCGGGTCACCCGCTGCAGATAGTGGCCTTCCACATCGTTGGCAGCAACTTCGGCCACCAAGGCACGCCATCCACCGAGACGACCACGCTCGGCGTTCATGCGGTTGCCGCTGCGCCGCGCCAGGTCGCGTACCCAGTCCGGCAAGCCACCGCACAGGCGCGCATTGCGCAGCGCGCGGCCATAGCTGGGGTGGCCGAAGAACAGTTCATCGCCACCGTCACCGGTCAGCGCCACCGGCTTGCGTGCCCCCAGCAGTTCACTGGCCAGCAGCGTCGGCAGCTGCGAGGCGTCGGCGAACGGTTCGCACCAGACCTGCGGCAGGCGCTGCAGCAGATCCAGGCCCTGGCGCGCGTCCATGCGGTGCAGGTGGTGCTGCACACCCAGATGGCGCGCGACCTGCGACGCCCAGTCGCTCTCGTCATGTCCCGGATCGTCGAAGCCGACCGTCCATGCTTCGATCGGCAGCGTGGATTGGGCCTGCATCATCGCCGTCACCAGCGAGGAGTCGGTGCCTCCGGACAGGAACGCGCCACACGCCAGCGGCGAGTGCATGCGTGAAGCGATGGCTTTCTGAAGTACCGCCTCAAGCTGGTCGGTGGCCTGTTCCAGGCTCGGCGCCGGTTGCAGCGGCTCCTGCAGTGCACGCTGCATTGCTTCGCGTGCGCACCAGTAACGCGCGCCCCCCTGCTCGGCCTGGCTGGAGCAACCCGCGGCATGGTCGCTGAGATCGATGCGCAGCATCGCGCCCGCCACCAGCTTGTGGATGCCGCGGTAGATGGTGTGCGGCGCCGGCACATAGTCGTGACGCAGCAGAAGGCTCAGCGCATCCTGGTCGATGCTCGGTGCGAACCCGGCGAAGGCCTGCAGCGCCTTCAACTCCGAGGCGAACAGGAACTGGCCCTGGTACCAGCCGTAGTACAGCGGCCGCTCGCCCACCGGATCACGGGCCAGCCACAGCACGCGCGACTCGCGGTCCCAGACGCTGAAACCGAAGGCGCCCTCGATACGCGACAGCGCCCGCTGCACGCCCCATTCGACGATCGCCTGCAGCAGCAGCCGTGCATCGCTGCAGCTGCGTGGCAGATCGCGCAACTGCGCCTGCAGGTCAGCGCGGTTGTACAGGCGGCCGTCCAGGCACAGCACGTAGCGACCGCAGTCCGAGCTCAGCGGCTGCAACGGCGTATCGGTCGGCGCCCGGCAGTGGCCCAGCGCGAGGCCGGCCTCGGCGTCGGTCCAGTAGCCGATGCGGCCACGCCCACGCTGCTGCAGCGCCCGCAGCATCGGCGCCAGCTGCTGCAGCAACTGCTCGTCCTCGGCGGGCGGCAACCAGGCCCCGACCACGCCGCTCATCGGGAGCCTCCGCACTGGCGGCGGCGGGACGGGTTCAGCAGGCAGGGGGCGGCGGGCGACATGGGGACGGCACGCGGAGCGGAGGAGACTCCATGCTCGGCGCCGGGCCGCGCGGCGTCAGTCGCTTTGCTGTCAGCGATCGTCACCTGTCGTATCACGAAGGTAACGTTTTGTAACAGCATCAGGCTATGCTGAACGCCAAGTTGTTGCCGGGACTGAGACCCGGCCCCTGCGCCAGCAACCCCGGCTGAATGGCGCCCGCCCCCGGGACCCGGGCGGCCCGATGGCTGGGATAGCATCGCCGCGCTCGTGCCGTGGCGGTACGTTTGCGCCTACGGAGGCCTTGGAAATGCTGGATATCGTACTGGTCGAAGACGATGCCCGCCTGGGAACGATGGTCAGCGACTACCTGCAACGGCATGGCTACCAGGTGGCCCACGAGCGCAGCGGCGAGCGCGCAGTGGCCCGCATCCTGGCCGAGAAACCAGCCTTGGTGCTGCTCGATGTCGGCCTGCCCGACCAGGATGGTTTCGAAGTGTGTCGGCAGATCCGGCCCCTCTATGACGGCATCATCTGCGTGCTGACCGCCCGCACCGACAACATCGACCAGGTTCTGGGGCTGGAGCTGGGGGCCGACGACTACATCGGCAAACCGATCGAACCGCGGGTGCTGCTGGCGCGGCTGCGCGCCCACCTGCGCCGCCACCGCCGGGTCGAACCGCGTGACGGCAGCCTGCGCTTCGGCGAGCTGAGCATCGACCCGTCCACCCGCAACGTGCACCTGCAGGGCAGCCTGCTGGAGCTGACCACGGCCGAGTTCGACCTGCTGTTCCTGCTGGCCAGCAATGCCGGCCAGATCCTGGACCGCGACGCGCTGCTGCGCGGCCTGCGTGGCATCGCCTTCGACGGCCTGGACCGTTCGATCGATGCCCGCATCTCGCGCCTGCGCCGCAAGCTGGGCGACAACCCCGAGCAGCCGGAACGGATCAAGACCGTCCGTGGCCGCGGCTACCTGTTCAGCCGCTCGGCATGGGGATGAAGCGCACGCCCTCGGCGATGCGCGGCCACGCCTTCCACTTCCTGCGCTACGGCATCGGCTTCCTGGTTGCCCACCTGTTGCTGATCGTGCTGGGCCTGTGGGCCTGGGATGCCCTGCTGGAGGACCGCACCGAAGCCGGGCTGCAGGCCGAAATGCGTGGCACCCATGCCCTGCTGCAGCACCGCTTCGCCGAAACCCCGCGCGACCAGTGGCCGGTGCTGGCACGCGAACTCGACGCCGATTTCGCCTACGCGCTGCGCATGGTGCCGCTGGCTGAGGCAGTGAAGGCGTTGCCGGCCAGCCAACGTCCGCCGTTCAACAACGGCCGCGTGCAGATCGACCTGGAGCACATGCGCAGCCTGCAGCGCATCGGTGACAGCGACTACGCGGTGATGCTGGGGCCGCTGGATGAAGCGCTGCCGGACGAGGGCTGGCAGGACAGCGAAGTGTCGGGCGTGGCGATCCTGCTGCTGATCCTGATGGTGGCGGTGGCATTGCCGATGTACGTGATGGTCTATCGGTTGTGGCGCGACGTCTCGCAGCTGGCGCAGGCGGCCAGGCAGATGCGCGATGGCCAGTTGGACACGCGTGCGCCGCGTGCGGGCACCGCGCTGGTGCGGCCACTGGCCAATGCCTTCAACCACATGGCCGAGCAGCTGCAGCAGCTGCTGGAAAGCCAGCGTGTGCTGGCGCAGGCGGTGGCGCACGAAGTGCGCACGCCATTGGCGCGGATGCGTTTCGGCCTGGCCGACCTGGAGGACACCGCGCTTGATGATGGGCAGCGCGATGCACTGGGCGGATTGCGCACCGATGTGGATCGGCTGCAGCACCTGACCGATGCAGGCGTCGAGTACGCCGCACTGGGCCGCTGCCATCAGCTGACCCGCCAGCGCCTGCAGCTGGCGGCGCTGGTGCGCGGCGTGGTCGCCCAGTTCGCGCCGCTGCCGATGCCGGTGCAGCAGGCGCTGTCGCCGGTGGGCCTGGTCAACGTCAACCGGCATATGCTGGAGCTGGCACTGCGCAACCTGCTCGGCAATGCACTGCGCTACGCGCGCCGGCAGATCCGTATTGCCAGCAGCGTCAATGACGGCTGGCTATGCCTGCAGGTGGAGGACGACGGCCCCGGCATTGCACCCGAACTGCGCGGCCAGGTACTGCAGCCCTACGTCCGGCTGGACCCGGGCAGTCCCGGCTTCGGCCTCGGCCTGGCACTGGTGCAGGTGGTGGCCGACAAGCATGGCGGCCACGTCGAAGTGACCGATTCGGCGCTGGGCGGTGCCTGCATCCGCCTGCACCTGCCGCTGGAAAACGGCGGCGGCATCGTCGAATGCGAAGCGGCCTGCTAGGCCGCCGGTTCCGCACGCGGCAAGGCAAACACGAACAGCGCGCCACGCTCGCTGTCGCGCAGTTCGATGCGGCGGCCGTGCAGCTGCACGATGCGCTGCACGATCAACAGCCCCAATCCGCCGTTCTCGCCGCGCCGCGCGCCCAGCGCGGCCGGTGCCTGGAACAGCTGGGTGCGCAACGCCTGCGCCACCCCTGGGCCGTCATCAGCCACGCTGACCTCCACGCTGTCGGGAGTCGCGCAAAGGCGCACCTCGATCTGTCCACCGTCGGGTGCATGGCGCAGCGCGTTGTCGAGCAGGTTGGTCAACACCCGTTCGACCAGGCCCAGGTCGGCGCGCACCAGCGGCAGGCCGGGGGGGAACGCTGCGTGCAGCTGCTGGCCACGCGCCTGTGCCGCCAGTTCGAACTTCTGCAGCACGTCCTGCAGCAGCTCCGGCAGCGCGAACACCTCCCACTCCAACCGCACTTCGCCATGCTCCAGCCGCGCCAGCTCGAACAGCGCGCGCGCCAGCCGGCCGACCTTGGCGCTCTGCGCCAGCGCGATACCGAGATAGCGGCGGCGTTCGTCCGCTGACAGCGTGGCGTCCTTCAATGCCAGCGTTTCCAGGTAGCCATGCAGCGACGACAGCGGCGTGCGCAGGTCGTGCGAGATATTGGCAACCAGTTCGCGGCGCTGCAGGTCCTGCTGGCGCAGCTGCTGCCACTGCTCGCCCAGCCGCTGCGCCATCTGCGCATGCGCGTGTTCGAGGATCACCAGCTCGTCGCGCTCACCGGGGCGCAGCGGCTCCGGCGGTGGCAACGGCGTGGGTGCGTCGATGTCGAAGGCCTGGATGCGTCGGGTCAGCCGCCGCAGCGGACGGGTCACCCAGTAGAACGCCACCAGCCCGGCCAGCAAGCCGAGGCCACCGACCAGCACCACCGACCACAGCGTGGTGTTCCACTGGCTGCCGGCGGCAAGATCGTCGGCCAGCATCTGCCGGTGCTCGCCGACCAGCACCACGTACACGTAGCCCGCCGGCCGGCCCTGCACGATCAAAGGTGCCGCGCTGAACACCTTGCGGCCATTCGCGCTACGCGGGTCATCGCCGAGGATCGGCAACGGCGCACCGGCCAGCAGGTGGCGCAGCGGCGCCACGTCCACCCGGTTTCGCACCAGGTGCCCACTGGGTGCATCGTGGCCGAGGATGCGGCCCTGGTCATCCAGCAGGTAGACCTCGACGCTGGGATTGACCGCCATCAACTGGCCGAACAACGCCCGCACCGCCGCATCACGCATGCCGCTGGTATCCATCAGCTCGCTGCGCTGGGCGATGTGCTCTGCCAGGCCCAGCGACAACCGCTGTACCACCTCCTGCTCGTGGCGGGTATTGGCGCGCATCTGCAGTGCAAGCAGCGCCATGCAGCACGTCAGCATCAGCGCAGCGGTCACCACTGCCAGCTTCTGCCACAGGTTCGGCTTGATCATGCCGCTGCTCCGGCCGGGTCGACCAGCTTGTAGCCACGGCCCCACACCGTCAGCAGCCGCCGCGGATTGGCCGGATCGGGCTCGATCTTGCTGCGCAGGCGGTTGATATGGGTGTTGACCGTATGCTCGTAGCCATCGTGCTGGTAGCCCCATACCTGGTTGAGCAGTTCCATGCGCGCGAACACCTGGTCCGGGTGACGGGCGAAGAACAACAGCAGGTCGAACTCGCGCGGGGTCAGCTCCAATGGATTGCCATCCACCGAGGCGGTACGCGCGACCGGGTCCAGCTGCAGTCCCCCCAGCTCGATCGCGCCGGCATCGATGCGTGCGCTCTGCGCCATCGCCTCGGCGCGGCGCAGCAGCGCGCGCACGCGTGCCACCAGTTCCGGCATCGAGAAGGGTTTTGCCAGGTAATCGTCCGCGCCCAGTTCCAGGCCGACGATGCGCTGGGTTTCGCTGCCGCGCGCACTGATGATGATGATCGGCACATACCGCGCCATCGCGCGTGCGCGCTGGCACACCTGCAGGCCGTCCACGCCGGGCAGCATCACGTCCAGCACCAGCGCATCCCAGGGACCTTCCTGCTCGAGCAGGCGCAGGCCGGCATCGCCGCTGGCAGCATGGGCGACATCGTAGCCCTCATCGCCCAGGTGCATGCGCAGCAGGTCGGCGATGTGGGCATCGTCTTCAACGATCAGCACGCGTTTGGTCGACATCGTCAGCTCAAGGCCAGTGGGGAGGCGGGTTGCATTGTGGCGCGGGACGGCCGCCGATACCTCACGAAAAATTGAATCCTGCGTGAGGATTCGTTGACCCGGGCGGGCGCAGCATGGCCCCGTCATCCCCTTCCCGGAGTCCGCCATGTCCTTGTCCCGCCGCCATCTGCTGGGCCTGGGAGGTGTTGCCACCGCCGCCGGCCTGCTCGGCCTGGGGGCCTGCAGCCGCGCCGCCCCGGCCGCCGCTGAAGCGCGCCCGTCGCGACAGTTCGAGGTCATGCACAGCGATGCCGACTGGCGCCAGCGCCTGACCCCGGCGCAGTACGCGGTGCTGCGCCAGCAGGCCACCGAACGGCCGTGGAGCAGCCCGCTCAACAAGGAACACCGCCAGGGCACCTTCGCGTGTGCCGGCTGTGCGCTGCCGCTGTTTTCCTCCTCCACCAAGTTCGAGAGCGGCACCGGCTGGCCCAGCTTCTGGGCGCCGCTGCACAACGCCATCGGCGAAGACCGCGACATCACCTTCGGGATGCTGCGGGTGGAGGTGCACTGCCGTCGCTGTGGCGGCCACCTCGGCCATGTGTTCAACGATGGCCCACGCCCGACCGGGCTGCGCTACTGCATGAACGGTGCAGCGATGGTGTTCGTTCCCGGCGCCACGGATGGCACTGCCGACGGCTGGCGGGTGCCGGTCGGTTCTTCCCCTGTTTCCGGAGCCTGACGATGCTGCTGTTGCTGCTTGCCTACCTGGGGGGCGCGCTGACCCTGCTCAGTCCCTGCATCCTGCCGGTGCTTCCGTTCGTGTTCGCGCGTGCCGATCGTCCGTTCCTGCGCAGCACGCTGCCATTGCTGCTGGGCATGGCGCTCACCTTCACCGTGGTTGCCAGCCTGGCCGCAGTGGGCAGCCAATGGGTGGCACAGGCCAACCAGGTCGGGCGCTGGATCGCCCTGCTGCTGATGGCACTGTTCGCGGTCGCCCTGCTGTGGCCACGACTGGCCGACCATCTGCTGGCGCCGTTCCAGCGCGTGGGTGCCCGTCTGAGCGCGCGCGCCGATGCCGCGGATGCCGCTGGGCGCGGCGGCGCGTGGACCTCGCTGCTGATCGGCATCGCCACCGGCCTGCTGTGGGCGCCATGCGCCGGTCCGATCCTCGGCCTGGTGCTGACCGGTGCCGCCCTGCATGGTGCCAGCGCTGGCACCAGTGGGCTGCTGCTGGCGTATGCGCTGGGCGCGATCACTGCGCTGGCGCTGGCGGTATGGGTGGGTGGCCGCGTGTTCCGTGCGCTGCAGGCGCGGCTTGGCCTCGGCGATGCACTGCGCAAGGTGCTGGGCGTGGCCGCCCTGCTGGCGGTGGTAGCGATCGGCCTGGGCTGGGATACCGGCCTGCTGACCCGTCTTTCCACGCTCAGCACCGCGCGTATCGAGCAGGGCCTGCTGGACGCGGTACCCGGCGCGCAGCCGGCGGCACCACCGATGATGATGATCGCCGGTGCCGACGCCGCTGGCGATGCACCGCTGCCGGTCGAAGGCACCCTGCCCGCGCTGGACGGGGCCACCGGCTGGCTCAACAGCCCACCGCTGACGGTCCAGCAGCTGCGCGGCAAGGTCGTGCTGGTCGATTTCTGGACCTACTCCTGCATCAACTGCCTGCGTGCGATGCCGTTCGTGCACGAATGGGAGCGCCGCTACCGCGACCACGGCCTGGTGGTGATCGGCGTGCACACGCCGGAGTTCGCCTTCGAGCGTGACCCGCGCAACGTGATGAAGGCGGTGCAGCAGCTGAAGGTCGAGTACCCGGTGGCGCTCGACAACCAGTACACGATCTGGCGCGCGTTCAACAACCGCTACTGGCCTGCGCAGTACTTCGTTGATGCGCAGGGCAACATCCGCGGCCACCAGTTCGGCGAAGGCAGCTACGCGCGTTCGGAACAGATGATCCGTCGCCTGCTGACCGAAGCCGGGCAGGCCAACCTGCCGCCGCCTGCCGATCCTGCGGCCGCCGACCTGAAAGGCGTGGCCGTGCAGGCCGACATGGGCAACCTGCGCTCGCCGGAAACGTATCTGGGCCACGCCCGCGCCGAACAGTTCGCCTCGCCCGGCGGGCAGCGCAGTGATGCCGCGTTCGACTACTCCTTGCCGACGACCCTGGCGCTGAACCAGTGGGGACTGTCGGGGCGCTGGACCGTCACCGATGAAGCCGCACAGCTGCAGCAGGCCGGTGGCCGCATTGCCTTCCAGTTCCATGCGCGCGACCTGCACCTGGTGCTGGCGCCCAGCCGCGACGGCAGGCCGGTGCGCTTCCGCGTCTGGCTGGATGGCAAGGCGCTGCCCGCCGCCGATGCCGGTAGTGATGTCGGCGCCGATGGCAGTGGCGTGGTCGACGAGCATCGCCTGTACCAGCTGGTACGCCAGCGCGGCACGGTCGGTCCGCATCGCTTCGAGATCGAATTCCTCGATGCGGGCGTGCAGGCCTATGCCTTCACCTTCGGTTGAACCGGGAGCACATGATGAAACTCTCCTTTGAACAGGGCATCGCCGCCGGTGTGGCCGGCCTGGTGGCCATGGCATTGATTGCCGGGGTGCTGCTGGTCGATCACGGTGCGGCTGCGGCGCCGGTCGAAGCCAGCGCGCAGATCCAGTCACTGCCGGCCCCCACCGGCGATGCGGCGTTCCGCGATGACGCCACCCACGCCAGCGTGGTGTTTGCCGGCGGTTGCTTCTGGGGCGTGCAGGGCGTGTTCCAGCACGTCAAGGGCGTGAGCAATGCGGTGTCCGGCTATATCGGTGGCAGTGCAGCCAATGCGCGCTATGAGCGCGTCAGCGGTGGCCAGAGCGGCCATGCCGAAGCCGTAAAGATTGACTACGATCCGCGCCAGGTCAGCTATGGACAGCTGATGCAGGTGTTCTTCTCGGTCGCGCACGACCCGACCCAGCTCAACCGCCAGGGTCCGGACCACGGCAGCCAGTATCGCTCGGCGATCTTCAGTGATGACGCCCGCCAGCAGGCGGCCAGCCGTGCCTACATTGCCCAGCTCGGCCAGGCCGGCAGCTACCGCGCACCGATCGTCACCCAGCTGGTCAGCGGCCAGCGCTTCTATCCGGCCGAGAGCTACCACCAGAACTACATGACCAACTACCCGCAGGCCGCCTACATCCGCTACTACGACGCACCGAAGCTGGCGGCCCTGGCCAGGCAGTTCCCGGCGCTGTACCGGCGCGAGGCGGTGCTGGTGCCGATGCGCTGACGGCATTTGCCCTGGGGCTGATCGGTGCTCGGCGCTGCGCTTCTGTAGAGCCAACCCCACGCTCGGCTGCTGTTGGCGGAAAAGCAGCCGAGCGCGGGCTCGGCTCTACACACAAAAAAAGACGCACGGCGGTCCCGCCGTGCGCTTGGAATGCGCCGGCCACGCCCCGATCAGGCCCGGCCGACGACGACATGCTAGGCTCGCCATCATCATGGGTACAGAACCAGATGGCGGGATGTTCGATGGATACAGATGACCAGGCCACGATGATCCCTCCACGCTACCAGCGGCTCTCCGACGAACTGGCCGAGGCCATCCACGGCGGTCGCCTTCCGGTCGGCAGCCGCCTGCCCTCGCTGCGGCAGATGGCATCGCAGCGCAGGCTCAGCCTCAACACGGTGATCGCCGCCTATCGCCAGCTGGAAGATGCCGGCCTGGTCATTCCGCGGCCCAAGGCCGGCTTCGAGGTGGCGCCGCGGCTGTCGGTGCCGGAACGATCATTGCGCGATGCGCCCTCGGCACCCACCGCACCGCTGCAGCAGGTGCTGATGGCGCGCGTGCTGGAAGCGCAGCGCCGCCCGGGTGTGGTCGACCTGGCCTTCGCCGGCCCGCGTGGTCGCCAGTTCTACCCCGGCGCGCAGTTGGCCAAGCACACCGCGCAGGTACTGCGCCATGGCCAACAGACGGTGGAGACCTACGCGCGCCCGAATGGTTCACCGCGGCTGCTGGCGCAGATCGTGCGCCGCAGTCCGCGCATGGGCCTGCACACCCACGCCGAGCGACTCCTGCTGACCCATGGTGCGATGGAAGCCCTGCAGCTGGCGTTGCGCGCGGTCACCCAGCCCGGTGATGCGGTGGGCATCGAGGCGCCGTCCTACTTCAACCTGTATCCGTTGCTGGCCAACCTCGGCCTGCAGGCCATCGAGTTACCCACCCACCCGCAGCACGGACTGGATGTAGGTGCACTGGATGCGCTGCTGGAGCACACGCCGCTGGCCGCACTGGTGGTGATGCCGACCGTGCACAACCCGCTCGGCTGCACCATGCCGACCGCCGCCAAGCAACGCTTGGCCGAGCTGGTCAACGCACGGCAGCTGCCCCTGATCGAGGATGCGGTGTACGCCGAGCTGCAGTTCTGCGAGCCACCGGCCCCGTTGCTGAAAGCCTTTGATCGCGATGGCTGGGTGATGGTGGTCGGTGGCTTCTCAAAGACACTGGCGCCGGATTACCGCATCGGCTGGCTGGATGGCGGTCGCTTCGCAGAGCGCATCGCGCTGCTGAAGTTCCAGTCCACCGGCGGTGAGCCGCAGCTGCTCGGCGATGCGGTGGCCGCGTATCTGGAAGCAGGCAGCTACGAGCACCATTTGCATCGCATGCGCCGGCTGTACCGCGAACAGGTGGGACGACTGCGCCAGCTGGTAGCCGAGCATTTCCCGGCAGGCACCCGCGCCACCGAACCACAGGGCGGATTCCTGCTGTGGCTGGAACTGCCGGGCGTGGACACGCGAGAGCTGTTCGAGCGAGCGCTGCAGGAGGACATCGTGTTCATGCCCGGCCAGGTCTATTCGCGTGGTGCGCGCTATCGCCACTGCCTGCGGCTGTCGTGCTGCCAGAGCCTGGATGCGCGCTTCATCGGTGCGGTGGAACGGCTGGGTGCGATCGCGCGGGAGCTGGCAGTGCGCCAGCTCCTGTAGAGCCGAGCCTACGCTCGGCTGCCCTTCGCTGACGGTCCACGCTGAGCCGAGCATGGGCTCGGCTCTACAGGAAGCAGGTCAGTCGAGCAGGTGTGTACTCAGGATCTGACCATCCGCCCCCGGCAAATGCGGCAGCCGTCCCCAGCACGGCATCGGCAAGCGCTGCTGCAGCGTGGCGATGTTCTCGTCCTGGCGCTGCATCGCCGGGTCGATGTGGTTGCCGATCCAGCCCAGGCAGTCCACGCCGCTGGCCTGCAGTGATTGCGCAGTCAACCGCGCGTGGTTGACGCAGCCCAGCCGCATGCCCACCACCAGCAGCACCGGCAGCTGCAGCGCACGCACCAGGTCGAGCTGGTCCAGCGTGGCCGAGACCGGTGCCAGCCAACCGCCCACGCCCTCCACCACGACGATATCGGCCTTCGCGCGCAGGCGTTCGAACGCGGCCACGATCGGCGCCAGCGCCACCTGCACGCCGTCCTCGGCAGCGGCCAGCTCCGGTGCCAGCGGCTGCCGCAGCGCATAGGGATTCAGGTCGGCATAGTCAGGCACCGGCCAGCTGGCCGCCTGCAGCGCCAGCGCGTCCTCGTTGCGCAGGCCCTGCCCCAGGTCCTCGCTGCCGCTGGCCACGGGCTTCATGCCCACCGCGCGCAGGCCACGCTGGCGCAGTGCATGCAGCAGCGCCGTGCTGGCCGCGGTCTTGCCGATTTCGGTGTCGGTGCCGGTAACGAACAGGGCGGGCGGCAGCGTAGCGGGCAACGGCATCGATGGGCTCCAACAGGGCAACAGTGCGCGCATTATCGCCGGCCCGGTGCACTTGCTAGACTGCAGGCATGTTCGCCAATGCCTCGCTCACCGGCAGCAAGCCGGAACAATACGCCCAGCTGCTGGAACAGGCCCGTGGCCTGGTCTACGCCGAGTCCGACCGCATCGCCAACGCGGCCAACCTCTCCGCACTGGTCTATCACGCCCTGCCCGACCTGAACTGGGTGGGCTTCTACCTGTATGACGGCAAGGAACTGGTGGTCGGCCCGTTCCAGGGCCTGCCGGCCTGCGTGCGCATCCCGCTGGACAAGGGCGTGTGCGGTGCCGCCGCCAGCCAGCGCGTGACCCAGCGCGTGGACGACGTCGATGCCTTCCCCGGCCACATCGCCTGCGATTCGGCCTCGCGTTCGGAGCTGGTGGTGCCGCTGCTGCGCGGCGATGAACTGATCGGCGTGTTCGATATCGACAGCCCGAAGGTCGGCCGCTTCGATGCCGACGATCAGGCCGGCCTGGAAGCCATCGCCCGCGTGTTCGTCGAGGCACTGGGATGAGCGCACCGAAGCTGCGCAACATCGGCCCGAAGAGTGCAGCGTGGCTGCGCCAGGTCGGGCTGCGCAGCCGCGAGGACCTGGTTGCGATCGGCGCAGTTGGCGCCTTCGTCAAGGTCAAGCGGGCCGGCTTCAAGCCCAGCCTGAACCTGCTGTACTCGCTGGAAGGCGCATTGCTGGACTGCCACTGGCAGGAGCTGAGCGAGCCGCAGCGTGAAGCGCTGGTGCAGGACTACGAAGCGCGCATCGCCGCGCATCCGCTGAAGGCGGCCGGCCCGGCGTCGGGCCCGGTGCATGAGCAGCGCTTCGATGCCGACGATGAGGCGGAAGACAGCGTGACCGAGCGCGCGGACGAGGATTGACTGCACCGGTAGTGCCGGCCGCTGGCCGGCAGCTGCGTGATCCTTGCAACGTTCCTGAGGCTGCCGGCCAGCGGCCGGCACTACCGATGGACTACGGCTGCTGCAGTTCCAGCAGCTCGCCCACCAGCCCGACCTCGCCCCGCTCCAGCCACACCCGCAGGCGCGTGCCGTGGTCGATGCGCAGGGCCCAGCACAGCGACATCGGCAGGCCGCAAACCTGCGACAACACCATGCGCAGCGGGCCACCATGGCTGACCACCAGCGTCGGCACCGGATCATCATCATCGAGCAGGCGATCCAGCGCGCGCGCGATACGCCGCTCGAAATGACCCCAGCTCTCGCCGTTCGGCGGCGGGAACGCATGCGGATCGGCATGGAAGGCGGCCAGCGCATCTTCCGGCAGGTCGAACAGCGACTGCCCGTCCCAATCGCCGAAATCCAGTTCTTCCCATTCCTCGTCCGCTTCGACGTCCAGCCCGCGTGGGGTGGCCAGCGCCATCGCCGTGTGCAGGGCGCGCAACCGCGGTGAACTGATCACCCGCTCCCAGCGTTGCTCGGCATAGGCCTCGACCAGCTCCTGCGGCAGGCCGGCCAGCTGCGGTGGATCGCTGCGGCCATCAAGGAACTCATCGCGACCGTTGCCGGCATGGCGGACCAGGTCGAGGATCATGCGTGCGTCCCGGACGGGCGACGCAGGTACAACGGAGAACGGGCAGACATCGGTAACGGCACCACGGGATCGAGCAACCATTCTAAAGGCACAGCAAAGGCAGCCGCGCAGGCGCGACGCAACGGGACGGCCTGCGATGCCGTAGACTGCGCGCACTTCCAGGTGACCTGCGGCCGTGGCCGGCAGGTTGAAACGGGAAGCCGGTGACGCGTGATTCCACGCCAGGCCGGCGCTGCCCCCGCAACGGTAAGCACGTCAGTTCCAGGCAACACCGCCACTGTGCCGCAGGCATGGGAAGGCGCCTGGACGGTGGCCTCGCGCCACCCGGCGGCAAGCCCGGAGACCGGCCCGGAAGCCTCAGGTCGCGATGCGGTGGGCATGGCGCTGGATGACCGTGGCGTGCGCTGCGGCATCGGCGCGTGCCTGCCTTCGCGGCTCCTCCCCTTCGCCACGCGGGCGTGCGTGGCACCTGGAGTTCCCCCATGAAGCTGCAGTCCCGAATGCTGTCCCTGGCCGTACTGGCCGCCCTGCCCGCGCTGGCACAGGCCGCCGATGACACCACCGCGCTCGACCAGATCCTGGTCACCGCCACGCGCACCCCGATCGCCCTGCAGGACAGCATCGCGCCGGCCCAGGTGATCGACCGCGCGCAGATCGAATCCAGCCAGGCCACCTCGCTGCAGGAACTGCTGCGCGGCCGCGCCGGCATCAACCTGACCAATGCCGGCGGGCTCGGCAAGCAGAGCTCGCTGTTCCTGCGCGGCACCAACTCGGGCCACACCGTGGTGCTGGTCGACGGCGTGCGCATCAACAGTGCCGACCTCGGCCTGGCGATGTACCAGGACCTGCCGCTGGCGCAGATCGAGCGCGTGGAAATCGTGCGTGGCCCGCAGTCGAGCCTGTACGGCGCCGATGCCATTGGCGGCGTGATCCAGATCTTCACCCGCCGCAACCAGGGTGATTTCGCCCCGCACTTCCTGCTCGGTGGCGGCAGCAACGGCCTGCGCGAAGCCAGCGGCGGGATCGGCGGCGGGACCGAACGCGGCTGGTTCGGCGCCGACATCGCCTACCAGCATTCCGATGGCATCGATGCCTGCCGCGGCTCGGCAACGCTGTTCACCGGCTGCTTTGCCGACGAACATGACCGCGATGGCTACCGCAACCTGTCCAAGAGCCTGCGCGGTGGCTACACCTTCAACGACCAATGGAACGTGGAAGGCAGTGCATTGCGTGCCGACGGAAAGAACCATTACGACGGCTACTACAACTATTCGGAAACCCGCCAGCAGGTGCTGGCCGGCAAGGTGCGCTACACCCCGTCCGAACGCCTGGCGTTCACCGCCAATGTCGGGCGCAGTGACAACGAGTCGGACAACTTCGGTGACTTCGATGCCCGTGGCAGCGCTCAGACCCACCGCGACAGTGCCTCGCTGCAGGGTGACTTCGCCTTGGCCGAAGGCCAGCTGCTGAGCACCGGCGTGGACTGGAGCGAAGACAACCTGGATGGCAGCAGTGCCGGATATCGGGTCGACAGCCGCCGCAACACCGGCGTGTTCGTGCAGTACCAGGGACGCTTCGGTCGCCACCAGCTGCAGGCCAGCGCGCGCAACGACGACAACCAGCAGTTCGGCAACCACGCCACCGGCAGCCTCGGCTGGGCGATGGAGCTCGGCCACGGCCTGCGTGTCAATGCCAGTTACGGCACTGCGTTCAAGGCGCCGACCTTCAGCGACCTGTACGACCCGTGGAGCGGTGTGCCGACGTTGAACCCGGAGAAGTCCAAGAGCACCAACCTGGGCGTTTCGCAGCAGGGACAGGGCTGGCACTGGGGCCTGGACGTCTATGAAACCCGCATCGATGATCTGATCACCTACGATGCGGCGACCTTCAGGATGCAGCAGGTGGAGAAGGCGCGCATCCGCGGTGCCGAACTGACCGGTGGCGTGCTGCTGGCCGGCTTCGACATCAACGCCCAGCTGAGCTACACCGACCCACGCAACCGCACCGGCGGCAGCACCCAGTTCGACAACTGGCTGCCGCGTCGTGCACAGCAGACCGCGCGCCTGGACCTCGATCGACGTTTCGGGGCCTTCCGCGCAGGCCTGACGGTTCAGGGAGCGGGCAAGCGCTATGACGATGCCGCCAACGCGGTGAAGGTGGCGGGTTACGGCACGCTGGATCTGCGCGCCGAGTACGCGCTGACGCCGTCGTGGTCGCTGCTGGCGCGTGCCGCCAACGTGTTCGACCGACGATACGAGACCGTGGCGTGGTTCAACCAGCCCGGTCGTGAGTACCAGGTGAGCGTGCGTTACCAGCCGAAATGAAAGAAGGCGCCGGGCATTGCCCGGCGCTTTCTCTGTAGAGCCGAGTCCATGCTCGGCTCAGGCAGCAAAGCAGCCGAGCATGGGCTCGGCTCTACACCGGGACGCCGGCGGTCAACCCCGGCAGTTCACGCAGGTCATCGATCACCGCCACCGCATGCGCGGTGGCCAGGTCCAGACCGCGCGGGTAGCCGTAGCGGACCAGCGCGATCGGCATGCCCGCATCTTCGGCGGCGCGGTAGTCGGTCAGCGAATCACCCACCATCAGGCAGGCATCGACCGGCAGCCCGAAGTGCGCAGCGATATGCCGCAGCGGCTCACCGCTGGGCTTGCGCTGCGGCAGTGAATCGCCGCCCAGTACCAGCGCGAACGCATCACCGATGCCCAGGTGCTGCAGCAGCGGCGGCACCAGTGCTTCGGGCTTGTTGGTGCAGATCGCCAGTGGCACGGCGCGCGCGCGCAGCTGCGCCAGTGCGTCGGCCACGCCATCGAACAGGCGCGGGCTGCGCAGCAGGCATTCACGGTAGTGCACCATGAACACCGGCATGACCTCGGCCAGGTCGACCTCACGACCGGCGGCGTGCACGGCCTGTTCGACCAGGCGGCGCACACCGTCGCCGATCCAGCCGAGCACGGTGGCTTCCGGCACCCGTGCCATGCCGATGGCTTCCAGCGTGCGGTTCAGCGCTTCGGCGATGTCAGCTGCGCTGTCGACCAGCGTGCCATCGAGATCGAATACGACCAGCGGATAGGGATACGACAAGGGACGACGCCTGTACAACGTGGGGCCGTCCATTGTACGCCGCGCTTTTTCCCCGGGATCGGCCTCAGCCGATCCTGCGTGCGCGGGTGGCCAGAAAGGTGGGCAGGTAACGGTCGATCAGGAAGCGCGGCTTCGGCTGCCAGTCTTCCATGAACCGATCAATCACGAAGCCTGCATCCAGCTGACCGCCGATCAGTTCGGTCAGGCTGTGGCCAAAGGTCAGCGCATCGCCGCGGGCGAGTTTCGCCTCACGCTCTGCGGCGGGCAGGTCTTCCAGGTCCGAATAGGGAATGGCGTACTGCGGCCGGATCAAACCCTGTGCATCCAGCTGCGGATCACGTGCACCGACGAACAGCACCGGGTTGTAGAAGCTGGCCATCAACATGCCATCGCGCGCCAGCACGCGGCGGCATTCGGTCCACACCGGGCGCACGTCGGGTACGTACAGGTTGGAGATCGGATGGAACACCACGTCGAAGCTGTCATTGGCGAATACGTGCAGGTCGCGCATGTCGCCCTGCACCGTGCGCAGCTGCAGGCCGTCGCGCGCAGCGACCCTGCGGTCCTGTTCCAGCTGCCCGTCGGACAGGTCGAACACGGTGACGTCGGCGCCCGCAGCGGCCAGCACGGGTGCCTGCTGGCCGCCGCCCGAAGCCAGGCACAGGATGCGACGGCCGCGCACGTCGCCCAGCCAGTCCAGTGGCAGCGCGCGTGGGGTCAGGTGCACCTGCCAGCGCCCTTCGCGCGCGGCGGCAATGGTTGAACTCTCCACCGGGCGCGACCATTCGCGCACTTCGCTGGCCTGGCGGTCCCAGGCAGCACGGTTGTGGTCGATCAAGGCCTGTCCATGGTTCATGTGTTCTCCTTGCCCGGTGGGCGCCAATCCAGATCCTGGAAGGCCGGGCTGGCGAAACACTCGGCCAGGTAATCCAGGAATCGCCGCATGATAGCGGGCTGCTGGCGCCGTGACGCGTACACGGCATGAATGCCGAGCTCGTCCAGACTGAATCCGGGCAGCAGTTCGATCAGCTCGCCGCTGCGCAGCAGTGGCGCCACCTGGTAGGTCGGCAGCATGGCGATCCCGGCACCGGCGCGTACCGCCTCCAGCAGCAGCGAGGCCTCGTTGGCGCTGATGTTGCCGCCCACCGCCACCGACAGCGAACGGCCATCGCGGTGCAGCTGCCACAGGCTCTTGCCGACGTAGTGGTGGGTCAGGCAGTTGTGCGCGGCCAGGTGCTCCGGCGCGGTCGGCGTGCCACGCGCCTGCAGGTACGACGGCGTCGCGCACAGTACCGAGCGGCAGGTGGCCAGCCGCCGCGCGATCAGGCTGGGGTCGATCTGGCGCGCGATGCGCACGGCCAGGTCCACGCGCTCCTCGACCAGGTTCACCGTGCGGTCGACCAGCAGCAGCTCGATGCGCGCCGCCGGATGGCGCGCGACGAAACCGGCCACCGCCCGTGCCAGGTGGCTCTGCCCGAACGACACGCTGGCGGTCACGCGCAGCGTACCGTGCGGCTCGGGATCATCACTGGCCAGCTCGCCCTGCAGTTCTTCGCCGATCGCCAGCATCTGCCGGAAGCGCGCCAACGCCGCCTCGCCCGGGCCGGTCAGGCTGACCCGGCGCGTGGTCCGGTGCAGCAGGCGTGCACCCAGCCAGCCCTCGACCTCGGCCAGGTAGCGGCTGACCATCGCCCGCGACATGTCCAGCACTTCCGCGGCGGCGGTGAGGCTGCCGCGCTCGGCCACCTCGACAAACACGGTCATGGCGGTCAATCGGTCCATATGCTCGATCCACGCAACAAACAAGCGCGTTATACGCTGTTTTTCGAGCGACTGCAGCAGCCTAGAGTGGCCCCATTCCCAGCCCACATCGCCCCACGGAGTCCTGCCATGAAGATCGCCCTCGTTGGTTCCACCGGCAACATCGGCCGCCAGATCGCCCGCCACGCGCTGGCCCACGGCCACGAACTCACCGTCATCGTGCGCAGCGCGCAGGACCTCCCGGCCGAACTGGCCGGCGCCCATCCGGTGATCGCCTCGCTGGATGACCAGGACGCGCTGGTCGCCGCCATCGCGGGCCACGACGTACTGGCCAGCGCCTACGGCCCGCGCCCGGGCGACGACATCGGCCGCGTGGGCGAGATCGCCGCGCAGCTGGCGGCCGCCGCGCGCAAAGCCGGCGTACCGCGCCTGGTGGTGGTGGGTGGCGCTGGCAGCCTGGAAGTCGCGCCGGGCGTGCAGCTGGTCGATACCCCCAACTTCCCGGAAGCCTACAAGCCGTACGCGCTGGCCCACCGCGAGGCGTTCAACCGCCTGCAGGCAGTGGACGACCTGGACTGGACCTTCTTCTCGCCGGCCGCCGAAATCGGCCCGGGCGATGAGCGTGGCCGGTATCGCGTGCAGCCCAAGGCCTTCCTGGCCGACGCCAGTGGCCACAGCCGCATCAGCTATGCCGACTACGGCGCCGCGTTCGTCGCCGAGCTGGAAGCGCACGCTTACCCGAAGCAGATCATCACCGCCGCGTACTGATCCAGCTACGCCCCTTGTAGAGCCAAGCCCGCGCTCGGCTCTACGCGAACATGCAGCCGGGCATTGGCCCGGCTCTACACAAGGAATTCCCCATGCGCGCCGCTGCCCTGCTGCTTCCCCTCGCCCTGGCCGCCACGTTCACCAGTGCGCCGCTGCTGGCCGCACCGGCCACCGCGGCACCGGCCACCGCGACGAAATCACAACTGCACCTGCAGACCTTCCATCCCGGCCCGCAGGCGATGTTCTCGGTATCCTCGGTACTGATCGAAGGCCGCCATGACGCGATCCTGGTCAACGCGCAGTTCGGCGCCAGCGACGCACGCAAGCTGGTCGAACGGATCCGCGCCAGTGGCAGGCAGCTGACCACGATCTACATCAGCCACGGCGATCCGGACTACTACTTCGGCCTGGCCACCCTGCAGGATGCCTTCCCGCAGGCACGCATCGTCGCCACTGCGCAGACCGTCGCCCACATCCAGCAGACCCGGGCCGGCAAGCTGGCCTACTGGGGACCGAAGATGGGTGCCGACGTGCCCGCGCGCATCGTGGTGCCGCAGGTGCTGGACGGCGATGCCCTGCAGCTGGAAGGCCAGCGCCTGCCGTTGATCGGCCTGGATGGCCCGGCCCCGGACCGCACGGTGCTGTGGGTACCATCGCTGCGCGCGATCGTCGGCGGCATTCCGGTGGTGGCCGGCGAGCACGTGTGGATGGCCGACACGCAGACGCCGAAGTCGCACACTGACTGGCTGCAGACCCTGCAGCGATTGCAGGCACTGAAGCCGAAGGTGGTGGTGCCGGGGCATTACGCGCCGGGTGCGGCGCTGGATGCCAGTGCGTTGCGCTTCACCGCGGACTACATCCGCGCGTTCGACGCCGAGGCGGCAAAGGCGAAGGACAGTGCGGCGCTGGTGCAGGCGATGCAGGCGCGCTATCCGACGCTGGACGGCGTGGCGTCGCTGGAGCTGAGTGCGAAGGTGGCCAAGGGCGAGATGCAGTGGCCATGAGGTGACGGGGTTCTTCTGCAGGGCTGCGCCCTGCACCTGCAGAGGCAACAGCAACAGCCGAAGCAACAGCCGAAGCTGGTTTCCTGAGGGTGGGCGGGGTGGCATGTCTGCGCAATCTGTCTGGATGGAATGACCTGCTCCTGGTGGGTGTCGACCTTGGTCGACACGTGGATCCACGCCATGCGTGGATGAACGATCAGGAACGATCGGTCTGGGCGTGCTCGAACAATTCCCCCTGCACCACCGGTTCCTTTTCGCGGAAGCCGCCCAGCCCGACACCCACCAGCCGATAGCGCGTCTCCGCTGGCAGGTCGACGCGGGCGCGCAGGGCCAGTGCGATGTCGCGCAGTTCTTCCATCGACTCCGGCGGACGTTCCGGGGTGAAGCTGCGGGTGAGAATGCGGAACTGCGCGGTTTTCAACTTCAGCACCACGGTATGGCCGACACGTTCGGTCTTGCGTGTGGCATTCCAGGTCTTCTCCGCCAACTGCACGATCGCCTCGCCCAGGTCTTCCAGCAGCAGGTCTTCGGCGAAGGTGTCCTCCGAGGAGATCGACTGCACCTGCTGGTCCGGTTCCACCGGCCGCTCGTCGATGCCGCGTGCGCGGTTGTACAGGCTGCGGCCGAAACTGCCGAACGCTTCTTCCAGATCGATCAGTGCCCACTGCCGCAGGTCGCCGCAGGTGGCGATGCCGCGCGCGGCCAGCTTGCCTTCCATCACCTTGCCGACGCCAGGCACCCGGCTCACCGGCAACGGCAGCAGGAAGGCGTCCACCCGCTGCGGCGGAATCACGAACTGGCCATCGGGCTTGCGCCAGTCCGAGGCGATCTTGGCCAGGAACTTGTTCGGCGCGATCCCGGCTGAAGCAGTCAGGTTCGTCTCCTCACGGATCTGCATGCGGATGGTACGGGCGATATCGGTAGCCAGTTCGATGCCGCTCTTCGGCTCGGTCACGTCCAGGTAGGCTTCATCCAGTGACAACGGTTCAACCAGGTCGGTGTGGCGCAGGAAGATCTCGCGCACCTGGCGTGACACCGCCTTGTAACGTGCGAAGTCGGGCGGCACGAAGATCGCATCCGGGCACAGGCGTTCGGCCCGCACTGCCGGCATGGCCGAACGCACGCCGAACACGCGTGCCTCGTACGATGCTGCGCACACCACCGAGCGTGCGCCGCGCCATGCCACAACCACCGGCTTGCCGCGCAGTGACGGATCGTCGCGCTGCTCCACCGACGCGTAGAACGCGTCCATGTCAACGTGGATGATCTTGCGCAGTCGGGTCATGTCAGGTGGAAAAGGCGGGGCCGGGTCGGGTGGGCCACACGCCGAAGTATGGTCGTTGCACATCAACAGGATGCGCGTATTCCCTTGAAAACACTACGGTTGCGTACGGTTGAAATGTTTGATCGGGACAGTTTCCACGGGCATTCTCGAGCGCTTGTTTCCCTGTTCTCCGCTTCCAGGATTGTGCTTCATGACCCGTCTCCACGCGTTCAACCGCGAACAGCTGCTGGCCAGCGCACGCGGTGAACTGTTCGGCACCGCCGCCGGCCGTTTGCCCAACGACCCGATGCTGATGTTCGACCGCATCACCGACATCCGCGAGGACGGCGGACCGCATGGCAAGGGCATGGTACGCGCCGAACTGGATATCCGCCCGGACCTGTGGTTCTTCGGCTGCCACTTCATCGGCGACCCGGTGATGCCAGGCTGCCTGGGCCTGGATGCCATGTGGCAGCTGACCGGCTTCTTCCTGACCTGGCTGGGTGCGCCCGGCAAGGGCCGCGCGCTGGGCTGTGGCGAGGTGAAGTTCACCGGCCAGGTACTGCCGGACGCCAAGCTCGTACGCTACGAGATCGACATCAGCCGGGTCATCAACCGCAAGCTGGTGATGGCCCAGTCGGACGCCCGCATGTACGTGGACGACCGCGAAATCTACAGCGCGCGCGACCTGCGCGTCGGCCTGTTCACCGAAACCGGGAGCTTCTGATGCGTCGCGTCGTCATCACCGGCATGGGCATCACGTCCTGCCTCGGCAATGATCTGGATACCGTTTCGGCCGCGCTGCGCGAAGGGCGCTCGGGCATCACCGCCCTGGCCGACCATGCCGAAGCGGGCCTGCGCAGCCAGGTCGGTGGTCGTGTCGACCTCGATCTGGACGCGTTGATCGACCGCAAGCAGAAGCGCTTCATGAGCGACGCGGCGGCCTTCGCCTACCTGGCCATGCGCGATGCCATCGCCGATGCCGGGCTCAGCCCCGAGCAGGTCAGCCACCTGCGCACCGGCCTGATCGCCGGTTCCGGTGGCGGCTCCAGCGAGTGGCAGATCGGTGCAGTCGACCTGCTGCGCGAACGGGGTGTGCGCAAGGTCGGCCCGTACATGGTGCCGCGCACGATGTGCTCGACGGTCTCGGCCTGCCTGGCTACCGCCTACCAGATCAAGGGCGTCAGCTATTCGTTGTCGGCCGCCTGCGCGACCTCGGCGCACTGCATCGGTGCCGCCGCGGACATGATCCGCCATGGCACGCAGGACATCATGTTCGCCGGGGGCGGTGAAGACCTGCACTGGTCGATGAGCGTGATGTTCGATGCGATGGGCGCGCTGTCGACCAGCTTCAACGAAACCCCGGCCAGCGCCTCGCGCCCGTACGACAAGGACCGCGACGGCTTCGTCATCGCCGGTGGTGGCGGCATGCTGGTGCTGGAGGATTACGACCACGCCGTCGCACGCGGTGCGCACATCCATGCCGAGCTGATCGGCTATGGCGTCACCTCCGACGGCGCCGACATGGTTGCTCCGTCCGGCGAAGGCGCGGTGCGCTGCATGAAGATGGCACTGCAGGGCGTCGATCGCCCGCTGGACTACCTGAACACCCACGGCACCTCGACCCCGCTGGGCGATGTCACCGAGCTCAACGCGATCCGCGAAGTGTTCGGCGATGCAGTGCCGCCGCTGTCTTCGACCAAGGCGTTGTCCGGGCACTCGCTCGGTGCAGCCAGCGTGCACGAGGCGATCTACTGCCTGCTGATGATGCGCGATGGCTTCGTTGCCGGTTCGGCCAACATCGGCGAGCTGGACCCGAAGGTGGAGAGCTTCCCGATCCTGCGCGAGAGCCGCGAGCAGAAACTGGATACGGTGATGTCCAACAGCTTCGGCTTCGGTGGCACAAACGCCGCGTTGGTGTTCGGACGGGTGTGATGGGGTAGGCGTGCCGACCCACGGTCGGCACCCACCAATAGATGTAGAGCCGAGCCATGCTCGGCTCAGTGCCGGCCAACGGTCGGCACCCACCTTACTTCGGCAGCAACGGCAGCAGCAGCGCGTGCGCGTCCACCAGGGACCCAACGATGCGGTGGCCCAGGGCACGCAACTCTTCATCCGGATGCACCAGGTCCGGCACCTGGATCACGGTCATGCCAGCCGCCAGCGCCGCGCGCGTACCGGCCGGTGAATCCTCCAGCGCCAGGCAGCGCTTGGGCGCCTGGCCCAACCGCTGCGCGGCCAGCAGGTAGATGTCCGGCGCCGGCTTCGGCCGCGCCACATCGCCACTGGTGATCACCGCATCGAAATACGGCAGTAGACCGGCAGCGGCCAGCTTGCGGTTGGCCCTCGGCTGCCGCGTGGTGGTGGCCACCGCCCGCGGTACCGCGTGCGCTTTCAGCAGCTCCAGCAGCTCCAGGATGCCAGGACGCAACGGCAAACCGGTCTGCGTACGTGCCTCATACAGGTCGTGGCAGCGTGCGGCCACCGCATCGATCACGCTGTCCTCGATACCCTGCGCGCGCAGCAGCGCGTGCGAATCGCGGTCGCCGAGGCCGACCATGCGCAGGAACACCGTTTCATCCAGGCCCAGTCCGAACTCGTCGGCGGCCTGGCTCCAGCAGGCCAGCGAAACGCGCTCGCTGTCGATCATCAGGCCGTCCATGTCGAAGATGACGGCGTCGGGCAGGAACGGCAGCGCAGCAATGTTGGTCATGAAGCGAACAGCGTATCCAGGTCGGTGGAAGTGAGCTGCCGCCATTGCCCCTCGTCCAGCCCCTGCAGGTCCAGCCCGCCGACGCGGCTGCGATGCAGGGCCTGCACGTGGTTGCCGGTGGCGGCGAACATGCGGCGTACCTGATGGTAGCGGCCTTCGTGCAGCACCAGCCGCGCACGGCGCGCATCCAGCACCTCCAGTTCAGCCGGCAGCAGGGGCGTCTTCTCCGATTCCAGCATCAGCGTGCCGCTGGCGAACAGCGCCACCTCGTCGCCGCGCAGGTCCTCGCTCAACTCGACCTCATAGACTTTCGGCAGCTTCGACTTCGGCGAAATGATCCGGTGCAGCAGGCCACCATCGTCGGTCAGCAACAGCAGGCCACTGGTCTCGCGGTCGAGGCGGCCGACCGTGGACAGCACCGGATCGCGGTCGCGGAAGCGCGGCGGCAGCAGGTCGTAGATCAGGCGTCCGGTGTCCTTGGTCGAACAGGTGTAGCCGGCCGGCTTGTGCAGCGCGATCGACAGCCCCGGCGGTGGGTCCAGCGGCTCGCCATCGACCCGGATGGCGTCATGCGGCACCTGGTCGTCGGCATACAGCACCTCGCCATCGGCGTCGGTGACGCGGCCTTCGCGGAACATCCATTGCACCTGCTTGCGGCTGCCATAGCCCAGGTTGGCGATGTGCTTGACCAGCTTCACTTGCCCTTCCCCTTCACTGCTTCCACCAGCTTGAAACCGTCGCGTTCGGCGACCACGCGCACCGCGCCGAAGCTGTCGTTGAGGGTGTGCTCGTAAGGCAGGTGGCGGTTGGCCACCACGTACAGGCGCCCGCCCGGGCGCAATGCCTGCGCAGCCACGGCGATGAAGCGCTGGCCGATGTCCGGGCGGTCAGCGCGCGACGGCGTGTGGAACGGCGGGTTGCTGATGATGACGTCGTAGCCCGGCTCGATGCCGGCGGTGACGTCCTGCCACAGGAAGCGCAGCGGCAGCGGGCGCGGCGGCGGCGCCAGATTGAGCTCGGCCAGCGCCAGTGCGCGCTGCTCGGCCTCGTACAGATCCAGCGCGGTGATCTTCGGGCAGCGTTCCAGGAGTTCGCGCGACAGGTAGCCGTAGCCGGCGCCGAGGTCGGCGGCGCGTCCGGCCAGGTCGGCCGGCAGGTGCTCGGCCAGCAGCGCCGACGCCGGATCGATGCGATCCCAGGCGAACACGCCCGGGCGGCTGAGGAAGCGACCGCCCACGATCGGGCGCACCGCATCCAGCGCCGACCAGCGCTTGGCCAGGTCAACGTCGTGCTGGCCCTGCAGCGGGGCGGTCCAGTACACGCGGCAGTGGTTCTTGGTCAGGCAGCCACCGAGGCCGGCCAACTGCTTGAGGTCGCCCTCGCCCGAACGCGCACCTTCGTTGTTGGACTGGCAGGCAATGATGCGGCCGCCGTCGGCGACCAGCGCAAGCGCACGGGCGAACAGCGCACGGGCTTCTTCGCGCTGGCGCGGCGGCAGCACCAGCACCAACGGGTAGCGGCCCTTGCCGGCCGCGTCATCCAGCTGCCCGCTGACGGTCCAGCCGGCAGCCTGCTGCAGCGGTTGCGCAAACGGGGCGAAGCTCTGTTCGCAGTGCACCTCGCGATCACCGGCCACTTCGCGCAATGGCCAGCCATCGCGGGCACGCAGGAAGGCCACCGGGCCCTCCGGCCAGCGCAGGGCGCCTTGGGAGAACGGCAGGAGCAGGGTCTGCAGGGGGGCGTCGTCGCTGGAGGCCATCGGCGCGGGTACTTCAAGCGTGAGGGCCGTCCATTGTACCGGCTTGGCCGGGCCGGCCCCGGCGGCCCGCTTTGCGAAACCCGAACGGGGCCTTGATCCGCCAGAAACATTGAAACGTTCAGGGTAGAGGCTCACCCGGAAACCCAGGAGAACCTGCATGCGAGCCTTGTTCGTCGGTGGCGTGGTCGACAACAGTGAAATGGACCTGGAAGGCAGCCATCCGCCCGTGCACTACCCCGAGGACACCGGCGGCGGCCACTCGCGCTACCGGCTGCACCAGGTCGGCCATGGCGCCGACGGCAGCGTGGCCTATGCGGTGTACGGCGCTCCGGACCTGGCTGATGACGAGGTAGCCCGGGTCGCGGAGGAGCGCGCCTACGCGCGGCGGTTCGAGGCGACGCCGACGTTGTTCGAGCATTGACACATCCGTAGCGCCCTGGCCCACGCTCGGACGGCGGCAGAGCCGAGCGTGGGCTCGGCTCTACCTCGGATCAAGGCGCCTTGGGTGGCAGGCGGTTGATGCTGGCGATTTCATCCAGCCAGACATGGTGCTGCTGCACCGGCGTGTCGTAGTCATCCAGGCGCAACTGGCCGTTGCTGCCTTCGTCGCCGGCCTCGTTGCGGTACTGCTGCACGGTCGGCTTCACTGCCACGGTACCGAGCAGGCGGCGACCATCGTGCAGGGTCAGTTCCACCTGCGTTTCGCCTTCCAGTTGCGGCAGCAGGGCTTCCAGGCGCGCGATCTGCGCCGGATCGGTATGGATGCGGGGAGCTGTTCGGGACATCGGTGACCTCCTGACTGCAGGGTCGCCGATCGGCCGTGAATGTTCAGTGCAGCGCACTGTCCGCGCGTGGCACCTGCACCTTGCGCACGGCAGCCACCAGCTGCGCTACCGAGTACGGCTTGGCCACATGCTCCTGGAAGCCCGACGCCAGCGCGCGGCGGCGGTCGTCGGCACGCGCCAGTGCAGTCACCGCCACCGCAGGCAAGGTCGCCGCATCCACGCCCATGTCCTCGCGCAGCGTGCGCACCAGGCCATAGCCGTCCATGCCCGGCATGCCGATGTCGGTCAGCAGCACGTGGTACTGCAGGTGCCCGGTGTCGGCCAGCAATGCCAGCGCTTCGCCGGCCGAGCTGGCCGCAGACACGCTGGCGCCCTGCTCTTCCAGCATGCGCCGCAGGTACTCCAGCACTTCCGGCTGGTCTTCCACCGCCAGCACATGCATGCCGCGCAGCGGATACGGCTCGACGATCACCGGCTCCAGGATCGGCCCGCTGATCACTTCACGCAGCGGCCGCCGTTCGGCATCGGGAACATGCTGGGGCAGGCGCACGGTGAAGGTCGCGCCGTGGCCGTGGCCCTCGCTGGCCGCAGTGACCGTGCCACCATGCAGTTCGACCAGCTGCTGCACGATCGCAAGGCCCAGGCCCAGGCCGCCATGGCGACGGGTGGTGGTGCCGTCGGCCTGGCGGAAGCGGCTGAACAGATGATTGAGGAATTCGGGTGCGATGCCATCACCGCTGTCACGCACGGTGATCTCCCAGTAGTTGCCGTCGGCCCGCAGCTGCAGGTCGATGCGGCCTTCAGCCGGGGTGAACTTGATCGCGTTCGAGAGCAGGTTCCAGAACACCTGCTGCAGGCGCGTGGCGTCGCCCAGCACCAGGCTGGGTTGCGCGGGCAGCTGCAGGTGCACGTCCAGCGCCTTGCCTTCGGCCACCAGTTCCTGCGCGCCGATCGCCTCACCCAGCACCGCGCACAGGTCCAGCACTTCCACCTCCAGCTGCACCTTGCCCAGCAGCATGCTGCTGAGGTCGAGCATGTCCGAGATCAGCCGCTTCTGCGCACCGGCGCTGTTGGCGATCACGTTCAGGCCCTTGTACAGCGGGCTGGTGTTGTCCACGCGCTGCAGCAGCAGTTCGCTCCAGCCGAGGATGGTGGTCAACGGCGTACGCAGCTCATGCGACAGCGTGGCCAGGAATTCATCCTTCAGCCGCGCCATGTTTTCCGCAGCACTGCGCGCGGCACGCTCGGACTGCAGCAGTTCCTCGCGGGCCAGCTCGATCTCGCGGCGTTCGGTCACGTCCGGGCTGCTGCCGGCCAGGCCGATGAAGCGGCCCATGCGCGAGAAGCGCGGGCGGGCATTCATCTCCAGCCAGCGCCACTGGCCATCGGCACGGCGCGCACGCACCAGCGCGTGCATCGAGCGCTGCGCCTTCAATGCTTCCTGCAGCTCGTACTCGAAGACCGATGCGTCGTCCGGATGCACCAGGCCGCGCCAGACGTCCTCCGGCACGCGCGTCTCGTCACCGCCGAAGAACTCGCTGAAGGCACTGTTGACGAAACGGGCATGGCCGCGCTCGTCCAGCACCCACACCGGCATCGGCAGGCCATCGGCCAGCGCGCTGAAGCGGGCTTCGCTTTCGCCCAGCTCCACTTCCATCTGCTTGCGTGCGGTGATGTCGAAGAACAGGATGCCGACCTTGTCCTCGCCCGGCCGGCCCACGCGCACCGCATCCACCGCGAACGAGCGGCCCAGCGCACGCGCCTCCATCTCGAACTGGGCCGGGCGGCCGCTGCGTGCGACCTCGCCATAGATGCGGAACCAGTCCTGCTCATGGCCGGGCTCCAGCGCCGTCATGCGCTTTCCACGCGCATCCTTCAGCCCTGTGTGGCGCTCGAAGGCATCGTTGACCTCGATGAAGCGGTAGTCGACCGCACGATCACCCTCGAACAGCACCTGGATCACGCAGAAACCGGCGTTGATGCGCTCAAGCACGCCATGATGCAGGTCGGGTTCGGGCGCCGGCACCATCATCGGTGGGCGCTCCACGAGGGGCGGCAGTGTGGACAAGGGTGTCTGTGCAGGCCAGGTTGGAGGCACAGCATCTTCCAAAGGGCGTATTCACAGCGTCAAGCGCCGTCAGTCATGGTTGACGTCGATGAATTGGCGGCAACCGCTCTTGCAGACGACGCATGCGGCCATTGCCGATACCGGGAAGCAGGATCACACTCGATCTGTGATCAACATCGCCCCCATCGAGGGGACGCAGGAGACCGTGATGAAACGCTCACTCGCGATTGCCCTGTTGGCAGGCGCCCTGGCGGCGGGCGGCGCCAGTGCGGCACCGCGCACCGTGACCGACCCGGAAGCTCCCCGCGCATTGCAGGCCGATGGCCCGGTCAGCGTGAAGTGGGAGGATCCGGCCAAATTCACCGAGATCCGCCAGAGTACCAACCGCTTCGAGGCCGAGCGTGGCGACTGGGTGCAGCAGCTGGCACGCTACCTGCAGACCGCTGCCGCCAAACCGCTGCAACCGGGACAGACGCTTGATGTGACCCTGGTCGACATCAAGCGCGCCGGTGACTACGAGCCGTGGCACGGCCCGCGCGGCCGCGACATCCGGATCATGCGCGACATCTACCCACCGCGGATCAGCCTGCAGTACACGCTGAAGGACGCCAGCGGCCGCATCGTCAGCGAGGGCGACGCGCGCCTGAGCGATACCGGCTACCTGCACAACATCGGCCTGAAGAGCGACAGCGATCCACTGCGCTACGAAAAGCGCCTGATCGACGACTGGGTGAAGCGGCAGCTGACAGCGCAGGCCACCGCAGCACGGTAGGCCGTAAGCCCATCGGCAGGTGTCGACCTTGGTCGACACGCATTACAGGGCGCCGACCAAGGTCGACCGCTACCAGAGTCGCGCCCGGCGCCCCGTACCAGGCGACCACTGCGCGTAAAACCCATCGGTAGGTGTCGACCTTGGTCGACACGCATTCAAGGCGCCGACCAAGGTCGGCCGCTACCAGAGTCGCGCCCGGCGCCCCGTACCGGGCGACCGCTACGCGTAAAGCCCATCGGCAGGTGTCGACCTTGGTCGACACGCATTCAAGGCGCCGAGCGTGCGCTCGGCTCTACACGTACACCTTAGCCACGCGCTTGACCGCGCACGGCAGCTGGTAGGCACTCACGCCACAGCGCGGCGCCAGCTCCGACAGCGTCGGCGCGCAACCCCACAGCTCCACCACGCTGCCGATGCCGGCCTGCGGATGCGCGGTCAGGTCCACCGTCAACATGTCCATCGACACGCGCCCGATCAGGCCGCCGGGCTGCCCGTCGATCAGCACCGGGGTGCCGTTCGGGGCGAACTGCGGGTAACCGTCGGCATAGCCAAGCGCGACCACGCCTACGCGGGTGCGTGCCTTGGCCACGAAGCGTGCGCCATATCCCACCGGTTCACCGGCTTCGATCCAGCGCTCGGCGATCACCTTGGACTGCATCGTCATCACCGGGCGCAGGCGCGCGGTCAGCGCGGTGCTGTCCGGCAGCGGGTTGGCGCCGTACAGCATCAGGCCGGGCCGCACCCAATCGCTGCGCACCTCCGGCCAGCCCAGCAGCGCCGGCGAATTGCACACGCTGGTCTCGCCGTGCAGGCCGTCGATGGCGCGCGCGAAGGTCGCGGCCTGCTCGCGGGTGCGCTCGCTGTCCAGTTCGTCGGCACGTGCCAGGTGGGTCATCAGCACGATGCGCTCGACCTGCGGCAGCGCCGACAGGCGTGCATGCGCCGCGCGGAAGCTGTCCACGTCCAGGCCGAGGCGGTGCATGCCGCTGTCCAGCTTCAGCCACACCGTCAACGGGCGCGGGCTGTCGAACGCCGCCAGTGCCTCCACTTGCCACGGCGAACCGACGGCGAACCAGAAGTCATGCTCGGCCACCAGCGCCATGTCGCTGGGCTCGAAGATGCCTTCCAGCAGCAGGATCGGCGCACGGATGCCGGCCTGGCGCAGCTCCAGTGCCTCTTCGATGGTGGCCACGCCGAATCCATCGGCCTCGCCTTCCAGCGCCTGCGCACAGCGCACCGCGCCGTGCCCATAGGCATCGGCCTTGATGATCGCAAGGGCCTTGCCACCGCCCAGTTCACGCGCGAGCCGGTAGTTGCTGCGCAGGGCGCCCAGATCGATCAGCGCGCGGGCAGGACGCATGTGCGGTTCTCGTGTTGCGGCGCGTGACCGTACTGGCCGTAGCGGAAAATATCCAGGCCTTCGGTGCTGATCTGCGGCTGTCGCGCGCTCATCAGGTCGGCCAGGTAGCGGCCCGAACCGCAGGCCATGGTCCAGCCCAGCGTGCCGTGGCCGGTGTTGAGGTACAGGTTGCGGAACGGCGTGGCGCCGATCACCGGCGTACCGTCCGGCGTAGCCGGGCGCAGGCCGGTCCAGAACTGCGCGCGCGACAGGTCGCCGCCCTTCGGGTAGAGGTCACGGACCACCAGTTCCAGGGTCTCGCGGCGGCGCTGCGACAGCGACAGGTCGAAGCCGGCCACCTCGGCCATGCCGCCGACACGGATGCGGTCGTCGAAGCGGGTCACCGCCACCTTGTAGCTCTCATCGAGGATGGTCGAGGTCGGCGCCATCGCCCGGTCGGTGATCGGCAGGGTCAGCGAGTAACCCTTCAGCGGGTACACCGGCAGGCGCATGCCCAGCGGTGCGACCAGCGCCGGTGAGTAGCTGCCGAGCGCAACCACGAAGCGGTCGGCGGTTTCCAGCTTGCCGTCGATGCGCACGCCGGTGATGCGGTCGCCATCGAACTCCAGCCCGGTGATGTCCTGGTCGAAGCGGAATTCAACGCCGGCATCCACGCACATCTGCGCCAGGCGGCGGGTGAACAGCTGGCAGTCGCCGGTCTGGTCACGCGGCAGGCGCAGCGCGCCGACCAGGCCATCGACGTGGGCCAGGGCCGGTTCGGCCTGGATGATGCCGGCCCGGTCCAGCACCTCGTACGGCACGCCGTACTGGGCCAGGATCTCGATGTCCTGCGCAGAGGCATCCAGCTGCTGCTGGGTGCGGAACAACTGGGTGGTGCCCAGGTCGCGGCCTTCGAATTCGATGCCGATCTGCGCGCGCAGCTCGTTCAGGCAGTCGCGGCTGTACTCGGACATGCGCACCATGCGCGCCTTGTTGATCGCATAACGCTCGTGGGTACAGTTGCGCAGCATCTGCCACAGCCAGCGGTACTGGGCCAGGTCCATGCCCGGCTTGATCGCCAGCGGCGCGTGCTTCTCGAACAGCCAGCCGATCGCCTTCTTCGGCACGCCCGGCGCCGCCCACGGCGAGGTGTAGCCGAATGACAGCTGGCCGGCATTGGCGAAGCTGGTCTCCAGCGCCGGGCCGGGCTGGCGGTCGATGACCGTGACTTCAAACCCGGCCTGTCGCAGGTACCAGGCACTGGTAGTGCCGATCACGCCGCTGCCGAGAACTAGGACTCGCATGGGACTTCTCCAACCCGATCATTCCCTGCACTGGAGCGTGCCGGGACCATAATTGGGGAAGTATAGACAGCCAATACCAGTTGATTTGCCTGATTTGAAATCAACCGGCAGGATGTTCTCCTGCAATTCATTCCCCAAGGTTGACGGCCATGGCCACCCGTACCCGCGAACTGGACAAGATCGACCGCAAGATCCTGCGCATCCTGCAGGCCGAAGGCCGCATCTCCTTCACCGAGCTGGGCGAGCGGGTCGGCCTGTCGACCACCCCGTGCACCGAGCGGGTGCGCCGCCTGGAACGCGAAGGGGTAATCACCGGCTATCACGCCCACCTCGACCCGGCCGCGGTGAAGGCCAGCCTGCTGGTGTTCGTAGAGATCAGCCTGGCCTACAAGTCCGGCGACATCTTCGAGGAATTCCGGCGCGCCGCGCTGAAGCTGCCCAACGTGCTGGAGTGCCACCTGGTGTCGGGCGACTTCGATTACCTGCTGAAAGCACGGATCAGTGAAATGGCTTCCTACCGCAAGCTGCTCGGCAGCACGTTGCTTACACTGCCGCATGTACGTGAGTCGAAGAGCTACATCGTGATGGAAGAGGTGAAGGAGACGCTGAGCCTGCCGATTCCGGATTGAGGCGGTTGCAGGATGGGGTCAGAGCCCGCTGTGCGGGATCCGACCCCGGTCGGCATCTGGCAAGGGGTCGGATCCCGCGCAGCGGGCTCTGACCCCGGTCATGGCGACAGTCAGCGCTGCTGCGGATGCTTCTGCGTGCGCTGTTCCTGCTGCTTGCCGCCCTTGTGCGGCGGCTGCGGCTCCATCTGCTGCTGTTGCTGTTGCTGTTGCGGGTTGCGGCTCTGCGGTTCCTTGCCGGGATGACGGTTCTGCTGGTTTTTCATGGTCGCGATCCAGTGGACGAAGGACATGCGGCGGCGGGATGCCGGCGCAGGGCCACGGTGGTCCCGGAACGGTTAATCGCAGGCGAAAAAGCAGTGATCGGCTGGATGTTGTTTTCGTGCGTTCAGCCCGCTCAGCGCCAGGTAGCGGCCAACCTTGGTGGCACCAGGACTCAGCGCTTGATCTGCTGCCCATCGCCGGCCGGCACGCTGTCGTAATAGCGGCCGGTGCGCGAATCGAACACGCGGTTCGGGCCGGCCGGGCGCACGCCCGGAACGATGCGGCCATTGCGGTCATAGACCTTGTCGGCCGGCTTCGGCACCGGCGTCGGCGCGACCCGGGCCGGACCGGTGGATCTGATCGGCTGCGCCGGCTGCGGCGACGGCAGTACCTGCGGTTGCGGGCGAGCGGCCTGTGGCGGTGGTGCCACGGGCTGCGGCGCCACGGTGGTCGCGCTGCGGGTCGCAGTCGGGTCGGCGGTCGGCACCTGCGCCAGCGCCACGATGGGCAACAGGGCCAGCAGCAGGGGAAGGATTGGTTTCATGGCGCGCTCCGGCGTGGATCGCGTTCACCTTGCGCCCGCCCCTGTGTGCCGCCCATGAACGGCCATCACACTTGCAAGGTCGCGTCTTCACCCCCACGTTTTCCGCCATCCCCAGGCCATCGACCCCACGGAGCGCCGCCATGACCGCCTTCGACCTGACGCCCCCCACTGCCACCCAGACCGAGGCGCTGATCGCTGGCCTCAGCAGCGAGGAGCGCCGCGTGCTGCTGCAGCACGGCACCGAGGCGCCGTTCTGCGGCGTGTTCCTCGACAACAAGCGCGAGGGGGTCTACTGCTGCAGGCTGTGCGCGCTGCCACTGTTCCGCTCCAGCACCAAGTTCGATTCCGGCACCGGCTGGCCCAGCTTCTTTGCCCCGTTCGACCCCGCGCACGTGCGCGAGATCCGTGATACCAGCCACGGCATGGTGCGCACCGAGATCACCTGCGCGCGCTGCGGCAGCCACTTGGGCCACGTGTTCCCGGATGGTCCGCCGCCCACCTACGAGCGCCACTGCCTGAACTCCGTCTCACTTTCGTTCACCGGCAATGGCGAGCCCTGGCCCGATCCGCTGCAGCGTGGCGGCGCAGAAAGCGGCGTGGCGGGCTGAAACACCCCGCTGACCGATTTCACAGAATTCCCTCTTCAGAAAACCGGGCGACGGGCCGACAAGGAGATATCCCCTCTCCTTGCGTCGCCCCATGCTCATCATCGTTGGATTCCTGGTCGTCATCATCAGCGTGATCGGGGGCTACCTCGGTGCCCACGGCCGCCTGGGTGCCCTCTGGCAGCCCTATGAGCTGGTCATCATCGGCGGCGCCGCGCTCGGCGCCTTCCTGGTCGGTACCCCGGCCAAGACGGTCAAGCAGACGCTGCAGGCCATGGTGGGTGTGTTCAAGGGCCCGCGCTACAAGCAGCAGGACTACATCGATGTGCTCAGCCTGCTCTATGAACTGCTCAACAAGGCCCGCCGCGAAGGCTTCATGGCGTTGGAAGACCATGTCGAGCGCCCGGCCGAAAGCGCGCTGTTCGGCAACTACCCCAAGGTGCAGGCCGACCACCACCTGATCGATTTCATCACCGACTGCCTGCGCCTGATGATCGGCAGCAACATCGAGCCGCATGAGCTGGAACCGCTGCTGGAACTGGAGCTGGAAAAGCACCACGCCGAGGCCATGGCACCCTCACAGGTGCTGACCAAGGTCGCCGACGGGCTGCCCGGTTTCGGCATCGTCGCCGCGGTGCTGGGCATCGTCATCACCATGGGCTCGATCGGTGGCGACATCGTCGAGGTCGGTGGCCACGTGGCCGGCGCGCTGGTCGGTACGTTCCTGGGCATCCTGCTGGGCTACGGCTTCGTCGGCCCGATGGCCGCCGCGATGGAGGCCCGCGCCGAGCAGGACAGCCGCATCTACGAATCGGTCAAGACCGCCCTGCTGGCCTGCCTGCGCGGTTACAACCCGAAGATCGCGCTGGAGTTCGCCCGCAAGACCCTGCCGTCGAACGTGCGCCCGGCCTTCTCCGATTTCGAGCAGCACCTGAAGACGGTCAAGTAAGCCATGGCCGAGAACAAGCCCACCGTCATCGTCCGCCGGGTCAAGAAGGCCGGCCACGCCGCCCATCATGGTGGTTCGTGGAAGGTGGCCTATGCCGACTTCGTGACCGCGATGATGGCGTTCTTCCTGGTGCTGTGGCTGATGGCCACCACCAACAAGAACGACCGTGCGGCCATTTCCGAGTACTTCCGCAACCCCAGCCCGTTGAGCGGTCAGAGCGCCACGCCGGCGCCCGGCATGGCCGGCCCGGGCGGCGCCAGCACCTCGATGATCAAGCTGGGCGGTGCCACCGACATTTCGCGTGGCAACAGCAACGACCCCTTCCAGAACCAGAAGGAAGCGGTACCGCAGCCGGTGGACCAGCAGCAGCGCGACAAGCAGCAGCTGGAAGCACTGATGAAGGAGCTGCAGGAAGCGATCAGCAGGAGCCAGGCCCTGGAGCCGTTCAAGGACCAGCTGCTGCTGGACCTGACCCCGGAGGGCCTGCGCATCCAGATCGTGGACAAGCAGAACCGGCCGATGTTCGACCTCGGCAGCGCCACGCTGAAACCGTACACGCAGCAGATCCTGCACGAGCTGGCCAACTACCTGAACCACGTGCCGAACCGGATCAGCCTGACCGGCCACACCGACATCACCGCCTATTCGGCTGCACGTGGCTACGGTAACTGGGAACTGAGCGCTGATCGTGCCAATGCCGCCCGCCGCGCGCTGGTGGACGGCGGCCTGGAGGACAACAAGATCACCCGCGTGGTCGGCCTGTCTTCATCGGTGCTGTTCGACAAGGCCGACCCGCAGAACCCGATCAACCGCCGCATCAGCATCGTGGTGATGACCCAGGCCGCCGAAGCGGCCGCTCTGGCCGGCGCCGGCCCGCAGGTCGGGCTGTCGGCACCTGCCGCTGACCCCGACGTGCAGGCCGCGCAGGGTGAGGCGCACTGAACCGGGGGTCAAATCCCTTTCCAGTGGAAAGGGATCTGACCCCACCTGCGTGCGGCCGCTACAATGGCGGTCTTTCCGTTTCCAGGTGACCCCACCCCATGTCCCAGAACTCCAAGGCCAAGCGCGACAAGCGCAAGAAGCAGCAGGCCAAGCGCCCGTTCCTGCGCCTGAACGCCCAGCAGCAGGTGCAGAACCATGCCGTGCTGACCAACGAAGACGGCCAGGTGGTCGCCGCCATCGGCCTGCAGGGCCGCGAATGGCTGCTGGCCATCGGTGGTCAGACCATGGGCAACGCCGAGAACCCGGTGCCGATGCTGGCCATGCTCAAGCACCTGTCCAACGTGCAGGAAAAGGAAGGCCGCAAGGTCAACCTGGAGTATTCCGAGCTGCTGCAGAAGCTGCTGGACACCCTGGCCGCCGAATCCGGCCAGACCGCTGACGAGTACCTGGACAAGCTGGTGTCCGAGTTCGAGACCGTGGAAGCCGAAGAAGGCGAAGAAGCCACTGAGGCCGCCGAAGGCGATGTGGTTGAAGCTGCTGCCGACGCCGAGGCCAGCCCGGCCGCTGACAGCGACAGCAAGCCGCAGGCCTGAACCGGCCGCGGCGGTGACGGTCTACGTCGATGACGCGGTGCATCCCTGGCGCGGACAGCGCTGGGCGCACCTGATGGCCGACACCCTGGCCGAGCTGCACGCGATGGCGGCGCAGCTCGGCATCCCACTGCGGGCCTTCCAGAACAAGGCCAGCGGTGCCCACTACGATGTCACGGCCGAGCTGCGTACGCAGGCGATCGCGCTTGGCGCGCGAGCGATTTCCCGGCACACCGATCGTGACCTGGTCAAAGCGGTGATTGCCAACGCCAGGGCGCAGTACCGGCCGTAGGCGCGCTGCCGTTTGCCTCCTGTAGAGCCGAGCCCATGCTCGGCTGCTCTACGCGGACTGCAGCCGAGCGCGGGCTCGGCTCTACATGCGCAGCGCTGCCGGCCCGTTCAGAACGGGTCGCTGCCCAGTCGGATCTCCACGTTCAGCAGCGAGCACAGCGCCAGCATCGCGTCGTCGTCACGGGTCAGCGCCATCACGCCGGTGAAGCCGTCGCTGCCGGTATCCACGCTCCACAGCGTGTAGTTGTGCTCGCGCAGGCGGTCGAAGGCGGTGGACATCAGCTGCACACCGTCCAGGTCCTCGGCGAAGTCCTCGTCATCCAGGTCGCCGCCCCAGTCCAGCTGCAGGTTGAAGCGCGCCGACAGCTCGTTGACCGCCGATTGCAGCGATTCCAGGTCGTCGCGCTCCACCTCGAAACCGGACTGCCAGGCGATGGCGGTGAACAGCGCCGGCAACCAGTCGCTGTCCGCTTCCAGCGGCTGCCCGTCCTCGGACAGGTGCTCGCGCCAGCGGTTGAACTGCTGCAGGGCCAACTCTTCGTCGCCCGGGTTGATCAGCACCAGCAGGTTCCAGACCCGCGCCTCGAATCCATCCTCGTCGAAGTCGTGGATGTCTTCCTCGAAGTCGAAATAGTCGCTGTTGTCGGGCATGGCGGAACGTCCTCTGGGGCAGGCCGGCATTCTACGGTTTATCCTGTGCCGCTGAAGCCGGCCTTGGTGGCCGTCACTGTGAATGAAGCGATGAGCGATACCCCTCCCGACCACCTGGCGATCAACCCGGCCAGCCCCTTCCATGATGCGCAGGCGCTGGAGCGCGGCGTCGGCGTGCGTTTCAACGACGTCGAGCGCGACAACGTCGAGGAATACTCGGTCAGCGAAGGCTGGATCCGCGTGCAGGCCGGCAAGGCCCGCGACCGCCGCGGCAACCCGATGACGATCAAGGTCAAGGGCAAGGTCGAAGTGTATTTCCTGGACCAGAAGCCGGAATAACCGGCTGTTCCGACCTGGGGTCAGATCCCTTTCCTGCGGAAAGGGATCTGACGCCGATCAACGCGGACCAAGGTCCGCACCCACCCGGGGTACACGGTCACTCGCGCTTGCGCGATTCCAGCAGGTCCAGGTTGCGGATCAGGCGCCGCGAGATCTCATCGGAGATCACCCCGCGCCGGGTCAACCGGAACAGCTCCTCACGCTCGGCATTGAGACCGGCGCTGCGCAGCTGGCGGTAACCCAGCTCCATGCGCCGCACTTTCTCCGGGTCCACGTCGGGCCCGTCGTTGTCCTTCTCCAGGTGCCGCTGATACAGCAGGCTCACCCGCGAGGCAGCGTCGTTGTACAGCTGCACGTTCTCGGTGTTCTGGTTCATCACCAACTGCTGGCGCATGCGCTCGACCCCGGCCAGCGCAGCCTTGGACGACAGCCGGCGTGCCAGGTCCTCTTCCTTGCGCTCGCCCGAATCGGCCGGCAGCTGCAGGCCCTTCAGCAGCTGCGGCAGCGCCACGCTGGCGCCGACCAGTGAGAACAGGATCACCGCCGCGGCCAGGAAGATCACCAGGTCGCGCGCCGGGAACGCGCTGCCATCAGGCAGGAACAACGGCAGGGTCAGCACGCCGGCCAGGGTGATCGCGCCGCGCACGCCGGCCACCGAGGTTGCCACCACGATGCGCCAGTTCGGTGCCTCGCCGCGTTCCAGGCCTCGGCGGCGTGCACGCAGCAGGTTCCAGCGCAGCGACAACCATACCCACAGCAGGCGCAACAGGATCAGCGCCAGGTTGATCACCACCACGTACACCAGCAGCCACCATGCACTCTGGTGGCCGGACTCGTTCATGGTGGTGGTGGCACGCTCGACGATGCCGGGCAGCTGCTCGCCCAGCAGCACGAACATGATGCCGTTGAAGCTGAACTGCAGCATGTTCCAGACGCCCGCACGCTGTACGCGCATGCTGCCGGAGACACGGCCGGTGAGCTCGACGTAGCTCATCGCGATACCGGCCGCTACGGCAGCGAGGATACCCGAGGCATGGATTTCTTCGGCCAGCAGGTAGGCCGCGAACGGAATCAGCAGGTTGACCAGCATCGCCGCACCCGGTTCCTCGCCGAAGCGGCGCCACAACCAGCGCTGGAAGGTGGAGACACCGAGGGTGACCGCCACGCCCACCGCAAGGCCGGCCACCGCCACCCACAGGAAGGTCAGCGAGGCCGTGGCCAGCGAGAAGGAGCCGGTCATCACCGCCGCCACCGCGAAACGGAAGCAGACCAGGCCGGACGCATCGTTGAGCAGCGACTCGCCTTCCAGGATGTGCATCAGTCGCTTGGGAATCGGTGCCTTGGAGGCGATCGCGCCGACCGCCACCGGGTCGGTCGGCGAGACGATGGCCGCCAGCGCAAAGCACACCGCCAGCGGCATCACCGGAATCATCCAGTGGATCAGCAGGCCGGCACCGATGACGGTGAACACCACCAGGCCGAACGCCAGTTCGAGGATCGCGCCCTTGTCGCGGAACAGGCCCTGCTTGGGGATGCGCCAGCCATCAAGGAACAGCAGCGGCGGCAGGAACAGCAGGAAGAACACTTCCGGCTCCAGCGCGTGGCCGCGGTTGAACACCCCGGCGATGACCGCGCCCAGGCCGATCTGCACCAGCGGCAGCGGCAACGAGAACGGGAGGACGCGAACCAGGTAGCCGCTGGCGACAACGGCCACCAGCATCGCCAGGACGACTTCAATGGTATGCATGCTTCTTCCAGGAAGCGGCGCGCGGGGAGGCTCGAAGGCCAGCGCCGGAAACCCGGAAAAAACTACCACATGCGGCCATGAGCGCGACGGCCGGGGCGGTCGCGCGTCAGCCCCGGCTCATGCCCCGTCGAAGCGGTACAGGTCCATGGCGAGGAAGCCGGCATCGATGCCGGCATCGATGCGGCGTGCACCGAAGTGGTCCTCGCCGGCTGCGCCCATCGCGAAGAACAGCGGCAGCAGGTGCTCGTCGGTCGGGTGCGCGCGTTCGGCGAACGGTGCCTGCCGGCGGTAGTCGAACAGGGCCTGGCGATCATCGGCGGCCAGGCGCTGCTCGACCCACTCGATGAAGGGCCGCACGTACGGCGCTTCCTTGCCGTCCTGGTAGTCGCCCCAGTCGTGCAGGTTGTGGGTGATGCTGCCCGAGCCGACCAGCAGCACGCCCTGCTCACGCAGTGGCGCCAGCGCGCGGCCCAGCGCGAACTGGTGCCCGGGGCCGAGCAGCGGCTGGATCGACAGCGGCACCACCGGGATGTCGGCTTGCGGGCGCAGCAGCCGCAGCGGCACCCACGCGCCATGGTCGAGGCCACGCTGAGGGTCGAGCGCCACCGGCAGGCCGGCAGCGGCGATGCGGCGGGCCACTTCTTCGGCCAGCGCCGGATCGCCGGGCGCCGGGTACTGCAGTTCGAACAGCGCGCGCGGGAAGCCGCCGAAGTCATGGATCGTCGGCGGCTGCGGATGCGCGCCGACCAGCGGCTGCCGACCCAGCCAGTGCGCCGAGGCCATCACGATGGCGCGCGGCGTCGGCAGGTCGCGCGCCAGCTCGGCCAGGCGCACGCCGACCTGGCCCGGATGCAGGGCGGTCATCGGCGAGCCGTGGGAGATGTACAACGAAGGCAGGCGGGACATGGAATGCTCCAGTTGCAGGATCAGGCGGCGATCAGCGCGAACGCAGGGTCCACTTGCCGTCGCCGACCAGGAACAGCACCACCAGCGCCAGTGCCCAGAACGCCGGGTATTCCCAGCCGCCGCCGGCATTGGCGAAACCGAAGCCGTTGGCGCCGTGCACGGTGACGATGGTGCCCAGCAGCAGCGGCACGCCGGCCAGGCCGACCCAGCGCGCGTAGATGCCCAGCAGCAGCGCAGTGGTGATCACCAGCTCGGCGCCGATGGTGAGGTAACCCAGCACGCCGGGCAGGCCCAGCGATTCGAAGAATGCCGCCGTGCCCGCCGGGGTGAACACCAGCAGCTTGATCAGCGCATGGACCAGGAACAGCACGCCCAGGGCCAGGCGCAGCAGGGTGGCACCGTACGGGGCCAGCGGCGAAACGGGAGGGGGGGCGGTGTGCATGGGAAGCACCTTGAAGGGAGTGGATACAGGTTATTGCTACTTCACGAGCCGATAAATACGATCGTCTGACGGTATTTATTTCATAAGGCGCAACAATGGACACCCTCGAGGCGATGCGTGTGTTCGTAGCGGTGGTCGAGCGCAACGGCTTCAGTGCCGCGGCACAGGCCCTGGACATGTCGACCGCCGGCGTCACCCGCCAGGTCGCGGCACTGGAAAAGCGCCTGTCCACCCGCCTGCTCCACCGCACCACGCGGCGGGTCAGCCCCACCAGCGCCGGCGCCGCCTATTACGCCCAGTGCGTGCGCCTGCTGGCCGAGTTCGACGCGCTGGAGGCCAGCATCGGCGCGCAGGCGCTGGAACCCTCGGGCACGCTGCGCATCAACGCACCGGTCAGCTGGGGCATCGCCCGCCTTGGCCCGTTGCTGGCCAGCTACCGCGAGCGCTTCCCGCAGGTGGAACTGGACCTGGCCCTGTCCGACCGCCTGGTGGACATGGTCGAGGAAGGCTACGACGTGGCCATCCGCATCACCCGCGAGCCGAGCCCGGCGCTGATCGCGCGCCGGCTGGGCGAATCGCGGGTGAGCCTGTGCGCGGCGCCGGCCTACCTGGCTGCACGCGGTACCCCACAGACGCCGCAGGACCTGCAGGATCACGCATGCCTGAGCTACAGCTACTGGGCCGCTGGCGACCACTGGCCGCTGCAGGGACCCGGCGGTGAAGTGAAGGTGGCGGTGAACAGCCTGCTGCACGCCAACAACGGCGACGTGCTGCGCGAAGCGGCGATCGCCGGCATGGGTGTGATCCTGCAACCCGACTTCCTGCTGGAAGACGCGCTGGCTGATGGCCGCCTGGTGCGCGTGCTACCGGAATGGGAGGCCTCGCCGATCGGCATTTTCGCGGTCTATGCCAGCCGCAGCCACCTGGCGCCGAAGGTACGCAGCTTCATCGACCACCTGGTGGAGGCTGGGGTGTAGCCGCGTCTGGCGTTTGCCGGTAGTGCCGGCCGCTGGCCGGCAATCAGGCACGTCCCGGTCCTGGGCGAATGCCGGCCAGCGGCCGGCACTACCACTTAGGCGGCCACCTCATCCAGCGCGTCGATGATCCGCTCCAGCGGCGCCGGCCGCCCCAGCAGGTAGCCCTGCACCTGGTCGCAGCCATGCGCAGCCAACCAGTCCAGCTGCCCCGGCGTTTCAACGCCCTCGGCGATGATGGTCAGGCCCATGCTGTGGCCGAGCGACAGCAATGCGCGGCAGATCGAAGCGTTGCGCGGATTGGTTTCCACGTCCGCGACGAAACTGCGATCGATTTTCAGGATGTCCAGCGGCAGGTGCTGCAGGTAGGACATGCTGGAATAGCCGGTGCCGAAATCGTCCAGCGACACGCTGATGCCCTGCTCGTGCAGGCGCTGCATGGTCTGCATCGCCTGCGCCGGCTTGCGCATCAGGCTGCTCTCGGTCAGCTCCACGTGCAGTGCGCCGCGGGCCAGTCCGAACTCCTGCTGGACGCGGGTGAACTCGGCCACCAGGTCGCTGTTGAAGAACTGCACTGCCGACACGTTGACTGCAATCGGCAGCTCGCCCCAACCGGCCTCGACCAGCCGCCGCTGTGCCTTCGCCGCGGCGCGGATCACCCAGCGGCCCAGTGCCAGGATCAACCCGGTGTCCTCGCACAGCTGGATGAACTCGTTGGGCGGGATGAAGCTGCCATCGGCCTGCGGCCAGCGCAGCAGGGCCTCCAGCGCGGCCGGGCTGCCATCGCTGGCGTGCCGGATCGGCTGGAAGTACAGCTGGAACTCGTTGTCGATGGCGGCGTGGATGCGCCCCGCCAGGCGCAGGCGGTCGGCCAGCCGCGTGGTCACTGCCGCATCGAACCAGACCACCACGTTGCCCTCGGCACGCGCCGCGTGCGCGGCCTGCGCGGCCATGCCGATCACCTGCTCGGCGCTGTGGCCGTCACCGGCAGTGTGCACGGCCACACCGATGCGCGGTTCGAACTGGTGCAGTGAATCCTTGCCACGCATCGGCGCTGACACGATCTGCAGCAGGTCATCCAGCACGCGCTGGGTATCGTGCTCGGCCCCGATCGCGAACACGAAGTCTTCCGCCGGCTGGAATGCCAGCGTGCCGCAACGCGCCCCCAGTCCACCGAGCCGGGTCGCCATCGACTGCAGCACCGCATCGCCGATCTCACGGCCCAGCGTATCGGCCACAAGCTGCAGGCCACGCAACTGCACGAAGGCGATGGTGTAGCCCTGCTGCTGCTCGTCCAGCTGTTCGGTCAGGGCGCGCACGTTGAGCAGGCCAGTGGCCGGGTTGTGCCGTGCCCGATAGGCCAGGTCGCGCTCGTAGGCCAGCCGTTCGCTGACATCCTCGGCCAGCACGAGGCACGCGGGTTGTCCGTCGAAATCGAGCCTGGACAGGTGTGCGCGCACCTCGAACACACTACCGTCCTTGCGCCGGTGCAAGCGTACGGTCGCGTCGGGTGGATCGCCCACCTGTGCGCGCTGGATGGCACCACGCACTTCGTCCCAGCCTTCGCGCGGGCGGATGTCGAGGATGCTCATCGACAGAAACTCGTCGCGGCTGTAGCCGTACTGGCGCACCGCAGCGTCGTTGACCTCGATGAAGCGCAGCGTATCCGGGTCGAACACCCAGAACGGTGCAGGATTGCGGTCGAACAGCAGCCGGAAGCGGCGCTCGACCTCGCTCACCTGCTCGCGCGCCTGGTAACGCTCACTCAGGTCGGTCAGCGCCCCGATCATGCGCCGCTCGCTGTCGGCCACTTCCACCCGCTGCCCACGTGCGCCCACCCAGCGCACCTCGCCCCCGGGCAATACCAGGCGGAACACCTGGTCGAGCACGGCGCTGCCGGCGAATGCCTGGTCAAAGGCATGCTGCAGGCGCGCGGCATCGTCGCGGTGCACGCGTGCGAAGAAATCGGCAACCGGCAGCGCATCGGTCTGCACGCCAAAGATCTCGCGCGCCAGCGGCGACCAGCGCAGCAGTGCGGCGTCCTCATCCACGTACCAGGTACAGACACGACCGACCTGGTGCGCAAGACGCAGCTCGGCGTGGCCTGTTTTCAGCTCCTCGGCCATGGCCTGCTGGCTGCGGGTGCTGCGCCGCACGGCGTACAGCAGCACCAGCAACACCGCGATGTAAGCCAGTACGATCGCCACCGACGCCTGCAGGTACGGCCACCACGGCGCCAGTACGTCTTCGTCGGCCAGGCCGACCTGCACCGCCAGCGGGCTGTGTTCCAGCGTGCTGATGGTGATGATGCGCGGTACGCCGTCGACCACACCCGGCACGCTTCCCAGCTCGACCACCGCCTGCGTGCCGAGCAGGTCACGGCGCGGCAGGTCGTAACGGCGGCCCACCGTGCCGTGCGGATCAGGCACGCGGGCCAGCATGTAACCCTCGGCATCGCTGATCGAGACCAGTCCGTTGGGGCCGACATCGAGGCCGCCGACGATGCGTTGCAGTTCGCCACAGCGCAGCCGCGCCAGCAGCCAGCGCCCGTCGGCCATCGCCAGCGCCAGCGGCACCACCCAGCCGCCATCGCTGGCCCGCTGCGGCGGGCCGATGTACAGCGCGCTGCCCAGGCCACGGCGCTGCGGATCGGTCCACAGCGGCAGCTGCAGGTCGCCCGTGCCGGCCGTCAGCGGTCGGCCATGGCTGTCGAGCACGACGATGCTGTGCAGCTCGGCATGCCGGCGCAGCACGCCGCCGATGGAGGCATCCATCAAGGCCGGCGCCTGTACCGGCACACTGCGGAACACCTCGGCGGCGTCGGCGGCGATGCCGGACAGGGCGCGTTCCAGGTTGCGCAGCTCCAGCGCCAGCAGGCGCTCGCTGCCCACCGCCAGCGCGCGGCTCTGCCGCTGCGCCGCTTCCAGGCGGCGGTGGTAGTCATTGACCAGCATGAGGGTCAGGCCGGTCACCAGCAGAACGCCCAGCAGCACACCGCCCCAGGTGATGGCGCGCAGCGGCCGTGCCAACGCCCGTTTCAGCGCGGGCATCGGTTGATCTTCCTTGTGCAGTCGGCTGGCTTCATGCGCGAACGAATCCTCCACGTCCCCGACCTCAACGGCCGGCGGACGCCATTCTTGACGCCTGACCCCACCCCGCATGGCCACCTCCCCCGTGTCCACGCAGGGCTCCAGGGTCCAGCATGCACCACCCCGGTGACGGCGTGAAGATCGCGTCTGCGCGTTCAGCCAGATCCTGCACAGGACGGGCGGCGCAAGGACGCGGCCAGTGGCGCCGGAGCGGATTAGACTTGGGGTTTTCCGCTGCAAGAGAAGTCCATGTCCAAGCTGCGCCGTCCCACCCTGGCGCTGGCCATCGTTGCCAGCCTGTCCCTGGCCGCCTGTGACCGCCCGGCCGAACCGGCCGCCGGTGCCACCACGCCGGCCGATGCCGCCCCCGCTGCGGCCAAGCCGATGCTGGGCAGTTTCGGCTTCGATGCCAGCGGCATGGACCGCAGCATCGCCGCCGGCGACGACTTCTTCGGCTTCGCCAATGGCACCTGGGTGAAGAACACCGAGATTCCGGCCGACCGCTCGCGCTTCGGCAGCTTCAACGTCATTGCCGAGAAGACCCTGGCCGATACCCGCGCCATCCTTGAAGGGGCGGCCGGCAACACCAAGGCCAGCGGTGACGACAAGCTGATCGGCGATTACTACGCCGCCTACATGGACGAGGCTGGCATCGAGCAGCGCGGTCTGGCGCCGGTGCAGCCGCAGCTGAAGGCCATCGATGCGATCGCCGACAAGGCCGGGCTGGCCCGCGCCCTCGGCGGCGACCTGCGCGCCGACGTCGACCTGCTCAACGCCACCAACTTCTACACCGACCGCCTGTTCGGCCTGTGGGTCTCGGTGGACATGCTGCAGCCGGACCGCACCGCGCCGTACCTGGTGCAGGGCGGGCTGGGCATGCCCGACCGTGACTTCTACCTGGGCGATGGCCGCATGGCCGAGCTGCGCAAGCAGTACCAGGCCTACATCGCGCAGATGCTGCAGCTGGCCGGTGTGGCCGACCCGGCCGGCAAGGCGCAGCGCATCCTGGCGCTGGAAACGAAGATCGCGCAGGCGCATGCCACCCAGGAAGAAACCAACGACGTGACCAAGGGCGCCAACCCCTGGACCCAGGCCGACTTCAATGCCAAGGCGCCGGGCATGGACTGGAGCGCGTTCCTCGATGCGGCCGCGCTGGGCAACCAGCAGGACTTCATCGTGTGGCAGCCCAAGGCCGTGGCCGGCCTGTCCAAGCTGGTCGCCACCGAGCCGCTGGACGCCTGGAAGGACTACCTGGCCTTCCACGCGCTGGACCGTGCCGCCGCTTACCTGCCGAAGAAGTTCGCCGATGCCCGCTTCGCCTTCCATGGCACCGCGCTGAGCGGCACGCCGCAGCAGAGCGACCGCTGGAAGCGCGCCGTGGATGATGCCAACCATGCCGTCGGCGAAGCCATCGGCAAGCGCTATGTCGAGAAGCACTTCGACGCCAAGACCAAGGAGCGCGCGGACGAGATGGCAAAAAACATCATTGCCGCCTTCGCCAAGCGCATCGACGCGCTGTCGTGGATGTCGCCGCAGACCAAGGCGCATGCCAAGGCCAAGGTTACCGGCCTGACCGTGGGCATGGGCTATCCGGAAAAGTGGCGCGACTACACCGGCCTTGAGATCCGCCGTGATGACCCGCTGGGCAACGCGCAGCGCGCCGAGCTGTTCGAGTACCAGCGCAACATCGCCAAGCTGGGCAAGCCGGTCGACCACAGCGAGTGGGCGATGCTGCCGCAGACCATCAATGCGATGAACGTACCGCTGGAAAACCGCCTGGTGTTCCCGGCGGCGATCCTGCAGCCGCCGTTCTTCGACGGCGCCGCCGACGACGCGGTGAACTACGGTGCGATCGGCGCGGTGATCGGCCACGAGATCAGCCATGGCTTCGACAACGCCGGTGCGCTGTTCGATGAAACCGGCAAGCTGCACAACTGGTGGACCGCCGAGGACCTGAAGCAGTTCAACGCCGCCGGTGATGCGCTGGCCGCGCAGTTCAGCAGCTACGAGCCGTTCCCGGGCGTGCATGTGAACGGCAAGCTGACCCTGGGCGAGAACATCGCCGACGTGGCCGGCCTGGGCACCGCCTACGATGCCTACCAGCTGTCGCTGCAGGGCAAGCCGGGCCAGACCCTGGAGGGCTTCACCCCGGACCAGCGCTTCTTCCTCGGCTTCGCCCAGGCGTGGCGCAGCAAGAGCCGCGAGCAGGCGCTGCGCAACTCGCTGCTGACCGATGTGCATGCACCGGGCCAGTTCCGCGCACTGACCGTGCGCAACATCGACGCCTGGTACCCGGCGTTCGAGGTGAAGGAAGGCCAGAAGCTGTACCTGGCCCCGGACAAGCGGGTCAAGGTGTGGTGATGTAACCGGAACGGGCGCCGCAAGGCGCCCGTTTCACTTGCGGGTAGCTGCCAACGTTGGATGGCGCTTCCGCGGCACCGCGCGAAAGGCGTGCCAACCAAGTTTGGCACCTACCAGGCAACCGCGGGCCACTCGCGCAGGATCTCCACCGGAGCGCCCATGCGTGCACAGGCGCGACTGGCCAGGCCATCGGGCAGTGCGCGGCGGAACAGCGGCGCCATGCCCTGCATCAGCTTCGCAGACGCCGCCGCCTGCGCGCGCTGGCGGCCACTGCGTTCAAGCATGCCTTCGGCCCAGTCCGGCAGCAGCGCCGCGCCCGCACCGAGGAACACCTCGCGCGACAGCCCCGGCACCGGTACCGGCAGGCGCACGCCGGACAGCACCTCCAGCACCTCGCGCGAGCGCTCATCCACACGCAGCTCCGGCTGACGTGCACAGAAGTACGCCGCCACTTCCGCTTCGCTGCGCGGCACGTCCACCGCGCCCAGTGCCTCGGCCACGCAACGGTACTCGTCGTAATAGCGATCGGCGATGTGCGCCGGCACCTTGCGCCCGTAGCGTCGGAAACCCTGCAGGAAACCGAAGGCTTCGGTCACGTGCACCCAGGTCAGCAGTTGCGGATCGTCGGCGGCGTAGGGCTCGCCCTGCGCGGTCTGCCCGCGGATCTGCGCATGGATGCGGCGCACCTTGGCCACCAGCGCCTCCACCTCGCCGCTGGGCGCATAGCTGGTGCCGGCAACGAAGGCCGTGGTGCGGCGCAGCCGACCCACCAGGTCCTGGCGGAAATTGGAGTGGTCATAGACCCCGGCCAGCGCGCGTGGGTGCAGTGTCTGCAGCATCAGCGCGCACAGGCCACCGGCGAGCATCGAGGGGAATTCGGCGTGCAGCCGCCAGGTGACGCTGTCCGGGCCGAACCAGCCCGGGTCGCCCTGCGGATGGTCGTAATCGATGCCGCTCTGGCCGCGCGGGAAGGCGTCCAGTACCCAGCGTCGGATCGGCGCGGTGACGGGGCGGGAGAGTCGCTGCAGCAAAGCCGGCATCACAGGTCCAGGAGAGGCGGAAGAACAGTCGCGTCCTGCGCGGTTGGCTCCGATTCTCGGCGATCACGCCTCCTGCGGCGAGCCTCCCCGCTCAGCGACGGTTTCATGTGCGGCCGCAGCACGTTTCACCCTGCGACATCCTGTCGCAGGCCGCGACTGCGATGCTGCATCGCACCAATTTTCACTCCCGCCGGTCAAAGCCTTGCGCCGCTTGGCATTGCCCCCATTGCACGGCTCGCTGGAAGTGCTAGAACTGGATCCGCCACACCGTCCAATGCTGATCGACGCACGTTCCACAAGGAGCCAGCCATGATTGCCTTGTTCAAGGGTTTGGGAATTCTGCTTCGCGACAACGAGCTCTACAGCAGCCCGTTCGACAAACAGGTGGCGCACTGGCGCAACCTCAGCGAGCAGCAGATCCGCGATGAAGTGGCGGTGCTGGCCCAGGCCAAGTGCCAGTGGCTGATCGCCTCGATCGTCGGCTGGCAGGCGGCCTCGCTGCTGATCCTGGGCCTGATCGCCAATTACCTGTGGCGCGATGACTTCCATATCACCTTCACCCGCGTGGTGATCGTGTTCGGCTCGTGGGTCTCGATCCTGTTCGTGATCTGGTTCATGGCCAACATGTTCGATCAGCAGGCCGGCTTCGAGCGCTGGATGAAGGCGTTCAACAGTCGCGCCCGCATCAGTTCCAAGGCCGACAGCGTCGAACACGTGGCCGAGGCGCTGGACCTGGCCGAGCACTACCCGGAAGTGCTGGACTACAAGCAGGCGGTCACCGCCAGGCGCGAACTGCGCCACGAGGACATCCGCATCATGACCGAGATCGGCCGGATGAAGCAGCACTCCGAACTGGTCGGCCGCCTCAACCATGTAGGCGAGACCGAGCACCATCACGACCTGACACTGCAACCTGCCTACTGAGCCTTCAGGGAAGCGGGGGGACCCACACTGCCACCGTGATCACTCACGGTGGCAGTGTTCTATCGGGTCCTGGCTGACGCACTGGCGGAAGCCGTCGGGCAGGCCACGCATGGCCTCGGTCTTGCCTGCTGCAACTGCGAACCGGCGCAGCGGCGGTGTGGTACACGCCGCATCGGGGCTGCAGCCCGGATCGAGCACCAGGTAGTGGCAGGCACCACTGCTGCTGGCAATGCACTGGAAACGAGCCTCGCCATCGACGACGGTAGCCTTGCTGTACAGCGTGTCCACGCCGTTGGCGTGGGTGCGCGTGATCGAGGTGTTGCGGGACCTTTCGCAGCCGGCCAACGCCAGCACGACAATGCACGCAATCAACAGTCGGGGCATGTTCGTTCCTCGGTGAAGGAGATGCTGCTGCGGCTACATGCCGCGGAACAGGCTCATGAACGGCTGGCTGACCACCAGCGTCTCCGTGCGCCCGCGCAGGCGCAGCACGCCGCGCCCGGTATCGTCGCGGCTGACCGCCGCCACCGCCTTCATGTTGACGATGGTCGAACGATGGATCTGGCGGAAGTGCTGCGCATCGAGCACTTCCAGCAGCTCGCGCAATGGTGTGCGCAGCAGGCTTTCGCCGGTGGCGGTGACCACGGTGGTGTACTTGTTGTCCGCGCGGAAGTAGGCCACGTCTTCCAGCATGATCAGCTGCGTCTCGCGCCCGTTGCTGGCGGTGATCCAGGCCAGTGGCGGGCGCTCGGCAGCGCCCTGCGATGGGCCCAGCCGCTGCAGCAGGCGCTCCAGCACGGCATCGTCCTGGCGCGTCGATGGCAGCCGCGACAGGATGCGCTCGCGGGTGGCCAGCAGGCGCTCGTCGCTGACCGGCTTCAACAGGTAATCCATCGCGCCCTGCTCGAACGCATCGATGGCGTACTGGTCGTAGGCGGTGACGAACACTACCTGGGTGCGCGGGCTCAGCTCGGACAGCGAGCGTGCCACCTCGATGCCGCTGATGCCAGGCATGCGGATATCGAGAAAGGCGATGTCCGGCTGCTTCTCGGCCAGCTGCTCCAGCGCGCTGGCACCATCCTCGCACTCGGCCACCAGCGCAAGGTCCGGCCACAGCCGGCCCAGCTGCTCCACCAGTGACTGCCGCAGCAGATCCTCGTCTTCGGCGATCAGGGCTTCAAGCGGCATGGCTGCGCTCCTTGTGCGACTGCGGCAGGGTCATGGTCGCTGCCACGCCGCTGGGGAAGTTGGCGACGATCGCCACGCCGGCCTGCTCACCGCAGGTCAGGCGCAGGCGCTCGCGCAGGTTCTTCAGGCCGATGCCGGTACCACTGGTGCCCTGGCCGAAGCCGAGCCCGTCGTCGGCCACGGTCACCGTCACATGGTCATCGAAGCCGCGCGCCAGGATCCAGATCGTGCCTCCGCCGGGCTTGGGTTCAAGGCCATGCTTGATCGCGTTTTCCACCAGCGTCTGCAGCGCCATCGCCGGCAGGTGCACGCCATGCAGTTCGTTGGGCACCTGCACTTCCACCGCCAGCCGTGCGCCCATGCGGATGCGCAGGATCTCCAGGTAGGCGCGGGTGCGTTCCAGCTCCACGCCCAGCGTGGACACCGATTCGTCCACCTGTGGCAACGAGCTGCGCAGGTACTGGATCAGGTGGCCGAGCATCTGCTCGGCCCGTGCCGGGTCGGTGCGGGTCAGCACCTGCGCATTGGCCAGCGTGTTGTAGAGGAAGTGCGGTTCCACCTGCGCATGCAACAGGTTCAAGCGCGCCACCGACAGTTCCTTTTCCACCTGGGTCTGTTCGGCCGCAGCCTGTTCGTCGCGGCGCTGGTCGGCGACGCGGCGACTGATCGCGCGGGTGACTGCTTCGGCGTTCTCGAAGTTGCTGCCCTCGTCCAGCGCCAGCAGGTCGGCCCACCAGCCGGCATCGGGTTCGAACAGCAGGGTAACGGTGCTGGTGCCCTGCCCCGGCGTGACCGTGGCCAGCACGCTGTTGCGCTTGATCGCCAGCCGCGCCGGCAGGTTCCAGCGCGAGGGCTGGCGGCCATTCCAGAGGTCGACCCGGCGCACATAGGCGCGCACCTGCAGGCTGCCGGCCGAGCTTTCCACATCCTCGACACGCGGCAGCTCAGAGATGGCCGCTTCCACCACGGCGTAAGCCTGGCCGGCATCCATCGGCAGTTCCACCTGGCGGCGCTGGCGCCCGGACAGCGTGGTCGAATCCAGCCGGCCGGCGACCAGCCAGACCCGGCGTATATGCGTGATCGCGCTGCCCAGTGCGGAGATCATCAGGAACATCGCCAGCAGGCCGAACACCCAGCCCGGGCCATCGTTCATGCCACTGAAGATGCCGCTCCAGACCATGCCTGCGACGAACAGCGCCGCAGCCCAGGCCAGCAGGTGACGGAACAGGAGTGAAAGGCTGGCGAACACGGCGGCGCCTTGGAGGAAGGGGGTGAGCCGAGCATAGGGCGGCCGGCCGGGCAAGCAAGCGGCCTGCGACGAAGGGCCGGAAAGTGCGGATGGAAGCCGCTATGGAAATGCCGGGAACGCGCCTGCGCATTCGCGCTGGCGCTCCCACGGCTCGCCTGCGCAAGCCGTGGGCCCCATCTCACCAGCACCCACATCCCCGCGCCTATGGCGCCGCCCCCTGACTCAGGGGACGGTTGCCCGGACCGAGTGCGGTTGCCGGCCAGCGGCCGGCACTACCGAACGCCCTTACTTGCGCTGGTCGGCGCTGGCGTCGCGTACGGCGCGGAACGACTCGTCCTTGCTCCAGTTCGGCCAGGCACGGGAGTTGGCCAGCTGGTTGCCCAGCGTGTACAGCACTTCCAGGTCGCGGGCGGCACCGGCGAACACCCAGTCCGGCTGCCATTCGTCGCCCTGCTGGTGGTAACGCTTGGCGGTGTAGTCCTCGGAGGCTTTCTTGCCTGCGGCGACGCCACCGTCCACCCAGTCCTGGCCGGCCGACCAGGACAGCGCCGGCACGCCACGCTTGGCGAACGGGAAGTGGTCGGAGCGGAAGAACAGGCCCGCTTCCGGCTTCGGGTCCGGCGTGTAGCGGATGTCCCAGCCCTTGGCCACGTCCTTCAGCTGGTCCAGCAGCTCGAAACGCGCGGCACCGTAGATGCCGAAGTCACGCGACGGGCCGAACGGCGCCATGCCGTCCATGTTGATCACCGCCACGGTCTTTTCCAGCGGGTACAGCGGATGGGTGGCGTAGTACTCCGAACCCAGCAGGCCCTTCTCCTCGGCGGTGACCGCCAGGAACAGCAGCGAGCGCTGCGGGCGCGTTTCCTTGGCGAAGCCACGGGCAAGCTCGAGCAGCGAGGCGGTACCGCTGGCGTTGTCCAGTGCGCCGTTGAAGATGCGGTCACCGCGCGCGTCCGGCTCGCCCACGCCAATGTGGTCCCAGTGCGCGCTGTAGATGATCGTCTCATCCGGATGGCGGCTGCCTTCCAGGCGTGCGGCCACGTTGTGCGAGGTGATCACTTCGGTCTTCACCGCGTACTTCGCGTCCAGGCTGGCGCCGGTCAGCGGCACCGGGGTGAAGTCGCGCTGCTGCGCCTTTTTCTTCAGCGCCTCGAAGTCCTGCCCGGCGGAGCGGAACAGCTCCACGGCCAGGTCGCGCTGGATCCAGCCTTCCAGCAGCGGGTGGCTTTCGGCCGGGTTGTCGCGCACCACGTCGAACATGGTGTTGGTGTTGGAACCTGCCACGGTGGCCCAGCCATAGGAGGCCGGTGCGGTCTCGTGCACGATCAGCACGCCCAGTGCACCCTGGCGCGCGCCTTCCTCGTACTTGTAGGTCCAACGGCCGTAATAGGTCATGCCCTTGCCGTCGAAATCACCTTGGCCGGTTTCGAAGTCCGGATCGTTGATCAGTACGACGGCAATCTTGCCCTTCAGGTCCACGCCCTTGAAGTCGTCCCAGTTGCGCTCCGGCGCTTTCACGCCATAGCCGAGGAACACCAGCGGGGCCTTGCTGATGTCGACGTTGCTGGCGCCGTTCATGGCGGCGCGCACGGCAATCTGCTTGCCCTGCTCCAGCGCAACGGTCTTGCCGCCCTGGTGCAGCGCCAGCTGCGGTGTGCCGACGATGTCGCCCTTGCGCAACGGCACGGCCTGGGTCCAAAGGCGCTTGCCGTCCCTGAGGTCGCCGCCCGGCTGCAGACCGGCGTCGGCAAACTGCTTGCTGAGGTAGGCGATGGTCTTCTCTTCGCCGGCGGTGGCCGGCGAGCGGCCTTCGTAGGCGTCGGAGGCCAGTTCCTTGACGTCGGCGGAGATCCGCGCGCCATCGAATTTCGGGGTGGCCGCCATCAGTGCGCTCGACACCGACAGGGCCAGCACGCCCAATACCACTCGTTTCATTGCTCTCTCCAGCAGGGAAATCCTTCTGGAGTGTAATGGGATTCGGCAGGGCTGCGCCCTGCACCCGCCGAAGCCAGGGCAGCAGCAACAGCTGGAGCAACAGCAACAGCAGAAGCAGGCATTCGGTGGGATGGCGGGGTGGGTCCGGTTGCGGGGGAAGCCGTAAACCCCGCTCCGCGGTCCGGCCCAGCCGCTGGCGGCTGTGCGTTCGGACGCTTGCGAAGCAGTGCTTCGCAAGCAAAGCGCCCTCACCCTTGGGGGCTTGGCCGCGGCATTCATGCCGCGGACACCCCCGCAACCGGACCCACCCCGCCTTCGACAGATCTCTGCTGCTGTTGGTGGGTGTCGACCTTGGTCGACACGGACGGAAACACGAAGGGGTCAGAGCCCTTTCCCGGCGGGAAAGGGCTCTGACCCCATCTGTGTGTTGCTTGGGCGTGTTACCAGTTCGGGTCTTCGGCCGGGGCGGCAGCAGGCTTGGGCTTCGGCTTGGCGGCCGGGCGGGCGGCGGCTGCAGCCGGGGCGGTCGCGCCCGCAGCAGCGGCGGCAGCCGGCTTGCTGCCCAGCTTCTGGCGCAGTTCGATCTGGCCCGGACGGAAGCCGCCGCGCATCGCGTCAACGCCGTCTTCGATGGTGCCGTACGAGGTCTGTGCAGCCACGCGGTCGATGCGGATGGTGCAGCATGGGTGTTCGCTGCGGCCCAGCGAACGGCCGGTCTGCGGGTCCTTCAGTTCCTCGCCCAGGCGCACAGCCTGCCAGCGCTGGCCGGCCTGCACGGTGTCACCGCCCTGGCTCAGCACCACCTGGTCACCGTCCACCGACACCACCGACACCGGGAACAGCGTGGTGACGATGCTGGTGCCGATCTGGCCGGACAGCGATTCCATCATCGCCGCAGCCATGTTGCGGCCGTTGACCACACGCGGCAGGGTGCTCGGGCCGGTCGAGGCCAACTGGTGATCGAAGCTGTCGGACATCACCACCTGGCCAGTGGTGGCGTTGACCAGGCGCAGGGTGATGCGGCCGCCACCGGAGTATGAGGTCACCTGACGGTCGGACATGCGCAGGTTGCGCACGCTGCGCGGGTACTCGAAGCGTTCGATGGTCGGGATCAGGATCAGGTCGGTCGCCAGCTGCTGGCCGACGCGGGCAGTGTCCTGCAAACGCACGTTGCCGCTGTTGATGTGGTCGATCTCGGCCTGCAGTTCGTCGCCGAACTCGCGATCCAGCACGATGAAGCGCTGGGTCTGGGTCAGCGTGTCGGACAGGCGTGCGCGGATCGCGTCGGCCACTTCATCGGCGCTCACGCGGCCATCGCCCACGGCATAGCTGCCGGCCTTCGTACGCGGCAGCGCGACCACGATCTTCGGCTTGCCCTGCTCGTCCGGTGCGCGGTACTGGGCGATCTGGGCACGCACGCGTACCTTCCAGTAGCTGCGCATGCTGCGGTGGGTCACGTCGGAATCGAACGAGCTTGCGCCACGCTTGGCATCGACGCTGACCTTCTCGTCGTAGCGCTCCTTGACACTGGCCGAGGCACCGCCGCCCTTGGCCGTGGCTTCGCCAGAGGCGCTGGCAGAGGCCGAACCCTTGAAGCTCCAGCCTTCATCGCTGGCGCGCACGCGCGCGATGGTTTCCTCGTCCAGCTGCCGCACTTCGTCCTGCGACAGGATTTCATAGCCCAGCACCGCGCCCTGCGAGCCGGCGATCATCTGCTGGGTGAACGCGTCGGCGCGGATATCGCCGACGTGTTCGTCATCCACATCCACATGCAGGCCTGCACGCAGGCCCTGCATCTGGCTGGCCACGCGTACACCGTTGACCTGCGCCACCGCCGACTGCAGCGCCGCCAGCACCGCCAGTTCCGGGGTGCTGCCGATGCCGTCGGCCTCGCGCGCGACCTGGGTGGTGCCGCCGAAATCCGGCGTGCCACGCAGGGGCGCTGCTTCCACTGGCGCATTGCTGGCCAGTGCACTGGTTGCCTTGTCCTTGGCGGGTGTGGGCGCATCGGCGGCCGGGGTGTCCTGCTTGCCGCAGGCTGCAAGCAGCACGGCGGCCAGGCCCAGGCCGATCAAACGGGAGGTCGTACGCATGGGGTTGATCCTCGGATCAGATCGAGTCGAGCATCGAATCGGCGTTCGACGGCACCTTCACCTTGCTCTTCTTGGCGAAGGTCACGGCCGACTTGGTCGAGCCGTACAGGCCCTGGATGAAGCCCGGCGATTCCTTGGCCACCCATGCACCGGCAGCCAGTTTGCGGCCGACGGTGGCCATCTGGGTGGCGCCCAGGTTCTTCATGCCGGCGGTGAAGTTGCTGGCTTCGCCGCCCAGCTTCTGCGCTTCGGCAGCCGACGCCAGCAGCGAGACCAGGCCTTCGGCATAGTGCTGCTTGGATTCAGCGTTCAGCTCCGGCTGCGCGGCCTGGCGCTCGTCGATCGCGGCCTGGGCGGCTTCGCTGACCGACACCGACTTCTTCATCGCATCGACGCTGACCGAACCCGACGACAGCGCCTGGCGCTCGGCTTCCAGCAGCTGCACCTGCTCGGCCAGGCCGAAGGCACGGGCGAACGAGGTCTGGGCCTGCAGCGAGTGCGACTGCGAGCTGACGAAACGACGCACCAGTGCTTCCTGCGCGGCTTCATCCGGTGCGGCGGCGCTGGAGGCGCTGCTGCTGGAGGTACCGGTGGCGGCGCCGGCCAGGTCCTTCAGCTTGCCAAGGCCAGCGTGCGCCGGCATCGACAGGGTGGCGGCCGCGATGGCCAGGACAAGAGCGGTATTGCGGATCATGTGAGAGTCCTTTGGGAGAGACGGCCGCGGTTCGGCACGTGGGGAATCGGTGAGCCCCGGGCCGATGCCGAGCGCGCTCGGCACCCACCGGGGCGGCGGATCAGCGCACTGCCTTGACGTTCAGTTCGTTGATCATCTGCTGGGCGGCCTTTTCGGCAGCCAGCTGCAGGGCATTGGTACGGGCCACGGTTTCATTCGGGCCGGTGCCGGAGAACTGCACCGGGCCGACCGACGACACGGTGCGCGGGAAACGACCGGTCACGTCCAGCACCTTGCCGGTGACGGTGACGAACACGCGGGTGTTGCCACTGGCCGGATCACGGTCGCGCATGCCGATGTCGAGGGTGCCGACGGCGATGTACGGAATGTTGGCTGCACGGATGCCGTTGGCGGTGTCACGCAGGGTGGCCGGGGCCAGGTCGTTGCCGGTGCTGAAGTCCTTGCGGATACGCTCGATGCTGAGCAGGCCACGCGACTCGCCTTCCACGTATTCGGCTTCAACCACTTCGTAGCCGGCGGCGCTGAAGGCACCGGTCATCGCGGTGTTGACCTCGGCGGCGTTGGCCACCTTCCAGGTGATGTTGTCGGCGCGAGCGGTGGTGCTGCCGCCGCTGGTGACCGACACCGATCCGTTCTGGTTGATGCTGCCGTTGGTGCTGACCGAGTTGCCGCGGAAGCTGTCGCCCTCACGGGTGTTCTCGCTGTAGCTGCTGCTGGCGTCGACGCGGCGGTATTCCTTGTCCTGGAACGACTGCACGGTGTCCTGCGAGCGCGCCATGAACAGGAAGGTCAGCAGCGAGCGCTGCGCGGCGGTGGCACCGGCCACGGCCGAACCCGCATCCAGCTTGGTCTGCAGCAGGGTGGTGTTGATCTCGGCACGGACGGTGACGGTGTAGGTCTTGGCCTTCTTGTCTTCGGTGTCCGACAGCTGCACCGCGCTGAGCACGTAGCGGTCGATCTCGCCGATGAACTCGGCGCGGCGCGCTTCGAACAGGCGCAGCTTGGCCGCACCGGTTTCGGCGATGTACGCCTCCAGGGCGTTGACCTTGGCCTTGTTCAGGGCCTGGGCACGGGTATCGGCACTCAGGCGCAGGCCGTAGCTGGCCGAGCCGGTGCCGCGCGAACTCGCGGTCTGCGCAGCGACCGGCGAGGCCACCACCAGCGCGATGAGGATGAGCAGAATGGTACGCATCAACGACATGACTTGATCAACTCCTGGAGGGCTTGGGTCTGCTGCTGCAACGGGCGGCCGCCCGGCTTCTGTTCGTCCAGCCAGGCGCGCGAATCGGCACGCTTGGCGGCGGCGCCGGCGAAGGCATCGAGCCCGGCCAGCAGGGTTTCGTAGCTGGCCGACCACTGGTCGACCTGCCACTGCGTGGCCGGAACCACCTTGGTGGCCCCCTTGCGCAGCGGCTGTTCGAAATAGACCTTCCCCGAGAACGGTTCGGTCACCTTGGCGGTGAAGAAGGCGCCGAACAGCATCGTCTTCATCGCCGGGGTTTCCTCGATCACGCCGTTCTTCAGTGCATCGACCTGCAGGTTGATGACGTAGTCGGGTTCGGGAATCTTCAGCTGGTAGACCTTGCCGTCGGCAAAGCGGGCAGCCATCGCGCCACCGATCGCCTGGCCCGAGGCCGGCGGCAGCAGCCCGACGCCGGTGTTGGACGACAGCGTCTTGGACAGTTCATGGGCCAGCGTGGCGCGCAGCGGCGCTTCCCACTTCGGGTCGGGCAGCTTGGCGCGGACCGCGTCGGACAGGGTTACACCACCGACCTGCAGACGGCGCACCGCCGCGTCGGGCAACCTGGCCTGGGCAAGGCTGGCCGCCAGCACCTGCGACAGGCTGGTATCGGCGCCGCCATACAGCAGATCGGCGACGATCGCGTCGATATCGTCGTTGTCCGGTCGGTAATCCTGCACGTCGATGCGCTGCAGCGTAAGCGGATAGGACGCGATCACCTGGCGCTCGCGGAAGTCGAAGAACAACGCCTGCAGCGCCACTTCCACCAGCACCTTGTACTGGTCACCGATCGGCTCGACCGAGACCAGTTCGCGGTCCAGCGCGGCGGCCAGCACGGTGGCGCTGGTGGTGCCGTCGAGCATCGCCACCGGCTGGTCGATCAGCTCCAGGTGGGCCGGTGCGCGGCGCTTGAGCGACTGCGCCAGCGTCTGGTTCAGCGGGACCAGGCCACGCCGTTCCAGCACCGCATGCGCATGTGGCGTGGTCGCCTGCACGGCGGCGGCGTCAGCGGTATAGGCAAAACCGGCCCAATAGGCCTGCTGCGATTTGTCCGCGGCCTGCACGGCCGTCGGCCATACGGCCAGGCACAGGGCACAGGCAAGCAGGCGCGCAAAAGCGCGCGATGCGCTCTTCGTCCTTGAATACATCCAACCGCTCCTCGGTCAATACGCACGGAATGCGGGCGCTGATGCGTCCGCTGGGCGCGAAACATAGCCGCTCAGGCGCGCGGCGACAAGTGCTGTCCTTGTCGGCTCAGTCCGTGGGGGGCAGGCCGGCCCGTTGCCGCAGCAGTCCGCGCTCGGCCTGGTTGTGGCTGAGCCGAGCCGCCTCGCCAAAAGCGTCACGCGCATCCTGCTCGCGCCCCAGTGCCTGCAACAGCTCGCCACGCACCACCTGCAGTGGCGCGTAGTCACGCAGGCGCGCGTCGACCAGCAAGGGCTGCAGTTGCGCCCACGCGGCGAAGGGACCGTCGCTGCGCAGGATCGCCACCACCCGGTTCAATGCCACCACTGGCGAAGGCTGCACCTGCAGAAGCTGTGTATAAAGCGCAGCAATGCGCGGCCAATCGGTAGCGTCAGCGCGACGCGCAGCCGCATGGCAGGCCGCGATGCGCGCCTGCAGCACGTAGGGATCCTGCCCGCCGCCTGCGGCCAGCGCACGTGCCAGTGCCTGCTGACCACGTTCGATCTGCAGCCAATCCCAGCGCGCGCGGTTCTGACGGTCCAGCAGCACCGGCGCGCCCTGCGCGTCCACCCGCGCCGCTGCACGCGAGGCCTGCAGCTCCATCAGCGCCAGCAGGCCCAGTACCGGCGGCACCGGCAACCGATGGGCCAGGATGCGGGCCAGGCGCAGCGCTTCATCGCACAGTGCCGGACGCATCCAGTCATCGCCGGCGCTGGCCGCATAGCCTTCGTTGAACACCAGGTAGATCGCCTCCAGCACCGAAGCCAGGCGCTCCGGCATCGCCTCCGCGCGCGGCACTTCATAGGGCACCTGCTTCTGCGCCAGGGTGCGCTTGGCGCGCACGATGCGCTGGGCGATGGTCGGTTCCGGCTGCAGGAACGCGCGTGCGATCTCCACGGTGGTCAGGCCACCGAGCAGGCGCAGGGTGAGTGCCACGCGCGCATCGGCCGGCAGCACGGGATGGCAGGCCACGAACATCAGCCGCAGCAGGTCATCGCCCAGGTCATCCTCCAGCGCCTGGTTGTCATCGGGTGCCGGCAGCGCCGCCGGATGCAGTTCCTCGCCCCATTGCGCGTGCTGCTGCGCCACGCGCTGGTGCTGGCGCAGCACATCGATGGCACGGTTGCGCGCGGTGGTCATCAGCCAGGCTCCGGGGTTGTCCGGGATGCCCTGCTCCGGCCAACGCTCCAGCGCGGCCAGCCAGGTGTCCTGGGCCAGTTCCTCGGCACGGCCGACATCGCCACCGAGCAGCCGCGCCAGGCGCGCGATCAGCACTGGCGACTCCATCCGCCAGAGGGTTTCCAGACGCTGCGTCAGTGCGGGCTCGAGCATGCGCCGATCACAGCACGCACGCCCGGCCCGCACAAGCGCCGCAGCTCACGCTTCAACAATCGGCTTGAAGCCACCCCAGAACATGCGCCGGGTATCGAACGGCATGTCCTTCGGGCCCAGCGACGCCAGCCGCGGGTCGGCCATCACCTTTGCGTTGATGCGGTCGCGTGCCGCGCGCGAGCGGAACACCACGAAGGCGACGATCACCGTCTCGCCCGGTTTCGCCTTGACCGCGCGCGGGAACGAGGTGCTCTTGCCCGGTTCCACATCGTCGGCCACGCATTCCATGTACTGCAGCGCGCCATGGTCCTTCCACACCACGCCGGCCTTGCGGGCAAGGCGGCGGTAGGCCGCCACCTTGTCCTGCGGGCACGGCAGCACGTACGCATCCACGTAAGCCATGAGGGTTCTCCCTTGCGGCGGCCGTCAGCCCGGCTCGCCGTCCATGTGTGCGATTTCCCAGAGATGGCCATCCAGGTCCTGGAAGCCGCGCTGGTACATGAAGCCCAGGTCGCGCGCCGGCTGCGGCTCGCTGGCGCCGGCGGCCAGTGCCTTGTCCACCAGCTCGTCAACGGCCTTGCGACTGGGTGCCGAGAGCGCATTGATCACTTCCGTGTGGGTGTGCGCGTCGGCAATCGGCTTGTTGGTGAACTGCTGGAAAAAAGGTTGGGTCAGCAGCATCACATAGATGCTCTCGCTTATGACCATGCCAGCCGCATCGTCATTGGTATAGGTTGGATTGAAGCTGTAGCCCAGCGCGGTGAAGAATGCCTTGGACTTCTCCAGATCCTGCACGGGCAGGTTGACGAAGATCATCTGCGGTTGTGGTGCACTCATTGGTAACGCTCCTTGTGAATGAAGAGGAAAGAGGGAGGGATCAGGGCTGCTTCATGCAATTGACCATCCACGGCTTGCCGTAACGGTCGATCAGCATGCCCCAGCGATGTGCCCAGAACGTTTCGGCGATCGGCATCTGCACCTGGCCACCTTCGGCCAGCGCAGCGAACACGCGTTCGGCTTCTTCGATGCTGTCGACGTCGACATTGATGGTGGTCGAGCCGCCCTCGCCACCGCCGGGACCGTCGGCCGCCATCACGATGGCGCTGCCGATCTCCAGCTGGCTGTGCGCAACGTGGTCGAGGGTTTCCGGCGGCATTTCGTTGCAGCCCGGCGAGCCATCGGAGGGCGGCATGTCGCGGTACTTCATTTCCGAGGTGACCTGGCCACCGAGTGCCTTGGCATAGAACGCCATTGCCTCGTGGGCCTGGCCGCTGAAGCCGAGGAAGGGAATCAGTCTCATGGCAATACTCCGTTGTGCGGTTCAGGGCGATAGTGCCGGGGCGTGCCCGGCAGGGAGAGGAATCGGATCAGCCTTCCAGCTGTGCACGCAGACGCTGTTCCTGCTGCTGTAATTCGGGGGTGAAGGCTTCACCAAAGTCTTCTGCGGAGATCAGCGGACGCAGTTCCAGCGTGCCGCCCTCGCCGAACGGCGCACGGCTGGCCCATTCAACGGCCTCGTCCAGCGACCGCACCTCCCACAGCCAGAAGCCGGCGATCTGTTCGCTGGCAGGACCGAACGGACCGGCCTCGACCTTGGGTGCCCCGCCGCCGAAATGAATGCGACGGCCGCGCTGGGTGGCGTGCAGGCCTTCACCGGCCAGCATGATGCCGGCGGCCACCAGTTGTTCGTTGAAGGCGCCCATTTCGGACAGTTCCTGTTCGCTGGGCATGCGGCCGGCTTCGGAGTCGGCGTTGGCCTTCACGATCACCATCACTTTCATTTCGGTCTCCCGTGGGACGCGTGGTGCGTGCCCTTCACTGGGTACAACGAACCAGGGGGCTGGGAATCGACACGTCTGTTGGAAATTTTTTTCTTCCGCGGAAAGCGCGCCTTCGGCGGTGGTCGGCGAACGGCGGAGCCCCTCCGTGGTGGGGTTGGGTTGGTCGCTGAAAGCTCGGGTTCCCGTGGGTGGGCCGGGCGGCTGGGGCTGGCGGGGACGCTGTGAACCCGTCCCTGGGGGCCAGATCAGATACCCCGCCAACCCCACCCTCCCGCCCCCAGACAGATCTCTGCGGCTGCCCCACCACGGGAAAATCAAGAGAAAAGGCAAAAGCAAAGGCAACAGCAACGGCGGTTGGCTGGCGGCCTCGGCTTTGCGAGCGAAGCGACCCGCTTTTGCTCTTGTTTGTGATTTTCCGTGGTGAACGCCGCAGGAAACTGTCCAAGGCCGGGTGGGTAGGCGGGGCGGGGGTGTCCGCGGCATGGATGCCGCGGCCAAGCCCCCATGGTGAAGTGACCCCCAGGAGTTGGACGCCAGATCCAACCTCCGAGGGATACATGAACAGATATGACGCGCGCTTCAAGCTGCAGGTTGCCAAAGAGGCCTGCAAGACCTCCACATCGATCAAAGCCATTGCCCGTCACCACGGCCTGGAGTTCTCCACGGTCAGGCGCTGGGTGGCGACCTATCGGCTGCATGGTTGGCGCGGGTTTCGCCGCCAGGCCCGGTCCTATGACCTCACATTCAAACTGGCTGTCCTGAAGAAGATGAGCCAGGACGGTATGTCCGGGCGGGAGGCCACCACCTACTTCCAGATCGGTGATGCCGGCGCGGTGGGGCGATGGCGGCGCCTGTATGCTCAAGGCGGTGCCCAAGCGTTGGCACCGCCTCCGCCGCTGCCCCGAAAGCCGATGAAAAAGACCCGTTCGTCCAAGCCACCTGAGGAAATGAGCCGCGATGAGCTGCTCAAGGAAGTCGCCTATCTGCGTGCGGAGACCGACTACCTAAAAAAACTCGATGCCTTGATCCGGGAAGAGCAGGCGGCGCAGGACGCAAAGCGCAAGCCATCCAAGGATTGAGGCAGGTTCATACGCTGT